>NZ_ABCQ01000022.1 GCF_000170855.1 Moritella sp. PE36 | reverse complement strand
CAAATGCCCTTGTTTTACGATGTTTCTTTGTGTCTCTGTTAAATCAGAAAAGCTGACGCTAGTAATGCCGGACATTGCCATCGGATAAAAAGAGGGGCGATGACCAAGGTCGATCATTTTTGTTTTATCCATCAATTTTTGTTCTGCTTCATCCATCTCATATTCGGCAGCGAAAAAACGAGCAATGGCGATACGGCGAAGAAATGAGGGTTCTCGTTTTCCATTTTCCCATAGCGACAAGGTCGTCTGCGTAATATCGCTAAATTCTTTATGGGCGTTGGCTAATTGTGCGATAAAATCAAGCTGCGATAATTTATGCGCTTTTCGTATTTGGCTTAATTTGCGACCAAACCCTTCTTTTTTAAACATCAATGATCATTCTTTAGTGTTGCTGGCTTGCGCTACCATACCACGGCTAAAGATTGACTAGGTATAAGTGATTAAATAGGATGGAGTCTATATGGTTGCAATTCGTACCTATTACGGTATTAGAAGTTGTGTGATCCTTGAAGTTAATTGCTAATATTTAGCGTTTTAATGTTTTGGAAGAGGCGATCAGACTTCTATTTTGTTTTATTTTATATATAATACATATTACGAAATGTCCTTGTAGCTCAGCTGGAAGAGCAAGCGCCTCCTAAGCGCTAGGTCGGAAGTTCGAATCTTCTCTGGGACACCATTTTTATCCGCATAGCATTAATACATATAGCACTTATATACATAAGACTTAAATAAATAGTACCCATACGCACAAATGCACGTATGGGTCGATATTGCGGCAGTTCTTCATCGTCATCATCAGCGATTACAACTTAGTTATTTATTTTAACGGTCATATCTTAACGAGCACATCTTCCATTGCTAAGCGTGATTTAGGTGGCGCAATGTTATAATCATTTTCTGCATCACGGTAACCAATTGCTAGTGCTACATCAGTAACGTAACCATCTAACTCTACAGCAAATTCTTTGCTTACTAATTCCGTATCAATGCCTTCCATCGGTGTAGAATCAATATTCAGACGAGCCAGCGTATGCATGGTATTACCAAGCGCTAGGTAAGTCTGTGCTTTAGTCCAAGCTGATGTATCGCCATCTTCACCTGTGTTTAATTCAACAAACGCAAATGCCCCGAAGGCACTTTCTTTATCTTCTGGCTTTGTGCGTTTATCAGCAATACCTTTATCTATCACTGCTTCATAGTCTGCACGGGTATACGCTGGGTTATGGGCAAAAATGATAATGTGTGATGCACTCATAATATGCGGTTGGTTAAATTGAAATTTATTGGCAAAGGTATTGTGCATACGTTGCTTTGCTGCATCGCTTTCGATAACAATAAACTTCCACGGTTGTGAGTTTATTGATGATGCAGACAAGCGCATGGCTTCCATGATCACTGCAAGTTCGTCTTGCGGTATTCTTTTTGAAGCATCGAATTTTTTGGTAGTGTAACGATTACTGAGATCTTGGATAATTTGATGTGTCATAGCCGAACCTTAATGATAAATTTTTATTAGTAATATCGATAATAGTGAATATTAATGAATTTTTATTTGTTATGCGATTTTCGTTATTTCATTTAATGTGAAACTCGCGACAGCCCCTTCGGTTGCTTGCACATACATTTTTAAATGTGGGCTATTGAGGTGTTGTTGTAATAACTCATTACTCACCCAATTTTCAACGAAAGTAAATAACGCCGGGTTATTATTGTCTTGATGCAAGTCGTACTGGATGCAACCTTCTTCAAGTCGTGTCGGCTCAATCAATTTTAATAGCTCTGTTTTTACGAATTCAATTTTATCTGCTTTCGCTTCGATGTTTGCAACAATCGTGAGAGTGCTTGTCATATTCTCGTTACCTTTCATTGGCCGTTCACTTAGTGAGTGAGGACATTATCCCTGATTATTGCTATTCTAAAAAGATGGTAATATAACTTACAGTTTCAAAAAATATTTGATAATGAATATTCAAGATCTCACACTTTTTGTGCGAACAGCGCAAACATGCAATATCACCGCAGCTGCATTGCAGTTGGATATGAGCCCCGCTGCTGCGAGCGCGGCGTTAAAACGTCTAGAAAAACAACTCGGCGTGCAACTCTTTATTCGCTCGACACGTAAGTTACGTATTACTGCTGAAGGTGAACGCTATTTAGTGCATTGTACTGAGGCGTTAGCGGCATTAGAGAAAGGTAAAGCCTCATTAAATGAAATGCAGGGTAAAATAGCCGGTGAAATTCGTTTATCTACGTCATCTGACTTAGGGCGAAATATAGTATTACCTTGGCTTGATGAAATGATGGATGCCTATCCCGAGTTATCTATACAGTTAAATGTCGGCGACAGTTTGGCTGATTTTTTTCATGATAAGGTTGATATGGCCTTGCGATATGGTGAACCGGAAGATTCTTCGTTGGTGGCGTTTCTTATTGCGAAAATCGATCGGGTGGTTTGTGCATCGCCGCAGTATTTGGCTCAATATGGTGAACCGCAACACCCGAATGAACTATCACAGCATAATTGCTTGCTCTATCGCTTTGGCGAGCGCGTTTATGATACTTGGCCATTTTCTGATCATGCAGGAAAATATAATGTGAAAGTGTCGGGTAATCGCTTAAGCAATGATGCCGATGTGGTTCATCGCTGGGTTGTGGCAGGGAAGGGCATTACCATGAAATCACGATTAGATATGGCGGCGGATTTACGTGCGGGTTATGTTGTAGAGTTACTCCATAATTTTAATTCGCCAGCCATTAGTTTATGGTTAATTTGTCCTAACCGTACCCAAGTTACTCCCGCTATGTTGATGTTACGGGATCTGTTACGCAGTAAATGTGAAGCTGAATTAAGTTAGCGTTCTGTTCTGCTTGAAGTTGTTAGTACCTCTTAATTGCAAGGTATGCTAAAGTGATTTCATCTATATTTTGTTAATCAAGCTGTATAACAAGGACTTTTATGACTATTGGTATTGGTGGTTCAACTGCGGAATTAGAATTAGCTAAACTGGCAGATATGACGGCAGACGTTAAAGCGATCTCGTTACAAGAATTTAATGATCGCATTGAAAGCGCACAAGCAATCATGCAGCGTGAAGGCATTAAAGCGATATATCTCAATGCGGGCACAAACCTGTATTATTTCACGGGTATGCGTTGGGGCGTTGGTGAGCGTATGGTCGGTGCTATTTTACCTGCGCAAGGCGAATTACAGTTTATCGCCCCACGTTTTGAACAAGATACTATTAACGAATTTATGCTGGTACAAGGTCCACTACATTGTTGGCATGAACATGAAAGTCCGGCACAATTATTTGGTGAGATCCTCGCTAAACTTGATATTACCGATGGCACTGTTGGTATTGATGAAGCGACAGCCTTTTTTATGTTTAACAATATTCGCCATGCCCATCCGCAGTTTGAGTATGTCGATGCCAAGGTGGTGACTGCCGGTTGTCGTCAGCAAAAATCAGACGCTGAAATTGCATTATTACAACGTGCAAAAGACATGACGTTAGAAGTGCATAAAGCCGCTGCCCGTATTTTACGTTTAGATATTTGCACGACGGAAGTGGAAGAGTTTATTCACCAAGCGCATAAGGTGGTTGGTGCACCAAAAGGTTCTTATTTCTGCATCGTATTATTTGGCAAAGCAAGCTCGTTCCCGCATGGTGTTAAAGATCCACAATTCTTGAAACAAGATGATGTGGTATTGATTGATACTGGTTGTCAGTTACACGGTTATAACTCTGACATTACCCGTACTTATGTATTTGGTGACGCAAGTGATGAAGTACGCGCTGCTTGGTTAAGTGAAAAGAATGCCCAGCAAGCCGCGTTTGATGCAGCACAGATTAACGTGCCTTGTCAGGATGTTGATGCTGCCGCTCGAGTCTCACTGGAAGCCGATGGTTTTGGACCTGGTTATGACTTACCAGGACTACCGCACCGTACCGGTCACGGTATTGGTTTAGATATTCATGAATGGCCATATTTAGTGGGCAACGATACTACGCCTCTTGCGAAAGGCATGTGTTTCAGTAATGAACCTATGTTAGTGATCCCGGGTAAGTTTGGTATTCGTTTAGAAGATCATTTTTACATGACTGATGCAGGACCTGAATGGTTTACGCAACCATCACATTCGATTGATGACCCATTTGGTTATGAAGCCTAGTCAATATAAATTGACGACTTATAAATAAAAAATCCCGCTAGATGAATCTAGTGGGATTTTTTCATATTTGGCATTGTGTAATAACTCTTTTATCACGTTATTAACGGTTTTATCCAGAGATTAGCTACTTGCTGTTAGCAACGTGTGTTGCAATCACATCCATTAGTGTTGGCGATAGGCAATCATAAGATTCAAGACCTAACGCATTCAAACGTGATCTGATTGCTGTCATGTCTTTTGGATCGGTACCTGTTTCAATAATCGATGAAACAAACGCGGCAAATTCAGGTGCAGACCAACCTTTATCGGCTGACAGTTCTGTGTGAACAAAGTCTAAACCAAAGAATGGATGTGTTTTATCTTCAATGCGGCCATACATGTGTACACCACAGTCATTACAAGCAAAACGTTGGATTGTTGCTGTGTCATCAACCACTTTTAGTTTTGAAGCATGGCTTGTTACAGTTAATTTATCTTTTGAAACAACAGCTACTTGTGAGAAAAGTGCGCCTTTGGGTTTCCAACATTTTGAGCAACCACAAGCATGGTTATGTGCAGTTTGGCTGTCGATCTTTACGATCACTGCATCACGACTACAGTGGCACTGTAATGTACCGCCATTAAAGTTATTCGCTGTTTGGGCAATACCTTTATCCATTGCTGGATGGATCTTAATCTTGTTTGTTGGGCAAAATGCATTTTTATAAGTAGTTACAATTTTATTTATCATGTTCAATTCCAATTAGTTTGCTGCAGGTGCGAAAGATGAATCTGCGTTTCTGTGTGCGGTATAGATAGCTTCGCCATCACTTTCTGCATCAAAAATCACGATTGTATAGGGTGAGAACAGCAGTACATCACCAACTTCTGCAACGTATTTATTGTTGTCTGTATCACGAACGACGATTTTGCCTTTGGTGATCACTTTGTATTCAACTGAATCATAAGCGTATTCAAATTCAACGCCAGGTTCCATTGTAAAGTGGCCAATGGTTAATGCGTTGCTATTGTTGGTTACGGCCACTTCAGCCATTTGGCTTTTTAGGCCTTCTACTTCCAATAATTTACTCAGGTCATTTAATTTAAATGAACCAGATTTGAAAAGAAAAATACCGGGTTGAGTTGTTAATGTAGACATTGACGATCCTTTATTTAATCAAATCACATGTGTGTTGATTATTTAGTTTTGAATGTATTTCTGTTGCGATGGCGGGCATTCTACATTTCGGAAGGAACAAAACAATATACTGAAACGGTAAAAGATTATTACCTATAGGTAATAATCTATATTTAAATTGTTGTTTAATTTTTCATTGTTGATTTATACTATTTCTTTTTGAGCGTTGTTGTCGTTTGAATTGAAGGTTATTATGGTTGAATTTAGAGGGGGTTTTGATGGCTACTTGGATATACCAAGTGCCATCATTTCAACCGTTTTTGTAGGGATTATGCGTAGGTTTCATTGAGTTTAAAGCGGGATAACATGGATTTGAGTAATTCAGCTTGTTGGGATAGTTGTTCGGCTGCGGCTGCACTTTCTTGTGCTGTACTGTTGTTTTGTTTGGTAACGCCGTCGACTTCGCTAACGCCTTTGTTAATTTCTTCTGCACCGATTGCTTGTTCGTTACTCGCTAGTGCGATTTGCTCAACAAGTACGTTGGTTTGACTGACACTTTCAAAAATACTTTTTAAACTTTCAGCTGTTTCGGTGGCAATCAAGCTACCATTTTTGGTTTTCTCGACAGAACTTGCGATCAGTTTTGAGGTTTCTTCGGCAGCAGTTGTACTTCTGGCGGCTAATTGGCGGACTTCATCTGCGACCACGGCGAAACCTCGGCCTTGCTCACCAGCACGAGCGGCTTCGATAGCGGCATTCAAGGCGAGCAAATTGGTTTGATCGGCAATGTCATCAATCGTATTGATGAAATCTGCGATACTTTCACTGGCCAGCGATATTTCAGCCATTGCAGCAATCATTGTTTCCATTTTTTGGATACCCTGTTCTGCCGAGCTTTGGGCAAGCGTCGCTAATTCTTGTGCTTGATTTGCGCTTTGTGCATTTTCGCCGATTTGAGTACTCAATTGGTTTAATGATGCGGAGATGTTCTCTAGACTTACAGCCTGAGCTGATGCTCCTTCAGATAACGCAGCACTGGTTTCTGAGACGTGGTAACTGCCCTGTGATATCTCAATACTGGTTAATTTGGTTTGGCCTAATACTTCATTTAAGTTAGTGGTCATTTCTTGTAATGCTAAGCCTACCGAATCTTTATCTGAGGCTAAGATGACTTTATTATCGAGCTCGCCAGCTGCGATTGTTTGTGCGAGTTCCGCTTTCTCCTTCAGGTTAGCGATCATGTTTTTCATTTCAGCGAAAATACCACGGTCATTACCATCACTTTTTAATTCTATGCTTAAGTCACCTTTCGCGACTGTCTTGGCTATTTCAGCAATGTATGCCGGTTCACCACCAAGTAAATTCATAATATGACGGGTTAGCCAGACCGCAATGACAATACCAGAGATAATAGCGAGTATTGTGCCTAAAATAGTGGTGTTAATAACGGCAGATTCAGTTTCTTCTAACTCGACCATTCTGGCATTCATTAAGCTTGTTTCTCGTTGCTTAAAGGTTTTTATTTGTTCGCGGAATTTATCAAAATACACTTTACCTTTAGCTTCACCAACAAGGTCTGCCATATCATTCATGGTTTTCGCATCACCAATGCTACGGCGTAGGGCTATTTGTTTTTCAACGACGGCACTTATCCAATTATCAATTGTTGCTTTACTTGAGCCTAGCAACATTACTTGCGCTGGATTGTCGGATACTGTGTTTGATAGTTGACTAATTAAGCTAGAAAACTGTTCTTTACCGTTGATATAAGGGGTTAAAAACTCGTCTTTCCCAGCAAGTAGAAAGCCGCGCATACCGGTTTCCATATCAACCGCTGCTGCTATGATTGCCTGCGCAGTCGCGATGACTCGGTAAGTGTGCTCAACCCGATTACTCAGTTCTCTTAGTTCTTCAATATTGTTACTGTTTTGTGCATATTCTTTACGTTCTGTCATTAATTTTCGTTCGCGTTCAATAAAGGTCGCTAATTGAGCTCTAAATTTATCGAAATATTTTTTCCCTTGTGCCTGACCAATTAAATCGGCCATATCGTCCATGTTTTGGGCGTTACCGATTTCTGTTCTTAAGGCGATGACGGGCTCTGTGACATTCTTCTGCCATTCGTAGATAGTGCTCTTAATGTCTTTTATTAATGCCACTTGTGCCGGATTATCAGACACAGTTTCAGAAAGACTGCCGGTTAAAGTATTAAATGTCTGTTCACCATTTTTGTAAGGTGTTAAGAAATCAGCTTTACCTGCGAGTAGATAACCGCGCATACCGGTTTCCATATCAACGGCTGCGGCTTCAATACTTGACGCTTTAGCCAACACTTTATGCGTGTGGTCTACCCAGCCAAAGTTACTGACGAGTGATTTAACACTGAATAGTACAACCAGAGTGACGGCCAGCATTAAGGATAGAATAAGTCCATAACTTGAATATAATTTGGTAGTAAACTTCATATTTTTAAACATAACAGTCTCCGCGGTAACATCCTGTAATTACTCTCATCCACATGAATTGTTGATTGAAAGTTTGTATTGGTATGAAGTCTAGTTACATAAGGTAAGGTTTTGATTATAATTTTGTATAAGTGCTGTTTTCACTGTATATCTGTGAGCTGTGGTTGATAAATGAAATTAAAGATTATTGACCATCTAGTTATTGCGTGCTTTGTTTAGTGGTTTTATATTTTATTTAGTGGCTGGTTGTTTTTTAGAGCGTTATTTGGTGAGGGAAAACAACAAAGGAAGCATTTCTGCTTCCTTCATATTGACGAATAATGGCATGTGAGTATGGTTATTCGTGAATGTAATTTTCGGTAATACTAAACCGCATGATTAAGCGAAGTGCGTCTCTAACTCTTCACTTCCACCGATGTGTTTACCACCGATAAAGATTTGTGGCACTGTGCTTTGACCGGTTACAGCACGTAGACTTACTGTTGTTGCGTCTTTACCGAGTACGACTTCTTCGTAGTTTAAACCCTGGTCGATTAAGGTTTGTTTTGCTTTTGCGCAGAACGGGCAGCCCGGTTTGGTAAATACGGTGATTGATTCTTGCACTTTATATTCTGGTGCCACATACCTAGCATAGTGTCAGCATCAGATACTTTGAACGGGTCGCCTGGCTCGTCAGCTTCGATGAACATTTTTGCTACCACACCGTTTTTAACCAGCATGCTGTAACGCCATGAACGCTTGCCAAAACCGATGTCGGACTTGTCTACTAACATGCCCATGCCTGCAGAGAACTCACCATTACCGTCTGGGATGAAGGTAATGTTCTCTGCTTCTTGGTCATCTTTCCATGCGTTCATTACAAATGTATCGTTAACTGATACACATAGAATGTCATCAACGCCGTGTGCAGAGAATACGCTAGCTAGTTCGTTGTAACGTGGTAAATGGCTTGATGAACAAGTCGGTGTGAATGCGCCTGGCAGGCTGAATACAATCACCGTTTTGTTAGCAAATAACTCTTCAGTAGTACGGTTAACCCATGCATCACCTTGGCGAATTGGGAATGTAACTTGTGGAACGCTTTGGCCTTCTTTCGATACTAATGTCGTCATAATATATTCCTTAATGTAGCTATTAATTAAGCTAACCTGTGTTTGATATAAAGTGGTTTGATATAAAGCTGTTGCTTTAAAATGTGTTCTATAACTTGTTTTTTTATAACAAAGTAT
Source organism: Moritella sp. PE36 (assembly GCF_000170855.1). Lineage (GTDB taxonomy): Bacteria > Pseudomonadota > Gammaproteobacteria > Enterobacterales > Moritellaceae > Moritella. Next base: position 60,533 of record NZ_ABCQ01000022.1, on the reverse strand, counting down.
TCGGTGAAGACGTTGTGTCTGTGTCGTCTTGATGTAGCTATTATGTCGAATTAGTGTGAATAGGTATAATCGATTAAATCTTAATGTTTGATAGGATTTGACTATGTTTATCTGTTTATCTGTTTATCTGTTTATCTGTTGATATTTGATATTTGAATTGTTTTGGCTAAGGATTAGATCTGTTTATTTAAGATCTAATCCATATTGCAGGGCGGAATAACTTAAATTGAAAGGGAATTAGTGCTGCATTTTGGTTGCTAGCGCGATACGGTTCCACATATTAATGGTGACAATCTGCATAATACATTGTGCTAATGTGTGCTCACCGAGTAATGCAAGGCAACGACTATAGGTTTCATCAGATACTCCCGTGGCAGAAATGAGTGTTACTTCTTCTGTTAAAGCAAGTACGGCACGTTCTGTATCAGTAAATAACGGCGACTCTTGCCATACTGATAATGCATAGAGGCGCTGTTCTGTTTCACCTTGCTTACGTGCTTGCTCGGTATGCATTTGCACGCAGTACGCACATTGGTTAGTGATCGATGCTTTGATCTTGATGAGTTCTTTTAACTTAGGCTCTAAATCTGTATCACTAAGATAAGACTCTAGGCCAAACATAGGTTGATAAGCAGCTGGTTCTAATTCATTTATATTGATTCTGTTGGTCATCTTTTATATCTCCATGTTGCACTGTAACAACAACTTCATCGTTGGTGTTGGTTAATGATGGCGTTATTGTATGGTGTTTCATTTATGACTAGAATAGACGTTAAAAGTGAAACAGTTTTGCGCCTGACGCAAAGCTATTCTTATCTAACCACATTGGAACCCGTGCCATGCTTAATTTAATTCGTGTCTTTATCAAGGTTGTTGAGTTAGGGAGCTTTTCGAAAACGGCAAGTGTACTGAATATGGCTCCGTCTTCTGTGGCGCGTAACATTGATAGTTTGGAAAGTGAGTTGGGGGTGACTTTATTTAAGCGCAGCACCCGGCAGTTATTATTAACTGAAGATGGTCAGCAGTTTTGTGAGCGGGCTGAGAAGTTGTTAGCTGACGCGGATGATCTGGTGTCGTCGATGCAGCAAGTAAACCAAGAGCCTGAAGGGGTATTGAAAATTTCGGCTTTTGAGAGTTTTGGTCGTCAATGTATTTCCCCTTTGTTACCAGAATTTTTAGCACGCTATCCTAAGGTGAAAATTGAGATTGAATTAGATAACCAAGTCATCGATTTGAATGGTGAAAATGTTGATCTGGGCATTCGAATTGGCAGACCAAGTGACTCTAATTTACGTGCGCGAATGTTATTTACTAACCACACGATCTTGTGTGCATCTCCCGAGTATCTTGCTAAATTTGGCATGCCAAAGGCGCCAGCTGATCTAAGTGAACATAATTGCCTGACGCTGGCAAATAGTCGTCAGCGTTGCTATTGGTATTTTAAGAAAAACAAGCAAATAACAAAGGTAGGAGTGCAAGGTAATTTAAGCTCTAAAGGCGGAAGTCCGTTATTAGAAGCGGCATTGCATGATGGTGGTATGTTGTTAATGTCAAAGTGGATGACGGTGGATTATATTGGAGATGGCAAGCTGGTGGAATGCCTGCCACAGTGGCAAGCATCTGCGTATGAAGGGGCGAGTGCTGAAGTCTATGCTGTTTATCATGGCAGTAAATATCAACGACCTGCACTAAGGGCATTTATTGATTTTTTGGTTGAGAAGTTATCGATGGAAAACAAGACCGTGTATTGAGTACGTGAATAAGTCCTCTAATATTGCTTGAAGCATGAATGTTAACTATTTTTAAGTGACGGTATTAAGTTTATGACGCTGTCATTGGTGAGTTATTTAAGTGGAGAGTTATTATGACGAAGGTATTTATTAGGCATAAAGTTGAAAATTACGGGTTATGGAAACAGGCTTTTGATGATTTTTTAGCTCAGCGTAAAGCCGGTGGTGAACTGTCTTATACCCTCGGGCACATTCCCAACGAAGCTAATGATCTTTGCCTTACATTCGAGTGGAACAGTGTCGACAATGCTAATGCATTTTTTGCTTCCGATGCATTAAAGGCGGCGATGCGGGAGGCGGGGGTTACGGAGCCGCCGCTGATAATTGTTTATGAAAATACCGCTGAAGGGCAGACTTATGTCTAATGTTGATTACCTACATAAAACGGTCTTGGTTTGACTATTTTTAGTCGGCCACAATGCATTTTCATCTATACTCTTTAATAGGTGTTTTGAATACATGACTGAATGAGAATTTCACTTTATGTATACCTGTTCAGGGGATATAGCGATGAGAATAAAAGAGGTGATAGTTCCCTTATTATTAGTTTTATTGTCAGGATGTTCGGAACAATCGGATGAGAAAACGGTTCACTTATTATACGGGGATTATCCCCCTTATTACGGAAATTCTTTAGCTAATAGTGGCCCCATATCTGAAATTATTGTCGAGGCCTACAAATTGATGGGGTATAAGGTTAAATTACAGTACATTCCCTCCTGGGCAGCCAGTTTCAAAATGTTAAGGCAAGGTCAATATGACGGACTTTATAGCGCGTGGTATAGAAAGGAACGTGAGCAGTGGTTTGCTTTTTCTGCTCCTATGCCACCGAATGAAATCGGATTTTTTAAGCACAAAAATGACAATATTTCATTTAAAACCCTCAGCGATTTAAAGCCCTATTCCGTGGGTGTCATTTTAGGTTATTCCAATGCACCTGAATTTGAAAAAGCGCAATTAAAAATAGAAGCAGTGCAAAACGATCAACAGAATATGAGTCGATTGATTATGCAACGCATTGACCTCGCCTATATTGACCGGGGCGTCGCCCAATACATTCTTGAGAATGAATATCCTGATTTCATGGAAAAAATAGAGTGGATCCCCCCAGCCATTGAAATCGCCAATCAGCATATAATCTTTTCAAGAAAAGCTGACCGTTTCCAACAAAAATTGAATGATTTTAATAAAGGCCTGCAAATGCTTACTGAACAAGGTAGGGTTAAAACAATTATGCAAAAACATGGTATTCAGAAGTATGACTTCACTTCATCACTCCAGTAAATTATTTCTGTATGATACGGGTGCGTCATACGGTATCACTTGTTTTAGGCAAACGAATATAAAATTGCGTATTTTGTCGTGCTGACGTGACCCAAATACGGCCGCCTAGCGTATTGAGTAACGCTCTGGATAGGGTTAATCCGATCCCGATATTGACGGTTGATTTTTTATTGCGGGTAAAATTGCGTTCAAACAAATGCGTACAGTCATCTGTTGGAATGGTCTTTCCGGCATTAGATACGGAGAGTTGGATATTGTCATTTTCTTCTGCAATGGCAATAATTATCTTACTGTTATCATCGGCATGGCGTACTGCATTGGATAACAGGTTAGCTATGATTCGGCGTAATAAGGCGCTATCAGTGTTTAGTTCGGCCTGTCCTTCGATAATGATATTAACGTTTTTTTCATCTGCCAGTAACTGAAAATAGTCCGCAAGTTTAGATGATAACTCGTATACATCGACCCGTTCATTATTGACTGCGAGTTGTTCACTTTCGGCTTTCGCCATGAGTAAAATATCGGTGACTGTTTTGGAAAGAAACTCTAACTCTTCGATATTAGATTCAAGGGTATCTTTGTATTCCAGTGAGCTTCTTTCACCTTGCAACATACATTGATTCCTCACTGTCATGGATGCCAATGGGGTTCTTAATTCATGCGCCAAGTTTGCCGCATAGAATGATAATTGATCGAACGAACCTTCCAGACGTTTGAGCATCAGGTTGAAGACCTGAATCGATGACTGCATTTCCTTGGGATATTCTTGCTGATCAAGTCGAGTGGCCAGGGTATTTATATCTATTTTACTGGTTTCCATACTAAATTTACGTAGTGGCGATAAACCATACCAAGCAACAAAAGCGCCTATGATGCTAAGAATAAAGAACATTAATCCCATGCTCAAGATCATATTTTTTGTTGAACTATTTAGAAATTCAGCATGATAACTGACATCCCTGATCACGATTAAACGAAAGTTTTCACCTCGACGATTTCGGGTGATGGTCGCAATACCTTTAAAGTAGGCTATCTCACTTTGCCAGTTAACGAGCTGTCCAGGGCGGCCTTCACGCAGTTTAGATGGTACTGTAAGGCCTTGATAAGATGATGGCATTAATTGGTTAGCGTTGTTGATAGCTAAAACATGGGTATCAGGATGATCGGTAAGGATGGTACTGAAATTTATATCCTGCTCTTGAGTATTGTCATCAATAGCTGCAATAACCATGTCACTCTTACTCAGAATGTATTGCTTATCCATATCATTGAAATGTTGGCTGCTGAACCACCAAAAAAAAGCAATTGCAGCACTGACGATAAGAAAGTAGCTCAAGGTAAAATGTAAGGTTAATTTGGTGGCAATAGAACCTCTCACGACCTTAGTTCCAACACATACCCCATGCCCCGCACGGTATGGATCAGTGGTGATGAGAAACCCTGATCGATTTTATTCCGTAAGCGTTTAATCGCAACTTCAATGATATTAGTATCACTGTCAAAATTGATATCCCATACATGGCTGGCTATTTGTGATTTGGATAATACTTGCCCCTGACGAGTCAGTAAAAACTCAAGTAAGGCGAATTCTTTAGCGGTAAGATCTATGCTGTCACCGTCTCTTTTTACTTTTCTTTTTAACCGATTAAACTCTAAATCGCCGATAGTGAGAATGGCGCTATGTGTTGAACCTTTGTCGCGTAACTGATTGTGGATCCGGGCCAATAACTCACAGAAAGAAAACGGTTTGCTCATGTAATCATCTGCACCAAGCTCCAGGCCTTGAACTCTATCTGCCACATCATCTCTTGCTGTGAGCATTATTACCGGTAAATATTTGGGTTTTAGGCGTAGGCGTTTTAGGATATCCCAGCCGTTCATCCCCGGTAACATCACATCCAATAACACCAGGTCGTAGTCCATTTCGGTTGTTTGATGCAAGCCATCAATACCGTTATCGACAAGATCTACGTTGAAACCACTTTCATCCAGCCCTTGTTTAAGGTATTTCCCTAACTTAACTTCATCTTCAATAATTAGAATTTTCATTGATTTCCCACGCGTTTGACAACCGTATTGTTGGACTGGTATAGAGACTTTACGACACTTGCTTAATTTATTCTCTTAAACTAATGGAGATTATAATGAGTTTATGACAGAAAACTGTCTTTAAGATTACAATTTTGTCATTTTCATCATTAAGTAGTGCACCAGCATATTGAAAAGTAAGATAATTTAAAGCTGACAAGCTTGTAATATGGATGACATGCTGATGACAGATTGGGGCACTAGTATTTGATGTGTATCTTTTAATCACATCAAGGTGAACAATATGAAAAAATTAATTCTAATGACAGCATTAACCCTTAGCTTGCAATCTTTCGCTGCCTCTGCCACACAAATATCGGGTAATACCGAAATATACACAGGTGTCACTGAAAGCCGAACTGAGGCTTACGAGACTGGGGTTAATACATTGCAACAGCTGAAGTTGCTAACGGGGAATCAGGCTTATAAAAAGCTTAATATAGTGAATACGAGTACAGTCAGAAGTTCAATTCGAATTAATGATGGACGTGTTTATGTCGATGAATTTGCGGATGCAAACGGCTCGTTAAAGTATCAAGCTAAAGTGAAGCTAAATTACAGTTATAAAGAGGCTGGTAGTAATCGATAATTCTTTACAGCTCCAGATCTGATCTGGAGCTAGTCTCTAATTAAATTATTACGTACCTTGAGAGTAGGTTAATTACATCACCATTATTGTACCTTTCATGCCTGCTTCTCTGTGCCCCGGTAATAAACAGGCAAAGTCAACATAGCCTGCTTGAGTGAACTGCCATATCAACCCACCGCGCTGACCAGAACCTAAACTCAACATATTGCTTTCTGCATGTTTCATCTCTGGCATGTCTCGCATCATTTGGGCATGCTCTCCCAATGCTTCTGCCGAACCAATGACGAGTTCGTGGGATATTTCCCCTGCATTCTTAACAAAAAATCGGACGGTTTCTCCGGCATTAACGTGGATCTGACTCGGGGTAAATCGCATGTTGTCATTCATGGTGATATCGATAGTCCGAGTAATATCCGCCGCTTTACCGGGTTGCCCGGATGCTGAATTTGTCATGTCCATCATGCTAGCCATGTTGTGGCCTGCGTCGGGACTGGTACTATTACCTGCATCGTGACCAGTATTATGGCCTCCGCCAGCGAACGCCAAGCTAGGGAGCATGCTTAATAGTAAAATAGGTAGTGTTTTAGTTGCTTTCATGTAGTTACTCTCTGTTGTGTATCGTTAGTAAGATTGATACCCAAGCTATATCCGCAAGTTTCTGAACTGGCATCTTGAAGTGGCTTAGGTATATATTGTATGTACTTGTTATTATTAAATTCGGCTGGCGTTAAAACCAAAAACGGAGCCCTGCAAGCCAGCGGGTTTCTTCTGTTGCTGCATTGTCTTCGCGGATGAAGTCGGCGGTATTACCAAATGATTTTGCCCAGTCAACGCCGACGTAAGGTGCAAATTGCCGGGTTATTTCGTAACGTAAGCGCATCCCGATGGCGAGATCAGACAGACCTTTACCACTGTTACGCTCGGCGTCATTTTTACCATAGAGGTTCATTTCCAAACGTGGTTGTAATACTAAACGCTGGGTGAGCAATAATTCGTATTCAGCTTCTAGCGATAAGGCTGTTTGTCCCTCGTCACTGACATAAGCTGTGGCATCAATTTCGAACCAGTAAGGGGTTAATCCTTGGATACCGAAGGCTAACCAGCTCTGATCTGGACCTTCGCCAGTATCATATCTAGCCCCCAATTGGGTATTCCAAAACGTTGAGATGGCATGGTTCCATAATAATTCGGTGCTCGATTCCTCCAGTTTACTATCGGCAATATCGCCTTCTAATTTGATGACTACACGATCATAATCCCGGCCATACCAAACTTGACCGTCATAGACCCATGAATCCTCATCATTGGTAAATACGCGCTCCAGACGATCGATTAACAGTCCGCCACGGCTATGTTCGTCTGCAAACCTTAACTGGCGAGGACCGGGGAGTGCATAAGCACCAGATTCCAAAGTAAAACCATCTGCATAGGCATGGGGATCCCGCGCATTAGAGGGCGCCGAGCCACCTTGCATTTGCATGCCGTTATTACCCATATCTGCCATGTTATGTGACGGTTCAGCCTGGGTACTAAAGGAGAGTAGATTCAGTGTCGTTATGGCCATCACCGTGGTGACAGAATTGAGCGTACGGGGAATTGTATTCATGAAACCACCACTTCACGGAACATGCCCGCATCCATATGGAACATAAGATGACAATGCCAAGCCCAGCGCCCGCGTGCGTCAACAGTAACCAGAAAACTGATGCGTTGTGCCGGTTGTACCGGAATTGTGTGGCGACGTACCTGGAAACTGCCATCTGGGTTTTCGACTTCGCTCCACATGCCGTGCAGATGCATAGGGTGCGTCATCATAGTATCGTTGTGTAAAATAATTCGCACTCGCTCCCCGTAGTTGAAATGAATCGGGGTAGAACTACCGAATTCGAGTCCGTCCAGAGACCAGGTATAGCGTTCCATATTGCCAGTCAGGTGCAGTTCGATTTCACGCTCGGCAGTGCGAGGATCCATTGGTCCGCCTAAGGTTTTAAGATCGGCTAGGGTTAATACCCGTCGTCCGTTATTACGTAAACCGACACCGGGATCGTCAAGGTTGGTGCGAGGCATATCGACCCGCATATCGACGCTGGGGCCGTACTCTGTTTTAGCATGTCGAACTTGCTCGCTGGCTGTGGCTAACTTAGATGTCATATTAGACATGGCCGAGTGGTCCATATTTGTCATCATACCGGGCATCGAACTATGATCCATGCCCGTCATTTTACCCATATCGACCATCCCAGAATGCTGCATACCGGGCATTGAACTATGATCCATACCGGACATAGAGCCATGCTCCATTCCATTCATTTGTTCCATGTTACCCATTGCCCCCACGTTACCTGTTGACCCCATAGCGCCCATCATGTCGGTCATGGTCAGTGATTCGGGTTTATCTAATGTTGGTACATCGGTATTGAGGCCTGCTTGAGTCGTTAAGGTACCGCGTGCATAACCAGTTCTATCCATCGATTGAGCAAACAGGGTATAGGTATCAGCGCTGGGCTCAACGATTACATCGTAGGTTTCGCCTGGACCAAAGCGAAATTCATCCACGGTGACGGGTTCTACATTGATGCCATCTGCCTGCACTACCGTTAATGCTAGCCCCGGGATCCGCACGTCATAAAAGCTGTTACTGGCACCATTGATAAACCGTAATCGGACCCGTTCACCAGGTTTAAATAATCCCGTCCAGTTACCTGCAGGGGTAGTACCATTCATCAGGTAGGTAAGGGTTTGTGCGGAGAGATCGGCGAGATCGGAGGGACTCATGCGCATTCGATTCCACATCTGGCGTGACTGCACTGCTGCTTGTAGTCCATTTTCGGAAGCGTCTTGGAAAAAGTCGAATACTGTGGGTTGATTAAAGTTGTAATAATCACCCTGCGTTTTTAGCTTAGCGAAAACCTGTGCGGGGTTTTCATCAGTCCAGTCTGAAAGTAGGATCACGTGTTCCCGATCTGCTTGGATACTATCTTCTGCTGCGGGCTCGATCACGATAGCACCATACATGCCGGTCATTTCTTGCATGCCAGAATGGGAGTGATACCAATAGGTACCGCTTTGTTCTACTTTGAACTGATAGGTGAAGGTTTCCCCTGGGGCTATGCCAGCAAAGCTGATCCCTGGCACACCATCCATTTGGTAAGGTAGGATAATGCCATGCCAGTGAATGGAGGTATGTTCTTTCAAATGGTTGGTGACTCGTATTGTCACGGTATCGCCTTCACGCATGTGCAGCGTCGGAGCCGGAATGGAGCCATTGATGGTGGTTGCCAACCGTATTTTTCCGGTGAAATTAACCTGTGATTCGGCGACGACCAGATCAAATTCAGTACCGCTCAGCACTGGCGCCTTGTTTGGTGGGGTATTCAGACTACCGGCTCTGGCGGGTTGTAGCAGGGGATATAACCCCACAATCACCCCTCCGGCGACGAGGCCCTTAACGAATTTACGTCGTGGTAAATTGGCTGAATGTAAAGCATGCTTCATACTTGCTGTGCTCCTTTATTCAAAAATTCCTTGTTATTAATGGTCTATTCTACAAATAGGCTGCTTTCCAGAAGGTGACACGAATATGACAAATTTGTCATGTTGGAGATAAATATAGATAAGATGGTTTATGTACTGGCTAGCTTTTTAACTAACACCTTGAAGAATAGTAGTATAGTTCGGAGATATTTGACGGTAGGCGTTGGTGTGGGATGTTATAAAAAGAAGGCAATAAAAAGCCGCCAGTGAATGAAATACTCACTGGCGGCTCTATTGTAAATTGTGTTCGAGTAATAAAGATGTATACCAGATGGGCTCTGAATAGAGGTACTCAAGCTCAGAAAATAAAAATATAAATAATAAAGTAGTATACTAAATTTGGGTTACTGAAGGATTGATATATTTATCGAGTAAAAAAGTTGTATACTATAATTTTTCCTCAAGTCTGTTTGTACTAATTAGTTAATTTTTGCGTTGGTTTTTCCGGATTTCATGTCATCTCGCCAATTGCATCATAATGTCGTTGGCTCGGAGTGACAAATTTAATAAGGTTATGTTTATGCCCATAGTTGCACTAATCTATGAACCCTTGCACTCAATCTCTCACTTCATTTATACTATTAAATCCATGCGATGGCTAATTTGGTCTGTATTTTAACGTTCTAAATGTCGACTCTGAATAGGGTCGTCGTTACTGGCTCTTGGTCGATTATATGACGACTTAACCCTAGGTATTCTATCTTGACCTTCATCGTCAATGCTTTCATTGGTGCACCATTATCCGAGTGTAAAACAAGGGGGGATTAATCTATCTTTTCATGCTAACAAGTGCGTTCTAATAATTCCATAACCTTAATAGCACATTCATTTTTCATATACTTCGTAATCGACAATTTTACGGCTGTAAATATCCTCAGTCATATACAGAAGAAGTATTGACCTAGTACTTTAGAGTGGAGTTATCTAATAGCGAAGGTATTATTTGTGATGGAGGTAAACTGGCGTATTTATTACTGTTAATTACAGTAATTAGCGATGGACGTTCAGCTTGAGAAGGGACTTTCATGTCTGCTTCAGGCCGCTATCTCCGACGTCTAATAGACGACTAATCCATCGTGCGTAATCTAATTTCGCTACAAGATCGATTTTTATGTGGGCCAGACAGTATCAATAACCGATAATGGTAATTAATTTCTGACGTTCTAATGCAGGCGTTAGCTCTCCTCGTCTAGCCCGTTGAGATGACTTAACTTTTTTCGCAGCACTAATAACGCAGCCGTTTCAACAAGTGCTTTCTCTTTACGTCTCAGATCTTTTATCAGCTTGTGCTTCTTTAATACTAGATTGGCCTTTGATTTGTTCTGGATATACACTTTTTTCTGAAATAACTGGCGAGTTCGGAGCCGATTCACGAGCCAGTTCTCAATGATGACGGCAAGTTTACTTTCCGCTGTCCAAATTTGTGAAATAGCCATTTTACATTGTGTCGTTGTGCTGTTTTAAGCCAAGTATACAAAGTGTTATAAGGGATGTCTTCTTCGCTTGCTACTCCATTCTTTGTTCGAGATTATGGTGGTAACATTTTAGTTAAAGCTGCGCCTTTTCTGTCTAGTGAATATCGAGTTATTCCAAGCTAAATTACCGCCCCCTGTATTTATGATTAGCTCAAAACTAAGGGGGATAACTATCCTGAGGTAGGAGGGCGCAGCTAAAGATCATTCCAATTTGGGAAACGCAAAAAGGGCTATTACGAATTATATTATGGGATATTATAGCCGAGTTAGGCCGCATCAACACAACTGTGGTTTAACGCCAAATGAATCAGAACGAAGGTACTGGTTAGAATAAAAACTGTGGCCAAAATTAGCTGACCTCTTCACCCCTTTTTGAATTAATTCCACTAACCTAGCTCCTCTATAATCATTTACTTTTTCATTATAATATAGTAACTTATAAAAATTAATCATTACTAGTATTTATATCATTGTGTCTCTTTTTTTATCTATCAAATCATTCGGCTTTTTTTCTGAAATATTTAACGTGGTGGCAAAGGGTATAAAAATATCAGTAGGGGTACCGTCCTTATTCCCTAAGCTCTTTTGTTGCCAAGTTGACTGGGCGCAACAGCTTTACTGTGATCAGTGGTACGAACAGCACAACATTATTATGCCTAGCAACATACAGTCTGCGTCAGATATCCGCAAGGCGGAGTTTTTGGCTGGGAGACTTTGCAGCAAATACGCACTCAAACTGGCAGGTAGTGAAATATTACATGTTGGTAGTGGGGAGGCTCGAGAACCTATTTGGCCTAAAGGATTTAGAGGTAGTATATCCCACTCTCGACATACAGCATGTACAATTATAACAAGATCTAACGAGCCTTTGCGCCCAGGCATTGATCTGGAATATTTTAGCCCTAATATTATGACTGATATCGCCACTGACATTGTATCTCAACAAGAGGCCTCATATCTACAAGAATGTATTAAGGATCAAGATAAAGGACTATATCTGGCGTTTTCAGCGAAAGAAAGTCTTTTCAAATCCCTTTATGCTGAGGTACAGCAGTACTTCGATTGTCACGCTGTATCTATAAATCATATCGATCCCATCAATGGTACTTTTTCGTTAAGACTTAACTATACACTTTCACATAGGCATATAGCAGGTAAGATCTACCAAGGTAGATTTGGGTTGAGCGATTTTCATGTAATTACACTTATAGTTTAAATATAAGCATACAGTTAGCTGAAGATTATTCTAAATTAAATATTAATGTTTCACGCGCAACCTACCCTCTCGGAGGGCTCATGTAACAACTCGGAAAACGAAAGTGGTATAGTGTAATGGAGGCCTCAGCACCAATTTTTGCCAAACATAATTAACCTCAGATCGGTTTAAGCCATTGGTATTATCTATTCAATTATTTTCTGAGCAGTTACCAAAATTATACCATCATCAGCAAGGTCTGGCGCCAGCGCTTTGCTGATATATCCTTTATCAGCATAAAGTTTATCAATGAGACCTTTTGATAACTCTTTTACTGGTTTTCTGTCATCCGTGTTTCCAGTCGTTAGCCACTATATCACCAAGAATCTATAGTTCGAGGTGAGTTGCGATATTAGATAACGTTCGTTGACGAAGTAAATCTCTAAAGCTATAACATAAGCTATATTCTTGACTGATTAACTTAGCTAACTTGATCCCTCGTATTGAGTTGATACCATGTAAAAACAAATCGTCATGTTCACCAATTGATATCGAGTCAAGATCGGTAATAATACATGCCTTTGCATACAAGCTACAAAGTTGTTCATTAATATAGGACATTGACGTGGATGTGGATGTTGTATTCTTTGTTATAGACTCTCCATCGTGTAACAGTGAGCCAATATGAGGAGTATTATTAATGGTAATCGTGTCGTATTTTTCGTCTGTCAATAGGCGGAAAAACTCTTGGTGTACAGCGTGTATTTTATTTTCGCCGCAACTTCCTGTTTGAATATCTATGTGTTTAGGATATTCCTGTATATCGAAAGAACATGAATGAATAGATAGAGGGTTGTAGCTTATGTTAGATAAAAGAGGGTCATATTTATGTTCATGGGTAACATGATTGAATAGGTAATCTGGATCAATTTTAGTTCTGTGGATAACTTCAAATAAAGGAAGGTGAGAGTTGGATAATATCGTTGGCACAAGCACGTGAGTTAGGTACTGTATCAAATCAGGTAATGTACTAAATTGTGCTACTGAGATAGGAACCAAAACGCTGTTTGTGACACAGCCGATTAAACTCTGAGAGGCAAGATAACGCCGATTCGATGTTGGGACTAAAATGTGAAGAGTGTTTTTTTCAGGATAGTTATTGTGATAGCTAATAGCAGATAAAGCTAAAAAAAAGACGAAAGGCGAACAGTGTTGTTTGGAGCAATATGAAATAATTTGCTTATACTTGTTGGCTGACAGATTATGATTTACTTTACGTTTTTTTTCTAGGCTCCATTTGTCTAGCTTTCTAACCATTGATAATGAATTAAATTTAGCGCACCAAGTATGTATATCTTCATCACTATAGATGAAGTTTTTTTCAATGCAGTGTTGGTATTCCTCAAGAGATTGGTAGGAAACAGGGGATGTTGAGCGCTCTATCAGGAGTTGTCTTAGCTGATTTAAGCCCTGTCCATCCACCAGCATATGATGAAGAACTATTAGCACAAATTCCTCATGATTAGTTTGATCGTATATCCTATGTATTGAAAATAGTGGCCCGCCAGATAAGTCGAATGCTTCAGTGATAACTCGGTGAACTACTTCTTGGAGTTGAGATTTTGTCCTGAAGGTGTGCTCCTTAACGTCCAGAGTGTTGATGACAGGCAATACTTTGTAATACAAAGTATTGCCTGTCATCTCGGTTGTTGAACGTAATATATCATGAGAGTTTAGCAGTGATTTGAATCGCTCGATTTGCTCATCAGCGGTATTTTGTTGACAAGCAAGTAATAATGGAATGTTATAAGCTGCATTTAACCCAAACCCTTCACATTCAGTATGGATGCCTTGAACTGTAGGGTTTAATACTGGAAATGAAGATGTATTAATCTTATTCTGCTCTATTTTTGTTTTCATCGAGGCTTGAACAGAATAATATCTATTTAATATTTTTTCTTCAGACATTCCCGTGAGCTTACCAAGCTTATTATCGTTATCTAGGATGATAAACCCATGAGGACATTCGATGAGTAGCAGATTGTTTTGGTTCATTACTGAGTTCCTCGAGTAAAGCAATATATACTAAAATGAGATTTTGGATTTGTGTAAATCATACTACAAAGTGTATTAATGCTAACTTCGCCATACAGTTCAGCTAATTTGGGTGGTGAATCCGTTAATTGGTTCAAGATAGAATATAGTTTGAGCATGCGAAGAGAGCTTATATGATAATTTTTTAGCGGAGTGTGATCTGATAGTCCCTCTGTCGATATACTCATCGTATTCAATAGTGTTCGTATTAATTTAGGAGTCACTTTATTAAAATGCTCTAATGATCCACTTTGATCTGATTGCTCATGGGTCGATAATAATGGTGACTTCCGGTCAATCTTACCATTTCGGTTAAGTGGGAATTGTTCAAGAACAATATATCTGGATGGTAGACTGTATGATGGTAATTGCTTAGCGAGTTGGAGTTTTATCTTGGTTATATGTATCTTATCATCCCAGTTATCACAGCCCGAAATTGGCTGTATATAGGCAATGAGTTCCTCGTGGCCTAACTTTACTACACTCATATTGATATATTCACAAAGATTAAGATTAGCTTCTACTTCACCCAGCTCGATACGATAGCCATGCAATTTAATTTGATCATCTTTCCTTGAGATAAACTTAAGGCAACCATTGGATTCTAATTTTACGAGATCTCCGGTTCTATAAGATTTTATTTGATCCATATCCACAAAAAAACTTTTTGCTGTTTGTTCTGAATTATTTATATACCCATTACCGACACAAATACCTTTTAATATTAATTCACCAGTATTTTTCCCACTGAAGTGAGATTTGTCAAGTTCAAATTGTGTATTGTCAATGCTTTTTCCAAGCGGTATGTAGTCTCGTTCGTAGTCGATGTCCTCTAATATATGGTACATAACGACATCGGTGCACTCTGTTGGTCCATAACTATTTATGAACTGACAATTTAACCCTAGCTTCCTGTAGGTACGTATCTTTTTAGGGTTTATGGATTCACCCCCTAAAACTACCTGGCGTAAACTGGAGAGCTGTGACTGCTGGCCTTCATCCGCAATTAAATAAAAAGCACTCGGAGCACAATTGATCCAGTCAATATCCTCTTCATCAATTTGCTCGGCAATGACGGCTGGTTCGAAAATTAGATCGTTCATAAATATTAGCCGTGATCCTGATGTTAAAGCAATAAAAAGGTTCTTTTGCGTAAGGTCAAAACAGAGAGAACTTACCACCATACACTTGCTTTCTGTCGTCGGAGATATTAAATCGTGATACCACTGAAGGAGATTGTTGAAACCGTCACAAAAAATTGAAGCACCTTTAGGCGCGCCTGTGGAGCCAGATGTGAAAAGAATATACTGAAGCTCAGAGTTATAATCTTCAAAAGGTTGTATAGAGGCTAAAATTTTTTTTTCAGCTATCTCGAATACTTGGCTCATATTACTTATTGAGATACCTTCTTGAGTAAATTTACCAGAAGTTCCTGAATCGGTACATGCTACTACATGCTCTCCCAAACTGCCTATTATGGTATTTATTCGAGATCGAGGAAGACTGTAATCAATTGGGACGTAAGGTATACCACTTAATACACTGAAAATAACTCCTACGCAGTGAAAAAGTGGATTAGATGTGCAGATCAGAAGTTTATGATTTTGGGATAACCCGTTGCATCTCAGAGAAATCGAAAGTCGTTCAGCCATGACAAGAAGAGTTGAATAAGAATACTCTTGACCTTCGTATTTAATTGCGCAATATCCAGAATGTTTTACAAGCGACGACCATAGTTTTTTCTTTAAACAAAACATTTTATAATTATCCTTATGCAAATCACAGTACATTAGTTTTTATATTAATTTCAATTAATTTTAATTAATTTAATATAGTAATGAATACAACTTTTAACAATTATTGTATTGTTACATTATTTCATTCTTAACACATCAATTTTAATTAAGTTTTTAAATTTAATTGTAATATTAATTTTATAAATTTAATTGTAAGTATAAACTTAATTTTAAGGTTGATATTAAGTTTATAAATTTAAATATTTGTTTTAAATAGAAAGTGAATTTTATGCTAGCCTCTTGTTTTACAATGTAAATCAATGTGGTATGATTGTTTTTTTGTGTGTAGCTAGTAATTAGTTAATAAATTAATTGGTTAATAAATTAATTGGTTAATAAATTAATTGGTTAATAAATTAATTGGTTAATAAATTAATTGGTTAATAAATTAATTGGTTAATAAATTAATTGGTGAGGTTTAATCAAATTAAAACTACGTTTAAAGTTGGATTTAGTTATTTTCACTCTGGATATTACGAAGGATTCGAATAACTTTTATTGGTTGTTGAATTTACTTTTTTGCAACTATATATTCCGTGATTTGGTTTTTTTTCATTGTATTTTATTAGTGCTGTTGGGGTTGCTTTAGCAATTAGATATGAGGTTTTTATGCAAAAAAATCGTACCATTTATGGTTCTGAAATAGTTCTTTTACCCCCGTCCATAGAAAGTTCAGGAGCAGTTTATGATTTAATTGTCAAAAACAGAGTCCATTTGTCTTTATTTATGCCTTGGGTTGAACTTGTAAAAACACAAGACCTATTTTTGAAAAATACTAAAGATGCGGTTTTAAATTTCGAACATTTTGAAGGAGAACAACGTTATTTGATTGTCCGTCGAAATGACCAAGTCTTACTCGGTGTGCTGGGGTTAATGGTTCGAGATAGACAAGTACCATTTTTCGAAATAGGGTATTGGTTGGACGAGTCGGAATCGGGGAAAGGGTATGCCTCTGTTGCAGTCACCATAATGACAAAATACTTGAGTCAACAATATCATGCAAAACGGATCGAGATACGAACCGCAGAAAGTAACCTGGCAAGCCGTCGTGTTGCCGAGCGCTGTAAGTTTGTTTTAGAGGCAGTACTATCTAACGAGCGCATCCTACCGAGTGGTGCTGTTGACAACACCGCTGTTTATTATTTTCCGTTGTTAAATTAATTGATAGTTTCGCTTATTTTGTCTTTGAGGCGATTAAGGGGAACATGCATATGGAGTGACTATGCTACAGGAAGTAGATGGCATATTATTGAACGAATATCAGAAAAATTTCTTTTGGGCCGCAGAAGCAGACGCAACACATTCAGAGTATCTAATACCTATTCGAGTAGAATTTACCACACCATTAACTCGCGACGTGGCGATATCCTTGACGTCGTGGATGTCAGGTTTACCTAATATATTTGCTAAACTGATAATCCCTTCACCTCCTGCAGAACCTAGGTTGGTACCAAGCGACCTGGCAGTTATTTTTTTTACTAACGAAACGCATTTGTTGGATATCCTTAGAGCTCCTCTTTCATTAAGGGACGAAGCTTTGTTTCGGGTATACGCTATGGAAGATAATGAACGTGTTTCCGTAATGTATTTTGTATTCCACCATATTTTGATAGATCAGGAAGGTATAGTTGCCTTGATGCAGTCGCTCGACGCTTATTGTTTGCAGAATCATTATGTCGCTCATAACTTGGATACTGATTTAGAACACAATAATCCCACCGAACAAGATGTCAATTTTTGGCTGCAACAACTCGAAGGGTTTTCTTGTCAGCCTTTTCGTGCAGCAAACCCTGATGGTACGAAAAAAGTAGCGAATCGATTTAAGAGCATTATCTCTGAGAGACATACCTTAGGTATTGAACGTTATTGTCAATCTAATTTTATTACGCCATCCATATTCTTTAATGGTATTCTCGCGCTTATCACTTCTGCACTGCAACATAAAGACCGCGTCCTTATAGGAACTGTGATGAATGCGCGAAGTGAATCAAGCCCGGTAATTGGTTGCTTTGCAAATACGGTATACCTGCCACTTGATCTTAGTTTCGTTTCCACAACAGATGGCCTTTGGGAAGGAATGACCAATGCTATGCTTGATATCTTAGAAAAAGGTAAAGTGCCTTATTGGCACTTACGCGAATCCCTGATCAAAAAACTTGGAGAAGATATCAGGTTTCATGTTTTTACTAGCTATTCAGATGTCGCTGATCAGTCTTTGGATTCATTGTCTTGGCAGGTACTCGACGCCGAGCAACCTAAGTTTCCATTGAATGTCATTTTTCAGCGTGATGCATCTCATCACGGCATAGAATATATTTATGATACATCTTGGTTCACAGAAGAATATATTTCAGCGGTCAATAGAATGTTTATGCATGTGATGAAGACGTTGCTGACTAGTGAACAAAATGTGTTATCACTACGAGAAACCGATTTATTT
Organism: Moritella sp. PE36; assembly: GCF_000170855.1. Classification (GTDB taxonomy): domain Bacteria; phylum Pseudomonadota; class Gammaproteobacteria; order Enterobacterales; family Moritellaceae; genus Moritella. The sequence goes on along the minus strand of NZ_ABCQ01000022.1, from coordinate 42,248 downwards.
TGTTCATTATCTCTGCTTGACTCAGACCAATATATAGAGCTATCTCTTCTAGAACGTTTTGAAAGGGACACAATAGAGTCCCCGCAATCCCCATTCTGTATTGAGGATAATACTACGTATTCTAGAAAAGAAATTGACGACTATGCATGCTCAGTCGCGGCCTTCTTATCAAAAAAAGGTATTGGACCTGGAGAGCGTGTTTTAATCATCGCACCAAGAGATTATCGTTTTGTCTGCATGATGTTGGGAGTTTGGAAAATTGGTGCTAGTTTTGTCGCCATCGATGAAGCGACTCCGTATGAACGTATTCGTCATATGGCAGATGAATCGGGAGCAGTAATTGGTTTTGGTGAACGTGACATGTTAGGTTTAAAACTACCATCTTTCTCTTTTACTGAAGTGCTAAATTATCCAGCTACTAATTTTATCGAACTGATCGATAGAGTGGAAAATGATCTGGAAGCTTATGTTATTTTTACCTCAGGTACAACCGGACAACCGAAAGGGATTTCTACTTCGCATCGTAATTTAACTCATTATGCGCAGGGATTAGAGCAAGAATTTGAGCGTGCTGGATTGAAATCTGATGCTGAACTTACCTTTGCTGTCGCGTCGACCTTGAGCGCTGATCTTGGCTACACTTGCATTATTTCAGCGATCTTTTTAGGGGGAAGGTTAGCTATTTTACCTTATGATACGAGCGTTGACGCCTCAATGTTTAGCCGAACACTGAAACAAAGACAAGTGGACGTCCTCAAGATTACCCCATCACACTTATGGGGGTTAGCTAGAGGGAATATATTATCAGATATGTTGCCCAGTACTTGCTTGATCACCGGAGGAGAAAAGCTGGCAAAAGAGCAGCTGATTGAAGTGTTAAGTCTTGGCGTTAAGGTATTAAATCATTATGGACCAGCTGAGACAACAATAGGCACATGCGTATGGCAAGCGGATTCTTACGAGCTGACACAATCAATGGTGCCAATTGGGTATGCCTTAGGCACTAATCAACTGTTTGTTACGGACCATCACAAACGTACTTTACCTACGTTTATTTCTGGTGAACTTATTGTCATAGGACCCGGTGTTTCAAAAGGTTATCTATCACCCGAGAATAATAGAGGCTTCTTCTTGTTTAAAAATCAAGAACGAGCTTACGCGACTGGAGATGTTGTTTGGGCGGATGATAGCGAATGCTTCCACTTTATTGGACGACAGGACAGACAGGTGAAGGTGTCAGGCTATCGTGTAGAAATGGCGGAGGTAGAAGAAAGAATTTCTCAATTTATCGCGGTGTCAGATTTTAGATTGTTATATGATTCACGCACATTGGTGCTGTTCACATTGCGTCAGCATAGCGAAAAATGGTCTTTTTATGCAGAGCAGTTAAGAGCATTTCTGCCAGAATATATGATCCCTGGACGGGTCGTTTCAATTCATAAAATTCCGATAACACGGAATGGAAAAACTGATGAATCTCAGTTACGAATGCAGCTCAACGATACTTCGAAAGAAGGTGCTGCTTCAGCAATAAAATTGCAATCTGTTGACCCCATAATACTTGCATGTTGGCGTAAGCATATCGGTGAGCCAAAAAGTATTAATGATTCTATATATTCGCAAGGCGCGAGTTCCATTAGTGCTATGTTGTTACTTGCTGATCTACAAAAGAAAATAGGCGTAAAGGTAGCTCTGAGTGAATTTTTACAACAACCTCGACTTTGCTTTTTTCATAATCAAAACATACACAAAAAAGGCTCGGTACCACAGAACGAAATATCAGAACGTGGCTATTCACTTGATTCTCTGCAAGTATCTATGTGGAACATTAATCAACTTGATCCACAAAATCATGCGTACAACGTACCATTATTACTTCGATTGAATTCACAGTTCAGCTATGATGATTTTTTTAAAGCATTGAATACATTGGTTGCGGCTGTACCATTACTACGTACGTTCTTCTATGAACATCAGGATATACTAACTTTTAATGTCAAAGACACATTCATACCATATGTCGAGTTGGACATTAATTTTAGTGGCAATCAAGAAAAATTGAAGAGACTGTGCCATACAAGGATTGAGCTTGATCGTCAATGTCCATATCGTATATTTTATGATAACGGTGAAGTTCTTCTAATTTTGCATCATATACTCACGGATGCTTGGTCAAATCAGCTTTTACTTAAAGCATTGGATCTGCTCTTAGTAACAGATAACTCTGTTTTAGACATAGATGCTGAGGCGTTTGTACCTAGTTATGCGCCTTGTAAGGTGGATGATGCGAAACGCTATTGGCGTAATAAGTTTAAAGGGAAATCATTATCCTGGGCCTGGCCTGAATCTTCCTTAGTTAAGTCACCTCAGGAAGAGAGAATCAAAATTGTTATCCCCGCAGCAGACGTTTTTACAGCGAATCAGCTATTTATTCAATTGGATTTATCCCTACAGTCAGGATGCCTTGCGCTATACGGACTTGTGACTAATTACTATTTTAATCAGTTAGAAAAGTTAACTTATTTTCCTGCATCAAGACGTAAAACAAATGGGGATTTTAAAAAGTTGGGTTTCGGAATTACTACCTTACCCATTTTAATCAAAGTCTCACCACAGGAAACCGTAGAACAGTATTTGAAAACATGCCAACAAGAGTTCCTGTCGGTACTTGCGCATCAAGATATCGAATTTGACAAAATAGTAAGCCTTGGCTCTCTTGTTAGCTCGGAGGGGAAGCTAAAATCTAATAACATGTTTGTTTTTGAAACCGTCGCAGATAATCAGTGGCAAAATTTTCAACGAATTGATCTTGAAGAAGATACTTCAAAATTTGATTTGACGTTTGATGTACTTTCTCATGTTGATGGTTCATTAGAGGTTTCTGTGAGTTCTGCGTGTTTGAATTCAAAAACGTTGGAGGCTTTGGCTAATGAATTTCACCACGCCATTGTTTCGGTTGTTGAGCAGAGGCATACCTTCATTAATGAGTACGTGTTTTTTTCGCAGGCTGACTCTATGAAAGGGATAGAATTGGCAGTCCCGAAAATGTCGGTAAGACAAACTCTTTGGGAAGTGTGTGAAGAAAATGAGTTGTTCCCTGCAATTAAAGACGGTTCACGTTCAATTAGTTATGGTGAGCTTATGAAATATGCAAAATCTGTTGCTCACCTTCTCCACCAAAAAAATACTCATGATGCACCAGTTGTGGTGCATATGAATCGAAGCATCGAAGCAATAGCGGCGATTCTTGGAGTGATTATATCAGGGTACACGGTGGTGCCGTTAGATGGTGACTCGCCGACATCCCGAGTTGAACGAATTAAGGCGGAACTAAACCAATCTTTGGTGATTGATCAAACATTCTTTGATCAAGCTGTTTCTATAGGGGGGACGTTGGATAATCAGTACCTCCAGACACCAATGAGTAAAAACCGTCCACTTTATATGATTTTTACGTCTGGGTCATCTGGTGCGCCAAAAGGAGTCTCTGTTCAAGATGATGCATTAAATAATTATCTTACTTGGGCGAGAGATACTTACAATGTCAAAGCTCGTGGTTGTGTTCCGTTATTTACTTCTTTAAGTTACGACTTAACACTTACCAGTTTATTTTTACCCTTGATGGTTGGAGCAGAGATAGATGTAATCGGTGGCCATAATGGTATTGAAACTTTGGCCGCTCTAGCGGCTAAAACAGTTCATTATTCAATGATGAAAATGACGCCAAGTCACCTTGATTTATTGTCTTATTTGGTTGGTGAACAACTCATTAATACTGATTGCTTAATTGTTGGCGGAGAACAGTTATACCACGAAATGTTGAAAAAAGTGGCTCCAACCGTACCTGTATTTAATGAATATGGGCCTGCTGAAGCGACCGTTGGCTGTGCAATCAAGAAAGTGTATCCACAAGAAGGGAAAGGGGTTGTGTCAATAGGTACACCAGTCGCGAATACCCAACTTGAAGTCTTCGGCGTGTTGGGTCGCCCTTTGCCTGAAGGTATCGTTGGCGAGCTTGTGGTTAGTGGCATTCAGGTGTTTTCTGGTTATTTTCAACAGGGTTACAATCCAAATAAAAGCCTAACTCAATACTTCACTGGAGATTTAGTATGTGTACGTGATCGTGAATTTTTCTATATAGGAAGAGAGGACCGGCAGTTGAAAATAGATGGTCATCGTATTGAATTGGGCGAAATAGAAAGTGTGTTACTTCAGTATCCCTATATAAGCTCGGCTCAGGTTGATGTCTGGCATAACAAAGGTATGCCTGTGCTTTTAGCTATAATAACGCCTTCGCAACCTAAACTAACTAAAGATGAAGTGATGCAATATCTTCAGAGGCAATTATCCAAAGCCATGGTGCCATCTCGATTGTTTTTTACAGATGAAGCTATTTTTAGTGACAGCGGTAAGATGAATATAACATCTATGATGAATAGTTCGGTCGTTATTGAACAGCCAATACTTAATACATTTCCAAAGTCTAAAGTACGCGATATTTGGCAGGAATTACTTGGCGAAATAATACTGAATGATCACATTAACTTTTTTGATGCTGGGGGGAACTCTAGAATGCTGCTGCAGCTGACCTCTCTTTTGTCTGGTGCCTTTGGTGTCACAGTACGAGCTGTTGACCTACTACAGCACACCACAATTTCTCAGCAAAAACATTTTTTGTCTGGTGATGAGCCTCGATTAGCTATGGCTGAATTTACTCGCCAACCAATCGAGGTTGCCAATATTTTATTACAACGACGTAGAGGAACGCGCTAATGAATTCAACTAAAGTAGCTGTAATTGGGCTTGCAGGTGTTTTCCCCGGAGCTAGCAATATAGATGAATTTTGGGAGCTGCTCCTTCAAGGAAAGAACGGGATAAAAACGTATCAGAAAGATGAATTGTGTAAGGACGCTCACGACTTATTAGTCCGTTACGGAGAACGGTATGTCACTAGAAAAGGTCATCTGGACGAACCTTTTATGTTTGATTATCGTTTTTTTGGTATGGCTAAAAAAGATGCGCAGCTGTTAGACCCACAGCAACGAAAATTCTTGCAGGTTTGTAGTAATGCACTGGAAGACTCTGGATACAGTGCTTTGTCTATGGATAATCGCCAGGTTGGTGTGTACGCAAGTTGTAGCCCTTCTGATTATGCGCAAACTGTGGCCAAAGATATGGATATGTCGGACTGGCAACAGTCAATGGCTGTTGCTAGTAATAATTTGCGAGATCTAGTCGCAACTCGAGTCGCTAATGCACTGAATTTACATGGTCCAGCGATTAATGTTCAAACCGCTTGTTCTTCTTCCATGGCGGCGTTGCATGAGGCATGGCGAGGTTTGTTATTCGGCGATTGCGATATGGCTATTGCCGGGGGGGTTGCCATACGCTTGCCTCAAGAGACTGGTTATGTGTATCACGAGCAGGGAATCTATTCAAAAGATGGATTCTGTCGCCCTTTTTCAGAGTATAGTAGTGGAACTGTGTCTGGAAATGGTGCAGGCGCTGTGGTGTTAAAGCGTCTCGATGATGCTATCGCGGACGGAAACCGGATTTATGCAGTAGTAGATAGCATATTAGCTAACAATGATGGGAATCGTAAAGTAGGATTTACGGCTCCCAGTGTCGAAGGACAACGTACACTCTTCTCTGATGCCTTGTCATTTGCAGGTATTAATGCAGATAAGTTGAGTTACGTTGAAGCGCATGGAACAGCAACACCACTTGGTGACCCAATTGAATTCACAGCTCTGAGCCAAGCAATCAAAGGCCACACTAATCGTGAACACTTCTGCCATTTAGGAAGTGTGAAAGCAAATATAGGTCATCTTGACTCAGCAGCTGGTATTGCGGGGTTTATTAAAACCTGTTTGGTTCTTTGGCACAAGGTTATTCCACCTCAGCCAGACTTTTCCTCACCCAATCCTGAACTGAATTATGATGGTAGCCCATTTAAAATAGAAGCTACATTAACTCCATTGAACAATAAAGAGGCTCATGTTGCAGCTGTCAACTCTGTTGGGATTGGCGGTACTAACGTTGTAGCTATATTAACGGATTGGACTCGGACTAAAGTGACTAAGAATCATGGTCGATTTTATTTTCCTTTTTCAGTCAACGATCGAAATGTGTTAAGAATGAACCAGAAAGAAGTTGGAAGCTTCATAGTGCGTTCAACATACCCAGCCAAAAGTTTAGCTGTTCACATGGAAAAGCAGTTGAGTTCTCTACCATTTAAGACTGGAGTTTGGGTTGAATGGAAGGATAATGATGAAACAGAAATATATAACGGCCCATGTATTAATAATAATCAAGATAAAACTGCATTAGTATTCCCCGGTGGGGGGATTTTTTTTGCAGGTGCATTGCTGGGCCTGAAAAAAGAATTACCTGATATTTTTGAACAATGGCAGAGCTTTGTTAAAAGTACTCAAACTACTTTTTTATCGAATCGTGTAATCCGCTATCTTACAAGTACCGAAAATTACGAAGAGAATTTTGGTGAGAATTTAAATGAAAATTTTCTTACGACGTTTTATCTGAATCATGCATTTATGATGGCTATGAATTACTTAAATTTAAAGGCTGACGCAGTTATAGGGCATAGTCTGGGTGAGTATAATTGTGCTGTATATGCTGGTGTTATGTCAGCAGAAGATGCGGTGATAATTATAGAGGAACGAGCTCGTTTAATCAGTAAGGCTGATCCACGTTTATTATTTAATGTTATTTGTGAACATGAAAAACTGGTTGAATTAGACATTGTAGACTTCGAAATCGCAACTCATAACAGCGCACGAAGCCATACTGTGACGATAAAACCGGAACATGAATACTCATTTATTCGGAGCCTAAATAAATTAAATATTGGTTACAAGAAGATAAATATCAAGGCGGCCGTTCATTCGCGAGAGCTTGAACCAATACTTCCAGAATTCAATCATTTTTTATCTAAATTCCACTTTAAACCTCTATTAGTACCAATGGCGAGTAATCTAAATGGTAATTTATTGCCAATCAATAGTTTATTAGACAAGGATTATTGGACATCACATCTTCGTCAACCAATGCAATATTCCAAGGCTTGTAAAAGCCTGAGAGATAGTGGGGTCGGAACATACTTTCAGGTTGGCGCAGGTGATGGTTTAGCTAAATTAGCAGCAAATGGAGAAGAAGCTAATGTTTTATCTTTGTCTGGCAATAATGCGAAAAATACGACTGAAGCGCTACTTGAAACTGTTGCCGCTTGTTACCATTTAGGTGAAACCCCAAACTTTGGCGGTCTACCTGACTTATGTCTGAAACTAGAAGCATCAATGCCGCTGCCTGCGTATCAGTTCAAGAAAACAGAGTGTAAGCCAGAAGAAATAACTGAAGTATTCGATATTCAAGCTGGTTCTGTACCACAACTTTATAGTGAAACGATGCAGCATGTTGATAGTGTGAGGATGACTGTACATCAACCAGAAAGAGCGCTTTCTGTTGATGATTGGTTAAAATCTTTAAGCTTAAAAAGAGAATGTAACTCTCTATTTATTGACGTAACACACTCCGATTGGTCCAATATTGACTTTGTTATCTTATTGAAAGAAAAGCTCTTGCTTCTTGCTGATCTTGGGAGCACTTCATGTGTAGGGTTAGTTATTCGAGCTCAGTACTCGAGAAGTTGTTTACCGGTGTCTTATATCCGGAATTTTGCTGTGTGTTTTAATCAAGAAGTTAGCATGCTACGCATATCGGTCATAGTTATAGAACCGAACTCTACGGAAGACTACGACGCATTGATAGGACTGATAGAAGAGCAACCTGACACCTACCTCTTATCTGCTTCTCAAGTATTAAAACCAGCATATTTCAAGAGGGATTTCTCTTTTGGACAGAAAATATCCTTAAATGATGATGCAACTTGTTCGCCGATATTGATTCTAGGAGGAACAGGGCTAGTCGGCTTGAACCTTATTTCTGATTTGCTTCAGCTCAGTCATAGACGAATGATTATCGTCGGGAGAGAAGGTATGGGGGGACGCTCTCTATCGGAACTGTTGTCCCATAAAGCCAAACAACATCAGTTAGATGATATTAGATTAGCACGCTTGCAGGCGAACCTTGTTCGTCTCAGTTATTTGGATTGTGAGTTAAGTATGGTTGATGCTGGCAATCGTGTGTCTGAATTCATCCTGGCACAGGGGAATGAAAAATTATATGCTATTTTAGCACTTACAGCTAATTCTTATGATACGTCGATACGTAAACCGTTGGTTGATGTCACCTATGATGATCTTCGTTGTCAGATGAATGCTAAAGAAGGCGTGATTAAAACCATAGAGTATCTTGAACATACTTTACAACCAGATCGCACTTTGTTATTTAGCTCTAACGCGAGTCGATTAGGGGGGATGGGGATGTTCTCTTACAGCGTGGCAAATGGTTTCTGGGATGCGTGGGCTGGACAAAATAAATTTCAAAAATCCCGTCTTGCAATTAACTTTGATGCTTTTCGGTTTCAAGATCACTTACCTGTACCACTGAACTATATTCAAGGCGATAAATTAGTGAAATTGACGGCTTATCTTTTGAATTCTTCTTTGCAGGGGTCTCTTATCTTGTCTAATCAGGATTTTGAACAGCGAATTAGAGAGTGGGTATACGAATATGGTACGGACTCTACCTTACCGTTTTCCCTTCCACTATCTTTTTCTCAGGTTGATTCACCGACCACATTCGTTAGGTCTCAATGGAGTGCACTGCTCGGCGAAGAAGAACTTGATCACCATAGTCATTTTTATGCACTGGGAGGCCACTCTCTTATGGCGTTTCGTCTATTTGCTAGCCTTAGACAGGCCTTTGGCATTGAATTGGTTTTACTTGACCTTGTCCAGCATCCCACTTTAAAGAGGTTTACCGATTTGATCGAACAAAAAGTGAATACACCTATTAAGCCTCAAGTTAAAGTGGAAAAAAATCACGAAGTGTCAGTAGAGCAATTATTAGAACTGACTTAATTTTGTGCAAACTAAGTGACAATGATAAAGGAATATATTCACTATGATAGATAATGTCGTCAGTAAGCTGAATAAGCTTAGAGATTTCGAACTAACTCAAGTACTGGGTAATTACCCTAAGATATCTGGAAATCAAAAAGCATTGTGGCATGAGAGCCGTATCGATATTCAGTCTAATGCGTATAACTTGGGGGTAGTTTGGGAGTGTTCGGATCCAAATGTGACAGAAGACGAATTAGAAAACGCAGTTTTTAAAATATGTAAAAATAATCGCATTTTTCGAAGTGTTTTATATGAGAGTAAAGATCACGTACACATGATCTCGCTCGCAGCCTCTGAAGTCGGAGTATCCCGTCTGAATTTTAAAGATGATATAGAGATGACTCAGTTTTTAAGCAAGGAATATCAAAGTCCTTTTTTATTGACATCGGAATTTCCGGCTCGATTTTTTATTTGTAAAAGTGAAATGTCGTTGTTTTTATGTGGTTTTTTTCACCATATAGTAATGGATGGTGTCTCAATTACTTGTATTGAGACCGTGATTAATAAGATATTAAAACGGGACGATGCTCTTTTAAGCGTTGACTATTTCGATTATCTTTTTGCAAACGATGAGTCACCTCAAATATTGTCTGAAAGAACTGGCCTTTGGGATGATTACTATGAGCACTTTAAAAGTGCTTGGTTCAATTATCCTTCATTTGGTACTCTAGAGATAAAAGGAGCTAAAACTTTAGTTAGGTCATTGCCTGAATTTAAAAAAGTCTCTGAGTACAGCAGGAAAAAACAAGTGCAGTTGTTCAGTGTTTTTCACTTGGCGTTAGCGAAAGCTATATCTGCATTAACGAAAGAAACAGACTTTTTCATTGCTACTACAGATCAAAATCGCCACTCAATAGAGACTCAAAACATAATTGGGTACTTCGCTCGGACTATTAAACTCAAAACGAATATCAACAAGTTGCCCACAAATGAGCAACTTAAACTGCTGGATGATTCAAATGTACATGCTTTTTCATTGCCAACAATTGCATTGAGTGACCTTCACCATTACAGCAACAACGAAAACGTAACCCAACCCTATCAAGTTGTTCTTGAATTGCAGCGAATGTCTGAAATACAAGATAAAGACCCAGCTATAACTCAAAGTGATTTGCTGGATAACGCTTTTTCACGTGATGCTAAAAATGATATTTCACTTTTTGTGTGTTGTTATGAAGACAGTGCACAACTTAACTTGGAGTATGATTCCAACAAAGTATCTCGATGGTTTGTAGAACAGTTGATGAATCAATTTGAAATAGACCTCGCAAAGATATGTGGTTTTGATAAGCATGAGGTTTCACTATCAATATTGCAAGGGCCTGAGAAGGTAAACGCTAATTTGTTCAACAAATTATACCAGCTATCGAGCAAGCAACGTGTGATACCTGCTTTTTTAAACCACGAAGGTGTATCGTATGAAGCCTTAATAGAAAAAATAGAAAACTGGAGTCAGTATATCACACAAACATACGCACCGAAGACTACTGTAGCTATACTGGCACCAAGGGAAGCTGATACGTTAGTGTTGCTTTATGCGGCTTGGGCTGCGGGTTATCATGCTGTATTAATTCCTGATGATCTACCTGAAAAGCGTGGACATTTTATGTGTCAAGAAATTGGTGCTCAAGATATTCTCGCTGTGTGTAGTAATCCTGGAGCGATGAGGTATGGGCACTCTATAAGGACAATGCCTTCTAACGTAGCTAAAATTTCGTTACCAATAAAAGTGAAAGAAGACTTTGGATATGTTATTTTTAGTTCGGGTACCACTGGTACTCCAAAGGGGGTGTTGATAGAGCAGGCCGCAATCGAAAACTTAGCTTCATTTTTACAAGATTGCTACGCTGATATCACTCGAATTGCTCTTAATGCAGAGTTCACCTTTGACGCTAGTTATCAGCAAATCGTGATGCCATTTTTTGCACGTAGTGTGTATATATTGACGAAGGAAGAGCGATTAAATATCGATACATTAGTCGATGCGTTGAATAAACACAATATTGAAGCTATGGACTGTACCCCTTCTCAGCTTGCTATCTTTTTTGAGTCGAAACTGTTTGATCGAATACCAAGTTTGAGAGTTATGCTGGTTGGTGGAGAACGGATTTCTGCACCGTTGCTAGAACAAATGAAATTATTTAAGCGTATTAAGTTTTTTAACGTCTACGGACCATGCGAAAGTGCGGTTGATACGGTGTTTATGCGTATTGAAGATAATACAAAACTCGATCAGACTGGGTATCCAATCTGTAATACTAAAGTTGCTATTTGTAACGAAAAATATGAGGTGTGTCGCGTCGGACAAGTTGGAGAACTTGTTATTATGGGGGCTTCACTTGGGGCTGGTTATGTTAGTGCAGTAGATCTCGAACGTAAAAAATTTAGGAAAATATTAACACCGGACGGTATAACGCAAGCTTATATAACGGGTGATTATGGTTACGTAGATAGTGACGGTTGTATCTGTGTTCTTGGCCGGAAGGATAATCAAATAAAAGTCAATGGTGCTCGTATAGAACTGGACGAAATAGCTTCGTTGGCAAAACAAGTAACTGAAATTTTAGATGCTCACGCCATCTTGTCTTCAGATAGCCAACAGATATTTTTGTATTGTACTCTTGTCAACACAAAGGCAGTGGTGAGTATATCAGCGCTTAATCAAGTGCTTAAAGATCATTTGCCTACTTATATGCTACCATCTGAAATTCATTTTATTGATGCTTTCCCTCTGAATAAATCAGGGAAATTAGATGCTTCGGCTTTGCTTAAAATGCTAAATCGAGACGAATCACATGTTAGTGTTGGCATGTCATCGGAATATAAGGAATTGGCTCAACGAATATGTGCAGCGACAGGTATTAATATTACTGATATTAACTTAAGTCTATTTAGTGCTGGAATAAACTCTTTAATGATATTTAAAATCATTAGAGATATTCGTTCATATTATGACGTTAAGTTAACTATTGGAGATGTTATTACCCATCCTTCACTTAAACAACTTTTAGAGCGGATTCGATTCTTCGGTACTAACAAAGTATCTAAAGATAAAGAATTAGTTACCCTTAAAAAAGGTGAATTTCAAGGACCCCTGCTTATTTTACTTCCTCCAGTTGGTGGTCGGCTTGATTGTTATCATACTCTGATAAATGCCCTTCCGGATGATGTTACAGTTATGGGAATTGAAGCAGACATTGGAACCCTATCCACTCAAGTAGAAAGTTTCGAACAGCTGTGTGAACGGTATTTATCGCATATCAAAGCTGTAAGCAAAAATCAACCTGTTACCTTAGTTGGTTGGTCTTACGGAGGTGTACTCGCGTTTGAGATTGCTCGTCGCCTTTTAAATAGTCAGATCGAAGTTAAAGGGGTTACTCTCATTGATGCCGTCTACTCGGGCCTGTTTGGTGATGAAGATACTGCGATAGTTACAGCATTTAATTCGACACTCCTTGGCTTAATCGGTAAAATCGGAGTGCTAAAAGGGAAGATTCCTCAATTTGATAATAGCTATGAACACGCGACTATATGGCTAAACCAAGAATATGGTATTTCTATATCAAATGGTATGTTGGAAGAAATGGTAAAAAATGTTTTCTGGCATCGCCGCTTATTACGTGAACATTATTTTGAGCGAAATAGTAAAGTAAATCTTAATCTTGAAGTTATCTGGGCTAGACAATCACACGTAGTTCTCAGTGAACATCAAATAGATTGGCGAAAACTTACGAGCCAAGATTCGGATACTTTTGTTCTGGATGGAGATCATTACTCCATAATTCACACCCCGCAAATATCTGAGTTAATTATTAATTCTTTAAATCACAAGGAAGTCGTTGTATGAAAAAAAGAGCAGCTTTGGAAGCTATGTATTCACGCTACCCTTATCCGAGCAAAAACGCTGGGAATAATTTGATTTACGATTTAGCTGCGATGGCTGGCAGTATTTTTACGATAGATTGCCTAGAGGGTAAATCGGTTCTTGACCTTGGGTGTGGTTCCGGACATCGGCTTTGTGGCATGGCAAGCATGTATCCTGAGACTCAGTTCGTAGGCGTCGATATGACTGCGGAATCTTTAAATGTAGCTCTTGAATTGAAAGAAAAACATAATTTAAGTAATGTTCAATTTATCCGTTCGGCAATTGAAGATTTTATGACGGACAAAAAATTTGATGTTGTTGTATCAACTGGTGTGTTTCATCATATGGAACAACCTATTGAAGGTTTTAAGGCTGCATATCGCAATCTGAAAGATGATGGGTTTGCGCTTATATGGCTTTATCACAGTATTGGTGAGCGCGAACGTTTGAACTTACGTGATGCACTTCAAATTTTGACTAAGAAAAAATCAGGTGAAAATTGGTTTCTTGATATTGAAGCTATGCACGATTTACGCGCTACTTTACATACGCATCAGTATGGTAGTGAAACAGCTTTACAAGAAAATGGTGACGTTGATCAGTTGGCTATTGATGTGGACGCTTTTCTAAATCCAATTGTGAATGCTTACGATTATAACGGTATTATTAGTATGTCGTCTGAGGTTGGGTTTGACTCTAATTTCTGTTGTGGTTTTAACCGCAATAACGAAAGCCGTTTGTTTGCTAGTTGTTTGCCCAAATATGATGCGGCTTGCTACTTATCAATTGAGGAGCTGGGTATTGGAGAATCTCTTAGAGACGCTTTCGAAAAGTTGGACTATGAACTAAAAATTAATGTAGCTGAGTACCTATGGAAACCAAATGGTATATCTGTTCTTTGTACTAAATCAACAGCTGATTTAGCACATTTGGCTACATGGTTAAGGAGTCATCAAAATGAAGTCTAAAACTAATACTTTTTTAGGAATATCTTTTTTATCGTCATTTGGTGATTCACTTCTTGTTATTGCTTTACCTATAGGAATAGGCGTGGAAACGGGGGATATAAGGATAGCGTTGATAGCTTGGTTAGTACCTTCTCTTGCAATGTTTATTTCTAGTTTTTTTGGAAAAATAGTTAAACAACGTAAACATACCGAAAGAAAAGATTATGCTTTACTTCTTTTAGCTATTTCGTGTATTGAAATTTTTTTTGGTGGACTTGTGTTCGTCTTAACAGAAAAATGGTCAATGATAATACTAATAGCTGGGTTTGTGTTTTTATATGCGATCACTAAAGAGGGGATTACTAGGCTTATTTATAATGTGTCGATATATAAGTTTTTTTGTGACGATGAAAATTACACTAAGGTGTCCGGTAGAAAAGCAGGACTTGATATTGTAGCTGGTATATTAGGTGTTTTGATGGCATCTTATCTGATTTCCACTGGTGATTGGCGGTTTGCCCTTATTATTGATGCATTAACCTTTTTGTTGCTTTCTTTATGCCTCCTATATGTGGGTCACGACGTGAAGAATAAAGAGGCAATTATAGGTGAAGTTGAAAATACTAAAAAAGTTACGTCGTCCGTAAAAATACAGATATTCTGGGTAGCTTTAGGGATGCCTTTACTGCATGCTGTCAATGCTTCATATGCATATTTTCAATCTTTAATAGTTGAGCGTGCTGATATAATGACTGCAGCGCAAAGTGTCCTTATCATGACGTTACTTCGATTGCCTTCACTTATTGGTGGGTTCTATTTTGAACGAATAATAAAAGTAATGTCTTTGGTACGAATTGTATCATTCTTCCCTTGCGCCTATCTATTGGCATCGATCATATTCATAATGTATCCAAGTATGTACACTATGTTAACAACTATGTTTTTGGGAGGCATCAGTATCGGTTTATATAACCCTGCTTGTGTCAATATTTTAAATTCAATTGAACGTCATCAAGCTGTAGAGGCCAATATAATTATTTTGAGAGCTATCGGATTATTTCAAGGCATTGCGTGTCTCATATCTATGTATTTATACTCGGGGGAGATCTTACCCACTTACGAAGTCGTGATTGTTATTGGGATGTTTACTATCCTCAGTATTATTCCAGCCAAAATGGTAGTCGCGAAATTTGTTAGTAAGGATGAGCAGAATATTGCATCTAAAGTTGAAATGGCCTAAAGCAGGTCAAAGTATACATACTATGATTCTTTGACCTGCTTTAGTGTACGACTTTGCGGAATAAATAAGTCGCCACTATGCTCTAGTATTGATCAGTTAAGCGAAAATAATCGATTGACTGATCATTATAAGCTGTAAAAATCCAAGTGCCTTCAATACATTTGGGTTTTTATCCTCGTTGCTCAACCCCTTAACTTTGTCAATCTTGTGTCTAAGTCTTCTTAAATTATGGTAAACTTTAATGCTTGTATAATCAATAAACTCAATCCCTGTTGGTTTGCCTTTTAAGGTTGTAACGACGAATAAGACCAATATAATTGTTTGAAATTACGGTGATGTGACATGCAATAATAATTGTCATTATTTCACTGTGAGATAGGTTAGTTGTTCTATTCCGCTTGCATTCACCTCTTTCAATTGATGTTTATGCCATTCAGATATACTTTAAAAAAATCATCGACATCACAGAATAAATAACTTATTTCTAAAGCTAGCTTTTAGTTTAACTTCTTATCCCGATTGGAGGTTATCCAGCAAATTTAAAGCAAGAACTAAAGCTTATTTTGAAATGTAATTGCAGATAGCTTTATATTAATCAATGAACTTGCTGAAAACACGAACAGACCACTTATGTAATGTCGCTTTATCAATGTTTTCACAGTAATTAATCATCTGTGGGTGCGAGGTACTTACTTGCCGATTACTTGATAGTAAATTTAATCTTTCTTGTGGCCAGCGGAGGGAGTTTTTAACTAAGTAATCATTGATATTTGTTAATTCATTTTCTAAGTCAATATTAGAATTAAAATGAATAATTTTAGTTGCCAATTTATTTGCCGAATCGGAAGTATCAACTTCAAGAATATGATAAACCTTAGTTCTTATTGCTACTTCAATGACAGCAATACAGCGCGGTTCAGCAGTGCTCTGTAATAAGTGCTTTTTATGTTTTTCGATAAGAGGGAGCTTGGTTATTTTCTTATCTATGACTTGGCAATCGAAGTTGCTTTCAAGATATGAAATCATCCGCAAGAATAGTGCGAATTTATTTTCATATACACGTTCATCGTCTTGAGTGTTTACAGTCGTATCCCATTCTGCACGTAATACAGTCCCAGTATTAGCGCCTTCTTCAGTGCAGATGTGGCTGGTTATATCTGTGCTATCGTCCTTGCTTTCATCATCAAAGGAGGCTGTAGAAAGTGCTTGTTTTTTCTGCGGTCTTTTTCTTGATCTTATTGGCGTAGCAAACTCAATGAAGGTTGCTGGTGCACTGACCATACGATGAGTTGTATCAGAGTTTGGTGTTAGATTGTCGTATAAGGCATACTTGTCGGCAGTCTTTTGTTCTTTGGTATAGTTTTTGGACTCTACGGTGGGGTCTAACTCTGTAAAGTTACTGTGAGTGAATATTATTGGTTGAGATAGCGAATGTCTTAAATTGGTAATCGACGTTATTTCGTTAACAAAAAAGATATCATCACTGTCGTTATATATCCCTTTTATTTGAAGTTTAGAACCGTCTAAATTAGGTTGATCAAATTGAAAAAACCAATGTTCGTAATTATTTTTTAAATATACATTCTTGCGATAATAACGATGGATACTCTCATATGAGGTTCGAGCGTTGGGATCGAGAAGGACCCAGCTGAGAGTAGACCTTGCAGCTTCATTGTTAAAATGTTCCATACAATAACTTGTGCTATCAAGAACATTAACAATGACTGAGTCATCATCGCTATTATGGTCTATATCAAACTCAATACTCAGTTCAGTTGAATTCATTGCGGTTCTGGATAAGTATCCATCACGAAAAAATAATACGCGAGCAAGCTCAAATTGAGGGAGATAGACCGTCATTCCGGAGTTAGTTATAAACTTGAAGCAAAACTGTTCATTTTCAGACTTATTCTGATTGTTTAATATAGGGCAATCAGCGATCTTACATGTCTCCCATGTTTGAAAGCTTTCAATCTCTATATTTCGTGAATAACCTTTTTTGTAAGTATCACTCGTTGCGTTAATAATACGTTTACGGGTTAATATTGGCGCTTGTGATAAAGAGGTGTAATGTTTCTTCTGATGAGGTGAAACATTTAAATTTATATTCCATCGTGCTGCGTCATTATGTTTGAAAAAGCTCCCGAATCCATTTATCACCGTATTATCTTCAAATCCGTCTATATGTAAATTATTCACTCAATGATATCTCCGATTACATTATCTAAAAAATGACGAGCTAGATTGGTAAGTCTTATTTCGCTTAATCCTGCTTTACGTAATACACGCCATCTCGAAGTATTGATTAGTTCGTTTCGCAACATTTGAATTGAACGAGTTATTCGGCGGATTTGATAATCATCTGTTGTTTCACAATAGCGTTGAAAAAAATCATTACATAAAGGTAATTTATCTAGATGTTTTTCAATATTGGAAGATGATGACAACTGAGTTAAATACCAATTCCTTGTGAACTGTGGATGTTCCAATTTCAATTCAATTATTTTACTCTTAGTTATTAGCTGCTTACAAAGTTGGCGATCACGTTTATGCCAATTGACTCGATTATTAATGGTTTTCTGTGGTAAGTGATAGGATTCATTAAGCTTAAGCAACCAAGCTTTATCATTACGATAGAGATAGGCATATAACGCTCCGCCATTTTCTCTATGTCTAGATGCTTTTACACCCCATTTTGACACTAGTGATTTCCAATTATTTTGATGATATTTGAGCGTTTTAATATCAATATGATTCTTAGTTTTTTCATCGGGTTTAGTCGTGGAACATGATAAGTTGCTCACCTGATTTATCACTTTGCATATGTCCCAATTATTATTTGAATCTGGATCATGAAATGAGCTAAGTACGACAATATGCTCTAGGTAACTAAATGATTTACGATGTTTCCTGAATATGGTTTTAAGCCAGCTAGTGTCTTTATTATTGAGCTCTAGTCCATGTTTTTTAAGCCAGCGATGGGACCAACGGTTAAGTATTAATTGCTTAATTTCATCGTGTTTTATATGAGATTCACCTTTACCATAACCATTGTTGTTCGCCATCTGCTTATAAAACAAAGACCATTGTGTGAAAGTTGGTGAACATATTGGTGGTTGTGACAACAATTGATTCACCTGGGTTGTTACAGCCGTAGCCTCTGGTGTTGCTTTAGCCTGTGACATCCTTATGCAATGTTCGGGAGATGCAGCAAAATATGCGTGTCTATGGTTGGAATTTATGGTGATATCAGAGTCGATAAGCATGCCATGCTTAAGGCAGCATTCAGCCCCTGTAACTTGCCAACTTCGTTTCCAATAGTACTCACCATATTGCTGTAACTGTTCATCAAGACACTGCGGACAGTATTTTAATGTGATGTTTTTATTCACTCTTGACGCGGAGATGCCAAGCATTAAATGAACTGAACCTTGAGATCGATTCGACAATAACTTTAAGCATTTATGTTTACGTGATTCTAAGGTGAAGGGGGCATAAATTGGAAAAAATGTGTGTTTGTAGGCAAGGTTAGTTTCAGAATAGTCCGTAAGGGCTGGTAGCTGATTGGAAACTTTACTCAACTGGTTAGGCAAGTCTATGGTCGCGATTATTTTTCGGTCGCTAAAAATGTCATCCAATATCGCTTTTGGACTTGTTCTGCCAAAGTGAACGCCATATCGAGCTATGACGCTGTAGATGAGTTCATCTGGATAAGGGATTGGAAGAATGCGCATAATTACCCTACATCTTTGAACCAAGAATTTGAACTAAAAATCACACCTTTAAGTTTTAATTGTTCATAGACTGAATAGGATCCATTATCAGATTCTGAATGCATAAAACGCATATCGTCAGAAGGTAACGTATTCCAGTTCTGTTTCTTAATTACCGATGTTGGTGGTTTAACTATTTTTTCTTTTGGTTCGTTATACCACTCGAGAATAATTGGCATTAATTGTTGCATGGTCATTGTCGGATGTAATTCAAATGCTTTATTTACCAACGGTTTTATCAGGTCAGAGTTACAGTCCATCGCGACTAACAACTGGTGTAGACGTTTAGCATTTTGATTGCCATGATAGATGTTATCTAATGAGTCTTCGTTATTAAGTTCATGTTCTATTTTCTGAGATAAGGTTAATAATTGTTTATCGATATCCGGCATACAAAGATCTGAAAATTCAACTATGCGTTCAGGGTCATTAGATCGCAGAGCGTCTAGCATAGGGTGTACTGGCTTTAGTTCATCTTCGTATACCTGTGTAAGGATATTTATTGTTAGCCGTTCAGTTTTTAATACGATAGCTCTTAGTTGAGACAAGACAAAGAGCTTTACTACGATATCGAGTACACCTTGCGATAAGTCATACCAACATTCACGTAACTCATCTGATAAAGGCGTGTCATTTTTTTGAAGCCATTGATAGCCCCATAACTTATCTGTAAATGCTACCCATTCACTTTTACTTAACTTTCCTGTTCGAGGATTTTCTTTAGATGGAAGATTCTTCATTGGTTCCCAAAATAAAGCACCAAATCCGGCACCTCGTCTGGCAGAACGAAAATCAGATTCAAATATAGGTCGAGCTTTAGGTGTTCCTATCAGAATGACGGGTAACCCGATGACATTAACTAACGTAACAAAGAAGTTGAGCATCTTGTCTATGCCACCGGATAGGCTCAAATGCTGAATTTCATCAATAACTAATACACCTACTGCGTGCACATTAGCGATTTGGCTCATTAACGTTAATAGCGTTTCAACACCATGCCGTTTTAGTGCGTACTTTGTCTCATAGTTAGTGCCTAATATTTTGTCTATTGCTGTGAAAAAGTGATGGCAGAGGCTTTTTGTCGAACCATTTGATGGGCAGTCTAATTTTAAATACACGATTTGAGTTATATTGGTTTTTTCATGATAAATAGCTTGCGGATAGGTCGCGAGGATTCTGTTTAGCGTACTTGTTTTACCGCAACCAGAGTTACCAATCAAAGCCATACTTAGTGCTGTAGATTTAACATTTGTAAATCTAAAACTGTTTAAATCACCGCTTTGAATTCTCTCGTAACCATTTTGCATATGGCTATTTAAAGCGCCATTATCAGGGTTCCGACCAACATAGCCTTGGCGGATCATGATCGATATTTTACTTTCTAGCTGTAGGTGATTAGAAATAGGCTGAAAGAAATCATTTAACAAGTTAGCTATTATGTGAATTCTTCTATTGGCATCAATAAATATATCCTTGGGATCAAAGTCAACTTTGCCTGTGAGCCCTGTTTTTATCTGTGCTGTGGACATAATAGGAGGTAACGCTTCGATAAATGCATTACCTTGGTATTTTTTGATACCGGGATCTTGATAGCAGGCGTCATGAACGAAATTGTTAGTACTCATATTTAATCCTCATCAAAAAGCTCGTCAATATAATCAGGGAAACTGCAATCATCATCTTGCTTTGTGATAGGAATGATATCGGCAGATTGGTTTTTTTTGTTCACATTAGGGTGAAAAGCTGTTTCTTTTCTTTCTGCTTCTTTAGCCTTCTCCTTATTGTCATTTATCTGTCGTAACCTTTCTGCATCAGACATTTGAGCTGTATTGATTGCATTTTTTTCAATCTCTTTGACTTTTTTAGCCATTGCACTTTCTAGCGCTCTAAGTTTATTATCAGAGGTCATTTTAGATTTAGATATCGCCTGCTTTTGCTCAGATTGTACTTTTTCAACTTCCCAAAATGTGCAGTCTATAAACTCACGGCTTCGGTCTGCTAATTTGCATATCCAATATTTATTGTTATTTTTTTCAGGAAACAAATAAATTTGATTTGCTGTTCGTGGATCATAGGCTGCTTTAAGGTTCTGAGGCCTTTTCACCGATTTCCCTCTATGTAGCCAGCCTTGCTCTAAAATTTCACTACTTGTGAAATAGATGCCTAAAGCTTTGATACCTAAAGGTGAGCAAGTCACATCAATTTGCGGTAACAATGCAATTTGAATCGCTTCTTCTGGGGCACTTCTTAATTTACCTGTTCTATTTTGAAGACCCCAATTCCATAGTGATAGCGGGGTCATAGCAAGGTCTTCTGGCATGTCAATATCGCGGTCATAGTATTCTAGTGTATGAAATTGATTATGATATAAAACAGAGGTTAAGATAATTTCAATAAATTCATTAAGTGTTACCTTAGCATCAAGTCGATAATCTCTATCACCTTGTTTTTTGATTTTAGTGCCAGTGACTATACCTGGTAAAAAGGGCTTGAATATGGCCTGAAGAGTTCCGAAATATCGCTCTACAATACCTTTTGCATCGCCACGATAAGGGCCTGTATTTTCGATGCGAATTGAAAAGTTGCGTTCGAGAGATTCAATTTGATATCCTATCAATTCGCCTCTATCAGCTAAGATGGCATCGGGTAATCCATTAACCGGCCATTCTTCATTCGTGATATCAATGCCATATTTTGCACAGTAAGCCACTTTATCTGTTAGTGCATTAGTGAGAGCCTGCATGGCTGTAGCGTAAGATGGACTTTCCATCCCGACATAAATACCAGCTACCATACGGCTAAATGAGTCTATAACTGTATATACAACAGGACGACCAATAATACATGCCCGTTCACTGTTTGAGGTAATGTAGATATCAGCAATCGTTGCGTCAATTTCAAATCGTGAACCTGGTCCTAATGTATTTGTATTGACTGTACTTAATAGAGGGCGAACGTCTTTTTGATATGCAATGTTTGTTACTTGTTTAGACATTACTTCAGCTTGTTTATACTCTCGAGTATAGAAGTGCTTCATTTGCCACAATGATGGAATTTCTTCTTCTGGCGTTTCAGGGTAATAAGTCTCATAGATGCTTTTAAATTGTCGATGAGTGAAGGGAAATGTATTTTTTTTGGCAACAAGTAAATATTTCTCAATTGTTCGACGAAATAGTTTTTCAACTTCAGGGGTTATAATTGCTCCCTTACCAGACGTAATGATGCGAGGTCTACCCAGTTTTTTATCTGTAGCTTGCCTTTTTTTTCCTTTACCACCAGAGAGCTTATAGTCAGGAAGTAGGGCATTTTGTATTTGACCTCGCTGCCAATAGCGCCTGAGTTGTTTATACAAAGTACGCTTAGTTGATACATGACTGTCAATCAATGCGTTAATTAATTTAGCTCGAGCTTTAGGGTTAAATATCTGTTCGTCAGAAATGAGAGGCAATATGAGTTCATAATTATGATTTCGTTTTTTGTAAAACGTACTACCTTCTTCTGGTTTTTCAAAAGCTAAAAACTCGAATGGGTCAGTTCCTCTGGTTAGAGTCCCATCGTCAATAGCTTCTACTAACTCGTCTTTAGCAATCCAAGACGGAAAAGCTTTCTCATCATCTAATGAAATCCAAACTATTTCATCAAGGTAAATAGTTAAGATCCGATATTGTTCATCACTAAAATTGACTACCTCGTTAACTCTAAACATTCAGCCTCCCGTATAGCGTCATAATTAGCCAAATGTAATTCATTGATTTTTAATTTTTTTATTGGAATATTTATATCGAATTCAAAACATCTATGGGCTAACAGTTGGCGTAATTCACGGAGTGTCTCACCTAATTCAAGATCGTAAGTACTATCTAATAACTTGGAGAGTGTAATAATTGTTTTAGTCGGATGACTTTTAAAGATATGTTGATAAAAATTAATACGTTCAATAAATTCACCTAAATCTATTTCATCCCGCTGGGCAGGATAGAGCCATTTAATGTTTTCAAAAACAACTTTTGGGATATCATTTTCAGTGACGATAAACCATGGTACTGATTTTAATGCCCAAAATTGGCGTTCAATTTCAAGCTTTTCTATTGTTCTTGGATCTTCTAAATCTGCTGCGTATTTAGCTTGTAACGCAAATTTAGGTTTGTTGAGGAAATTTGTATTCACGAGGAAGTCGGATGACATTATTTGCTGCACACCTTTATCTACGGGGTGTTTAATTTGTGCGTTACGAGCGATGGATTGTGTGTCTTTAAGGTTAAGTGGAAATTGTTCTCGTATATCAGTGACTGATAGGTCCCATTCTAAAATGAAAAATACAGCTAATTCTAAATCTGATAATAGATGATGAGTTCGGGCACTTTTATGTCCAAAGACTCGACTTGAACGACCTCTTGATGGTAGGTCCCGCACTGTAAGCCAAGGTTTGTAATTGATACCATGGCCAGAACCTCGTCCTTGTTTAATCCATTTAATATTTTTAGCTTCAGAATTGAAGTAACGATTTTGTGACATAAAAAAGCCCATCCATATTTGCTTATTATTAAGCATAGTACGGATAGGCTCAGTATACGACTTTATTACTTGGTATACGTCTTTATTACTTGGTATATAACTTTATTACTCGAATACATAAATTGCGGTTAGACCATGATTAATTACTCTACAGTAACAGCCTTCGCCAAGTTACGTGGTTGATCCACATCTGTACCTTTAATCAGAGCAACATGGTATGACAGTAACTGCATTGGTAACGTGTAGAAGATCGGCGCTGTAATTTCACTTACATGCGGCATAGTGATGATCTTCATGCCTTCTGATTCAACAAAACCAGCTTCTGCATCTGCGAATACATAAAGCAGGCCGCCACGTGCACGTACTTCTTCAATATTCGATTTAAGCTTTTCGAGTAATTCATTGGTTGGCGCGATAACCACAACAGGCATATCGGCATCAACTAGCGCTAACGGACCGTGTTTCAATTCACCCGCCGCATATGCTTCTGCGTGAATGTACGAGATCTCTTTAAGCTTAAGCGCCGCTTCCATGGCGATAGGGTAGAACTCACCGCGTCCGAGGAATAAGGTATGGTGTTTGTCAGCAAAATCTTGAGCTAGTGCTTCAATGTCTTTATCAAATGACAATGCATTTTCGATTTGTGCTGGCAGTGCATGTAATGCCGTTACGATTTCAGCTTCTTTGGTTGCATCGATAACGTGTTTTTGTTTACCTAATGCCGTTACTAGCATTAATAATGCGGATAATTGTGTCGTGAATGCTTTAGTCGAAGCAACACCAATCTCGGTACCCGCACGGGTCATGAATGCAAAGTCAGATTCACGTACTAATGAAGAACCGGCTACGTTACAAATGGTCATTACAGCCATGTAACCTTTTTCTTTCGCTAAGCGCATTGCTGCTAACGTATCTGCAGTTTCACCTGACTGTGACAAAGTGATAAGTAGGCTATTAGGGCGCGTTACAAACTTACGGTAACGGAATTCAGACGCGATCTCGACATCACAACTGACACCTGCTAACGATTCAAACCAATAACGGGCTGTCATACCTGCGTTGTACGACGTACCACAAGCGATGATCTGAATGTGTTCAACTTTCTCTAAGATCTCTGCCGCATTAACGCCGATACTTTCTGTAATAACGCGGTTAGCTGTAAGGCGACCTTCCATTGTATTGGTTAGTGCTACAGGTTGTTCGAAGATTTCTTTCTGCATAAAGTGACGGAATTTACCTTTATCTGCTGCATCATGCTCTGCATTTGACTCCGTTACTTCACGTGTTACTGGCTTACCATTAATATCAAATACTGACACATCACGACGGGTAATTTCAGCTACATCGCCTTCTTCAAGGTACATGAAACGACGAGTAACATTAAGCAGTGCAAGTTGATCGGATGCAAGGAAGTTTTCGCCCACACCTAAACCAATTACGATTGGGCTGCCTGAACGAGCCACAATTAACTTACCTGGTTCGAGACGATTTAGT
Organism: Moritella sp. PE36; assembly: GCF_000170855.1. GTDB lineage: Bacteria > Pseudomonadota > Gammaproteobacteria > Enterobacterales > Moritellaceae > Moritella. Next base: position 17,370 of record NZ_ABCQ01000022.1, on the reverse strand, counting down.
ACCACAGTACCGTATGCGCCTTCTAACTGTGCCACGGTTTTTTGTACTGCATCAAGTAAGCTATCGGCAGAGCGTAGTTCCCATTCAACAAGGTGGGCAATGACTTCAGTGTCTGTTTGCGATTGGAAAATATAACCACGTTGTTGTAATAGTTCACGTAACATTTCATGGTTTTCAATAATACCATTATGTACAACCGCGATATCACCTGATACGTGTGGATGAGCATTTGCTTGTGAAGGTTCACCATGTGTCGCCCAGCGAGTATGGGCAATACCAGTACCACCGACGGGTTGTTCAGTCTCAACGGCATTCGCTAATTCTTTTACTTTACCCAAGCTACGAACACGCTGCAGGTTATTGTCTTGATCAACAATCGCCACACCGGCAGAATCATAACCGCGGTATTCTAAACGACGTAAACCTTCAACTAAAATTTCAGCGATATCTCTTTGCGCTACTGCACCAACAATGCCACACATGGTCTTCTCCTAGCTTTATAAATGGTATAAATATTTTAAACAAGTAATAACCACGTGATAGTACTGCCTATCGGTCCGTGATGACGTTCGTCCTGATATAACTTGTTTTAATGATTTTGAGCTCGAAACTGTTATCATTAAACGATTATTTTGTATTTCAAAGTTGAAACGTAACTTAAATGAAATGCATTAGTTACGTTTTATTAAATATAGCGTGTGATTGAAATTTATCTACTTTCACTCGTTATATCGATACCTTGATTCTGTAAATATGACAGGTTAAGTTTCGAAGTTTCCGTATATTAGTTTCGTTTGTTTCGTTTGTCTATTTAAACTTGCACTTTATGTGTGGTTACAGCGTAATTAATGAAACTTGTATCGATGAATGTGGCGAAACTCAATTATGCCGGCCTTAACTCAAGCATGGTTTTTATGATTTGAATACGGCACAAATTTAGAAGCTAAAAAAGCCAGCATAAGCTGGCTTGGGTAGTGACGCTAATAAACGTGTTTAATGTTTATGGCCTGTATGGTTCTCCGTTTTTTCATATAACTGAGCATCGACTTCTTGGCCTTTCGCTGGGCGAGGTACAATTTCAAATACTTCATCAAATTCAACCATAGTGCTAAGTAGTTTGTTTAATACGGTATTGTCACCTTTTAAACCGGCTGCTTTGCTTGCAAAGAGGTCTTTTAATGTCGTTTGTTGCAAGATGATTTTAGTTACATCGCTACGGTTAATAAACAAGGTCGCATCTGCTTCTAATGCTTTGTCTACTTTAATGTTATTCAAGTTACCGTTTGCCATTTCTACATAGAAAGTCTCTTCTACATCAGGTAATACCACATTTAAGGTAAATGGTGTGTGTTGCGCTTTTAGCGAATCAACTTTAACGGCCATATAATCTAATAAGTTTTCGATAGTCATGTTTGCAAGTACATCTGCTGAGGCGGTTTTTGGGTTACCAGGCATAGTGCCAACACGTAACTCTTGCGCACCGGTTAAGTAGGTATTCCTCCAACCCGCACCTTCAGACTGGTAACCTAATTGCTCGTAAGAATCGGCTAATAGTTTGCGTGCTTCGGTGTTTGTAGGCTCAACTTGCATGACTTTATTCAGCACAGTTGCAACAAATCGGTATTCGCCTTTTTCAAAATCAGCATGTGCTTTTTTAAGGATCACGTCACTACCGCCCATATACTCAACAAATTTGGCTGATTGTGGCTTAATTGGCAGTGGGTTCAAGTTCGCAGGGTTCATATCAAAGTAACCTAAGTACATGTTATACACTGCACGCGAGTTGTGTGAATAAGTACCGTGGTAACCATTGGTATGCCAGCTTTTCTGAATGCTATCAGGCATTACTTCATAGATCTTATCACCTAAATCTTGCATTACGTAACCGTTATTGGCTAAACGCAATGTTTGGTTGTGTGTGAAACCGTAAGCATCACGTTGCATTTTTAGGTAATTAGAAATTTCTTCATTGCCCCAAATCGGCGCTGAGTGTGACGCGAATAATACGTCTGTTTTAGCGCCCCAAGTGACCAACATTTCGTTAATTTTCTTCGACCATTTTAATGAGTCACGTACTTTGGCCCCACGTAATGTATAAACGTTATGCATGCCTTGGTAAGTGAGCTCACCTGTCCACAAGGTATTTATGCTGGGAATAAACGTAACCATCTCTGATGCGGCTTCGGTACCGGATGCATCCATGAATTTCATTTCTAAGCCATCAATGACTAAGGTTTCAATTTCTTGGTCATGGTTTAACTCATAGTCAGGTAATACGTAAGTGATCTCACCTGTAGAGAGGCCTTTTGCTAAGGCTGCGTCAACAATACCGTGATTATTGCGGTCTAATGTTGCCCCGTATTGATAAGCGGCGCGGCGTGACATAGCGTTACCTGCTAATACATTTTCATCAACAATCTCTTTGGTGATATTTTTTGAACCGTATACTTTCACATCTGGGAAAGCATCTTTAATCGCACGTGAACCACCAAAGTGATCGGCATGTGAGTGTGAGTAAATCATCGCTACAATCGGTAAGTTACCTGCTTCTGGTACATTTTCTTGGAAGAATTTGAGAGATTGCGCCGCTGATTCTTTGGTTAATAACACATCGTAAACAATCCAACCGCTATCACTGCGAATGAATGAGATTGAAGAAAGGTCGGTACCACGCACTTGGTAAATTTTACCCGGTACGACTTCATATAAGCCCGTTGCCGCTTGGTTTAATACCGCTTGGCGCCATAATGATGGATTTACTGAATCGGGGGCGTTATCTGCATTTGCTACATCGGCATCAATAAAGTTAAAGCTATTACGAATAATATCACCAGTTGTTTGGTCAAATTCAGCAATCAAACCACGGTTATTATTTTCAAAAGCACGCACATCTTCAAAGTTAAGTGTTTTGGCAAATTCGTTGTTGTATTGGATCGTAGCTTTGGTTGCGTCTTTACCACCTTGCTCACCAATAGTGCTTAGGTGAGCATGGTCATGGCCATGGTCGGCAGCGATTGCACTTAAAGAGAGAGAAGAGATCACGATAGCTAATGTAGTTTTTTTCATAATATCACCCGTTAATTCATTACATTATAAAGATATAAAGTTTTATAAAGCGCAACAGATAGCTGGTTATTAGCTGCTTTGCTTCGATGGGGTAATAATAAACATTGTCGGTAAATAAAAGAACGGGGCAGGCGTTATGCCTGCCATAAGCTGTGCTTATACTAAATAAATGGCCGCTGTGATTATGCTAACTAAACTGTAGCCGATGCTAAATCGGCGTGCTGAACAATCGTTAAAAATTAATCAGCTTGTTTTTGATTGTTTCTCTTAATTGCTGATGGCCTTTATCTTTTAGGTAACGCTTGTGATAAATCAAATGGAAGTCGATTGGTTTCATGGTAAAAGGCGGCTCAATGACTTTTAACCCTAAGCTATCTGCAATATGACAAAGGCCCTCAGGGATGGCGGCAATATAATCTGAATTTTGTACTGCCAGCATCATGTTGGCTGGACTAGAGACTTGCACTCTGATATCACGCGCTTTTAATGCTGTTTTGGCAAAGTACTCCACGGCACGCATATTATTACGCACCAGTTTCATTGCCACATGACCGAGTTGTAAATAATGCTCCATGGTGATGCTATCTGTAACTGTAGGGTGGTTTTTGCAACACACCAGTTTAAGATGTTCTTTGCGCACCAGTTCAAAACAGAAACTGTTATCTTGCTGTGTGACGTTATCAATTGCGAGGTCAATTTTACGCATACGTAAATCGTTAAATGTATCTTCCTCACTATCACTTGATTCTATTAATTGGATATCGTGAATACCACTGAGTTTGAGCAAAATGCTCTCGGGGGCGTAAACGATAAAGTGCTCTTTGTTGCCCAGTGCATTGTCAACAATTTCTAATACGGTAGAAACCTGTGAGTAGAAGTTTTGTGCATTAGGAGTAGGGCTTAATTTTCGGCCGCTGCGAATAAACAACGGGTAACCTAAATACGTTTCTAAGCGTTTTATCGCACCACTAATCGCGGGCTGTGACACATTTAATAATTCAGCGGCTTTAGTTATAGAATTAAGCTCATACACTTTTGCAAAGGGCTTAATTAGGTTCATATCAAAATCATGCATAACAATTACCTCTGCGGCTTAATGAACTAAGAAAAAAAGCAGCATACTCAATACCGCTGTGAGCAACGTGTTGCGGGTTATCAGGATCAGCAACACCGCAAACACAGCGCCGATCAAGTAACTATTATCGAGATTAAGATGCAAAGTATTGTCTTGAATAAAGACAATCGGCGCTAAAATTGCAGTAAGTACTGCAGGTGCCGAATAGCTTAAAAACTTCACCATACCGGGATTAAGGCGCAATGGTAGTTTCGGTTCTATGAATATGTAGCGGCTAATAAAGATAATGACCGTCATTAATATAATGGTTAGCCAGATCATAGGCCTTCTCCCGGTCTGGTTAATATGATTTTATTTGGGTGTGCCTCATTGGTTAATTTAGCTGTAAGCATACCAGCACTCATGCCTGATAATGCCGCGATGAGTAATCCGCCCTGGATATCAAACACTTCACACACGACGGCCATGACTAACGACACCAGTACGCTAACGAGTATGGATGGGGTTTTAATGGCAGGTACAACCAAGGCAATAAAAGTCGCTGCGATAGCGAAGTCTAAACCGAGCTCATCTAAATTGGGGATCTGTTGACCAGCAAAAATACCGACCGCAGACGCTATATTCCAAATGAGATAAAAACTAAAGCCACCGCCAAACGCAAACCAGCGATCAAATTTGTGCTGCTTGGTGTCGCTGCATATAGCGAATAATTCATCGGTGAGTAAGAATCCCAGTGTTAACCGCCAACGTAAAGGCAGGGGACTCATTTGCTGACGCATAGCCATGCCATATAAAAAATGGCGTGAGGTAATGAGTAGGGTAGTTAAGAGAATACTGGTTAACCCAACGCCTGATTTGATCATCCCCACAGCAACCAGCTGCGCCGCACCAGCAAACACAATCGCTGACATTGCTTGGCTTTGCAGCATATCTAAACCGGCTTCAATGGCATAAGAGCCCGCCAAAATACCCCAAGGGATCACCGCAATACTTAACGGCATTGCTGCGATCATACCTCGCCATAATGACTTTCTGATCGAGGCGGATGATTGTGGCTGTGACATGTTTTTATTCCTTGTCATATATGTTGTTTTTATAGTGATTATGCATATTAACGGAGTTAGCGCATGAGTAAGAGATATGGTGGATACATTTGGTTGTGGATCGCGAGAGTGGATGAATATATACGTTAAACCAAGTGCTATGGTGATTATATTAGTTTTATATGCTGGCGATTAGTCTATTGTCATCATTTATCGACCTTGTAAAATCATGAGCTTAGTTTGTTTAATCTAAAAATAGGACTAATATTTAATTACGCTTCTAATTTCTAACTTTAACTGCTCATAATTTCTAACTTTAATTGCCCATACACAATAGAGAATGACGATGAAATTGAAAATACTGGCGTTAATCGCCGTGATTGGTTTAGCGGGTTGTAATGATGAAGAGCTAAACAAATTTGTTCGACAAGCCGACAGCCCTGTTTACAGTGGTGATCGTAGTGACTTACTCGCTTATGGGGAACAACTGTGGAATGACCCTAGCCTTGGTAATAGTGGTTTAGCGTGCGGTACTTGTCATGCTGGTGGCGCGGCATTTAATGATAGTTTTAAACAGCCATATCCGCACTTGGTCGCAATGGCGGAAGATATGTCGGGTTTAACCTCTATAGATGCCGAGCAGATGGTGCAATTTTGTATGTTGCAACCGATGCAAGCTGAAATGCTTGCCTGGGATTCAAAAGAACTTGCAGCGCTAACTTTGTATGTCGAAAAAGTAGTGCAAGTCGAATTTATCAAGCAGCATTAACCTTGAGTTAATAAAAAACCCAGCAAGCCGGGTTTTTTTATTAACAAAATAAAACGCGATTAATTAGTGCTGCGCTTTGTGCTCGCCAGTGCCAAAGTGCCAATCATAGTGGAAGCTTTGACTTGCATCTTGATCTTTACGACGGTAAGTATGGCCACCAAAGTAGTCACGCATTGCTTGAATAAGGCTTGCTGATGAATCTGCTTCACGGTAGCAATCGTAGTAGCTCATTGCTGCGCTAATTGAAGGCATTGGCATACCTTGCATGATTGCTTTCGCTAATACTTCACGCCATGCCATTTGGCTTTCAGCTAGTGTATTAGTGAAACGGTCCGCTAACATGAGGTTTAATAGCTCAGGTTCAGCTTGGTAAGCTTTCGCGATATCATCTAAGAAGTGAGCGCGGATCACGCAACCTGCACGCCAGATTTTTGCAATTGCAACGTAATCAAGTGTCCAGTTATGTTCTTTTTGTGCTGCAGACATTAATTCAAAACCTTGTGCGTAGCTACAGATTTTTGAACAATATAGTGCGTCAGCCAGTTTTTCTAACCACACGTTGCGGTCTTCAATCGTGACTGTTGGACCAGCAAGTTTAGTCGCGCCAACCTGGCGAATAGATTTTTGTGTGCTTAGGCAACGGGCAAATACAGATTCGGCAATTGCGTTTGCTGGTACGCCAAGCTCTAAGGCTTCACGCGCAGTCCAGTTACCTGTGCCTTTTTGGCCTGCTTGATCCATGATCACATCAACCATAGGTTTACCTGTTGCTTCATCAACAACTTTTAGGATATTACCTGTGATCTCGATGAGGTAGCTTTGCAGTTTACCTTTGTTCCATTCACTGAATACTTCGCCAACTTCAACCGCAGACATGCCTAAGATTTGACGCATGAACTGCACAACTTCGGCAATCATTTGCATATCAGCGTATTCGATACCGTTATGTACCATTTTAACAAAATGGCCAGAACCGATTGGACCGATATATTCGGCACAAGGTTCACCTTCTGGTAGTGGCTGGTCTACGTGTGTACGTGCAATTTCAACACCTGTTTCAGGGTCTACTTTCGCAGACATCGCTTGCCACATCGGTTTTAGTCTTTCCCAAGCTGCTTTGTCGCCACTTGGCATTAATGATGGACCAAAACGAGCGCCAACTTCACCGCCAGAAATAGCACAAGTGAAGAAGCTAAACTTACCTGCGTAAGTATCTGCACGGGCGATAGAGTCACGCCATTGGCTGTTACCTGTATCTACAACAATGTCGTTTGCTTCTAAGCCAGCTGCTATTAAGTCATTACAGATAATATCAACAACAGGACCCGCTGGTACTGAAAGCACGATTCGACGAGGTACTTCTAATTGGTTAATTAGTTCTGCAAGATCGGCAACCGCAATTAATTTTGCTGCTGTTAAAGGTTGATGACGCTTAATGATGTCAGTACGACGGCTTTCGTTAATATCAAAAGCTGCAACGGAAAATCCACGTTCAGCTAAGTTTAGTGCCATGTTGGCACCCATTACGCCTAAACCTATTACTGCAATATCAATATTTTTATTCATCTGGTCCTCTGTGTCTTAGCAAGTCATGAAGGTGAGAATTGGCTAATGCCTTGTAGTTTAAGGCATGATATAGAAAGTAGAAAAAGATACAATGTTAACGCTATCGTTATTTGTCTTTTTCATCTAAATCACTATTTTTTGATAAATTAATTTTAAATCATTAAAACGAATATGGTTAATCAGCATTGTCTTATGAGATCTACCTCACACTATCAGCGTTTAGTTAAATTTTAGATTGGTTCTTTCCTGTTCACTTATATAAATGTAGCTAAAACTACTAATATCTTTATATATTCCTTTCTAAGAATAGTTATCTAACTTAACCGCATCATTGCTGGTCAAATAAATTAAAAAATATGTTAAAAACCATACGATTGTGCTGTTTTGAAGTTAATTGAAAAGTTTATTTACCCCTAATTGAAGATAGGTATAATGTGGTAAGTATTTTATAACTAAGGATATTAGGCGTATGAGTTCCAACAGCCGTAAGTCTGGTCGAGTGACCTTACAAGATGTTGCAAATAAAGTAGGTGTGACTAAAATCACCGTCTCTAGGGCGATCCGCACGCCGGAGAAAGTATCGGAATCATTACGCTTAAGTATCCATAAAGCAATTGATCAAATGGGCTATGTGCCTAATCGTGCTGCGAGCATGTTAAGTGCAAAGCAAAGTAAAACGATTGTATTGATTGTTCCTTCATTATCTAACGGCGTATTCGCTGACGTTGTTCGTGGCATTAATGATGTAATGTTAAACCAAGGCTTTCAAATATTGTTAGGCCACTCGGGTTATTCCTTATTAGAAGAAGAGCGCTTAATCGAGACTTACTTACAGTTTGGTATCGATGGCATCATTATTTCTGGTACCCACCACACTGAACGGAGTAATCGTTTATTACGTAAATCAAACTTACCAGTTGTTGAGATCATGGAATGTAATGAGAACGCGATCGATATGTCGGTGGGTTTAGATCATGCGCAAGCTGGTTATAAAATGACACAGCATTTAATTGGCAAAGGGTATAAAAACATCGGTTTTGCTGGTGCAAGAATGGATCTACGTGCGCAACTTCGTTTAGATGGTTGGCGCAAAGCGATTTGGGAAACAGAGCTAAGCGATGCTCGTGTGCTCACTAGTTCTTATGCCTCAACTTACCAGATGGGTGCTGATATGTTGACAGAGATATTAGGTGAATGGCCTGATACTGACTGCATCTTCTTCTGTAATGACGATTTGGCTGCAGGGGCGCTATTTGAGTGTCAACGTCGTAATTTAAAAGTACCGAAAGATATTGCGTTAGTAGGCTTTAACGACCTTGATATTTGCTCGGCGACAAACCCTAAATTAACCTCTGTTTGTATTCCGCGTTTTGATATTGGTGAGCAGGCGGCCAAATTGTTATTGAAAAGAATTAATGATGAACCAATAGAAAGTAAGCATTTAGATCTCGGTTTTATTATTTCTGAGCGTGCAAGTACCTAAGTCAGACTGATAACACTTGTGTTTCCCTGTGTTAACGGTAACATTGCGTTAGTTGATTTTAAGTGCAATGCTAAGAAGTAAGAATATGATGGGTAGAAGTATTATAGTCATGGGCGTTTCTGGTAGTGGAAAGTCTACGATAGGATTAAAAATTGCACAGCAGCTCGGCGTTAAATTCATTGATGGTGATGATCTACACCCGAAAGCCAATATTTTGAAAATGGCTGAAGCGCAACCGTTAAATGACTCAGACCGAAAGCCGTGGTTAGAGCGTATTCGCGATGCGTGTTTTAGCATAGAGCAAAAGAATGAAACGGGTATTATTGTTTGTTCTGCATTACGTAAAGATTATCGCGATCAGATCCGTGACGGTAACAAAGCAATTACTTTTATTTACTTAGATGGTAGCTTTGATTTAATTTTAACACGGTTGAAAGCACGAGCTGGGCATTTTTTTAGTGGTGATGATATGTTAAGAAGCCAATTTAACACGCTGGAGTTACCACTCGAGGATGAAATTGACGTACTTTCTGTGCCTATTGATGGCACAATTGATGACATAGTAACGCTCAGTATTAAGGCTTTAAAAAGCCATTAGTGTTACGATTTTTTGTGAATATACTAATCGTTTTATAAAATAATTAGCGCATCTATAAACTATAACAAGGGTCATATTTTAATCAAAATATGGCCTTTTTTTTTATCTCGTCACTTCCCCTTCAAATGAAACTTAAAAGTGGATTATATGTAACAATGCTGACTTTAAAGTTGAAACTATCCGATGGTTTTATATAAAAATGTGACGTTACCCCTAGAGTTTAGCTGTTTGTGAGAGTAAGATTACCTCAATAGTTACCGGTAACATAAAAGCAATATCATTATCGGGTTTGTCAGAAACAAGGATACCGCTACCAATGAAAACCATTACTAAAACAATTATTGCAGCATCAGTTGCAACTATGATGAGTGCATCTGCATTCGCCGCTGAATTTAATTTTAAATTTCAATCTTCTGATCCATCAGGTGAGAAGAACTTCCAAGTGCAAAAGGCATGGGCTGAACAATTAGAAAAAGATTCTAACGGTCGTATCGATGTCACTATGTTGCCAGTTGGCGCGATAATTAAGCACTCCGAAACACTCGATGGTATTAAATTTGGTGTGTTACAAGGTCACATTACAGCAACAAGTTTCTTTGCTGGTAAAGATCCTGCATTTGGTTTAATGGGTAACACAGTCGGTGCTTGGTCAGATCCAATACAACTATTAGATTACATGTATAACGGCGGCGGTAATGAGCTAATGCGTGAGATCTATGCTCCTTATGGTATTTATTATATTGGTGCATCAGCAACAGGTCTTGAAGCGTTTGTGTCTAAAGTACCGCTAAATGGTGTGGCCGATCTGAAAGGGCTTAAACTACGAGCGCCTGAAGGTCTAGTGCAACAAGTATTTGCAGCTGCAGGTGCATCACCAGTTAACTTACCAGGTTCAGAAGTATTTACAGGCCTAAGTAAAGGCGTTATTGATGCTGCTGATTACACGGTGTTCTCAACGAACCATAAAGCGGGTCTGAATGATGTCGCTACGCATCCGGTATACCCTGGCTTCCATTCTTTACCTGCAATTGAAGTTTCGATTAGTGCAAAATCGTGGAACAAACTACCTGCCGACCTACAAACGCTAATGCAAGATTCAGTTAAAACATTTGCTTACACTATGGTTGAGACACTGAAAAAAGCAGATGCTGAAGCGGTCGCAGATGCTATGGCAGATCCAAAAATCACCATACATGACTGGCCTGCAGAAGAACGTAAAAAGTTCCGTACTATTGCGCGTAGCCAGTGGGAAGTTTACGCAAAACGTTCTCCAAACGCACAAAAAGTATATGACTCTGTAACAACGTATTTAAAAGCGAAAAACTTACTGTAATTTAAGTAAGTGCTATACCCAAGCTACTTCAAGATGCACAATCAGCAAACCGAAAGGAGAGGATATTCAAGGCATGAAGTCGAGGATTTAGTTATTCTAAATCAAGACTTCATAACGCCGAAGATACCTGCTTTCGGTTTGCCCTACGGGAGGCGAGCAGGAATAACAGTACAGCGTTACAATACTTGAAAATGGAATAACCATTATCTATATATTGTGCCTTGTCCTGATATCCCTGCTCGTCTCTGATATAGCATCTTGAAGTAACTTGGGTATATACCTGGAGGCTGCGCTGCAGCCTTTTTTTTCCACTTAGAAGATGAAAAAATCTATGAGTAATCCAGAAGAACTGCAACCAAGAAACCGCCTCGATGCGGGTATTATATGGGCTGGCAATGCAATTAGTGTGTTGTTTCTGTTTACGGTATTAATATCGTTTTATGAAGTACTTATGCGTTACGTATTTAATGCGCCAACGACATGGGTACATGAAACAGCGTCCTTTGTTGGTGGCTCGTTATTTGTGATTGGTGGTGCTTATGGATTAGCCGCAGATAAACATGTCCGTGTTGTGCTTATTTATGATCATGTATCGGATCGTGTAAAGCAGTACTTGAATGTATTCCACCATATAATGGGTTTATTATTTACGGTATTACTTTCTTATGCCGCTTATACCATGGTGGAAGGCGCATGGTATGCACCTTGGGGTGAGATGCGTTTAGAAACATCGGGTTCAGCTTGGAATCCAGTATTTCCTGCGCTACTTAAAGCGTTAATTTTTGGTACTCTGTGTTTAATGTCAGTGCAATTTGTGTTGCACCTCATTCAAGAAATCCACGGCTTAGTTAAGAAGAAAAAATAATATGTTTGATCTTTCATCTATTGGTATTGCTTACGGCAGTTTATTAATGCTGGTGCTTATGATTGGCCTGTTGTTAACAGGTATGCAGTTAGCATTTGTTACTGGTTTAGTTGCGGTTATATTTACATTCGGTTGGTTTGGACCTGAGGTTCTACCGCTGATCACAAGTCGAATTTATAGTTTTGTTAGTGGGTATGTATTTTTAGCCGTGCCTATGTTTGTATTGATGGCCGCCTTGCTTGACCGTTCTGGTATTGCGCGTGACTTGTTCGATGCAATGAAAAAAGTGGGCCGTAACGTCCGTGGTGGTGTTGCTGTTCAAACGCTATTAGTTGCGGTACTACTGGCTTCAATGTCGGGTGTGATTGGTGGTGAAACGGTACTACTTGGTATTCTTGCATTACCACAAATGCTGCGCCTTGGTTATGATCGTAAATTAGCGATCGGTACAACCTGTGCCGGTGGTGCGCTAGGCACCATGTTACCACCCAGTATTGTATTGATTATTTATGGTCTAACGGCAAATGTATCAATTGGCGATCTGTTTAAAGCATCATTCTTACCTGCCGCGATTTTAGCGTTATTGTATATCTTGTATGTATTAATTCGTTGTCATTTAAACCCGTCATTAGCACCATTACCGACAGCTGAAGAATTAGCGGAAGATGCCGCGAAAGATATTAACTTCAAAAAAGCGTTATTATTCCCAATGCTATCTGTGGGTGTGGTTCTGGGTAGTATCTACAGTGGTATTGCGTCAATTACTGAAGCATCGGCATTAGGTGTTGTCGGTATTGCAATCAGTGCGGCGATCCGTGGTGAGCTTAACTGGAACATGTTAAAAGAAAGCTCGATTGCGACGTTACGTACTTGTGGCATGATCATCTGGATTGGTATTGGTGCGAGCGCATTAGTTGGTGTTTACAATTTAATGGGCGGCATTGATTTTGTAAGTGAAGGCATTCTGGCGATGAGTGGTGGTAGCCCAATGGGTACTATCTTAATCATGATGGCAGTGCTGTTTGTATTAGGTATGTTCCTAGATTGGGTTGGTGTTGCATTATTAACTATGCCTATCTTTGTACCGATTGTGGTTGGTCTAGGTTTTGACCCAATTTGGTTTGGTGTGGTGTTCTGTATGAATATGCAGGTTTCATTCTTGTCACCGCCGTTTGGTCCCGCTGCCTTCTACCTTAAATCGGTAGCACCAAAAGACATCAGCTTAGGTGAGATTTTCAGTGCTCTGGTACCGTTTATCTGTTTACAAGTTGTCGCGTTAGCATTGCTCATCATGTTCCCTCAGTTGGCATTATGGTGGCAATAATTTATTCTTGAATAGGTGATATAACCGACGTCTTGTTAAATTAGATATCTGAAAGCCCATTGTTAGTAATAACAATGGGCTTTTTTTGTTTGAAATTTGAACAGTTAAAATTTCACACTTAAATTGGTACTAAAGTGGCATTGAAAAATAATCATTAATTACAACTGGTTAGTGGTAAATCTAAGTTGTATTGTCACCGTTTGACTGATGGCCGTCGAACTAGGCAATTTTGGAATTTAAAAAACCATGTCATACAATAGTTTATAGCTTCTTAAATATGTATAATAAAAGAGCTATTTAAACTAATGCTTCATTGCAAATGTGTATTTAACGTTAACAGCTCTGCTGTTATGTTGATTTATGTACTAAGTTAGATAGTTGAAGTAGTTAATTATTATATCGTTAAAATGATGATTCTTGTATGTGTGATCATAGTGTAAACCGATAATTATGCAGGTATTTACCTGTTCCTTAGAATAAGATAGTCAAAAGGACTTGCTCATGATCACATTTGTCATTCCCCAACAAGCACAAGTTATATCTGTTAACGGTAAAGCAGAGCATATACTTGAGCAGGATAGTCAATCCTTGGAGAGTGGTTATGAAATTGCGGCGGGTGGCAAAATTGAAGTCACGTCTGGTGCTCAGGTTATATTGAAATATGCCGATGGCTCACAAGTGATTATCGATGAACATTTTAAAGCAAATGATGATGCTGACACGCCTGATGTAGCAATGGATGTGTTAGATGAAATTACCGCATCTAGTGATAAACCTGTACAAGACCAACCCCAAGTTAGTGACGATATTTTAGCTGAAATTCGTGCCATTCAAGACTTAATCCTATCTGATGAAGAGTTTATTGATCCTGTTAGTACTGCTGCTGGTAGTGCCAGTGATGGCGGTCGTTCTTCTGCGATAACTGTAGAACGTACCGGAGCTGAGACACTGGCCCATGCTGAATTTGAAACTGAAACCTTTACCCAGGCTGCGCAAACTAAAACCTTGGTAGATACAAGTATTGTTGATACGGCAGCATCTGATGATAACACCGTACCTGTTGATAGTACTGCCCCCCAGGCCGTTAATGTAGCGCTGGTTAATGACAGTAATGTTGCGGGTGATTTAGTCACTAATGATGGTCGTTTATTGGTTACAGGTATTGAAGCTGATGCAACTGTTGAATATAGCGTTGATGGCGGTTTAACGTGGTCACCTGAATTTACTGCCGTGGAAGGCGAAAACGTTGTTACGGTTCGCCAGACTGATAGCGCGGGTAATGTTTCTGACAACAGTAATATTACTTTTGAAGTCGATACCACGCCCCCTGTTGCTGCATCGGTGAATAATTCTCATGGTAATGATTTAACACCGATCATTACTGGCTCCGCGACTGTGGAATCAGGCGATAGTCTAACTGTGATTATTAATGGCGCAACTTATAATGATGTCGTTGTTGATGAAAATGGCCACTGGAGCATTGATACGGGTAGCACTGTACCAGACAGTGGTACGTTAGCCCCGTTTGAAGATGGCGTAAAATATGATGTTAATACGCAAGTTACTGATAAAGCAGGTAACCGTACAGACGCAGTTGCTGAAGATGTAATTAGTATTGATATTACTGCTCCGGATGCACCTGTTGTTAGTTTGCTAAATGATTCGGGTAGCGATAATAGCGATTTGATTACGACAGATGGCCGTTTGAGTGTAACGGCCCCAGAAGCTGGTGCGACTATAGAATACAGTATTGATGGTGAAACCTGGACCGATGAATTTATTGCTGTTGAGGGTGATAATACGGTTTATGTTCGTCAAACAGATACAGAAGGTAATACCTCAAGTAACACCAAATTTGAGTTCAAATTAGACAATCAGATTGATACACCGATAGTTTCATTGGTAACCGATAGCGGTGTAAATGGTGATTTAATTACCAACAATGGCAGTTTAAAACTCGATAATATTGAAGACGGAAGTGTTGTTGAATACAGTGTTAACGGTGGTGATTGGACAACAACGTATACGCCAGTTGAAGGTGATAACAGTATTGTAGTTCGCCAGACTGATACGGCTGGTAACAGCACTGAAAGTACGCCGGTTACATTTATTTTAGATACAACAGCACCGGATGCATTAACGGTTTCATTAACGAATGATTCTGGTGTTAGCGGCAGTGATACCATCACCAACGATGGTGCTCTGACAGTTTCAGCGGCTGAAGATGATGCCGTGGTTGAATACAGTGTTAACGGTGGTGATTGGACAACAAGTTACACACCAGTTGAAGGTGATAACAGTATTGTAGTTCGCCAGACCGATATGGCTGGTAACAGCACTGAAAGTGCGCCAGTTACTTTCACGTTAGATACGACTGCACCAGATGCATTAACGGTTTCATTAACGAATGATTCTGGTGTTAGCGGCAGTGATACCATCACCAACGATGGTGCTCTGACAGTTTCAGCGGCTGAAGATGATGCCGTGGTTGAATACAGTGTTAACGGTGGTGATTGGACAACCACGTATACGCCAGTTGAAGGTGATAACAGCGTAGTAGTTCGCCAGACCGATACGGCTGGTAACAGCACTGAAAGTGCGCCAGTTACTTTTACTTTAGATACAGGTATTGTGACGCCAACGGCGGACATCAATGCGGGCTCAGATAGCGCCATTAATAATGACGATATTACGTCTGATAATACCCCAACGATTGACGGCACCGGTGAGATCGGCGCCAGCGTTGTTATCACCAATGCAGCAAACGTAGTTGTGGGTACCGGCACGGTTGATGCGGATGGCAATTATTCAATTACGACATCGACATTAGTGGATGGCACACAAGCTTTAACCATTACCACAACCGATACCGCAGGTAACGCAGCCTTCGTTGAGCAAACGATCACGGTAGATACTGGTATCGTGACGCCAACGGCGGACATCAATGCGGGCTCAGATAGCGCCATTAATAATGACGATATTACGTCTGATAATACCCCAACGATTGACGGCACCGGTGAGATCGGCGCCAGCGTTGTTATCACCAATGCAGCAAACGTTGTTGTGGGTACCGGCACGGTTGAAGCGGATGGCAATTACTCAATTACGACATCGACATTAGTGGATGGCACACAAGCTTTAACCATTACCACAACCGATACCGCAGGTAACGCAGCCTTCGTTGAGCAAACGATCACGGTAGATACTGGTATCGTGACGCCAACGGCGGACATCAATGCGGGCTCAGATAGCGCCATTAATAATGACGATATTACGTCTGATAATACCCCAACGATTGACGGTACCGGTGAGATCGGCGCCAGCGTTGTTATCACCAATGCAGCAAACGTTGTTGTGGGTACTGGCACGGTTGATGCGGATGGCAATTACTCAATTACGACATCGACATTAGTGGATGGCACACAAGCTTTAACCATTACCACAACTGATACCGCAGGTAACGCAGCCTTCGTTGAGCAAACTATCACGGTAGATACTGGTATCGTGACGCCAACGGCGGACATCAATGCGGGCTCAGATAGCGCCATTAATAATGACGATATTACGTCTGATAATACCCCAACGATTGACGGTACCGGTGAGATCGGCGCCAGCGTTGTTATCACCAATGCAGCAAACGTTGTTGTGGGTACTGGCACGGTTGATGCGGATGGCAATTACTCAATTACGACATCGACATTAGTGGATGGCACACAAGCTTTAACCATTACCACAACTGATACCGCAGGTAACGCAGCCTTCGTTGAGCAAACGATCACGGTAGATACTGGTATCGTGACGCCAACGGCGGACATCAATGCGGGCTCAGATAGCGCCATTAATAATGACGATATTACGTCTGATAATACCCCAACGATTGACGGTACCGGTGAGATCGGCGCCAGCGTTGTTATCACCAATGCAGCAAACGTAGTTGTGGGTACCGGCACGGTTGATGCGGATGGCAATTATTCAATTACGACATCGACATTAGTGGATGGCACACAAGCTTTAACCATTACCACAACCGATACCGCAGGTAACGCAGCCTTCGTTGAGCAAACGATCACGGTAGATACAGCGGTCGTGACGCCAAGCGTTACGATCGCAGATATCGATGCCAATGATGACGGCGTTTATAACGCAGCAGAATTAGGTACCGATGGCACGGTGACGGCGACGATCGCAGTCACCGGCTCTAAAGCGGGCGATACATTAACGTATAACGTTGATGGCGCCACGCCAGTA
>NZ_ABCQ01000023.1 GCF_000170855.1 Moritella sp. PE36 | reverse complement strand
CGCAATGGATACAGATAAACAAATATTTTTAGTTGCACAAAAAGATGCAGCTCAAGATGATCCCCAAGTTGACGACCTGCATAGCGTGGGTACAGTCGCTAATATTTTACAAATGTTGAAATTGCCTGATGGCACGGTCAAAGTATTGGTCGAAGGCACACAAAGAGCAAAATTAAATAGCTTGAGTGATACCAATGATTATTTTCAAGCCGAGATTGAATATATTATCTCTGAATCAGTATCTGATGAAGAAGAAGATGTAATCATTCGATCGGCCATTGGCCAGTTTGAAGGTTATATAAAACTAAATAAAAAGATCCCTGCTGAAGTTTTAACCTCAGTGGCGGCGATCGACGAAGCTGCGCGTCTTGCAGATACAATGGCTGCACATATGCCATTAAAATTAGAAGACAAGCAAGTGGTGTTAGAACTGAGTAACGTTACAGAACGTCTTGAGTTCCTAATGGCACAAATGGAATCTGAAATCGACCTATTACACGTTGAAAAGAAAATTCGTACGCGTGTTAAAAAACAGATGGAAAAAAGCCAACGCGAATACTATTTGAATGAGCAAATGAAAGCGATTCAAAAAGAGCTTGGCGAGTCTGAAGATGGTGTTGATGAATTTGAACAATTGGCTGAGAAGATTGAGCAAGCACACATGCCTGCTGAACCGAAAAATAAGACCATCGCTGAGTTAAATAAATTAAAAATGATGTCACCTATGTCTGCAGAAGCCACTGTAGTGCGTAGTTATATCGATTGGATGATTTCAGTTCCTTGGAAGAAACGTTCAAAAGTTAAAAAAGACATTGCGAAGGCTTTAGAAGTACTGGATGCAGACCATTATGGTTTGGATAAAGTAAAAGAACGTATTCTAGAGTATCTAGCGGTGCAAAGCCGAGTGAATAAACTTAAAGGTCCAATCCTTTGTCTTGTTGGTCCTCCAGGTGTGGGTAAAACATCTTTAGGTCAGTCTATTGCGAAAGCAACAGGGCGTAAGTATGTGCGTATGGCACTGGGTGGCGTACGTGATGAAGCGGAAATCCGTGGACATCGCCGTACTTATATTGGCTCTATGCCAGGTAAAATCATTCAGAAAATGGCGAAAGTTGAAGTGCGTAACCCACTCTTCTTGTTAGATGAAATCGACAAGATGGCGTCGGATATGCGTGGTGATCCGGCATCGGCATTATTGGAAGTTTTAGATCCAGAACAAAATACAACGTTTAATGATCACTATCTAGAGGTTGATTACGATCTGTCTGATGTGATGTTTGTTGCGACATCTAATTCGATGAACATTCCTGGTCCGCTACTTGACCGTATGGAAGTGATCCGTTTATCGGGTTATACCGAAGATGAAAAACTCAATATTGCTAAACGGCATTTACTGGACAAGCAAATTGAGCGTAATGGTTTAAAACAAAAAGAAATTAGCATTGACCATAGCGCGATCATGGGCATTATCCGTTATTACACTCGCGAAGCGGGCGTGCGTTCACTTGAGCGTGAAATTTCAAAACTATGCCGTAAAGCAGTGAAGCAAATATTGCTGAACAAATCACTTAAGTCAGTGACGATCAATCAAGATAATTTATCTGAATATTTAGGTGTACAAGTCTTTGATTTTGGTAAAGCTGAAGGTGAAAGTCGTGTCGGTCAAGTAACAGGTCTGGCGTGGACAGAAGTTGGTGGTGAGTTATTGACTATCGAAACTACATCTGTTCCTGGTAAAGGCAAGCTGAACTACACCGGATCATTAGGTGAAGTGATGCAAGAATCTATTCAAGCTGCGATGACGGTTGTTCGCTCTCGAGCGGATAAGTTACGTATCAATGGCGACTTTTATGAAAAACGTGACATTCATGTGCATGTGCCTGAAGGTGCGACACCAAAAGACGGTCCAAGTGCGGGTATTGCTATGTGCACAGCGCTGGTGTCTAGCTTAACGGGTAATCCTGTCCGTGCAAACGTTGCAATGACAGGTGAGATCACGTTAAGAGGTGAAGTATTACCCATTGGCGGCTTGAAAGAGAAACTACTCGCTGCACATCGTGGTGGTATCAAGTGTGTCTTGATTCCAAAAGACAATGAACGTGATTTAGAAGAGATCCCTGCCAATGTAATTGGTGATCTTGAGATTCATCCTGTTCGTTGGATTGAGGAAGTACTAGAGCTTGCGCTAGAGAATAGTCCCGCTGGTTTTGAAGTGGTAACAAAATAGTGTGATTGCTTTAGGTTAGAGTGTCTATCCAGACTTGAATAGTCACTCTAACCTTGTTATAAACGCAATTGAAGTTAGTCCTGTTTATGTTCGATTATGTATATAAATAACCAAGATTAGGGGAAGAAAGTGAATAAAGCTCAACTGATAGATTGTGTTGCCGCTAAAGCTGATATTTCTAAAGCCGCTGCTGGCCGTGCTATTGATGCAATGATTGAATCTGTAACAGAAACACTCGTAACAGAAGAGTCTGTTACGTTAGTGGGTTTTGGTACTTTTAGTGTACGAGATCGTGCGGCACGTACTGGCCGTAATCCACAAACAGGCGCAGAAATCCAAATAGCAGCATCTAAGCTTCCAGCATTTAAAGCCGGAAAATTATTAAAAGATGCATTGAAGTCTTAAGCTATTGGTTTTAATTTTTGAGTAAGGACGCACCATGAGGTGCGTTTTTATTGTTATTTACTGTATTGCAGTTTAGAGAATACAATTATGTTAGAAAAGTTTCGCGAAGGTTCACAAGGACCGGGTGCTAAGATTATTTTAGGCGCAGTGATCGTTACGTTTGCCCTTGCTGGTGTAAGTAGTTATCTAGGTGGTGGTAGTAATCAATCCGCTGCGACAGTGAATGGCGTCGATATTTCAACGCAAGCACTTGAAAATCAAGTTAGAACTGATCGTTCTCGCTTAGAGTCTCAACAAGGTGAATCATTTGCCGTGCGTTGGGAACAACCAGAATTTCAAAATCAAGTACGTCAACAGTCATTAAATACGTTAATTGCGCAAAATTTATTACAGCAAATGACAAATGATTTAGCGTTAAGCATTGGTGATGAGAAGATCCGTGGTTATATTTTTGCAATGCAAGAATTCCAAACGGATGGTGTTTTTAATGATGAGCGATACATCAGTTTGTTACGCCAAAATGGCATGACACCAGCACAATTCGTTGAACGTCTACGCGTTGATTTTGCCCAACAACAATTGACTGATGCATTAGTCAACTCTGAATTTAGTTTACCAAATGAAGTGAAGCAATTAGCGGCATTACAAAATCAACAACGTGAACTAAGCCAACTTATCGTACCAGCAAATAAATTTGCAGCTGATATTGTGGTAACGGATGCTGAAGTTAATAGTTACTATGAAGACAGCAAAGCTTTCTTTCAAACGCCGCAACAAGCGTCTGTGGACTATATCTTAGTTGATATGAAGAACATCAGTGCTGGTATTGAATTAGACGCAGATGCGGCTGAAAATTACTATAACGAACACTTATCATCTTATACTCAAGAAGATAAGCGTAAAGTGGCGCATATCCTTGTTGCATTCAATGATGATGAATCTGCTGCACAAGAAAAAGCACAAGACTTATTAACACAAATTCAATCTGGTGCAGATTTTGCTGAGTTAGCTAAGACATCATCTGATGATACGTTTAGCGGTGAAAATGGCGGTGAACTGGATTGGTTAGAAAAAGATATCATGGATCCGGCATTCGAAACGGCTGCATTTGCACTGCAGAATGACGGTGACGTAACGACTGAGCTAGTGCGCAGTGATTTTGGTTTTCATATCATTAAACTATTAGCGGTTGAATCGGGTAAAGTAAAAGCATTTACAGACGTTAAAACCACAATTGAAACGCGTTTGAAAAATGAGCAAGCTGTTTCCCATTTTGATGAGTTAGCTGAAACATTAGCAGAACAAGCATTTGAAGTACCTGATTCACTGGATGTTGCATCTGAAGAAACAGGTTTAACAATTGTGTCAACAGAGCTATTTTCTGCGAATGCGATCCCTGCACCCTTGAATGATCCAAGAGTTGCTGCCACGCTATTCGATCAAGATTTTATCGCCGAAGCGTTAAACTCTGAAATCATTAACATATCTGATGAGCAAAGTATTGTTGTTCGTATTAATGAATACAAACCACAAACGACGAAAGCATTGGCAGAGGTTAATGATGAAATCGTTGCACGCTTAACAGCAACAAAAGCAGAACAAAAAGCGTTAAGCTTCATGACCTCTGTATCAGCGAAAATTAACGCGGGTGAAAGTGTTGTTGCTGAGCTAGCGAGTATGGATGCAAGCTTTACTGCACCAGAATGGTTAAGTCGCTTTGATTATTCAAAAGCAGATTTTAAAGTATTGAGCAAGTTATTCTCAATGCCAAAACCGGCTGCAGAGCAAGCAAGTATTGCAACTGAAACATCACTTAACGGCGATGTGACATTGCTTAAATTCTCGTCTGTTCGTGATGCTAAAATCAATGCTGAAGAAGCTGCTCGTTTAGCTGATACACTAAAAAATATGAATGCTCAGGCAGACTATGACATGTTGATACAAACGCTGATCAAAGCAGCTGATGTATCTTACCCTGTAGTTGACGCCGCAGAGTAAACATAACTAGCGTGATTTATTTAGTTCCTGTCAGAGGATTCACTAAGTAGTTTAAATAATCTCGGTGTAATTTTATATTGCATCGAGATTTTTTCTTTTACTCCCCTTTACCTATTAATTATGCCAGTTTACCACCTATAATTATGAATTATGAATTATGAATTATGAATTATGAATTATGAATTATGAATTATGAATTATGAATTATGACTTATGACTAAAAATGGTGGCGATGATTAAATACATTCTTATTTTTATTATGATGATTAGCCTCTTGGTTGCAGGGGGATGGTTTTTGTTACCAAAAGATAACCCGATCTTAGGTGAATGGGTCTCGACCGATGAAATATACGGCAAGCCAGAACGATTAGTTTTTACCGAATTCGGTATGTTTAAAGCTGGTCGTCATGTGCCCGCTGATTTTGACATTTCCCGTAAAAAAGTGACTGTGACGACGAATACGGCAACGACTGAATATTTAATGGTGAGTGAAAATATGATGAAGCAGCGTGTGCCACGTCAAACATGGCGTTTTTTCTTACGCATCGATGCTTTGGAAGACATAAAAGAGGCGCTAGATAAGAGAGAAGTTAGTCGCTACAATTAAAATTAATAACGATTAGCTGTGAGCATGATTTAGCGTAATAGCAATCATCGACGGTGTTTTTTCATCGCGTATTGATTCGATAATATTTGTCCGCACAATGCCGCTGTTGGTTGAGAGAATAGTTGTTCGGTTCGACCTTGCTCGATACATTCTCCTTGATGCATCACAATCAATTTATCACTTATATGCTTTACTAAGCCCATATTATGGGTAACAACGATATAGGAAATACCAATTGTTTTTTGTAGCTCTAACATCAAGTTAATCATCTGTGAGCGCAATGAAATATCCAGTGTTGATAGCGTATCATCAGCAATAATAATTTTTGGATTTAAAATAAGGGCTCTGGCCAGTGCAATACGTTGTTTTTGTCCACTTGATAACATCGGGGGATAGAAGGTCGCGTATTCAGGTAACAAGCCAACCAAACGTAATGTTTCGGTGATCTTCTCTGCCCGTTTGGCTTCGGACATATCGGTATTCAATTGCAATGGTGCATCCAAAATTTGGCCTACACTCGTACGGGGATTGAGTGACGTTTCAGGATCTTGAAACACCATTCTGATCGAACGACAACGTAAATCAGTATTACTGTCATCGAGTTTACGGCCATCTATATACATATTACCAGTCGTCGGCTTTATAATACCGGCAAGTAACCGTGCCAGAGTTGACTTACCCGAACCTGTTTCACCAATAATCGCGAGTGTTTCTGAACGATTTAAACTAAATGAAATATCATGGACCGCAACGACTTCTTGGCGTTTGAAAAATCCGGTTGGATTGATAAAGGTCTTACCCAATTTTTCTACACGAAATAAAGGCTGCACACGCGTTGTCGCAGCGATGTCGATTATTTTTTCTGACATTTCTTACCTTTTAATTCATCTGCATTTAACGGAAAATGGCAACTAAACATATGGCCTTTTATTTTTTGCATGGGTGGTGTGACTACGCAGTTTTTTTGGGCATTAGGACAGCGCGGCCCCAGTCGGCAACCAATGGGTAAATGGTGTAAGAGCGGAACCTGCCCAGCCAAGGTACTTAACCGTCCTTTATGTGGCACTTGGCTAAAATCGGGATTAGCTCGTAATAATGCCGCAGTATAAGGATGGTGGGTATGATTAAACACTTGATCTATCGTGCCACTTTCAACCATTTGCCCACAGTACATCACGGTTATATTATCTGCTAACAAACTCACTGTTTCTAAATCGTGGCTAATCAGAAGAATAGTGGTATGGGATAACTTATTTAGTTTATCGAGTAAACGTAAAATTTGATTCTGCGTTTTAGGTTCCATTGCTGTTGTCGGCTCATCAGCAATCAATAGGCGGGGTTTTTTCGCAATGGCCATCGCTATCATCACTTTTTGACAAAGCCCTTCAGAGAGCTCAAAAGGGTAGCTATTCATCACCTTTTTATGATCTTTTACACCGACTTTATGCAGTAGGGCAATAGCTTGTTTTTTACGCCAGTTAAAGCGCTGCCAAAAATGGCCGGTAAACTGATCACACGGGATGGCCTCTGCAAGCTGATCACCGGTTTTTTCTGATGGGTCTAAATGTGCGGCTGCATCTTGAAAGATCATGCCGATTTCTTTACCCATTACCCTACGGCGTTGTACTGAGGTTAAATTAAGTAAATCAATATCACCGAGCCGTAAGCGGTCAGCTCGAACACGCCAGTTCTCTTTGGTAATGCCCATAATTGCTTTTGCAACAAGACTTTTTCCGGAACCTGATTCACCTACCAGTCCACGTATTTCACCATCACTCAGGGTAAGGTTAAATTTATCAACCGCTTTTAAAGTACCTTGCGGTGTGACAATTTCAATGGTGAGATTTCGAATATCGAGTAGTGCCATTAATCAACCCCTGCAATCACAGATTGTCTTAAACTTTCGCCAACGATATTAATAATGAAGATCGTCACTAAAATAGCTAACCCAGGTAGTATGACAGTCCAAGGTGCAATAAATACCAGATCGGTTGCACCTGATAACATCGTGCCCCACTCAGAAAGAGGACGCTGTGCACCTAAGCCCAAAAAGCCTAATGCACTTATATCAATTATAGCTGATGAGATCGCGCGAGTAAGTAAGTTAACCAGTGTTTCAATGATATTTGGGAATACCCCATAACGAATAATACGGTAGTGATTAGCCCCATCGAGTTTGAGCGCAACGATGTACTCTTTTTGCAGTTCTTGGTAAACCGACAGATACACACCACGAATAAATTGTGGAATCGAAGCTAATAAAATAGCTAATAAACTGTGGTCCAAGCCCGGCCCAAGCACTGAGATAAAGATGATTGCTAATAATAGTGACGGGATTGATAACGCCGTATCCATAATATGATGCAAGGTACTTGATAATAGGCCACGGCTGATAGCGGCGGTAATACCAATTGTCGTCCCTATAACCAAGGCGATAAAGCTAATGATTAGCGCGTTGCCAAAGGTTAAGCGCAAACCATATAATAATCGAGACAGCACATCTCTGCCTAAATCATCGGTACCAAAGAAGTAATCAACGGTACCTTGATCATCCCATGACGGTGGTTGCAACAATAAATGTGCTTGTCGTATATCAGGTTCATGAGGGGCGATTAAAGGTGCAAAAACCATTAAGAAAAGCAAAAAACCAAGCGCCCATAACGCGGCCATCGCAATTTGCTGTGATGAATAATGCTTCCAGGTTTGTTCTGTAGGCGACAGAATATGTTCATCCGCAAAGATATTAATGTTGGGCATAAAGTTCTTTCCTGCGAATTGGATGAATGACAACCGTTAATATTTCGGTTAATACATTTGCTGTGACCACAAAAATTGCCACAGTTAACATACCACCTTGGATGGCTGCAAAGTCTTGTTGATAAATACTGTTAATCAACCAACGGCCAATACCTGGCCATGAGAACACCGCTTCAGTGACCATTGCCGTGGTTAATACCGTACTAAATTGCAGGCCGAGGTGCGGGATCATGTTGGGAATGGCATTACGCAGCACGTGGCGCATAATAATTTCGGTTTTGCTTAAGCCTTTACTGGCGGCGGCTTTAATGTATTTTTGCTTCATGACATCACTGACGTGATTACGCATTTGACGAATAACTTCGGTGGTCGGTACGGTCGCTAAGACAATCGTAGGCAGCAATAAGTGTTTAAGCGCATCGTAAAATGCCTCTTGGCTATGCGGGTTATCTGAAATAAGGGTATCGATAAGCATAAAGCCGGTAACTGAATCAATCTCATAGAGTAAGTTCAGTCGGCCTGTTACCGGCAGCCAATCCCAGTTAAGAGCGAAGTACATCATCACTAATGATGCTAACCAGAACACCGGAATTGAAAAGATAAACAGCGAGATGCCCATTATGGTGCTATCAAGTGAACTGCCTCGTCGCATACCCGCAATCGTACCAATAGGCACGCCAATCGTTATCGATAGAATGAAGGCACTGAAACAAAGTTCTAATGTGGCGGGAAAGACGGTTAATATCTCATCCAGAACAGGCTGACCGGTACCACTGGTAACGCCTAAATCACCTTGTGCTATTGCCATCAAATAATCGAAATAATTACTGAATAAATTGCCATCTAAGGGCAAGTCACCAGGAATACGACTACGTAGATAAAAACCAATAACGGTTAATGCCATTACGGTAATGACCAGTAGATTAATCCGTCTTATTATATAAAAAAACATGTGTTATTGCCGTTCTGTATTAATGAAATTGATACCACCGAAAGCGGTCGTTTCAACGCCTTTTAGGCCACTGGTATAGGCATGTAAGCGTAATGAGTGTGCCAGTGGAATAAGGGGTAATTCTTGTTGAATAATTTCTTGGGCGCGATAATAGAGCGTTACGCGTTCAATGTATTCTGTTTCAGTCACCGCTTGGTTAATCAAATCATCGAATTCTGAATTACACCAACGGGTATAATTAGAGCCAGTGTTAATCGCGTTGCAACTTAATTGGAAGCGGAAGAAATTATCTGGATCATTATTATCTGCAACCCAACCCAATAGGTAACTATCATATTCACCCTGTTGTAATTTCTTTTCCATGAGTTGCCACTCATATTTAATGATTTTTGCTTCGATACCGATTTGCGCTAACTCTGATTGAATAAGCTCAGCCATTTTTACCGCATCCGGATTATAAACTTGAGATGATTTTAGTGCCAAGATATTCATTTTAAAACCATTTGGATAACCAGCCTCAGTGATTAATTGACGTGCATAGGCAAGGTTGTATTTATAACTTTTTAGATATGGGTTATAAGCCCAAGATACCGGCGGTAATATCGACTTGGCATTGACACCTGTATTGTAATAAACAGCTTGTAGTAAGGTTTCTTGGTTGATTGTATGGGCGAGTGCTCGGCGGATCTTGGGATTATCAAACGGCGCTTGCTCAGAATTAAATGCCCAATAAGCCACATTTAAACCCGTTTCAACGGATATTTTAACGCGGTCATGTTTACTGATCATCTCCACTTGGCTCGCCGCTGGATAAGCCATAATATCACATTCTTTAGTCAGTAATTTCGCTAATCGAGAGGATGCATTCGGGGTGATATCAAAAATTAAGTGTTCGATCTTGGCGTTATCGCCCCAATAATCATCGTGTCTTTGATAGCGAATAAAGTTATCAGTACGGTATTCTTTAAACTTAAATGGACCGGTACCAATCGGCAGGTTATCTATATCGATTTGTTTGTTTAACGCGATTAAAGTGTCGCCATACTCAGCAGATAAAATAACACTAAAATCGCTGGCTAAATTGGCAATAAATGAGGAATCAGGTAATACCAGCTTAAATTCAATCGTGTAATCATCAATTTTTAGCAGTGATTGGATCTGCTGATCGAGTTCAATGCCCTCAAAAAAAGGATAACCATTAGCAGAGACGTCATGATAAGGATGTTTCTTATCTAATATTCGAGCAAAGCTGAAAATGACATCATCGGCATTAAACGGTCGTGTCGGGGTAAAATAATCAGTTTGATGAAAACGAACGTTTTTCCGTAAAAAAAAGCGGTAAGAGAGGCGATCTTCAGATACTTCCCAGTCGATGGCTAATCCAGCTTTGAATTGCTGAGTATTTGGATCGATAAAGAGCAGACGATTGTATAGCTGGCTCGTCGTTGCATCAAGGGTCACATTGGATGTGGCAGTTTGCGGGTTAAATGAACTGGGGCTTCCCTCTGTGCAATAAGCCAGACCGTTTTGTTTAATTTGGGTTTGCTCACCACACGCTGTTAACAACAAAAGCACGGTTAGAGGCAGTATAGTTTTAATCAAATTTAGAATATGCATATTTTTTTATCACGATTACTCACCTTGCTAATTTATCATTAAGACAATGTTCAACCAAGCTAATCTACGTATTTTACACCATAATAGTTAAATTTATTGATATATGAGATAAAAGTCGATTCATATCAGCCTGTTTTGCTGCAAAAGGGTATTATTTAGCAATATTATCAGGCGATGATTAGCAGCATCTATTTCGCTTGTCACAATATGGTCTGATACATTTTTAGTGGCGTTGATACTGCCGTTTACATGCTATTATAGGCGCATAGTATTTTATGGTGGTACAGTAATGCGTTTGGAATTAGTTTGTGAAGATAGAGTGGGTATTAGTCGAGAGATCCTTGATTGTTTTTTAGCGCGAGATATTAATTTATCGGCGATTGAGATCCAACAGCCTGACCGGATATTTATTAAATCACCGAACCTAGAATTTTCTGACTTGCAGGCGTTGATGGCGAATCTTCGCCGAATTAGCGGCGTCTGTGATGTTAAAACAGTCAGCTATTTACCTTCTGAACTTGAGCATCAAGAAATACAAACCTTGATGACTAACTTACCTGATATTGTATTTTCGGTGGATGTAAAAGGTTTAGTGTCTTTGGTTAATACACCCGCATTGACTGCGCTTGGACTTTTGGAGTCGCAAGTGAAAGGGCATTGTATCAGCAATTTTGTCAAAGGATTTTCAATTACTAAGTGGCTAGAGTCAGAGGAAGTCTGCGCGCAAACACAAAAACTAACCTTACTAGATGAAGATTTTTTTGGTGATATTCTGCCCCTCAGTATTAGCAGTGATGTTAATCAAGTGACGTTATCCAAAGCCGCCGTTAGCGTAAAACCACACGAACTCGTTGGCGCAGTGATCATTCTTAAATCGGTTGACCGTATTGGTAAACAATTTAATTTCTTACGTACTTTTCAATTTGCGGCATTTGATGAGATTTTCGCCAAAAGCGACAAAATGAATAAGTTAATCAATACCGCGAAAAAGTTTGCCATACTCGATGCGCCGTTAATGATTTTAGGTGAGACTGGTGCGGGTAAAGAACTTATTGCTAAAGCCTGTCACCAAGCAAGTGGGCGCTCACAACATCAATTTTTAGCACTAAACTGTGCCGCGGTACCTGATGCTGTCGCAGAATCTGAATTGTTTGGTGTGGTTACTGATGACGGCGAAACTAAGCGTGGCATTTTTGAACTCGCCAATGAAGGTTCTGTACTGTTGGATGAAATCGGTGATATGTCACCGTACTTGCAAACCAAATTTTTACGTTTATTGGAAACCGGTTGCTTCCGACGCGTAGGCGATGAGCAAGAAGTACGGGTTGATGTACGTATTATTTGTACCACTCAAAATGATCTGGCTAAGTTGATCAGTGAAGGTAAATTCCGCCAAGATTTATATTATCGTTTAAATGTATTATCGATGACTGTGCCTGCGCTACGTGAACGTAAAGAAGATATTATTCCGCTTTGCCATTCGTTCTGCAGTGTATTTAGTCATGAATTACAACGTACTAAGCCTCAGTTAAGTCGTAATGTATTAGAGTTATTACAATCTTATCCTTGGCCAGGAAACGTACGTGAATTGCGTAATGTGTTATATCATGCGCTGTCCTTGTTAGAAGGGGATGTATTAAATCCGTGTGACTTGAACTTATCAGCAACAACGACTGAAACTTATGATGAAGCTTTGTTTGATGGGTCATTGGATGAAGCCTGTAAACGTTTTGAAAAATTATTATTACAGCGTTTATACCCGTCTTATCCAAGTACACGACAATTAGCCAAGCGCTTAGGCGTATCGCATACTGCCATTGCCAACAAGTTACGCGATTATAAAATCACTAAAAAATAGTAATTAGTCGCTCGCGTATTTATAGGCTAATAACGTATTTATAGACTAGATTTTATAGATCAATATGGTCATGGTTTTATAGAGCAAGAGAGTTATGGTTTTATAGGTTAAAGTCATTATAGCTCGCATCCCGCTTGTGCGAGCTACTTCTGAAGGGAGTCTGCTTTGATGAACGTTTTTTCCACATTTTTTTACACTATCGTATTTAGTATAGGAACTTATGCCATGACCGCATCTGCTGCACAGGCTGAGTTATACCCTTTTAAAGCGCAATATTCGATGTATTACAAAGATGTAAAATTTGGACATTGTGAACGTTCATTGCGCCGGTTGAATAATTTTGAATATAAATTAACCAGTACAGCGTCGGTATTACTGGGTTCGGGAAGCTATGAAAATAACTCTTGGTTTAAGTTACAAAATGGTTTGCTAACTGCGCAGCGTTATAAGCATGAAACAACGGTTATCGGCTTTAGTTCAGTGTCATCTGGTATCTTTGATGCGCAGGGCGATATTGTGATGGATTATGATGACAATCAGGTAAAGTTAAAGCTGCAATCGCATGTGATGGATATTGGTGCGATGACCATTTTGCTGCAAAATGATCTTAAATTAGGTAAACAAGCGTTCAATTACCAATGGGTATTTGAAGATAAAGTCGAAGCCATTGAGTTTGAATATCTAACCGAAGAATCGATCAATACCATATTTGGTGACATGCAAGCCGTTAAACTCAAACAAGTAACCAAGAAGAACCGCATTTCTTATTTCTGGTTTATTCCAAAACTGGATTATCAACTCGCTAAAATCGAAGTATATAAAAAAGGCAAACGTTGGGGTTATTTAAAATTATCGGATCTGTCTTTCCAATAACCTTTATCTCCTGTTTACCCTCGCTAGGCTAACCGTTACACTGCTGATATTCAGTTGCAATCAGATAGATATAAAATGACCAAGCCAATCATGATCATGGGGTGTACTAGCGACGCCGGTAAAAGTTTCGTTGTTGCGGGTTTATGCCGTATGTTTGCTAACCGCGGTGTTAATGTCGCGCCATTTAAAGCCCAGAACATGAGTAATAATGCTGCGGTTACCGCCAAAGGTGAAGAGATTGGCCGAGCCCAATACTTACAAGCCATTGCCGCTAAAGTCACCCCTGATGTGCGGATGAACCCGATATTATTAAAACCAAGTGCAGATACCAAAAGCCAACTTATTTTGAATGGTAAACCAGCGCCTGAGTTGAGTGAGATACCGTGGATGGAGCGTAAAGCTTATTTGTTTACGCACGTTGAAAAAGCGCTCGCAGATTTACAGCAAGAATACCAACAAATCATTATTGAGGGCGCAGGTAGTCCAGCTGAAGTGAATTTACGTCCGAGCGATATTGTTAACATGAGTGTTGCGCTGGCCTGTAATGCGGATGTCTACCTGGTTGCTGATATTGATAAGGGGGGCGCATTTGCACATCTACTCGGCACCTTTATGTGCCTTGCCAAAGAAGAACAGCAACTGATCAAAGGTTTTGTATTAAATAAATTCCGTGGTGATCCACTGTTACTCGGTAATGCGATGGATTGGCTAGAAGACAAAACCGGCGTGCCGACCGTTGCTAATATTCATTATTTCCCGCATCGTTTACCTGAAGAAGATACCCTGCATCATCGTGCAGTCTATCAACGTGGGCACATCAACATCGCCTTAATCGCTTACCCGTACGCAGCGAACA
This sequence comes from Moritella sp. PE36, assembly GCF_000170855.1. Lineage (GTDB taxonomy): Bacteria > Pseudomonadota > Gammaproteobacteria > Enterobacterales > Moritellaceae > Moritella. The sequence continues at coordinate 46,753 of NZ_ABCQ01000023.1, read as the reverse complement.
TGGACGAGTTTGATAACCTTATTCATCAAGATAACGTCAATGTGGTACCGTTGCGTGATGGCCAGTCATTGGTCGATTTTGATGCCATTATATTACCGGGCAGTAAAAATACGGCTGCGAGCTTATTACATCTGCGTGAGTCTGGACTCGCTAATGAAATCAGCAAGGCTGCACAACGAGGTCAGCCAATTTTAGGTATTTGTGGTGGCATGCAATTATTGGGCGAACATATTCTTGATCCGCATCATATCGAAGGTGGCGATGAACAAGGTTTAGGACTGCTGCCTATCATCACGGCACATGCCCAGACTAAAACCACACGACAACGTGATATTGACTGGCAGGGTTTTAAACTATCAGGTTATGAAATTCATCATGGCCAAACCGAGATGAGCTTGAAGGGTGATGCGCAAACGACTACTTGCAAAAATTTTATTGAGACAGATTTAGGCTGGCAACAAGGTAATGTTTACGGCTGCTATTTACATGGGTTATTTGATAATAAAGGTTTTATTAATCAGTTTTTAACGAATTTAGGCTGGGAGGGTGACGCCGATGATCATGCGGTTAGTTTGGATGCTGAGCTAAACCGTGTCGCGGATATGTTCGAGAAATTGGATTGGTTATAAAACGCAGGATTTAGAGCGGATAAAGCCAGTTGCTTAACAATAGCAAGCAGGTAATTGGCATTACCTGCTTGATTATGCAATTGTTAAACCTGTCAATATTCAGAATAATGGCCTATTAAGGCGCTAGGCGATCAACACGCCAATCATTGCCATCTTTCACATAACTAAAGCGATCATGTAAGCGATCTGCTTTACCTTGCCAAAACTCAATACTGGTTGGTTTTACCACATAGCCGCCCCAAAATTCAGGTAATGGCACTTCTTTATTCGCAAATTTTTCGGTGAACTGCTTAACTTGTTGTTCTAGAATTTTGCGAGAGGTGATCACTGAACTTTGTTCTGATGCCCATGCTCCGATTCGGCTACCACGTCCACGAGACTGGAAGTAGGTATTAGAATCTTCGGCAGAGAGTTTTTCGACTACACCTTGAATACGCACTTGACGTTGTAAAATATTCCAGTGGAATGTTAACGCGATATGTGGATTTTGTGCTAGCTCTTGGCCTTTTCTGCTGTCGTAATTAGTAAAGAAAACAAAACCTTCTTTGCTTAACTCTTTCAGTAGTACCACACGACAAGAAGGGTAACCATTGGCATCAACAGTCGACACTGTCATGGATTCTGGTAAGACGATGCCGCAGTCTTGCGCCGCTTTAAACCAATTCTGGAACTGATCAAACGGATCAACACTGGGATCAAGGTCGGGCAAGTCGATTAATACACCTTGCCCCAGGGTAAATGCACAACGGATCTTATTTAATAAAGACATTGCTCAGCCTTATGCGTATAGACCTAAGTTTTCTTTTGCGAATTGTTCAAATTCAGTACAACCACCCACGTGTTTCTCATCGATAAAGATTTGTGGAACGGTGTTAACTGGTACGCCTGCAGATTTTTCTAGGTCAGCTTTGCTGATGCCTTCTGCAAGCATATCGATGTAATTAAAATCAAAATCTTCATGCTCAGCTTTTAATGTTTCTGCAATTTGTTTTGCACGAACACAGTAAGGGCAACCAGGACGACCAAAGATAACTGTAAACATAATATAAATACTCCGCGTAAATAAAATTGGTTAGCACTATATACGTACTTTAGTGCCAGTACCAGTTGCTAGTGAGTTAGTGCGTACATAATATATTTTTCTGAAATAAAATGAAATTGTTTATTTAATAATAATTGATAGGAATTAACTATTGATGACGAATGTAACATTATCAGTATGACTTCTGTTAAGAAATGTAAATTTTCAGCGTCAAGTTCGAATAATTACAGAGATAAATAGCAATCAGGATTGGAATCAGTAATAATTATCGATTAACTTTTATAAATCAGCTTGAAACGACATATGAAATCATTAGAGTTTTATCAATCTACGATTACCAACTTAAAGCAACTGCCGATGTCGGCAGGGCATATTGATGTTTTATTTTCAGCGCGTGATTTTAAAGCAAAAATGTTAGACTTAATTGCTTCATCTTCGAAACGCATTTACCTTTCGACTTTATATCTTCAAGATGATGATGCAGGTAAAGAAATACTTAATGCGCTTTACCTGGCTCGGGTAAATAATCCTGGGTTAGTGATTAAAGTGTTCGTTGATTTTCATCGTGCACAGCGTGGACTTATTGGTCAGAAAGATCATGGCGGTAATGCCGAACTTTATAGAGACATGCGCCAAAAATTAGGTGATAAAGTAACCATCTTAGGCGTACCGGTTAAAGGCAAAGAAGTGTTGGGGGTCTTGCATCTTAAAGGCTTTATCTTTGATGATAATGTGCTTTACAGTGGCGCGAGTATTAATGACATCTATCTACATCAAGCGGATAAATATCGTTGTGATCGTTATCATGTGCTGTACAACCCTGCGTTAGCGGATTCAATGACCGCGTATTTAGAAGATTACTTTGTTAGCCAGAGCGCGGTGACTCGACTTGATGATGATGTGATCCCGTCAAGCAAAGCCTTGAAGCAAGATATTCGTCAGTTCAAAAAAACGTTACGCAGTGCACAATATCACTATATTAATACCACCCCAGAAAGTAACGAAGTCGGCATCACGCCTATTTCTGGTTTTGGTCGTCATGGCAACAAATTAAATCAAACCATCACTAACTTATTACGTGCAGTAGAAAGCGAAATCACTATTTTTACCCCGTATTTTAATTTGCCGTTATCAATATCAAAAGATATTAAGCGCCTGTTAAAACGTAATGTGAAAGTAACTTTGGTGATCGGGGATAAAACCGCAAACGATTTCTACATTCCACCGTCAGAACCGTTTAAGGTGATATCAGCACTGCCTTATATTTATGAATCTTACCTATATAAGTTTGTCAAAACTTGCCAGCCTTATATCGATAAAGGCTTGCTTAACGTGCGCTTATGGAACGATGAAGGCAATAGCTTCCACCTTAAAGGTTTATGCTGTGATTATAAGTATCACCTATTAACAGGTAATAACTTAAACCCACGCGCATGGGGTTTAGATCTCGAGAATGGTATTCTAATTCATGATACTAAGCAGTTATTAAAAGATACCCTGCAAGCAGAGCAAGAGCATGTGCTGAAAAACACCCGTCGCATTAAACACCTTTCTGATTTAGAAAGCATGGCGGACTATCCAGCACCAGTGCAGAAATTTATGCGCCGTATTAAAACTACGCGCTTGGATATGTTACTCAAACGTATTCTATAATATAGCGATTCTTCACGCTTAATGATGATAACAAAGGCTTGTTACTGTTTCGGTAACAAGCCTTTGTCGTTTTTAACCACCAGACACTGATTGCTATCCTGATAGAAAAAGACTATTGCTCTGTTCTAGCTTGCTGATTATACTCTGGTTAACTATCAAACAATTAAATTGGCCGTGATATTATGTTTGGATTTTTAAAACGATTTTTTTCTACTTCTATGGATTCGGATACTAAACCTGTCGACAATACACCGACTGTTGAACCAATCGATTACAATGGCTATCTTATCTTTGTGATGCCGAAGGAAGAGGCGGGTCAATACCGTGTAGCGGGTTTAATTGAAAAGCCTGTTGTAGGCGACGAAGAAGCTGATAATTTAAAGCACGAATTTATTCGTTCTGATGTTTGCATGAGTAAGCCGCAAGCGGAACAAATCACGTTACAAAAATGTAAGTTATTCATCGACCAAGTCGGCGATAACATGTTTAAGTAACTAAGGTCTTTTGACTCATTACGCTGGAGTTCACTATGTTTTTTGCAAAAAATAAGTCAACCATGGTTAGCAAATCGGATGCGTTGCCTGATAACCCAACGGCAATCCCAGTTGATGCGTTACATTATGTGTCAGCCACTAATATGGTGCCGCCTTTTGTAGCCCAACATCAAGTATGTTATTTCGCGATGGGCTGCTTCTGGGGCGCTGAACGATTATTTTGGTCGGTACCGGGCGTCGTGACAACCGCAGTCGGTTATCAAGGTGGTTATACTGTGCATCCGCATTATCAACAAGTGTGCACTGGCCAAACTGGCCATACTGAATCTGTGTTAGTTGTTTTCGATCCGGAAGTGATTAGCTATACAGAACTCCTTATCTTGTTTTGGGAAAACCATCAATCAACCCAAGGTATGCGACAGGGTGCTGATCAGGGTACACAATACCGTTCTGCGTTGTACTGCACTTCGGCGCAACAATTATCTGAAGCAAAAGCTTCTGCTGTGCATTATCAGCAAGCATTAGTGGATGGCGGCAGTGATGACACAATTACCACCGAAATCGACTTGGCGGCACCATTTTATTATGCCGAGGCGGATCACCAGCAGTACCTTGCTAAAAATCCACAAGGCTATTGCGGCATAGGCGGCAGTGGCATCTGTTACCCAGGGAATTAATCATGCAAGCGAGAGATAGGCGAATTCTATTTATATTGGTGTTTACGGTTCTCGCTTTTATGTGGCAAAGCACGTTAATTGCTCCGCTCAAAATCTTAGTGGTATTTTTGCATGAGCTTAGCCATGCGCTGGCGACTTGGTTAACCGGTGGTAAGGTTGTGGAGTTTGTGGTCTCGGCCTATCAAAGTGGCCATGTTATCTCGGCGGGTGGCTCGCGGTTTATTATTCTTAGTGCAGGCTATTTGGGCTCGTTACTGTTTGGCTTGTTATTTTATGCGGCCAGCAGTCGTCGTAAAACCACCGATATTAGCTTAGCGTTATTGGCTATCACCATGTTACTCGTGGCCGTGTTTTTTGGTGGCACCTTGTATACCATCGGCTTTGCCGCCGTCATCGCCTTGGTGATCATGGTGTTATTAAAGTACGCTAGTGCGGGTATCAAGCAAACCGTGTTATTAGTGTTTGCGAGTGCCAGCATGATTTATGTACCTATCGATATTTGGCAAGATACCATCATTCATAGCGGATCCTTATCTGATGCGCGTATGTTAGCCAATGAAATGGGCGGTGCGACCTTTATGTGGGGTGGTCTGTGGTTTGTCGCTAGTTTGTATTTTATTTATTTAACGCTACGTAAATCGTGATTAAAGATCGCCGTTAACACCTTAATATCGGTACCGACATGAGTATTGCTATCGGTATTAATCGACGTATTGTCAGTGACTTCAACGTTGCTGATAATACTGATGTCAAACGCTTGCTCGTACGCTTCATAACAACCTGAGTGTACATGCAATTGCAGGCAATGCTCAAATACGTTATCACGCAGTAATTTGGCGATAGGTTGTTTAATGGCTTTGGCTAGCGCTTCTTTTAACGTCCATATGCGATACAACGCCTTGGCGTGCACAGCTTTAATCATCTCTTCGGTAACCGCGTCAGCTTGGGCCATACAGGCGCGTAATTCTTCACTATGATAGTAATGCTTGGCGACTTTTTCGAGCGTACGCTTGGTCGAGATCCATTCTAAATCCACACCTAGTTGCATTGGTTTTATTGTTAGTGCTTGCATCGCAGCATGCTTTACCGGTACGAGGGCAACCAGCACTTGGCCATGAGAGTGAGAAATACAACAGTGTAGCGCGATAACCTCGTCATGCTGATATACCTTTAAGCAAGTATCCTTATCATCGAACAGCACAGCCAGTGAATCAAAATCATAGCCTAAACATTGGCTCGCATAGGTCTTAATGATAAAGCGACTCGCGAGGTATTCTTGCTTTGCTTGTTGCTGTTTACGTTTTGCAAATACGGCCTGCTCTTGTGGGTGTAAATACTGCGCAGCCAGTGCGGTGATCTGTTCGCTATCAATGTTGTTACTGTTAAACAAGTAAAGATCAATACCGACATTTGCACTGACTGGAAAGTCGCTATGCGAGCTGAAGGTAAGTTGCTGACTGAAGAATGCGGCAGTGTGTGGCATTAAAGATGAGACCGTTATAGTGCTGTGGGCAGAAAGTATAACAATCTCTTGCGACTACTTCAGTAAACCTTGTAATTTTTTTTGCTGTCGAATCAGCCATTCTGGCGTCGTTGTTGTCATTCCCTCTGGTTTTAAAGTGGGGTGGGATACCATCATTTTATTAATGGTTAATTCTTGTTGTTGTTCGATGTCGATAAATAATATGGTCTTGCCATTTTCGAGGGACTGTTTGAATGCTTGGCTATTAATATTGGGTAGCTGAATACCCATGTGATCACCTTCCCAAGTGCAAAAAACCAGTACCACCAAGGCGAACATGATAAGCGGCATGCCACCCAGTGGACCATTATACCAGCCTTGAAAATAAGTCAGTAACAAGATGGTGACCGCGAACATAATCCCAATCGCTGCGCCGATATCACCACTCTTAATTAAGCCTTTTTTCAGTGAGTTATCTACTTCGTATAAATGATGATGACCTAAGGATTTATCATCATTGGTTAAGGTATGGATATGGTCTTTAGCTATGCCATAGGATTGCAATTCATGTTCGATTATCTCCAGTTCATCCTGAGAGTCGACGATATAGTAATGCCTTAACATGGTAACCACCTTACAGCTCAATGGCGTGATAATAACTTCAGTACACAACCTTATTATTATAGTTGAAAACAGCTATATCAGAAGAAACTTATAACCTAATGAGGCCATCAGTAACATCAAGGACACGGATAATGTTTTACGCACAAAGTCAGGGCCAAATTTCATTGCCGATGCACTACCTAAATGATTACCAATCAGGTTCATCACCACTAAAGGCAGGGCTAGCATGTAAAGTAATTTACCTGCCAGCATAAACGCAATTAACGCGCCGATATTTGACGAAAAGTTGAATAGCTTAGAGGTTGCCGATGCTGACACTAAATCAAACTTTAACAAGTAATGCAGCACTAAGATCAAGAGACTGCCGGTACCTGGACCAAAGAAACCATCATAAAAACCAATCACGAACACCGCCAGTGGCACGCCAAAATAGATGACCTTGGTATTAACAGCCTGTTCACTGTGGTGATTATCTTGCTTGGGAATAAAAGAGACAAGGATACCGATGGGCAACATGCCAAGGATTATTTTACCGACAGTATCAGGATCAAAGTAGAGGATCGATTCAGCACCTATGTAGGCACCAATTAATCCAGCGGGGATCCCGGATGCCACTGCAGTCCAAATAACCTTCTTGTTTTTGACAAAATTGCGTATCGCTGCAATTGTGCCGAGTGTACTGACTATCTTTTCTTGCCCTAACGCGACCTGTGGCGGTAACCCAGCTAAGATGAAGGAAGGCACCAGTATTAAGCCGCCTCCGCCTGCGACACTATCAATAAAGCCCGCCGCAAAAGCGGATGCCATTAACGCCAGTAGTATCCATAGCGTGATATCTGCACCAAAAATTTCCATTTTAATATTCTCCTACGTTGTTATCTTTAGACTGATTTTATCGCGTTAGCTTTGATGAGAATTGATGTGTCCATATTCCCCAGTCCGTGTTGCTGTAATATCTCGTAATCACTATCGACTTGACTCGTTAAAGGTAATTGCAGTTGATAGCGTTCAGCTTCTTCTAAGCAGATCCCTAGATCTTTCCTCATTAGGTTGATCGCAAAGCCAAAGTCAAATTGATCGTTTGCCATCGTTTCTGCACGGTTTTCCATCTGCCATGATCCCGCTGCGCCATGCTTAAGCGTCTCGACTACGAGTGCTACATCTAATGATGCCTTTTCCGCTAACGTTAATGCTTCACTTAAACCTTGTAAAACCCCCGCGATGCATATTTGATTTACCATTTTACAACGTTGTCCCTGACCGTGATTGCCGAGTAACGTGGCCTGTTTGGCATAAGCGTTAAGCACAGGTTGAAGTGTTGTGAAGGTCTCAGTGTTACCGCCACACATGACGGTTAACGTGCCATTTTCGGCACCTGCTTGCCCACCTGAAACGGGCGCATCCATAAATTCAACATCATGGTTTGCACATGCTGCGGCTAACTCGATGGCAAGCTGCGCTGATGTGGTGGTGTGATCGACTAAGATAGCGCCCGGTTTGAGGCTGGCCAATACGCCGGATTCGCCGTATACCACGCTGCGTACATCGTCATCGTTACCAACACAAATGAACACGACATCTGCGTTTTCTGCCGCTTCTTTAGGGGACGTAGCCAATTCCCCTTGATAGTCATTTACCCATTTCATGGCTTTTTCGGTGGTACGATTGAATACCGTTGTTTTATATCCGGCACGTTTTAAATAACCCGCCATTGGGTAGCCCATCACCCCAAGACCAACAAACGCAATGCTTAAAGAATTCATATCTATACTCCAATTTACCAATGACATATGTCAATTTGTATTTATAACTTATTGCATTACCTTGTGGTAAGTCAATTGTTTTATACAATTAATTAACAAATATAATTGTATAAATAGGTAAATGTAATGGTTCTAGCGCTGTATGTTTTATTTCAGCGAGGTAAACTAAGGGCAATTAAGATTATGTTTTTGCAGTGTTCATTAGAGGCAAGTTAATGAGTGATATTAAGTTTCGACAAATCGCCGAAACCATTGAAACTAGAATTAATACTGGTGTGTATCAACCGAATACTAAATTACCGCCACATCGGGTGCTCGCTGATGAGCTTGAGACTACGCCGACAACGGTGTCCAAGGCCTATAAATTATTGGCAGAGAAAAATAAAGTTGAATCCTTTGTTGGGCGAGGCACGTTTGTCTGTGGTAATTCTGAATTGGAAACTGTGATCCAAGCCTCTGATGATGATGCAGATTACAATTTTTCGATTTTACAGCCTTGCTTAAAATATAATGTCTTACCCTTGCAGGCTGCTTTTCAACAAACCTATGCGGCGTTGCCGAGTGAGTTATTAGGCTATATCGAACATAGCGGGCATTTATCCCACCGAGAAGCAGGTGTGAAGTGGGCGGCGGAATTTGGTTTGTCGGTTTCAGACCCTAACGACATATTACTCGCCAGTGGCGCGCAGAATGCGCTGGAAATATTGATCCAGACCTATACCAATCCCGGCGATTGCATTGCTGTCGAAGCATTTACGTACCCTGGCATTCTCTCTATTGCTAATTTATTGGGTCGCCGTATTGTTGACGTCGAGATGGATAGTGAAGGCATGTGCCCGATTGCACTTAAAGATACTATTCTTAACGATAAACCGAAAGTAGTGGTGATTGTACCGTCACATCAAAATCCGACGGGCGTGACTATGCCGCAAGCGCGCAGAGAAGCCATTGCTAAGGTGATTGCAGAAGGGGATATTTGGTTATTAGAAGATGACATTTACGGCTTCTTGAACCCAGTGACGATCCCTGCTATTACCAATTATATACCGGAAAAAAGCTTTCATATTACCAGTCTGTCGAAGGCGATTAGTCCGGCGTTACGCTGTGCGTTTATCAAAGCGCCAAAAAGTGAGATCCGCAAAGTAGGGGCGTGTATTCGTACGTCTATTTGGCTGGCGTCACCGTTAAACTTCGCGGTGGCAGCGCAGTTGATTAATTCCGGTGAAGCATTTTCGATGGCGCATCAACAAAAATTATTGGCGGCGCAACGACAACAGTTTGTGACTGAGCAACTTGGGTTCTTAGCTTGCTCGAGTCAACCGACAAGTTACCATATTTGGGTGGCATTACCGGCGCATTGGCGACAAGAGCATTTTGTGATGGAAGCGAAAAACCAGCAATTATTGGTGAGTAGCGGTGGTTATTTCTCGCAACAGAGTGATAAAAGTAACCATATCCGTTTATCATTAATGGCGATAGATGACGAGCAACGCTTCCAGCAAGGTGTTGTATCGCTAGCTAATTTACTCAAAGATGGGCAGGGTTCACACTTCTTGTTTTAATAATTTTAACTGTTCATCATGTAGACCCATAATACGACATGAGACTAAGGAGAGTTTATGTTGAAAAATACGATAACGGGCATGCTTATTTTAAGTTGTTCTGGCTGTGTTTTATTAGAAAAAAAAGATCCAATACCACCAGTCATTGATCCAGCGGATGCAGACGTCCCAGTATTATTAATGCCAACAGCAACGGCAATCTCCGCCGCAGAATGTGCTGGTGATATGGAGTTACCCGTCGAGTTGAGTCGTAAATTTACTGCAGTATCAGATCCTGAACTGTTGGCGCAATCTATCGGTGAAGCGAATGAAGGCAAACTTTGTCAGGGTCAGGTCTATGTTGCCAAACAGAACACCCAAGTTATGTTATTTCGTGGTTGGAATGCTAGCAACCCTGCGAGTGAGTTTGGTGAGTGGTGGGCATTAAAGAGTCCCCGTGGCCAAATCGCGCAATACCGCAGTGATTATCAAATATGCTATCAATGGTCACCGTTAGATAAAATGACCCTGTGTAGTCTAAAAGCCGGTGCGAAAGTGGTGATAGGTACTGGCCAAAGTGCGACGTGTTCGTCATACCTTGATTATCCAAGCTCAGCGAAGAAACAAGTCTACCTTGCCAATGCTAATGCCGACCTGTTTGACTGCTCGAGTTATAACGCCGAGTTTAATTGGACGCCTATTATTAACAATTAATGTGTCTTAGTCATAAACGATAGGTAGGAAATGAATGGGATATTATCAACGCAGGTGGTTATTCGCCGTAATGTTACTTTTCTCTAGTATGAGTATTGCTGCTGATAATGTCATTGTGCGTTATCTGCCGACGAATGATATTAAGTTACAGCTTATCGCTAAAAAATTGCAGTCAGACAGCAGTATTCAAGATGCAATTAGTTTAATGAATGACGAGTTTATCTTTCCTAAACCGTTAACTATCGTCTTTGGTAGTGATGACGGCCCGTTATACGATCCCGCGGTTAATGACATTTTCATCCCCTATCCTTTTTTAGACGAAGTAGATCAGCGCTTCAAGGCTGTTAATTACGCGGGTGATAATCAAGGTAAGGCTAATCCAGAAAATCTAGGTCAGGCGGTGATGGATGTGGTTATACATACGTTATTCCACGAACTTGCTCATGCTTTGATTGCGACGTATGAATTACCGATTGTGGGTAAAGAAGAAGATGCGGCAGATAATTTAGCCGCAGTATTATCGATTGAATATTTTGAAAATGGGGCTGAAATAGCAATTAGCGCAGCAGACCTGTTTTATTTGGAAGGTGATGAGATAGTCGAATTTGAAGAGGCGGATTTCTGGGATGAACACAGCCTCGATTTACAGCGTTACTATGCCACCCTTTGCCATGTTTATGGCAGTGATGATACTCAATACGCCTACTTGTTAGAAGAGACCGGGTTTTCTGATGAACGCGCTGAACTGTGTATTGGTGATTATGAGCGCATGACAAATAACTGGTTAACACTCTTAGACGCTTATATGTCGCCTGAGGTTGATGCTACTACGCCAGCCGAATAAAGTCAGAGTGTTTGTCGTACGCCAATTTAGTCCATATCATCAAACGGCTGACCAATACTTGGTAAGAATACATCGATGAAATAACGAATTTCATCAGTCATGCGCTCGTCTAATGCGGTTTGGCAGCGTAATTTGGCTTTCGCAAATTCATGATTGCCGCAACTTTCTTCTTCAATACACTTCATATGCGCACAGAGAATATCCGCATCTTTGACTAAGGTTTTATAGACAGGAGCAAGATCGGGTGTCGATAATAATGGCTTATACGCGTCACGTAATTCTGCTGGCAGCATATCCAATAGGGTCTTCTCAGCCGCCAATTCAATCTTGTTATATTCACGAATAATGGCTTTGTTGTAATACTTCACTGGGGTAGGTAAGTCGCCGGTGAGCACTTCGGTGGTATCGTGAAACAGTGCCATCGACGCTGCTTTGTCAGGTTCATAGCTTTTGCCATAATAAGTATTCCCGATCAGCGCAAGTGCATGGGCAACCATAGCAACCTGTAAACTGTGCTCGGCTATATTTTCATGGGTGACGTTACGCATCAGCGGCCAACGGTAAATTAACTTCATACGGGCAAGGTGGGCAAAAAAATGGCTCATGATCTTCTCCTGATAACGTTCTTAAAATAACTAAGTATCGGACGACAACAAAGGCTAGATGCACGTAAGTCATCGTTTTTATTACTGTAGCACCTCTTTGCATACTCTCAAAATTTCAAATAGTTAGATTTATCGCTTTGCAGTTAAAGTGTTATGTTATAACATAACAAAATATTAGTGTTATATTATAACAATTAAGGAAAAATAGTTGTGAAAAATAAATTGGTTTCCCTCGCGATTGGTAGCATTTTGGTATCCCCTGCTTTTGCTAATACGTTATCAAATCCACAAATTGGCGTTGTACTCGATGGTTATTACCAAAATGGTGAGCGTAATAACTCTGAACGTGGGGAAGGTTTTGGACTCGGCCACACTGAAATTAGTATGTCCGCTAATATTGATGACAAGTTTCACGGTGTATTGACGACAGTATTAGAGGCGCATGGTGATGAAACCGAGCTTCTTTTAGAAGAGGCGTTTGTTGAAACATTGGCAATGCCTTATGGTTTTAATATTCGTGCTGGACGATTCTTGTCAGACTTTGGTTATTTGAACAACCAGCATGTGCATACAGATAGTTTTGTTGAGCGTCCAATCGCTTACCGTACTTTCTTAGGTTCTCATTATTATGATGATGGTTTGCGTGTAAACCTAGTACTACCAACGGATATGTATGTGAAATTGGGGTTCGAGGCATTGAGTGGCAGTAAGATGTCTGCTGTGGAAGATGGCGCTGAAGTGGGGGTTTATACCACGACATTAAAAGTGGGTGATGATTTTTCAGCATCGTCTAGCTGGCAGTTTGGTTTAAGTTATCTGCGTAATGACAACGGTAAAACCAAAAATTTGGAAGAGCATGACGATAGTGATCATTCCGATCACGACCATGATCATGATCACAGTCACGCATCGGCAGTGACAGGCTCGAATCTATACGGCGCTGACTTTGTGTGGAAGTGGGCACCAGATGGCAACTATAAATACCGTAATTTAACCTTGTCAGCTGAATACATGTTGTTAAACGATATTCTGGACAGTAAATATAAGGGTGCAGAAAATGCACCTGATAATTTAGCCGCGTATTACGTATCGGGTGTATATCGCTTTACCCCTAGTTGGTCGGCTGGTCTACGCTACGGTGAAGCTGAAAACTACGAAGGTCACCTTCATGATGGGAACGCTCATTTGACGGCGATGAACGATACTGAGTTTGATGCCATGCTGGCGTGGAACTCTTCTCATTTTGGTACCGTCCGCGCCCAATATTCGCGTGTTGAAAATCAATCTAAAGAAACGGATAACGTATTCACACTGCAATATGTAATGACGTTTGGGGCCCACGGTGCACATGCGTTTTAAGAAAAGCACATTATTTTTGACCGTGAGTGCAGCCATCTTGTCTGCACCTGCGATGGCGTTAAATATCTTCGTCTGTGAGCCTGAGTGGAAAGCGCTATTGGCCGTACATGCGCCAGAAGCGACCATCTATTCTGCGACTACGGCACTGCAAGACCCACATTACGTGCAAGCGAGGCCGTCTTTAATTGCGAAGATGCGCCAAGCTGATATGGCCATGTGCTCAGGCGCTGAATTGGAAATCGGTTGGTTACCGATGTTGCAAGCGCGAAGCAGTAATCCGGCGGTGCAGAACAATACCCAAAGCATGTTGTATGCGTCAGAGATTGTCAGCATGTTGGATACGCATGACCATGTTGACCGCAGCATGGGTGATATTCATGCCCATGGTAATCCGCATGTGCAGTTTGCCGCTAATGATATGCTCCAACTTTCTCGAGTCGTGGCCAAGCGGTTAGGAAGTATCGATCCTGATAATGCACTGGCATACCAGCGTAATGGTGAAGCGTTCCGTGAAAACTGGCGACACAAGTTAGTGGAATGGGAACAACGCGCTGAACCGCTGCGAGGTATGCAAGTGGTGAGTTATCACGCGACCTATCGTTATCTGTTTGATTGGTTAAAGATGGGGCAGGTTGCAGATCTTGAGCCTAAACCGGGGATCTCGCCGACGACTGCGCATTTGCAATCGTTAACGAAGTTAGATCCTGCGTCGTTTGATGCGATTATTTATTCTTCTCATCAGAATCAACGTCCGGCCAATTGGCTGCATCAGCAAACACAAAAGCCAGTGATTCAATTACCACTAACGGTATCGGAAGGGCAAAGTCTCGACGAATTGTATGATGGTATATTAGATGATTTGCTCGATGTGCTTGCGCAACCAGCGAAGCGCTAAGCTATGCTAATTGATTATCTTTGGCTCGCCCCCGCGGTGTTGTGTGGCCTGATTGCGCTGGTGGGTAATGTGATATTGGGGCAACAAGTGCTACAGCGTAAAATCATTTTTATTGATTTAGCTGTCGCACAAGTTGCCGCATTAGGCGCTGCATTTAGTCAGTATTGGTTAAGTAGTTTTGATGTATTACCCGAGACTTGGTTAGGGCAAATGATCGGTCCTTGGGTATTGTCGCTGATGCTGTGCGGTTTAATTGCTTTGATGGAAAAGCACTATCAACAACACCTTGAACCTATGATCGGCAGCTTGTTTGTGGTGTCTGCTTCATTGGCTATTTTACTGGCAAGTAAGGACCCGCACGGTGCCGACTTTATCCAAGGTATCTTAAATGGTCAGCTGTTATGGGCAACATGGAATGATGTTTGGCCGTTGGCGATTATCACCGCTGCGATGGTGACTTTGGTGACGATGAAACCTGAGTTCATGCGTGGCAGTGGTTTTTACGTTATCTTCGCGATATTAATGCCGATAACGGTCAAGTTGACGGGTATCTACCTTGAATTTGCGTTATTGGTTATTCCAGCACTTTGTGCATCCGCGTTAAAAGGTACACGGTTTTTTATCGCGAGCATGGGTATTGGCGTGACTGGGATTTTGTCTGGTATCGCGATGTCAGCTCATTATGATTTACCCAGTGGAGCAAGCATCGTCATTACGCTGTTTGTATCTGGCCTACTGTTTCATTTATTGTTGCAACCTTGGATTGTAAAGACTGAGGTTCGTGCTTCATAATACTTTATAAAACAAACGTGGTACGGCTTTGACCAAAGTAGTACCACGTTAACTGACTAATAAAATCAGGAGGAATCTATGATCGAAATCCTTGCTACTCTATGCGCTGGTACCTTTTTGGGTGCTGCTTTAGGTATCCTGTCTTGGTTCCTTTCTAATATCTAGCACTGTATTACCTACAAACTAATCCTGACGATAAGTTGATAAGAAGTTAGTTTATTCATCGCAACTGTCAGCTCTTCAACACGCGGTAGAGTACCACGCGGAAGTGATCAGGACGGCTCCAGTTAAAACATGTACCTTGCACAATCAATAGCTTTTCTTGCTGTAACAGATCTAATGCAAATTTATGATCGTCTCTGATATTGAATTCATCGATATTAACTCATCAATATTTTTATAACCATCAGTACTAATTAGTATCCGCATCTTTATCGCTATGAATGTCAGATTAGCATTTGATCTTATAATTCATTCAATAGTTGTTATTGGCTGGCGTGAAGAAATGCAGGGCATCATCACATAACTCATTAATTAAACTCAAATATAGTAGGTTTTAAAAATATTAGTTATATTATTGGATAGATTATATTTGACCGTTGTACAAGGAAGTTAAACAAGATGCTCGAAGCCAGTGCTGAGACAAAGTTACAATTATTTGAGTTAGGACCAGGTAAAATGCTTGATCTGCAAATAAATAACCCACTGCCTGTACGCCTAAAATTATCCCTCGTTGGTTATGATCTTGGTCGATATATCATATTAAAGTATCCTCGAGTCGCAAATAACTCAGAGTATAACGATGTACTCATTGAAGGTAATGGTGTGATTGTACGTTACTTGCTGGAAGGTGATAAAGGCGAGTGTTTCGCCTTTAGTTCTTCTATTCGCAGTGTGACTCAACATCCTGAAAGATTATTGTTTTTAGATTATCCAAAAGAGATCGAAAAACGTCAACTACGTACACAGCAGCGCACTAGCATTCATCTGCCTGCATCCATGAAGTTAAACGATGAGATAAAAAACCAAGGTGGGGCCATCAATGGTGTCATTGTCGATATTTCAACTAATGGCTGTCGTTTTTCTTTTAAAACTAAAAATCCCCGCACTACGGTGAAAAAGCGTGATGTACTGGTGTGTATACAAAGCCCTGTTGATGGCGAAATAAAAATTATGGCTCAGATTTGTAATAGTAGAAATGAAAACGGTGAGATCAGTGTCGGTATTAAATTTATGGATAATGGCAACCTAGTGCCGAAATTATTGTCTCAACTATTTATTGTTTAAACTGTTTATTCAAGGAAATTTTATGATCTATTCAACTACAGAATCAATTCCCGGCAGAGAAATTGAAGAGATAGTCGGTGTTGTTACTGGTAACGTCGTTCAAGCAAAGCATATTGGACGTGACATCATGGCGAGCTTAAAAAGTATTATCGGTGGTGAAATACGCGGTTATACAGAAATGTTAACTGAGGCTAGGGACATAGCGGTTAAACGTCTCATTGCAAATGCGAATGAAAAAGGAGCGGATGCTGTTGTCGGGATCCGTTTTACGACAAGTGCAATTATGGATGGCTCATCTGAAATTATGGTTTTTGGCACCGCGGTTAAATTAAAAAAATAACAGGTCATTCAAAAATATTAGATATAGTGGGCTATTCGAACAGCTCCACTTTTGTCCACAATATTTAGCCTCTTAATAAGGCGTCCATAAAAACAAAAAAAGGCGTCAATTACGACGCCTTTCTAATATCTAAAACTCACTTACGAACTAAGCCTGACGGTAAGTTGATAAGAAGTTAGCTAGTTTATTAATCGCAATAGTCAGCTCTTCAACACGCGGTAAGAATACCACGCGGAAGTGATCAGGGCGGCTCCAGTTAAAACCGGTACCTTGCACAATTAATAGCTTTTCTTGTTGCAACAGATCTAATGCAAATTTCTGATCGTCTTTGATATTGAACATTTCCATATCAATTTTAGGGAACAGATACAGCGCACCTTTTGGTTTCACACAGGTGATACCCGGAATATCATTTAACATCTTCCAGGCTAAATCACGTTGTTCCAGTAAACGACCACCCGGTAAAATCAATTCATTAATACTTTGATAACCACCCAGTGCCGTTTGTATCGCATGTTGCATCGGTACATTCGAACACAGACGCATGGAGGCGAGCATTTCCAACCCAGCAATATAATCCTTAGCAAGATGGGTTGCACCACTCAGTACTAACCAACCAGAGCGGAAACCAGCGATACGGTAAGCTTTAGACAAACCATTGAAGGTAACAATCAGAATATCTTGCGCCAGTGTGCACATAGGCACATGTTCAACACCGTCATATAGGATCTTGTCATAGATCTCATCAGAAAAAATGATCAGATTGTGTTGGCGAGCAACTTCAACCACTTCTAGCAAAAATTCTTTATTATATACCGCACCCGTTGGGTTGTTTGGATTGATTAATACAATACCTTTGGTATTCGGTGTGATCTTGGCTTTAATGTCATCCAGATCCGGATACCAATCTGATTCTTCATCACAAATATAGTGCGTTGCTTTACCACCAGAGAGGGTAATTGCTGCTGTCCATAATGGATAATCAGGTGACGGAACTAACACTTCATCACCATTATTCAGTAATGCCTGCATCGACATCATGATTAATTCTGAAACGCCATTACCCAGGTAAATATTGTCAATCGAGATGTTTAACAGACCTTTCTGTTGGTAATGTTGCATCACGGCTTTGCGCGCAGAATATAACCCTTTTGAGTCACAGTAACCTTGGCTCGATGGGAGGTTATGAATAACGTCTTTTACAATTTCTTCTGGGGCTTCAAAACCAAATGGGGCGGGATTCCCGATGTTTAATTTGATTACTCGATGACCTTCTTCTTCTAAGCGATTCGCTTCTTTTAATACTGGTCCACGTATGTCATAACATACGTTATCTAACTTATGAGATTTTTCTATTGAGTACATCCCGGCTCCAACGCTGTAAATATGTTTATTGTTTATCTTTCTGTAATAAAAGTAACGTATATATGGGATTGTTGGAAGTGATATTTGACGTTCAGGTCGATTTATTGTTGCGTCATTGTTAATTGGTAAGCTTCGGGTGTAACATTATTGGTAATGGTTACCAAATTACGGTAGTTTTGTGAGATTATTGTTGTAATACAGCAGTTAAATACATAATTCATCGATAGTTAAATAGAAGAAGGAAAGAGCATGAGTCAGCAATTAAACCCAGCAACAATGAGTGGACTAGAGATACTACAAGCAATGGCAGAAGGTGTGTTCCCTCATCCGTCTATTTGCGACACCATGCCAATGCAATGTGTCGATGTAAGTGAAGGTCAGGTTCATTTTAGTGTGCAGGCTGATGATCGTCATTTAAACCCGATGGGTGGTGTACACGGTGGTTTTGCAGCCACGGTACTTGATTCGGTTACGGGTTGCGCGACACACACGACACTGATTGCTGGTGAGAGTTATGGCACGGTTGACCTGAATGTAAAAATGGTACGCCCAATTCCCAAAAACACAGCATTACAGGCCAAAGGCAAGGTATTAAACGTATCAAAAACAGTGGTTATCTCGGAAGGTGATATTCGTGATGAAAACGGTAAGCTTTATGCCCACTGTACAGCAACGTGTGTCATTACGCGTCAAACTAAATAGGTTTTTGTTATGGAAAATATCATTTCTGAAATAACAGAGAATACATTTCAGTACAATCCATCAGCTAGTGAAAAAGCGGACAAAATGGTAATGGGGCATCGTGGTGCGTCATCCATTGCCCCGGAAAATACCTTAGCCGCTTTTCAATTAGCTGAAGACAACAATGTACCTTGGATTGAAGTGGATGTTGGTATGCTCGGTGATGGTACGGTTGTTATTTGTCATGATGCAACGCTCGACCGCTGCAGCGATCACAATGGCTTATTATGCGATAAGATCGTTACCGATCTTGATGATATTGACGCGGGAGCCTGGTTCGGACTGGATTTTGTCGGAGAACGCATTCCCACGCTGGTGGATCTAATATTATTCACCAATGAAACTGGCATGAACCTGAATTTAGAAATTAAGTCGGGCAGTGATAAAGCCGCTACTGATCGACTTATTGACGGTATTATTCGCGACATTAATCATCACTGGCAAGGTGGTCAGCAATTGCTGCTCTCGAGCTTTAATTATTTGTTATTAGCAGAGGTGAAACGCCGTGCGCCAGAAATAAGCTTAGGGTGTTTATTTAAATCCCCTCTGCCTGTAGATTGGCTCACCTCGATGCAATATGTCGGTGCTGAGTTTGTTCATCCTAATGATAAAGGCTTGACCGAACCGCAAGTAAAAGCCATGACTGATGCGGGTTATAGTGTGAATGTTTGGACCGTTAACAGTTTGGCGCGTGCTAATCAATTATATAATTGGGGGGTAGCGGGTATTTGCTCTGATATTCCGCAGCAGTTTCCGCCTTGTTATCGGAACTGATCGTTATTGAAATTAATCATTGTTGAAACGGATAACCATAGAAATTAAAGCTACCGATATTGCCAATCGGTAGCTTTAAGGAGCACAGATATGACAGATAAGGATGTTTGTGCAATCAGTGAACGCCTAGCATTACGCTGGCAGTCATTACTGCAAGACAATTTTTCTCACCTAGACACAGCGCAAATACAGCAAGCTTGGTTACGCCTGTTACCACATTACCAAGAAACGCATCGTTATTATCATGATCTCAGCCATATCGATGCCTGCTTTACTTGGTTTGATCGAGTACAGGAACAATTTGATAACCCCTTAGCGGTGGCGCTGGCTATCTGGTTTCATGATATTATTTATGATGTCAGGCGCAGTGACAATGAAGTGAACAGTGGTCACTATGCGATCACGGCTCTTACTAACTTTGCGGTGCCGACGCGATTAGTACAGCAAGTATATGAATTAATCTTGTTAACCCAGCACCCGAGTAAACCAAGAAATGTGCTTAAAGGATTATCAGGCACATTCTTAACCAACACCAACAATGAATTGCTATCGAGTATTAACGACCAAGCGTTATTTTTAGACATTGATTTAACCATATTAGGTCAACATCGCGCTATTTATGCAAACTATGAAAAAGCCATTCGCGCTGAGTACCAGCATGTACCGTTATGGCTGTACAAATTAGGCCGTAAACGTTTACTTAAGCAGTTCTTGTGCCAATCTCGAATTTTTTGTTCTGACTATTTCACCGAAAAATTTGAAAGCCAAGCCAGAGTGAATATACAATCAGTGCTTAAATCTTAATGGAATACTTCAATCATGATTATTAATGGCTCACCCAGTCAAGATGTTGCAATAGCCGATCGTGGTTTCAATTTTGGTGATGGGCACTTTACCACGATCAAAATGGCAACAGGACAAGCCTTACTACTGAATTTACACATAGCACGCTTACAACAAGCGTGTGTGGTATTAGCGATAACGTTTGACCAATGGGATGAATTAGTCGCAGCTATCACCCAACAAGCACTGGTATTACAAGACGGCGTGTTAAAAGTCATGATCACCCGAGGCGAGGGCGGTCGAGGTTACGGTTACGCTTATGGTACTACGGGCTGCTCAAATGCCAATTGGTATTTACAACACCGTCCTATACCACCCACTTACAGTGAATGGGCGAAGTCGGGCATTGAATTAATGCTTTGTGACTATCAGCAAACCGTTAATCCAGCATTGGCGGGATTAAAAACCTTAAACCGATTGGATCAGGTGATGATCAAGCAAGAACTTGATGCCCATAATATGGCAGACGGATTGGTGTGTTCGACAGACGGTTATGTTATCGAAACCTCTGTTGCTAATGTATTTTGGGTGAAAGCCGGTAAAGTCTATACCCCGAGTACGAAACGCAGTGGTGTTGAAGGGGTGATGAAAACACACATTTCAAACGTGTTGAATAGTCTGGGAATCAAGATTGAATCAGGAGATTACACTGTTGCAGATGTGCTTGCTGCAGATGAAGTTTTTATCACTAATTCAGTCATGGAACTGGTGCCTGTTAAACGCATTATGAAGCCAGATTTGAGTATTGATGTGTGTTACGACAAGCCCTACACGCTTAGTCAAATGATAAAGCGCGTAGTGAAATGGCGTTGTAATTAAAAAATACGACGTTTCAAGCCTTTCTTATCCAAGATCTTGGTGGCAATCTCTTCAACCGAAAATGTCGTACTGTTAATGAAAGGGATTTTTTCTCTACGGTATAAGTATTCAACTTCCGCAATCTCTAACTTACATTGACGTAATGACGCATAAGTGCTGTTAGCAAGGCGTTCACTACGGATATTCTGCAGGCGTTTCACATCAATTGTGAGACCAAATATTTTATGTTTATTACGTTTTAATTCTTTTGGCAGTGTTAACTCATCCATGTCATCGGCAATAAATGGGTAGTTGGCGGTCTTGATCCCGAACTGTAAGGCGAGGTATAAACTGGTTGGTGTTTTGCCACTACGTGATACACCGACTAAGATTAAGTCTGCGTCGTCGTAATCTTTACAGCTAATACCGTCATCGTTGGCGAGGGCATAATTCACCGCCTCAATACGGGCATCATAAGTATCAAGTTTAAGGCTATGAGTACGGTGTGATTTTGGCTCTGCTTTGATATTTAATTGCTCAGAAAGTGGTGCCACAAAAGTACTCAAAAAGTCGTGAGAATGGCCTTCATTTGATTCGATGATCGTCCTTATTTCAGATGAAACTATCGAATGAAACACGAGTGGCTTCTGTCCTGTTTTCGCTACGTGTTCGTTGATTTTTTGAGTAACGTATTTTGCTTTTTCTTCGGTCTCAATAAAGGGATAAGTATGCTGATCAAATTCGATTGGAAATTGGCTTAGAAGCGCGTGACCAAAGACTTCAGCGGTGATCGCTGTGCCATCAGAGACATAAAAAACAGTTTGCATTGACTCTATCCTTTTCATAAACAGATGAAATTTTCTAAGTAAGTATCTTACATTGAAATTAATAGCTGTGTATGATTAAAAACACTAAGGAAAGCAAGATGATTATTTTGCATTGACAATATGTGAGCAATATCGAATATCGCTCACACTTAAAATCATTTTTGAGATAGATTAAATCTGGAGAACTGCCGTGATAGAGTACGTAATTGGGTACGAAAAACTTGGAATGAACGACGTAGAACGAGTTGGCGGCAAAAACGCATCTCTAGGTGAGATGATCAGTAACTTAGCAGGCGCAGGCGTGCAAGTTCCTGGTGGTTACGCGACTACCGCTGATGCGTTTAATCAGTTTTTAGAGCAAAGTGGCGTAAACGATAAAATTTATGCATTACTAGACGATCTCAATGTTGATGACATCGCAGCGTTAACCAAAGCTGGCGCGACTATTCGCCAATGGGTCATCGACACACCTTTCCAACCTGAATTAGAAGCCGCTATTGCCCAAAGCTATGAAGTACTGGCTGGTGAAGCAGGCGAGCAAGCATCATTTGCAGTACGTTCTTCGGCAACCGCTGAAGATATGCCAGATGCATCATTTGCGGGTCAGCAAGAAACATTCTTAAACGTACGTGGTTATGACAACATCATTGTTGCAATTAAACACGTATTCGCATCACTCTTTAACGACCGTGCTATTTCTTACCGCGTGCATTCTGGTTATGACCACCGTGGCGTGGCATTATCTGCGGGTATTCAACGCATGGTGCGTAGTGATGAAGCATCATCTGGTGTGATGTTCTCTATCGATACTGAATCTGGCTTTGAAGATGTGGTATTTATTACGTCTTCATATGGTCTTGGTGAAATGGTTGTACAGGGCGCAGTTAACCCTGATGAATTCTATGTACACAAACCAACACTTGCTAAAGGCAAGCCTGCGGTTGTACGTCGTAACATCGGTAGCAAGCTGATCCAAATGATCTACTCTGCTGACGAAGGCCATGGTAAACAAGTTCAAATTGTGGATGTTGAAGCAAGCAAGTCTCGTCAGTTCTCTATTACCGACGAAGAAGTAATGGAACTAGCGAAACAAGCTGTGATCATCGAAAAACATTACGGCCATGCGATGGATATCGAATGGGCGAAAGATGCGATTGATGGCAAGATTTATATCGTTCAAGCACGTCCTGAAACAGTACGTAGCCGTGAAGATAAGCAAGTCATGGTGCGTTTCCACTTAGATGCTAAATCAGCCGTGGTTACAGAAGGCCGTGCGATTGGCGGAAAGATTGGTGCCGGTCCAGCTAAAGTTATTTCATCAATTGCGCAAATGGATGAAGTGAAAGAAGGCGACGTATTAGTAACGGATATGACAGACCCAGATTGGGAACCTATCATGAAACGTGCTTCTGCAATCGTCACTAACCGTGGTGGCCGTACCTGTCATGCTGCAATTATTGCACGTGAAATGGGTATTCCAGCTGTTGTTGGTTGTGGTAACGCGACAGACTTGATTAAAAATGGTCAAGAGCTAACAGTATCTTGTGCAGAAGGTGACACTGGTTTTATCTACGAAGGTATCTTACCATTCCGTGAAACCTCATCAGTAGTGGCTAACTTACCGGAGATTCCGGTAAAAGTAATGATGAACGTGGGTAACCCTGATCGTGCATTTGATTTCGCGGCATTACCAAACGAAGGTGTTGGTCTAGCGCGTCTTGAGTTCATCATCAACCGTATGATCGGTATTCACCCTAAAGCATTGCTTAATTTTGATAAACAATCGCCAGAGCTACAAGCTGAAATCAATGAGATGATCGCAGGTTATGCATCACCAGTTGAATTCTACATTGCTAAGTTACAAGAAGGTATTTCAACGCTGGCTGCAGCGTTCTACCCGAAAAAAGTAATTGTGCGTATGTCTGACTTTAAGTCAAACGAATACGCTAACTTAGTGGGTGGCGAATTCTTTGAACCTGAAGAAGAAAACCCAATGTTAGGTTTCCGTGGCGCATCTCGTTATATCTCTGAAGACTTCCGTGATTGTTTCGCACTAGAAACAGAAGCAATTAAACGCGTGCGTAACGACATGGATCTAACCAATGTTGAAATCATGATCCCATTCGTGCGTACATTAAGCGAAGCGGCATCAGTGATTGATTTACTAGCAGAGCATGACCTGAAACGTGGTGAGAACGGTTTACGCGTTATCATGATGTGTGAACTACCTTCGAATGCATTGTTGGCTGATAAGTTCCTACAGTACTTCGATGGTTTCTCGATTGGTTCAAATGATTTAACCCAATTAACATTAGGTCTAGATCGCGACTCTGGTATCATCTCTCATTTGTTTGATGAACGTAATGAAGCGGTGAAAGTATTGCTGTCAATGGCAATTAAAGCGGCTAAGAAAGCGGGTAAATACGTGGGTATTTGTGGTCAAGGACCATCGGATCACGACGACTTTGCTGCTTGGTTAGTTGAGCAAGGTATTGATAGCGTATCGCTAAATCCTGATACAGTATTAAGCACTTGGCTATACCTAGCGGACAAACACGCTAAATAAGTTAGCCGTTTGTTGGCTCAAGCCTGAGTTATCGTTTAAGTGAAAGCCCCAAGGCAGTGTTAATTAGCACTGACTTGGGGTTTTTTTGTCGTTGTCATATTAGTTAACGTGGCTTTTTATTGGGTACAATGGTGCTTAGCGTGGTTATTTTCGGTTGTCGATGTGTGTAAATTGTATTCCACAATATTAAGTTGTTTGTCAAAACTGGCCAATATCATGTCGATTGATTCTGTGGCGATATTAAAAAATACGTTGGCTTTGATGGTTGGCTTGGAGATGATAATTTCGTTGTCGATAACTTTAAGTAAATGGGCTATTTTAAGCAAGTAATCTTGGTTTTGTTGAATATTAATGCTTTGTTCTAACGACTGACAAAGATAAGTAAGGCGTATACGCTCTGCTCGTGTACATATTTTTGCCGCCGCGATGCCTGTGCCAAGCGCACGTATTTGGGCGATGCTTTCTGCGGTAAACAATAATTCCTGCCATAAAAATTGGATAGATTCACTATTACTATTGCTGAGTTGATGTAGTTTATTGTCAAACGCAATATCATTGATGAGATAGAGCACATTTAACACGAGTTTATTATGTTGTTCGAGATTATTACGCACATGGAGATTGATGCAGTCAACAGCCAAACGCTGCCAATGGTCTAACATGGCTTGCCAACGCTCATTGTCCAATAAATCAGGGTAGTTATCGCAGATGTCTTGCTGGATTGTCTCGATAGCATCTGTCACCTCTTTTAGTCGTGGTTTTAGATTTTCCTCGCCGTGTAATACCCCATTTGACAGACCTCGATGTTGTTGAACACGAGTGAGTAATTTACGAATGGAATTCAATTTTACCAGACCATCCATTTGTAATTGTTTACGGCAGCGCTGTTGATTCTGTAGTGTAAACAGTAAATAGCACAAGCATATTAATGTGAATAAAATTGCCGAGCCACTGACGAGTAACATTGATTGTGAAGTCATAATACCTGCCTTAATTATCTCTTTAGTAACGAGTTACTAGTTACTATTAAATGTTAACCATTAGACATTAAGCAATTATGATACCAGCCGTTAAACAGCGTTATTTACGTTATTTACGTTATTATGCACCGATAAGGGGAGTATTTAGGGCAAGTTCCCTAAAATGGTGACGGGTTATAAGTGAGAAAAATTGAGTCGTTGATAAATAATTAGAATTCAAATAGCAAAAAGCCCCGGTCATTTCAGACCGAGGCTTTTGTTTATTGCGTTTTAAGTGACATCAGAGTCAGCGTCTTGCAAGGCTTTTCAAACCGCAGATTTTAGTTTTCGCGTACTGCTCTAAAACCAATATAATTAGCGCGGAAATCGGGTTTTAATTCTAAGCGAACATCAACCTGCGCAAGTTTTGGCGCGAAGTTCCATGCGCCGCCTCTTGCCACTAGATTATTTCCGCCAGTTAGTTCCCAAACGTTACCGACGGTATCATATAGGCCAAATTTATTGGCTTTAAATGATTGTACTGGCGCGGTGCTTTTATTCGACCATTGGCTGCCACAGTAAGCGCAATTGGCTTTTGAGTTGCCGGCATCGTTACCCCACCAGTAGTTGTAGCTACTGCCTGCGCGCGCCACATATTCCCATTCGCCGTTATTAGGTAAACGGTATTTTTGGCCTGTTGCTTTTGATAACCACGTTAAGTAAGCATTGGTGTCGGCTGAATTGATACAGACAACAGGATGCTCATCAGTCTGTTCGAAACCGGGTTGACGCCAGTTTAAGTCGGCATTATATGTTTCTTTACCGTTAAGATACTCCACACAACCATTACCTGATTCTGCTGCGGTAGTATAGTTGCTAGCACTAACAAAATGTTTGAAGTCAGCAACTGTGATCGGGTTTTGACCTACTGAGAAAGCCTTGATAGCTTGCTTAATGTCGCTCGGCACCGAGATTAATTCTGGGCCGCGTTCACCTGACGCTAAAAAGTCTTGTACTGCCTGACCATTTCTCAATGAAACCGTGGCTTTAACTAATTCAGCTCTGACCATCAGGTTATTTTTTAGTTTGATGTTTTGTTCAAAATCCATGTAGTTTGGTTTTTTGATCACGATATGGTGGGGCCCTGGTGATAACATCACTGAAAGTTTGGTCGAACCATAGCTAACGCCATCAATGAATACTTCATCATCGTATTGGTTAGAACGGATGGTGAGTTCATATAACGCACCTTTATTATCGTCGTTATCCGTTGTTGTGGTGCTTTGTGCTACTTGCGGTGATTGTTCTGCGCAGTATCGAGTGGAGATATTTAACAGCTTACACGCTGCATTTTTTGGTAACACGCCCTGCATTGTTACCTGCATGGTTGAGCTATAAGTACCCTGACCACTGAATTCACCGGTTAACACTTTGTGACCTAACAATTTAACATGAGCGCTGGAATTCGCTTTATGTTTACTGACTAGTTTCGCTTCGGTTACTGAGTTGAATAGCGACGTTAAATACGTCTTCGACGCTTTTTGCTTACTCAATAGATTGCTACGAGAGATACATTTTGAGAATGAAGTTTGCAGATCACAGTTAACGCGTTGGTTAACATCTAGCGACTGAGTTTGTTGCATCTCATTATTCAGACGGTTAATGCGTGAAATGTTTATTTCTTCACTGATTGTTTCACGTTGATTTAGTAGTCTAACGCGTTCAATATTTTTTTCTGAAACTTGTTTATTGAGTTGTGCTAGGGTAGCAACAGAATCTTTAATGAGTTGCTTATTTTTTTGCTGCTGCTGAACTGCATAGCGGTAGTCATTCTGTGACGTGGCAATGTCTTGCATTGGATTATCAATCATCAATGTATATTGCGCATTCATTTGCGCCAATGCTTTTGCTGTTTGCCCAACAAGTGCTTTTCCTTGCGTTCTTGCTTGCGCTAACTTGGTATTCTCGATAGCTATATTGTCATTGACCACTGCGAGAGATGTGATGAATGTGTCATATTCAGATTGAATACTTTTAAGCTCTGTTTGTAAATTGTCTACAGTGTTATTTTGTTGGTTTGTTTCAGTGGCTTGAGCTGTAT
Organism: Moritella sp. PE36; assembly: GCF_000170855.1. GTDB lineage: Bacteria > Pseudomonadota > Gammaproteobacteria > Enterobacterales > Moritellaceae > Moritella. The sequence continues at coordinate 19,058 of NZ_ABCQ01000023.1, read as the reverse complement.
TCATAATCAAAATACAACTCGCTGCAAGGGCTCTTAAAGCAACACGCATTTTTAATGTTTCCTATTGATTTGTCTGAGATGACAATGAAAAGAACCCTCATTTACGCCCAGATCAGACTAACGTCTATGTTATGTAGTAAATGTCACCTATAGTATTTCTTAAGGCGTTAAACCGCAAGTTAAACGATAGTTTGATTTAGCTATTATGTTACGTAAGGCGCATATTACTATTAAATTCGTTAATTTTAGGTTAATGCTTACACGTTGTTTATATAGGATAACGTCCTAAAACGGTGTGTGGTTATAACTGAGATCAATTTAGCCTTTATCTATAGGCGATGAATTTAAGCACTCATGTTACAATATTCTTAATTAAAAATTTGTATTAGTTGAAAATTGTCACAAGGGAATGGATGATGATCCCCGAATTAAGTTATCAGGATGCAGTAAAATCAGAATACCTCGCTTTTTTGAGTGCCTTAGAAAAAAGTGAATTTAGTGGGGATATTGAAAAATCATATGCTAGCCGATTAGCGGTGGCGACAGATAACAGTATTTATCAGTTATTACCGCAAGCGGTTGTACTGCCACGTCAACACCAAGATTTAGTCATAATGGCAGAATTGTCATTACAGGCTGAATTTAAAACCATTACCTTTTCACCGCGTGGTGGCGGGACGGGTACCAATGGCCAATCACTGACTGACGGTATTATTGTCGATATGTCACGGCATATGAATAATATCATTGATATCAATGTGGAAGAAGGCTGGGTACAGGTTCAAACCGGTGTGGTTAAAGATCAACTCAACGAATTTCTTAAACCCTATGGTTTCTTTTTCTCACCTGATTTATCGACCAGTAATCGCGCCACGATTGGTGGCATGATTAGCACGGATGCGTCGGGCCAAGGGTCATTAAAATACGGAAAAACCAGTGACCATGTACTGTCTGTTTCGGCAGTATTAATGGATGGCACTGAATTAGTGACGGCAAGTCAGTCTGCAGAGCTGATGCATGAACAGGCTCAGCAGAATAATTATCTGGGTAAAGTTTGTGATCAGGTGATTGATACGATTACCCATAAACAACAGAAAATTGCAGATACCTTTCCACCCCTAAATCGTTTTCTTACCGGTTATGACTTAGTTCACCTTTATGATAAAAGCACTCAAGAATTTGATTTAGGGCGAATTCTGTGTGGTTCAGAAGGATCATTAGCGTTTATTACTGAAGCAAAACTTAATTTAACCTCAATCCCAAAGTACCGTTGTCTTGTTAACGTGAAATATGACAGCTTTGATTCGGCCTTGCGTAATGCGCCATTTTTAATTGAAGCCAATGCACTGTCGGTTGAAACCGTTGATTCAGTCGTGTTGAATTTAGCCAAACAAGATATTGTTTGGCACTCGGTTAAATCACTGATCACGGATGTGCCGAATAAAGACATGCAGGGTATTAACTTTGTTGAATTTGCCGAAGATGATGGTGAGATTCAGCAACAAAAAATTGCACATTTAACTGCTGAGCTTGACCGCCTAATGGCTGCGGGTGAAGCAGGGGTGATTGGTTATCAGATTTGTGATCAATTAAGTGACGTATTGAAAATATACGGCATGCGTAAGAAAGCCGTTGGTCTGTTAGGTGCAACCAAAGGTCAAGCTAAACCATTAGCCTTCGCTGAAGATACTGCGGTTCCGCCTGAACACTTAGCGGATTATATTGTTGAATTCAGAGCCTTGTTAGACAGCTATAACTTACATTACGGTATGTTTGGTCACGTTGATGCGGGGGTGCTACATGTGCGTCCTGCATTAGATATGCTCGACCCTCAGCAAGAGGTCATTTTACGTGAAATATCTGACAAAGTCGTTGCGTTAACAGCTAAATATAAAGGCTTGATGTGGGGCGAACACGGCAGAGGTTTCCGCTCTGAATATGGCCCAGAATTTTTCGGTGATGAGCTATTTACCGAGTTACGTAAAATTAAAGCCGCCTTTGACCCTGATAACCGCTTAAATCCAGGCAAGATCTGTACGCCAATTAACAGTGATGCCAAACTCGTGTCTGTGGATGCGAAAAAGCGCGGGGCATTTGATCGCCAAATTCCGGTTTCGGTGAGGGAAGACTTTCCACAGCCAATAGATTGTAACGGTAATGGTTTATGTTTTAACTATGATACCAAAAGTCCGATGTGCCCGTCATTTAAGCATACCGGGGATCGTCGTCATTCGCCAAAAGGGCGTGCAGCCCTGATGCGAGAATGGTTACGTCAATTGTCTTGTCATGAGATGACAGAACAGGAATTGGGTCAACAATTAACGATACAAAAGGTGGGGCTAACTACTTTTACCACCCGTTTAAAGAACAGTTGGAATAAAGCGCGCGGCCGTTATGACTTTTCGCATGAAGTGATGGACGCGATGCAAGGTTGCTTAGCGTGTAAAGCATGTACGATCCAGTGTCCGGTTAAAGTCGATGTGCCAGAGTTTAGATCGCGATTTATTGATCAATACCATAGTCGTTATTTACGGCCGATTAAAGATTTTGCGGTTGGCTATTCTGAAAGTTATACCCCGATGATGGCAAAGATGCCGAAGTTCTTTAATTTCTGGTTAAATCAAAATTGGCTGCAAGCTGCAACCAAACTTACGATAGGCATGGTGGATATTCCGTTATTAAGCACACCAACCTTATCAGAGTCGTTACGTGGGCATTATGCACAAAGTTTTGACTTGGCATTTTTACAGCGTTTAAGCGTTGAAGATAAAGCGAAACACGTATTAATTGTCCAGGATCCGTTTACTAGTTTTTATGAAGCTGAATTAGTGCAGACATTAGTCATCCTGATTGAGAAGCTAGGCTTGAAGCCAGTGATCTTACCGTTCAAACCCAATGGTAAACCGCAGCATGTGAAAGGTTTTTTAGCTAAGTTTGCCAAAACGGCCGAAACAGCCGCTGAATTTTTGAATGCTTTGCATGATCTGGGTATGCCGATGGTGGGTATTGAACCGGCGTTGGTGCTTTGTTATCGCGACGAATATAACCAAATATTAGCGGATAAACGCGGTGATTTTAGCGTCCTGCTTATTCAAGAATGGTTGTTAACAGAGAGTGCGCAAGTACATTTGGGTGAGGCGATTAACAGTCAAGCGAGTAATGGGCAAGATGCTAAAGCAGAACCCTATTACCTGTTCGCCCATTGTACTGAAAAGACCAATAAGCCAACGGCAGAACAAGAGTGGCAACAGGTATTTAACGGCTTCGGCTTAGCGTTAGAAACAGTGGCAACGGGTTGTTGTGGTATGGCGGGAAGTTATGGTCATGATGCTAAGCATGTGACAGCATCAAAATCTATCTATGGTCAAAGCTGGAAACATGCGTTATCACAGCGTGATGCTTCGCGTTGTTTGGCAACCGGTTATTCTTGTCGTAGTCAGGTGAAGCGCATGGAGAAAGTACGACTTAACCACCCAATTAAAGCGTTACTGAATGCGTTAGTTTAACCATAGTTAAGTATGGGCAGTATTAGACATGTGAAAAATACTGCTCATACATCTTTCCTGCTTAATATTGAGCTAAGTGCTGTTTTATAACGCCTTGTCACATACATCCCTCGTTAGACACCAAATTTTGATATTGGCAGCGTATGCTGTTCTTGTTAATTCAAGTATGTCTCGAACAAAAGGATGATGTTCATGCTCACTACATTACCAATCAAACGCCAATTATTAAAGCAACGACAAGTCAAATTATCGATCAAACTGTCTAGTCTTATACTCGTAACGAGTCTATTTTCTGGCTGCGTAACGCTGGCCGAGTTTACCGACGGTGGTGATAGTTTCACTATGTCTGCAGCTGCATCTGAAGAAATGAATGCTGTTAATGCTGCAATGAATGCCGTTGAGATATTATATCAACGAGGTAATAAACAGGACCTTGCTTATTATGCCCCGAATAATTTTGAGCTAGCCCTTAAAAAACGCGAAGAGTTATTGAGTATGTATGAAGACTATACGCCGAATGGCGGTAGTTGGTTTTCGAATTCGGGCAGTGAAGAGATTGAAACTGAATCAGAGTTATTTGTTCAACGCATGAATAAAGCTTTTCAAGCTAAACTCATTACTGAACCGTCACTATCCATCATTCGTGATCATGATGAATTTATTCAGAGTATCGATGTTGATGGTTTTGAAGCGCGTTTTGATAAACTGCGTGATTCGACCACCCAGTTTACTGGGTTAATTGAGAGTCGTGGCACTGGCTTAGGTTTAGAACACCAAAAAATCAAACTAGAACGCGATTATAATAGCCTTGAAGTCGATATGATAAAACGTAAAGTATTACGTTTACCCACGTCTGAGTTTAATTTACTCGATCAGGAACTTGTCCCTGAAAGCTATAACAAAGCATTAAATGGGTTATACAGTTTAGAACGTTTAATTGAAAAAAATCCGCGTGATAATACCGTGATCCAACAACAGTTAAATGCGAGTTATCGCCAAATAAAGCAAGCGGAAAGCATTGCTAAAGAAGTTGTTTGGGTTAAATCAAGAATTAAAACATCGGCGGAACGTGTAGTGATAAATTACCGCGATCATTTAAGCTCATTAAATAGCTATTTAGGCACAGAAGAGTTAACTGCATTGGATTTTCAATCTCAGGTTCGTGGCATAAAAGATGCTGTCGCATCGAAAATATCACAACATGATAAAGAAAAAGAGCTTAGTGACCAACATTTACGTCGTCAACTTGCCGAGCTAGGTCGTTTGTTAACGGGGCAGGATATGAGTAAGTACAGTATTTCCCAACAAGTGGATAGCCTAATTTTTGCTGCGCGTACGTTGGTGGACGAAAGTATCGATATACCTTTAGCACAACGATAATGGTGGCGTGACATCATGTCGAATGTTTTAAGCTGAGCACTTAGCTAATAGACTATGTGCTCATGTTGGTATTGTTGCTATTAGAGGGCTGCTACACTTAATTTTGTGGTGAGTGTATGGCTGGCTCCTGGTGCTACTGTGACAGCTTTTTTACCAATGATAGCCGGTTCTAAACAAAACATGGTTTGATAACCGTCATCTGGCATATCTGTAAATGCTTGTGCACCCGTTTGCCAAGGGTTCCAAACTACCATCGCATTATTACCTTCATTCTCGATAATAATCTTATGCTGCAGCTGTTCATCAGCTAACGTAATTGTCGCCGCTGGATCTTCACAAATAATATCGACATTACTATCTAGTTTACGTGATGTTTGATTATTTTTATCTAAGCCATGTATTTGGATTGCGTCAGGCTGTGAAATTTGGAAGTAGCTGTGTAATGCGCCGCCATAATCAAAGCTAGCATTACCGGTATTTAGGGTGGTGAGATTGAGTGTTAATGTATCGCTGATAATAAACTCAGCAATAAGATTAAAATCATGTGGCCACAATCGTTTCATTTCAGGGTTTGGCGTTAGCTGTAAACGCACTTTGCAAGTATCGTCGTCACTGTGGCTATCGAGTAATTGCCAATGGTTGTTTCGGGCAAAACCGTGAGCTGGGAAATCTTTAGTTTGTGCTAGGGGCTGTACAGTCGGGCTCTGCTTTGCAGGACCAAACCAAGGCCAGCAGATTGGTACACCACCGCGGATCGCTTTTACACCATTAAAAATAGCACTCTCACTCATCCATATAACAGGCGCTGCGTTTGCAGGTGTGAAGCTAAGCAGATGCGCGCCAAATAAGCTGATACGGGCATCTGCTTTAGGGTGGACAATATGAAGGTATTTGAGACCATTACTGGTGACTAAGTTAATGTGCTCAGTTAACTTAATTTGATCCGTGATTGTATTGCGATATGACATAAAGTCCCCAACATAGAAAAGGCGACCTATTGGCCGCCTTTACATTATAATTCAATTAACTTTGAATTATTAATCAAGTTTGATTATTTAGCGCTCATAAGTAGAACAGCGTTATCTAACATACGGTTAGAGAAGCCCCACTCATTGTCGTACCAAGACATAACTTTAACTAGTTTGCCTTGAACTTTAGTTTGTGTCGCATCAAAGTTAGATGTGTGTGCATCATGGTTGAAGTCGATAGAAACTAGTGGTTCGTTGTTCACAGCTAGTGCACGCGCTAGGATTGGATCCGCAGCTACTGCATCAGTGATGATTTGGTTGATTTCTTCTGGAGTCGTATCACGACCAGCTTCGAAAGTAAGGTCAACAAGAGATACGTTGATAGTTGGTACACGTACCGCCATACCTTGGAATTTGCCTTGTAGTTCAGGAACTACTAGACCAACAGCAGCAGCAGCACCAGTGCTTGTTGGGATCATGTTCATTGCCGCAGCACGAGCACGATATAGATCTGTATGATATACATCAGATAGACGTTGGTCATTTGTGTAAGCATGGATAGTAGTCATCATGCCGTTAACGATACCAACAGAGTCATTTAATAGTTTAGCAATTGGTGCTAGACAGTTAGTAGTACAAGATGCGTTTGAAACAACTGTCATATCAGCAGTGATTATGTCGTGGTTAACACCGTAAACGATTGTTGCGTCAACGTTTTTACCAGGAGCAGAGATTAGTACTTTTTTAGCGCCGCCATCTAAGTGAGCTTGACAAGCTTCTTTACTTGTGAAAATACCAGTACATTCAAGTACTACATCAACACCTAATTCACCCCAAGGTAGATCTTTTGGATTACGCTCTGAGAACGTTAGGATGCGATCGCCGTTGATGATTAGTGCTTCAGCATCAAAATCAACAGTACCAGGGAAACGACCATGTGCAGTATCATATTTAGTTAGGTGAGCATTAATTCTTGAATCACCTAGGTCGTTGATTGCAACGATTTCTAGATCTTGCTCTTTACCACCTTCGTAGAATGCACGAAGTACGTTTCTGCCGATTCGACCATAACCATTGATTGCTACTTTAATTGTCATAACTTGTATCCATTAAATTAAATGTAAGTTTGAATTAATAATCTTGCTTGGTTGTAAATTTACAAGATTTTGATAAAAAGACAAGAATAAATACCAAAATGTATGCGTTGAATCACAAAATGTTGCAAATTTACGAAAATTAACTGATTTAGGTCAATTTGGCATGTTTTTTTGTTCTATTTATTACATAAAATAAATAATCTAGATCACAAATTGAGATGATCAGTTGCTTTATTGGCATGATTATTTCCCTTTAACCTTATTTGGTTTCATTTGAATACGGTTAAGGTTCTGACTAAGTGTCTTATTTATATCGAATTTTTAAAATCGGAAATTAAATCAAGCTGCATTTGTTTGAATACTACAAATATTCGCTTTAGTGGAGTATAGACAAGAGTGGAGTATCGACAACGTGTAAAAAACCATGAAACAATCTTATTGTGATACCACGTGATCTCGCATCTTGATATTGATTGGGTATAATAGCGCTAGGTTCACTATTTAAGGTGTCAAATGACAGCACAACATATTCTGCAATTTGGTCAAATGCTTGGTCTTAGCTGTACAGAATTAAATGCCAATGGCGATGAGCAAGCGTTACCAACAACGTTAATTACTCAAGCATTGGCTGATTTTGGTTTTACCGATGAATTAGACGTAAAATTAGAAGAAGAGATTAAGCAATTTTGGTTACGTGCATTGCCTCCTGTGATCATTACAGATCAATCTGAAATGATCCAATTTGATCTGCATTTACCTATCGAATTCGTGACTGAAGATTTAATTTGGGAAGTAAGATTGAATCAAGCTGTTATTGAAACAGGTGAGTTTACGCCAATCGAATGGTCGTTAAATGGTATTTATCATTTACACGATATGGAAATGCAAAGTTACCAGATAAGTTTAGAACAGCCGCTTGCTGTTGGCGCTTATCAATTGGTTATTTTGGATCAAGGCAGTGAAGAACCGCTGGGTGAAAGCTGGATATTTAATCCGCCGTCGGTTTTAACGCCTACAAATGCAATTAAGCCAACAACGGTTACTGCATTACCGACAACAGATGTGGTGCTTAGTCAATTATTGACTCACGCGCAGTCTAGCTTGTCTACTGTGGCCATTGATAAGACCGACGCACTTGCTTTATCTGCGCGACTTACACAATTACAGCAGCAGTTTAATACTGAAAAAGAGCAAGATGAATTTGCCTTAACGCTGAGCAGTATTACGGCAACAGCGGCTCTGTATCAACTGCATTTAGCACAATATTTAACGGCTTATGCTGCTGATGGTGTGACAGCGACGCGAGCAGAAACGCAAACAGTCGAGTGGCAAGATGCGAACTGTGATCGTTATGCGTTTTATTTATGGTTAGTAGTGACTGCGAATAATGCCCAGCCTACAGACACATTATTACGTAATGTTGATTTTGCTAGTGGCACTGCCAATGAAGATTCATTTACGGCTTGGTTATTAGCAGACTATCAGTTAGCGCATTGTCTATTAGAAAATACCGACGGTATCGTTGCCAAAGGCATTAACAGCTACAAGTTACGCCAAGATAATTATGCGGCATTTCGAGCTCTGATAGATTTTACTGCGATGCAATCGACAGGATTAGTGCTTAACCAACCGCTATCTATCATGCAGCAGTGGTTAACGATGGGGGATGCTGGAATTTGGCAGAATCATGAATTCAATGAATTGCTCAGTATTATTCTATTGAGCTGTGAGCGTCATGCTTGTGCTTGTTATTATCAAGCGGATGATGAACTACCAGCAGAGCTAATGGCTTACTTTGATGCTCGCGGTGTTCAGCAATTATCACTGTCTTAATCGTGATTATAAACGGGTTTTAATTGCCAGGTTAAAGCCCGACTGCTGACAGCGTATATTCATAGCTTTTAGCAGTAAACTTCTTATCTTCTATTTGCTCTGCAACTCTTGCTGCTAGCTTATCTAAACGACGCTGTTCGCTTGTCGTTATTTTATGCTTATTAAAAATACTTAGGTTTATATTTTTAATGTCGGAGATTAGCGCCACCTGTGACCAGAGATAAGCCAGTTGGTAATTTCTTTTATGCATGTATGCCGTGATAATGGCATATAGCAGTTTGGTGGTCATGGCGCTATTGTCTAATCGAGAGTTGTCTAATTGAGCGTGACCTAATTGAGAGCTGTTAAATTGCGCATTATCGTCAAGTAGAGCAATACCTTTCAACAAATTAGCGATAGCTTTGTCGGTATTGTGGCCATAAATGTTAGCAATAGCAAAATACAACGCGGGATCATCGAAGCGTTGCTGTTTGGACAAGGCTATAAAGCGTTGTTTTGCATCTTCGTTATTATGCGATACCCAATGATAATTGAGTATATAGGGGTTATTACTACTGCGCGTCTGTTTTTCTAATGCGATAAGGTCATCATAGGTACTTAACATTGCTGATACGCGCTGGGCTTTTAATTCCGGATATTTTCTTGGCTCGATTAGCGCGGCTATCTTGATACATTCTTGGTAATCGCTAAGCGCCGTTAATAACGCGTATTTTTCTTGTTCGCTGGCATTTTTATTCGCATCAAAACGGCTGATGATGAGGTCATTTCTTTCTGTCTGACACCATTCATCGGTATTTAAATCGGCGCAAACAGCGCCATCGTTTTCACATATCGTTACAGCATCATGAGGGTCGCTACATGATGTTAATAAACCAGTAATAATAATCGCCGGAATTAAACGACTAATAGAGCGTAAACGATGCATAAAACTAACAATAAAGTAGGTGATGGCGAAACCCTACCATAAATTAACTCATACTGTCTAATGAGTGATTTAAATTAGTTAAGGGGCTCAACGCCTCCGTAATCAGCTAGGTTACAAAGTGAACAAGCGGAAAAAGTAAAGCCGTTCCTATTTCATTGTTAAATATTTGTGTTTTGAATGAAAGCTGAAAAGTAAAAAAAGACCTAATTCACATGATTAATTGGTAAGTTAATGGTTATTTTTGTATGATTACGCTATCAAATTGATTAAATGTCAGTCGATAGTTATATGACTGTTGTTTTAATGTTTCTTACATGTAGTTGTGATTAAAAGGAAAAAAGATGCCATCTGAAAGTCATTTGTTGAACTGGCAAGAGAGCCAAGAACTCGCAGAATCTATGCTACCGTTGTTAGGAAAGCTATACCGTAATAAGGGCGTTGAAGTATTAATTTACGGTCGCCCATTACAAAATGCAACAGCAATCGATCTCCAAAAAGCACACCGCGTAGTTAAACGTCATGAAGGTCGTGTTTTACGTTTCACTGAAACTTTCCCATTACTGCAAATTATCAGTGAACTACCAATTAGCAATTCTCAAATTGATATCGGTCGTTTGGCTGTACGCTATTGGGCTGATAATGAAGATTCTACTGGTATCGACGCATTCTTACGTGCTGAATTAGCACCGGCATTAAATAACGATACTCAGCCTGAACCTCGTGACGTAGTATTATACGGTTTTGGCCGTATTGGTCGTTTACTTGCGCGTTTACTTGTTGATAAAACAGGTGAGAGCAACTTATTACGTTTACGTGCGATTGTTGTACGTGGTGGTCCTGGCGATATCGAGAAGCGTGCTTCTTTATTACGTCGTGACTCGGTACATGGCCAGTTTAATGGCACGATTGATATTGATGAAGAAAATAATGCAATCATTGCCAACGGTACTTACATCAAGATCCTTTATTCAAATGGTCCCGATCAAATCGATTATGAAGCACACGGTATTCACAATGCACTAATAGTAGATAATACGGGTATCTGGCGTGATACTGACGGCCTGGGTCTGCATTTAAAAGCACCTGGCGCTGCAAAAGTATTATTAACAGCACCGGGTAAAGGCGACATTAAAAATATTGTTTATGGTGTTAACCATATGGATATTTTACCTGAAGATAACATTGTATCGGCAGCAAGCTGTACCACGAATGCAATCACACCGGTACTGAAAACAATCCAAGATAGATATGGTATTGAGAACGGTCACGTTGAAACTGTGCATTCATATACCAATGATCAAAACTTGATTGATAACTACCATAAAGGTGATCGTCGTGGCCGTGGCGCTGCAATGAACATGGTATTAACGTCAACAGGCGCAGCATCGGCTGTAGCAAAAGCACTACCTGAACTAAAAGGTAAGCTGACTGGTAACGCAATCCGTGTACCAACGCCGAATGTATCAATGGCAATCATTAACTTAAACCTTGAGAAAGAAGTTGAAAGAGAATCTCTAAACAGCTACTTACAAGAAATGTCGTTAAGTTCGCCATTACACAATCAAATTGATTTCAGTACATCTAAAGAATTAGTATCAACCGACATGGTTGGTAGCCGTTTCTCTGGTATTGTTGATTCATTAGCAACGATAGCTCAAGGTAACCGCGCTATATTATACGTTTGGTATGATAATGAGTTTGGTTATAGCTGCCAAGTATTGCGCGTAATGCAAAAAATGGCTGGTATCAACATGCACGAATTTGCATAAGCAAACTGTGTATTAAGATGAAGACTATCGATTAAGACAGTGTTATTAAGGAAGCCAATTGGCTTCCTTTTTTGTTTGTAGCAAACCGAGCATATTTAGGTAAACGAGCAATAGGCCTGAGTGCTGTTGTAGTTTAAATTGATACGTATTTATAGTAGGGTGGCTGTATATATTATAATTTAGCAGGGGATGCCCCTGAGCATTAACCAAGGACGTAAAGATGTCAGTTGATAAGTTACTTGAAAGCATAACACCAGAAGTATATGAAAAGCTTAAAACGGCTGTAGAGCTCGGTAAATGGGAAAGTGGTGTGGTATTGACGCCAGCACAAAAAGATAGCTCACTGCAAGCTGTGATGCTGTATCAGTCACGATTCAATACCGAACCGGAACATTTTACAATTGGTACTGATGGTGAAATCGCCATGCTTAAAAAATCAGTGTTAAAGCAACAATTCAGAGAGAAAAAAGCAGCGCAGGAAGAAGAGATTTTACGCGTTGATGTTGAATGATCTATAAAGACTTTTAATCAAGGTATTGGGCTGTGGACTGATAGAAAACCGAGTTGTAGGCAGTCTGAAATTGAGGGTTTATAGAGTAGTTTCGGTTGTTTAAAATGCAGTAAATGACTGACCTAAAAAAACCAGCCTTACGCTGGTTTTTTTAGAGGCTCGTGATTAACGGGCACGGAAGACGATACGACCTTTAGATAAATCGTAAGGTGTTAGTGCTACAGTTACTTTATCACCAGTAAGAATTCGAATGTAGTTTTTACGCATTTTACCAGAAATATGCGCAGTAACAACGTGGCCGTTTTCTAATTCAACACGAAACATTGTGTTAGGAAGTGTATCTAGAACTGTACCTTGTAGTTCAATGCTGTCTTCTTTTGCCATGAGTCCTCTTAAAATTTAATTATAATAGCTATATTTGACCGCAAGATGATGCCAGATTTACACTGGCCTGTATATATTATAGGTAAGTTATTTACGTTTTATTTTTAAAACGCTTTATTATTGACTCTTCGGCGGTATTAGCCCTGCCACTTTCCTGCGATTAAGCGCTGATGTGGGTTAAAGTTAACCTTGTAATTCATCTTGCTACATTGATCTACTTGATAGCCTAAATACAGCCATTGCTTTCCAGTGTTCTTTGCTAAAATTAGTTGTTGTAAAATTGCATAGGTACCTAAGGAGTGCGTCAGGAACTTAGGGTCATAAAAGCAATACATGGCACTCATGCTATCGGTCATTACATCGGTGACAGCTACCGCGACGAGGACGTCATCAAGGTAAAACTCGAGAAACGTTGGCGTTAACCAAGCGCTAGTAATAAAACCATCATACTGAGACTGACTGGCCGGATACATAGCGCCATCACTGTGCAGGATATTTATGTAACGCTCGTATAATGGATAATAATCTGATTGTGGCTGGTGGCTAACCCGCATTTCAATGTGCTTATTTTTGTTGAGTAAACGTTTCTGGCTTTTGCTTGGCTTAAATAGCTGACTATCAATGCGGATTGATTGACATGCTTGGCAAGTTTGGCAGTGTGGTCGATAGACATCATTACCACTGCGACGAAAACCGTTAAGCAGTAAAACTTCATAACCGGCTTGATTATGTAATTCTTCATCTTGAACAACGAGGATTTGCTCTTGTTGATCATTTAGGTAGCTGCAAGGCGCGGGTGGTGTTAAGGCGACTTTAATCATATTGTGATTCCTATGTATTGGCCTTAGTCTTATCTATTAAGTTTAATACAAGTAAGTCTAATACAAGCGTTTGAGGCTGCCATAGCTGTTGTTGGACTGTCGTGTTTTGACTGTTGAGTTGGTTGATGAAAGTGTCGCGGCTAATTTCAATTGCGCCTAGTGATGCGAGGTGTTCATTATGTAATTGGCAATCAATCAATTTACAGCCAATACTCAACAGATGTTGTTGCAGCGCGATAAAGGCGATTTTAGAGGCATCAGTGACGGTATGAAACATAGATTCACCACAGAAGATATCGCCAATATACAAGCCATATAATCCGCCGACGAGTTGCCCCTCTTGCCATACTTCAATAGAGTGTGCGAAGCCCATTTCATGCAGTTGTAAATACGCATCTTGCATGGTATCAGTGATCCAAGTATCACTCGAATAACCACGTGGTTCTGCGCAAGATTCAATTACCTCTGCAAATGCATTATTGATCGAAAAGGTAAAGTTTTGACGACGCAAAGACTTACGTAAGCTACGTGATATATGCATCTTACCGGGTGCTAATACCATGCGCTGACTTGGTGACCACCATAGAATAGGCTGACCGTCTTCAAACCAAGGGAAAATACCTTGCCGATAAGCATATACAAGCCGTTCTGGATTGAGATCGCCACCCATAGCAAGTAAACCATCGGGCTCAGCTAACGCAGTATTAACTGCTGGGAAGTAACTTAAGTCGTGATTCAGTTCTGGTAAATAGATTGGCATATAGGTGAGGTCTTGAAAAAGGTTAGGTTTTGAAAAAAGTGCCTTGAAAAAGGTGATACCTAGGGTATCACCTTAGCAGAATAAACGGATTAATCGCTTAATCCATCAAGAAAACGTTCTGCATCTAATGCAGCCATACAGCCTGTTCCAGCTGAGGTAATTGCTTGACGATAAATGTGGTCAGAGACGTCGCCTGCAGCAAATACACCTGGGATAGTGGTTTGCGTTGCGAAGCCTTCTGTGCCTGAATTTACTTTCAAGTAGCCATCTTTCATGGTTAATTGATCGATGAATAAATCCGTGTTTGGCTGGTGGCCAATCGCAATAAAGGTACCCATCACATCAAATTCAGTTGCTTCGTCAGTACGTGTATCACGTATGCGAACACCTGTTACGCCCATGTCATCACCTAATACTTCATCAAGTGTTTTGTTTAGGTGTAATGTAATATTACCGTTCGCTACTTTTTCTTGTAAGCGTTTAGTTAAGATCTTCTCACTACGGAATTCTTCACGGCGGTGAATTAAATGTACTTCAGAGGCGATGTTTGATAGGTAAAGCGCTTCTTCAACCGCAGTATTACCACCACCAACAACCGCTACTTTTTGGTTACGATAGAAGAAACCATCACAGGTTGCACATGCTGATACACCACGGCCTTTGAATGCTTCTTCTGAAGGTAGACCAAGGTATTTTGCTGATGCGCCAGTACAAATGATTAATGCATCACATGTGTATTCAACATCGTTACCTTTTAACTTAAATGGGCGTACTGATAAATCAACATCGTTGATATGATCAAAAATGATCTCAGTTTCAAAACGCTCTGCGTGCGCTTTCATACGATCCATTAGTGCAGGACCCGTTAGCCCTTCTGCATCACCCGGCCAGTTTTCAACTTCAGTTGTCGTTGTTAATTGACCACCTTGCTGTATACCTGTGATTAATACTGGGTTTAGATTAGCACGAGCAGCATAAACTGCTGCGGTGTATCCTGCTGGACCTGAGCCTAATATAAGTAGACGGCAGTGTTTTGTATTACTCATTACGATTCCTTAATACCAATAATTGTGGTCAATTGTAAAAACTTTGTGGCGCGGGGTAAATAGTAGAGTAAAAATATTTTTTTAAAATGCATAATAATGCAAAAATAGTTAAAACCGCGATTCAGCTATATATTTTGCATATCCACCCTTTCAATGGAATTAATGTTCTGTTAATGTCTATTTATACCAACGAAACGTCTATTTCGCTAGTTGTTACATAAAACATCGATGTTAGCCTATTGTTATGCAGGTAGCGTCTTTGTGAATATTATGTTTCTCTATACAGTGGGAAACGTAACATAAGCCTCGTAAATTGAATTATTGTAGGCTATTATAATCTTGGTTAGAATTTAGCTAGCACTTTAAGTTGGTTCTAACTATGGCGTATTCAAATGAATGGATTATTTGAAAAATTAAGTTTTACTGGGATGTAAAAGGGTGGAAACAATAATGATGGAAGTAAAAACTCGACCAATGAAGGAACTAGATCGAATCGACCGTAATATTCTTAATGAATTACAAAAAGACGGCCGAATTTCCAATGTAGAGTTGTCGAAACGTGTAGGCTTGAGTCCTACGCCATGTTTAGAGCGCGTACGTCGCTTAGAACGCCAAGGATATATTTTAGGTTATACCGCAATTCTAAATCCACAATTTCTGGATGCTTCATTGCTTGTTTTTGTTGAAATCACCTTAAATCGTGGTGCTGCTGATGTGTTCGAGCAATTCAACAAAGCTGTTCAAGAACTTGAAGAAATTCAAGAATGTCATTTAGTATCTGGCGATTTCGATTATTTATTAAAAACACGTGTATCTGATATGTCAGCTTATCGTCGTTTACTTGGTGAAACGCTATTACGTTTACCGGGTGTTAATGACACACGTACATATGTTGTTATGGAAGAAGTTAAACAAAGTAACCGTTTAGTTATTAAAACGCGTTAATCTCACTGTTTATACATAATCTTTTAGCGTAATCCTAGATTAACGCAAATAAAGTGATAAATAATCAACAAGCGGCATATTGCCGCTTGTTTTGTTTCTAGCATTTAATTAAAGTTGATAGCTCATATACCCAAGTTACCTTCATTCGGTTTGCTGATTGTGCATCTTGACGTCGCTTGGGTACAGTAGATAACGTAACATCGTCGCCTTCAAGAGTCATAAATCAAGATGAACAAATTTAATTTAGCTATTCCATCCAAATATCTTGCGCCATTATCTGGCATCCAGCGTGTTTTTGAAGTTGGATTTATACTGTCTACCTTTATTGCTTGTTATGCCATGGTCGCATTAGTGAGCTTTGATCCTGCCGATCCATCATGGTCGCAAACCAGTTGGGAAGGCCCCGTTAAAAATGCCGCCGGTTCATTCGGTGCCTGGATCGGGGATGTGCTGCTTTTTACCTTTGGTCTTTATGCGTATGCAATACCACTGGCATTTGTGTCATTCGCCTGGTTTATATTTTGGCGTCCAAGACAGCTTGATGAAATAGACTTTTTTACCGTTGGCCTGCGTATGATCGGCGCATTATTATTACTTATCGGTGTGTGTGGATTAGCATCCGTTAACTTTGATGATCTGTATTATTTTTCATCGGGGGGGTTAATTGGCGATGTCGTTGAACAGGCAATCAGTGAGCTATTTGGGGTATTAGGTTCAACGCTTATTTTACTGAGTTTTGTCGCGATTGGTTTTACGTTGTTAACGGGTATATCTTGGTTAACAATCGTTGATATGCTTGGTGCTGGGGTGATTAATGTTTGCCAATATAGCGTTGATAAAGTGACCAAATTAAGAAATCGACAAGCGCCAGTCGTGGTTAATGAAACCGTAGTTGATACGGAACACGATGACCTGAGCGTGTCGAAAATAGCTGAGACGCCAATAACGCTACAACCAGTAGATGAATTTGATGACGTCACGGATATGTCATTTACTGCTGCCCGACAAGAACCATCAATATCAGCATTTGACGGTTCAGATGTTGAGCCTAATGATGATCAATTTACTCGTGATAATATGATTGCCGCCGATAACGTTAATCGACAGAATGTTGATAACGACAGCGCTGACGAAGCGATTATTGTTGAGCACCAATTAGAGTTAGACCAGATAGAACCAGCATTGGCGCCAGTATTCCAGATTAATAATAACGGCACTGATAATGGTTTTGAAATTGTTGGTGATCAAGTCGTATCAACTAATTCTCTGCAATTTAAAGAAAAACCAGTTACTTTACTACCGGGATTAGAGTTATTAGACAAACCCAATAAAAAAGCCAATCCGATATCGCAAGCCGAGCTTGATCATGTCGCGCGCTTAGTAGAAGAGAAATTATTAGAATTTAATATTAAAGCGAAAGTGGTCGATGTGCATCCAGGGCCCGTTATTACCCGTTTCGAATTAGATTTAGCGCCAGGTATTAAAGTTAGCAAGATCTCGGCATTATCGAAAGATTTAGCCCGTTCATTATCAGCGATGAGCGTGCGTATTGTGGAAGTGATCCCGGGTAAATCGGTTATTGGTCTGGAACTGCCGAACAAGTATAGAGAAACCGTTTATCTATCTGATGTGATGTCTAGCCCATCATTTATTAACGCCAAGTCAAAAACATCCGTGGTGTTAGGTCATGATATTGCGGGTGATGCCGTGGTGGTCGATTTAGCTAAAATGCCGCATCTCCTGGTTGCGGGTACCACTGGCTCGGGTAAATCGGTGGGTGTGAACGTGATGATCATGAGTTTGCTGTACAAAGCATCGCCAGAAGAAGTGCGTATGATCATGATTGATCCAAAAATGTTGGAACTTTCGGTGTATGAAGGTATCCCACATTTATTAACCGAAGTTGTTACCGACATGAAAGATGCCGCAAATTCGCTGCGCTGGTGTGTGGGTGAGATGGAAAGACGTTATAAATTATTGTCAGCTGTTGGTGTGCGTAACCTGGCTGGCTTTAATACTAAAATACAACAAGCGATTGATGCTGGTCAGCCAATACTCGACCCATTATGGAAACCGGGCGATAGCATGGACGAGACCGCGCCAGCGTTGATTAAACTGCCTTCGATTGTGGTTATTGTCGATGAGTTTGCCGACATGATGATGATTGTCGGTAAAAAAGTTGAAGAGTTAATTGCACGTATTGCCCAAAAAGCCCGTGCCGCTGGTATCCATTTAATCTTAGCCACTCAACGTCCTTCTGTTGATGTGATCACCGGTTTAATTAAAGCGAATATCCCAAGCCGTATTGCGTTCCAAGTATCAAGTAAGATTGACTCACGTACCATTCTTGATCAAGGCGGTGCAGAGACACTATTAGGGATGGGTGATATGTTGTATCAGCCAGCGGGTAGCAGTGTACCAATCCGTGTTCATGGTGCCTTTGTCGATGACCATGAAGTACACCGTGTGGTAGCAGATTGGAAACTACGTGGTGCACCGAATTATATTGATGAAATTTTAAATGGTGAAGAGACGGCTGATACCTTACTACCGGGTGAAGTCGCTGAAGGTTCATCCGATGTGGATGAGTTATTTGATCAAGCGGTATACCATGTAACACAAACGCGTCGAGGTTCCGTATCAGGCGTACAACGTAAATTCAAAATCGGTTATAACCGTGCCGCCCGTATTGTCGAAGAGATGGAAGTGCAAGGTATCGTCAGTTCTCCAGGGAATAATGGTAATCGAGAAGTACTGGCACCACCGCCACCAAAGGATTAATGGATGAGAAATAAAATGTCATTAAAAAAAATCTTAGTAACCGCAGTATTAATGACGGCGTCTATGCTAACGAACGCGCAAAGCGTAAAACAAGAATTACAAGACCAACTTGCTCAGTTAAAGCCATTCAGTGCTGACTTTACTCAAATAGTGACGTCGGCTGAAGGAGATAACCTTTCGACTGCACAGGGCTTGATGCAATTTGCAGCGTCCCAATCAATTTCGCTGGGAAACCGTGTCACCAGACGAACAGTTAATTGTTTCTGATGGTGAAAGTATATGGTTGTATAATCCGTTTGTTGAACAAGTTAGTATTTACTCACTTAAAGATG
>NZ_ABCQ01000024.1 GCF_000170855.1 Moritella sp. PE36 | reverse complement strand
TGTGTCAGACGAAGATGTTGAAAAAGTAGAACGCAGCGCGTGTCCAACGTGTGGTTCATGTTCGGGTATGTTTACTGCCAACTCAATGAACTGTTTAACAGAAGCATTAGGGTTATCGCAACCAGGTAATGGTTCATTAGTTGCTACCCATGCTGATCGTGAAGAATTGTTCTTAAATGCCGGTCGTCGTATTGTTGACCTGTGTAAACGTTATTATCAGCAAGATGATGAATCGGTATTACCGCGTAATATTGCTAATCGTGATGCCTTTGAAAATGCCATGACGTTAGATATCGCCATGGGTGGTTCAACCAATACAGTATTGCATTTAATCGCCGCTGCCATTGAGGGCGAGGTTGATTATACCCTGGACGATATGGATGCATTATCACGTAAAGTGCCGCAGTTATGTAAAGTGGCGCCGTCAACGCCGCTCTATCATATGGAAGATGTGCATCGCGCCGGTGGTGTGATGGCTATCTTGGGTGAGTTGAACCGTGCCGGTTTATTGCATACTGACAATATGACCGTAATGGGCATGACCATGGCTGAGCAGTTAGCGAAATTTGATATTATCACTACCCAATCTGACGCGGTGAAGAAAATGTATTCGGCAGGTCCGGCTGGTATCCGTACCACGAAAGCCTTTAGCCAAGATTGCCGTTGGGATTCACTCGATGATGATCGTGTTAACGGTTGTATCCGTTCAATCGAAAATGCCTACAGTCAAGAAGGTGGTTTGGCGATATTAACCGGTAACATTGCCATCGATGGCGCGGTCGTTAAAACGGCGGGTGTCGCGGATGATAATTTGTTGTTCCGTGGTACCGCACGGGTATTTGAAAGCCAAGATTCTGCGGTAAGTGCTATTTTAGCCAGCGAAATTAAAGCCGGTGACGTGGTCGTTATTCGTTATGAAGGACCGAAAGGTGGTCCAGGTATGCAAGAAATGTTATACCCAACCAGTTATCTGAAATCGATGGGACTGGGTAAAGCGTGTGCGCTTATTACTGATGGTCGTTTCTCGGGTGGTACCTCGGGTCTGTCTATTGGCCATGCATCACCAGAAGCTGCAAGTGGTGGCTTGATCGGTCTGGTTGAAGATGGCGATATTATTGATATTAATATTCCTGAGCGTTCAATGAATTTGGTTGTTGCTGATGATGTATTGGCTGCGCGCCGTACTGAAATGGAAAGCCGCGGGGAATTAGCCTGGAAACCGGTTGAGAAACGTGAACGGAAAGTAACACAAGCATTACGTATTTACGGTTATTTTGCGACAAGTGCAGATAAAGGTGCGGTACGCGATAGAAACCTGATCTAACCTACCTCGTTAGTATTATCTAACAATTCGCCATGATCTATATCAAGGGCTCGGCTGTAATCGACTATGATTACAACAGAGCCCTTTTTTTGGGCGAGATCTTGCTCACAGAAAAAATTATGTTCTGTTCAACATCGATTTAACAAATGTTATATAAACTTTTCTTAAAATTAGAGCGATCTTTAGTGATTAATCCTGCAATTCTACGAGTACCTTTCGCTTCCTTACTTGATTAAAATCAAATTCTTAAAATTCGTCAGCCAGTCAAATAAACCAGAAATTGGAGTAAACAGCATATGATTATCGGCGTACCTAAAGAAATTAAAAACCATGAGTATCGCGTAGGTATGACTCCTGCAAGTGCACGAGAGCTTATTACACATGGCCATACAGTTTATGTTGAAACATTTGCTGGTGCTGGTATTGGTTTTAGCGACAGTGATTATGAAACTGTTGGCGCAAAAATCTTAACAACTGCGGCAGAAATTTTCGCAACTGCAGACATGATTGTGAAAGTAAAAGAGCCACAACCTGTTGAACGTGCAATGTTACGTGATGGCCAAGTGTTATTCACTTATTTACACCTTGCACCTGATTTAGCGCAAACAGAAGACCTAATCAAGAGTAATGCAATTTGTATCGCTTATGAAACAGTAACTGATGCAAACGGTGGTTTACCACTACTTGCGCCTATGTCTGCTGTTGCTGGCCGTATGGCAATTCAAGCTGGCGCACAAGCATTAGAAAAATCACAAGGTGGTTGTGGTCTTCTTATGGGTGGCGTACCGGGTGTTGCTCCTGCAAACGTTGTTGTTATCGGCGGCGGTGTTGTTGGTATGAATGCAGCGAAAATGGCTGTTGGTATGGGCGCTAGCGTAACTATGTTAGACCGTAACCTTTCTGTACTAGCTAACCTAGACAACCAATTCGATGGTCGTTTGAAAGTGGTTTATTCTACACACGATGCAATTGAAAAATATGTATTAGAAGCTGATCTAGTGATTGGTGCGGTATTAGTTCCTGGTGCAGCAGCGCCGAAACTAGTAACTAAAGACCTAATTTCACGCATGAAGCCTGGTGCTGCTGTTGTTGACGTTGCGATTGACCAAGGTGGTTGTTTCGAAACTTCACACGCGACAACACACCAAGACCCAACTTACATCATTGATGACGTTGTTCACTACTGTGTTGCTAACATGCCTGGTGCTGTTGCGAAAACATCTACGTTCGCATTAAACAATGCAACACTACCGTACATCATCAAGCTTGCTAACCTAGGTTGGAAAGAAGCATTAGTACAAGATGAGCATCTACTAAACGGCCTAAATGTAATTGCTGGCCAAGTAACTGTTCAAGATGTTGCTGAAGCACATAACTTACCGTTTGTTGCACCAAAGAGCATGATTTTATAATCTAGCTTATTGCAATAACGTGTTAAATTAGCACCATTATTTATTAATGGTGCTTTTTTATATGCAAAAGAAAATAACCGCTTTCGTCCTTATTGCTGGACTGGGTCTGTTCGGACTTTCTACCTTCCTCCAATCTGATGACTCTGTTGACGTCGAAAAATCAGCTGTGCCAGACTTTGCTGCTATCAGTGATGTGAATGCCAAAAAAACTGCATTCTTTAATTATCTACAACCCGCATTTGATACCGTGACTGCTGAAGTATTAGCTGAGCGTGCACTGCTAACTCAATGGCAGGCTAAAACAACATTAACCCCACAAGAGCAAACGCAACTGCAAGATATGGCCAGTATGTATAAAGTCACGGCTGATAATGACCAGGCCTTGGTTAGTGTGTTGTTGTTACACGTTGATGTGATCCCAGAAGAGCTGGTATTTAGTCAGTCAGCGAATGAGACGGGTTGGGGCACATCACGCTTTGCGAAACTTGGACATAACTTTTTTGGCCAATGGTGCTTTAGCAAAGGTTGCGGCATAGTGCCAAACCAACGCGAGCAAGGCGCTGCGCACGAAGTTGCCAGCTTTGATTCGATAGAAGCGTCGGTGCGTTCGTATTTCCGTAATATCAATAGAAACCAAAGTTATTTACCGTTACGTGAAATCCGTTCTGAGTTACGTAAAAACGGCGATGTCATTAATGCCTGCGCACTCGCGGCTGGGTTAATTAATTACTCGGAAAGAAAAGAGGCGTACATTGCAGAGATCCGCGCGATGATCCGCCATAACCGTAAATTTTGGCGTAATAACAAGAATGCGGACTATGCGCTGTGTGCTGCGCCACAACCTGTGGTGACTGAGATTATTGTCGAAGATACTATTGAGTTACCAGAGACCATTAATCTGACTCCCGATTCAACTTTTGTTGAAGCGAAAAATAGTGATTCAACAAAAGTTGAGCCTAACAAGCCTGTGGATGTTATTGAAAATGACACTGTAACGGCAGAAGAACCAATAAAAACTCCTGTAGCAGAATAATTACCTAGTTTACATTTCGGGTGCTCAGAGCCTTTCTGAGTGCCTTCTTTACTTTTTATTCTCATCAATACTCTGCTATTTTTTACTCTGTTAGTCCGCAAGGGTAACTTAGGTTAAATTTACGCTATAAATCACTACCTTTGTTAATAAACGCTAGTTTTTTCTATTTACCCCATTGTCGATATACTGCCTACTTTTGAGTATATAAGGGTTTTTGGCGGTTTTATCCCAGTAAAATTGCTGTTTCTTAATTTAAAGTGGCTTTTATTGATGATTATATAGATGTTACATAGTCGTAAAAGCATAAAAAATGCTTGGATATGTGACCGACCTCAATTTTCCTAGCACTAGATGATTGAACTGCTTCCCATAGCTAATAGAGTTGTAATACTCTCCACCCATCAAATCTTGCAGTGCAAAGAATTGTAAAAATATAAAAAAAATATATAAGTAAAAAAACACACACTACTATGATAATTGAAAGGCTGAGTTTGTTATGGATAAATCACTAAGTTCGAAAATATTTATATCCCTATTTGTGGGCTTGTTACTGGGTACAATCGTTCAGTACGGCTTTGGTGCAGGATCGTTCCTTGATACTTATTTCGTCGGTACTGCTACAGCAGTCGGTACTATGTTTGTATCACTAATCAAATTAATGGTTGTTCCGCTAGTATTCATCTCTATTGTATGTGGTGTATGTGAACTGAAAGACATCAAAAGTTTTGGTCGCCTAGGTGGCAAAACGTTCTTCCTTTATCTAGCTAATACAGCAATCGCAATCACAGTTGCACTTGTTGTGGCAATGATCGTACAACCTGGTGTTGGCGCTAACCTGGCTGAACTAGGCGGAACTGCAGTACACCTGGCATCAACAGAAACACCTGATATCGGTCAAATGATTGTAAACATCGTACCAAGCAACCCTGTGCAAGCATTTGCTTCTGGTGACATGTTACAAATCATCTTCATGGCAATCATCACTGGTCTAGCAATTCAAGCGCTAGATACTAAAGGTGGCCCAGTTGTTAATGCATTCCAAATCGCGAATGACGTGATGATGAAGCTAGTTAGCCTAATCATGAGCTTTGCGCCAATCGGTGTATTTGCCCTAATGATTCAATTAGGTGCGACATTAGACGGCGCTACACTGGCTTCAGTAGCGGGTTATGTGGGTCTGGTTGTTTCATTACTTCTAGTATGGATCCTAATTGTATACCCACTAGCAGTATGGGCAACAACGGGTATCCGTCCAGCTACATTCCGTCGCCAAGTTCGTGAACAGTTCCTATTTTCACTATCTACAGCAAGCTCAAACGCAACTATCCCGGTAACTATGCGTACCCTTACGGATAAGATTGGTGTTTCGAAAACAGTTGCTGGCTTTGGTGTGCCACTAGGCGCAACAATGAACATGTCTGGTGTATCTATCTACATCTCAATTGCGACAGTATTTGCTGCCAACGCATACGGCACTCCACTGCAAGTTACTGATATGTTCACTATGGGTCTAACTATCCTACTACTATCTGTTGGCGCAGGTGGTGTACCAGGTGGCGGTATCGTGATGATCGGTGTGTTACTAACACAACTTGGTCTACCCGTTGAAGCACTAGCAATTATCGCTGCGGTTGACCGTATTAACGATATGTTCTGTACTTCTGCTAACGTAATCGGTGATACAGCAGTAAACACGATTGTTGCTAAGAGTGAAGGTGAACTTAACCTTGAAATAGCACATGCATCTGAAGAAACAAATGCAGTAGCTAAAACAGCTTAATCAATTAATATAAATAGTCAAAAGGGAGCTTAATGCTCCCTTTTTTATTTACTGCTAAAAGTTATCCTGAGTTAAACCTTTTTATCTGTTTCGATTGTTGCTATAACTAAATCATAGCGTTAACGATGGCATGCCAAACCGTTAACTTGTCAGTTATAATTCAATGGATGATCGAGTGACAGATAACGAACCCCAACAACCCCAATCGCTACTTACAGCAAATGATTATTTGTGTAAGATCTTATTATCACCAGTCTATGAAGCTGCTGTGGTCACCCCGTTACAACCATTAACTAAATTATCTGAACGTTTGGGCAATAGTATTTTACTGAAACGTGAAGATCGCCAACCCGTGCACTCGTTTAAATTACGCGGTGCATTTAATAAGTTGGTGCAATTATCTGAAGAACAAAAATTACGCGGTGTCATTGCTGCCTCTGCGGGGAATCATGCCCAAGGCGTCGCTATGTCAGCGAAGAAGTTGGGCATTAAAGCGATTATTGTCATGCCTGTTATTACGCCTGAAATTAAAGTGAGCGCTGTGCGTGGCTTTGGTGCGGAAGTTTGTCTGCATGGAGACAGTTTTGATGAAGCGTCACATCACGCTAAAAAACTCGCCATCGAAGACGGTTTGACACTGATCCCGCCGTTTGATGATCCGGATGTGATCGCGGGTCAAGGTACTATCGCGCGTGAATTACTCGAGCAGAATGCCCATTTAGATTATATCTTTGTGCCGGTGGGCGGTGGTGGCCTTGCCGCTGGTATTTCTGTGTATATCAAACAATTAAAACCGTCGATTAAAGTGATTGGTGTTGAGCCGCGAGACTCTGCCTGTTTACGTGCGGCGCTCGATGCCGGTGAACCGGTGACACTTGATCGCGTGGGTATTTTTGCCGATGGCGTGGCGGTAAAACGCATCGGTGTCGAAACCTTCCGTTTGTGTAATGAATTTTTAGATGATGTGATTACGGTGAGCAGCGATGAAATTTGTGCGGCGTTAAAAGATATTTTTGAAGATACCCGTGCCATCGCCGAACCATCGGGCGCATTAGCGCTAGCAGGGTTAAAGAAATATACCGAATTGAATAGTTTACGTGATCAGAACATGACCGCGATCTTAAGCGGTGCCAATGTTAACTTCCACTCCTTACGTTATGTATCAGAGCGCAGTGAATATGGTGAGAAGAAGGAGGCGGTGCTCGCGGTAACTATTCCGGAACGCCCTGGCGCATTTTTAAAATTCTGCGAGTTAATCGGCAACCGTGCGGTGACAGAATTTAACTACCGTTATTCTAATCGTGCCGCGGCGAATATCTTTGTGGGTCTGCGTACACCGCAAGGCACCACAGAACTCGCTACTGTGATCAAGCTATTGCAAGATGCAGAGTATCCAGTGGTAGATTTATCCGAAGATGAAATGGCCAAACAGCATGTGCGTTATATGGTTGGCGGTCGTCCTGCGGAAGCGTTGCAAGAACGCTTGTTTAGTTTTGAATTTCCTGAGCATCCAGGGGCATTACAAAAATTCTTATTAACCCTAGGTATGAATTGGAACATTACCTTATTCCATTACCGAAATCATGGCGCAGCTTATGGTCGGGTATTAACAGGATTTGAATTACCTGACGGTGAGATGAAAGCCTTTTCAGCGTATCTGGTTAAATTAGGTTATCAGTATAAAGAAGAAACCGATAACCCGGCCTATAAATTCTTTCTTGCTCACTAGCCAGTACTATTTATAAAGAGCTATTTAGTAAGTGTTATTGACTAAAATTCGCTATATTCGCCACTGAGAATGAATCAATTCTCAGTGGTACCTCTCTATTTTCATCACTATAAAAAATTACCCGGGTCATTATTGCCCCTAACCCCTGTCCCTGTGCGCCAGCAATTTGATTGATGCGGACTTCGATATCGACGGGTAGACTATTCATATGCCCTTGCTGAATATTATTAATGGTTAATAACCGCGCCAGATCGGGGGCTAATTTTAATTGCTTAAGTTGGGTTATGTTACTTATATAGAGATAGAAACTCTCGGGGAAGCTGCTGTTAATAGGTGACTTTTTAGTGAATTGATACTGGTAAGTTTGTTGCTCATTAACCAATTTTAAGATTTGTATTGGAAATGCCTGGCGTTGATTATCATAAGCCCCGAGACTCACGTTGGTCTGCAGCAGCAATGCTTGATTGCGTTGTTGTTCATTGTTGCTTATCCAGCTGCGCCGTAATTTAATTTTTTTCAATGCCAGTAATGCGGCGTCATCTTGATAAAGCTTTAATATATCGGGATGGTAAAGCGCTGTGTAAGCATCCATGTGTCGGCTAAAAGGATAATCTTTAGTTAATAAGACCGATGCTGTTAAGGCGCGATCCCAATTCAGATAGTGCTGGGGATTGGTGGTTAATAATGGATTTTTATTAAAGGCAGGCGACGATACGTTGAATAGCGTCAGGGGGTTAAGACTACAGGCCGATATTAAGCATGAAAATATGAGTATTAAGGTTCGCTGCATCGTCATCTCCTTGGGGTAAATTAATCAACAAATAGCGCAACGCCTGATTTTAGTCATCACTATAACAACTGCAAAGTTAACGAAAGTATGAATAAAGCATACTATTGCGGACTTGAAATATAGAATAAATAACCTAGTTTTAAGCAAATAGTGATACTCTTTACCGTATTAATTTATCTTTTTATATTGGAAAATATTATGCTGAGCTACCGCCACAGTTTTCATGCTGGCAACTTTGCAGATGTACTTAAACACGCTGTTGAAGTACTGATCTTAGAAGCGTTAAAACAAAAGGAGTCGCCTTTTATTTATCACGATACCCATTCTGCAGCGGGTCGTTATAGCTTATCGAGTGCACATTCAGAAAAAACAGCTGAATACGTTGATGGTATCGCCCGTATTTGGCAACAAGGTGAAGTTCCTGCGCCACTGATCCCTTATTTAAATGTGATTAAGCAGTTAAATAGCACGTCTACCTTGAAGCATTATCCGGGCTCACCATTAGTTGCGCGTTTACTGCTACGTGAACAAGATCGTATGCAAATGACGGAATTACACCCTGCAGATGTCAAATTATTAGAGCAAGAGTTTGCTGGTGATCGTCAAGCGCGGGTGTACAAGCAAGATGCTTACGAAGGGCTGAAAGCCTTGTTACCTGGACGTAATAAACGTGGTTTAGTACTGCTTGATCCATCTTATGAAATCAAAACCGAGTACCGTCAGGTAGTGCAAGAGATCGCACAGACTTACCGCCGTTTTGCAACGGGTACTTATGCACTTTGGTATCCGGTGATTGAACGTCGCACGATTGATCGGCTTATGCGTGACTTTGTGGGCACCGGTATTAAGAAGATTTTAGTTATCGAGCTCTGTGTTACAGGCGATAGTGCAGAACGTGGCATGACCGGAACTGGGATGGTGGTGATTAATCCACCGTGGAAACTATACTCGCAAATGGAAGAGTTATTACCTTGGTTAACCAAAGAGTTAGGCCAGGATAACCACGCGAACTTCCGTCTGGAATGGTTAGTACCTGAATAACTTAGGTTAATATCGAGTTATGATATCGGTGTGATATTGTAACTCGTGCAAGCATCAAATAGGTAGATTATGAAGCAATGGATAGCAGCACAATTATCAGCGCAGGGCGCTGTCGCGGCAGGATTACCCGCTAAGCATATTGGTGGTGACGGTGAACATGTGGTGTTTTTTCATGCCAATGGTTTTCCGCCCGCTATGTATCAACAAATGCTCCAACCCCTGACTGACACGTATAAAGTCAGCGCTGTTTATCAGCGTCCACTTTGGCCATTGCCGGTTCCCGATGATTTTGATAATTGGCGATTAATGATTGATGACGCTTGTCGTTTTATTGCTGCGCAGCCAGAACCCATTACCTTAGTCGGTCATTCGATGGGCGGCTTGATTAGTATCATTTGTGCGGTACGTGAACCTGACAAAGTAAAACAACTTATCCTGCTCGACCCGGTGATTCTGGCTCCTCACCTGATTTGGGTTATGCGTAATCTGCCCGATTTTCTACGTAAAAAACTGCCGTTAGTGGAAAAAACATTAAGACGTCCCGATACCTTCGTTAATATTCAGCAAGGTTTCGATTTTCATCGTAAAGTACGTGGATTTAAAGGCATTTCTGACAGCGTATTAGCAGATTACATGGCCGAAGGTTTGTACCAAACCGATGATGGTTTTAAACTGAGTTATAGCCGTGAGTGGGAAGCCACTATTTATCAGACCGTACCTTGGGTCTGGTCGAGCATTAAACATTTAACCACAGATACCGTGGTGATCAGAGGACGTGACTCCGATACGTTATCGACAGAAGCCGTCGCCAGATTATTGCGTAAGCAGCCACACATTAAACTGGTTGAAGTGGACGGTGGACATTTGTTCCCGTTAGAGCAACCGTTGCAAACGGCTGAACTTATTCGCCAACAGTTAGTCAATCATAAGCATTAGGTTAATATGTATATATCC
The DNA here is from genome assembly GCF_000170855.1 of Moritella sp. PE36. GTDB lineage: Bacteria > Pseudomonadota > Gammaproteobacteria > Enterobacterales > Moritellaceae > Moritella. Next base: position 50,124 of record NZ_ABCQ01000024.1, on the reverse strand, counting down.
CGACTCATTAGTTTAGCCTTACGTAAGCTCACTGCAGAGCTACGTTGGACTAATTTATTTTTGATCTTTTGTAGTTACTTGGCCGTTGTTTGGGGATTATTATGGCTGAGTAATGAAACTGCGTTAACCGAGCCGCTGACCTTCTTTTATTATACTGTGGTGGTGATCAGTACGGTTGGCTTTGGCGATCTTTCGCCAAGTACGGCCAATGGGCAATTGGTTGTTGCGCTAGTTCAGATCCCGTTTGGGTTGTTAATTTTTGGTGCGGCGATTGGTAAAACAACGCAAGCCATCGTTGCTATTGCAAGGAAAGGTATGGACGGAAAAAAAGATTTTAGTACTTATAGCGATCATATTTTAATTTTAGGTTGGCGTGCGCAGCGCACTAAACGTATTTTAGAATTGATATTGGCTGATAAAAAGCGTCATAAACGCAAGATAATTTTGTGTGTTGAGCGTGATATGAGTCATCCGTTCCCACAAATGCTGGATGTCGAATTTGCTAAACTGGAATCATTTACCCATCAAGTTGAGTTAACGCGTATTGCCATGGCGCAAGCGAGTTCGATTATTGTTGATGGCGAGAATGATGAAATGACGCTATCAATGGCATTAAGTGCGTCTTCAAATGCATCGAAACAGGCGCATATCAGTGCTTATTTTCATGACGAAAGCAAAGCTGAATTATTGCGTGCACATTGCCCTAATGTCGAATGTGCCAGTTCACGTCATGCTGAAATATTAGTGCGCACCATGCAATCACCAGGTGCCAGTATTTTGCATGAACAACTGTTTTCAACTTTGGATGAAGCGACGTTATATTGCTTAACATTAGAGAATGTACCAGCAATGACCGTGGGTGACGTATTTCAGCCGCTGCGAGAAAAATACAGTATGACTTTAATGGCGGTTGCGGATAATGAACAAGGATCTGGTTTTAAATTAAATCCAAGCATGGATACCCAACTTCACGCAGGGCAAGTATTGCATTATATCGCCAATGAACGTGTTCGTAAGCACGAGATCAACTGGGTCGATGTGTTACTGCTGAAAATAGATAAATAGATAAGTAAGGGAGTGGTGGGGAAGGCTCTCACATCTAAAAACGAGCCTGATACTGTCATCGCCAACGGCTGTCGTGGTTAACAGTATCAGGTCAGTGAACTATTTTTCTAGTTCTGTTAAACGTGCTTCTAACGCCGCTAATTTTTCACGCGTACGTAATAGCACTTTTGTTTGTACTTCAAATTCTTCACGGTTAACCAGATCAAGTTTGTTCAGTTGCGATTGCAATACTTGATGGATCTTTCTTTCTACTTCTGCACCTAACGATTTAACGCCAGATGGTAATGATTCATGTATTTGCTTGGCGATTTCTTCTAACTTTTGTGGTTTGATCATACGGCACCTATACGAGTGAGTTTAACTGGTCTTTAACTAGGATGTTAATTTTGCTTGATGTTAGTCTAGCATTTTAATTATCGATTAATCGATCTAAAATGAATGCTTAAAATTGATCAGGGGTAATATTTTAACCACCCCATTTTCAGCATAATTTAATAACCCGATCTGTAAACCTTGTAAATTTTCGGTGATATTAAACAGTCCAAATTGAAATTTCGCTGTTTTTGCGTAATTCATCACCCCAAAATCAACCAATGATAGTTTTTCACTGTAGTTAACCAAGCCGATGTTTGCGCCTGCGACTGTCTTGGATAAATTAACCATGGCGAAATTAACGCCTTTTACATGGGTAGTATTATTCACTAATGCCATGTTGAAACCAGTATCATGGCCTAAATGCCAATTGAGTAAACTAAATGATGCCCCAGAGAATTCATTATTTACCTTGCTGGCACCGAGTAATAAATTGAAACTTATACCCTCGAGTTTATCCACTTCAGATAAACCCAGTACCGCCATGTCAAAGCCTTGTACTGTTTCTGTTTGACCGTGGAACAGGGAGAAACGGAAACCATTAACTTGTTGGCTGGCTGGGGCATTAAGGCCAACCGTTGAAAATTGCGCGGCTACTTCATTCGCAACGGCTGGTTGACTTAAGCTTAGCGTGGCAAGCATTGCCAGGCATATTTTTTTGAATCCCATTAAAAACTCCATAGTGATCATGATGAGGGGAAGTCGTGTAGGCGATTATAACGGAATTAGGGCGCTAGTTTTAATCATATTTGACTTAGTTTACTCATATTTAATTTAGCTCCAAATAATGAATCAGTGCTTGATCATGGTAAAAAAAGCCGCAATCGACGGTTCGTCAAAGCGTTTACGCTGACAACATAACCCCAGATCGAAAGGGTCTATTTTATTGCTGTTCTCAAAGGTTAATACCCGATCGCGAACCGGGCTGTTATCCACCACGACCGCGGGCGCAATCCCAACCCCCAATCCTAACGCCACCATACTCACAATCGCTTCGTGTCCGGCCACCGTGGCATAAATACGGGGTTTAATTTTCATCTGCTTAAACCATTTATCAATACGCTTACGGGCGGGACCATGTTCAGGCAAAATAAACGGTACCGAGTTCCAATCAATCGGCACCTGCATGATCTGTTGCTGGACTTGGCAAGAGATCACCGGCGTAATAATTGATAATGGTACTTTGGCAATTTCGACAAACTTTAAGCGATTGGATATTTTGTCTGGATGTGCAGCAATGGCAATATCAATTTTTTCTTCATCAACGAGTTGCATGCCCATCGCGGCATCACCAGTAATCAGTTTTAGTTCAACATTTGGGTGTAGCAAACGGAATTTATCTAATATCGGTGGTAAATGACTATAGGCGGCGGTCACTGAACAGAAAATAGTAAGTTCACCATCAAGCTCGCCACTGTGGCTGTTTAGGTCTGCTTTAAGCTGTGTCCAATTTTCGAGGGTTTGTTGGGCGAAGCTGCGCAAGCGTTTTCCACTTTCGGTGAGGGCCACAGAACGATTATCGCGGGCGAATATTTGGCTGCCAACGGCTTCTTCTAACCGCTGCATGGTGCGAGTGAGTGTCGAGGTACTGACATGCATAGCGTCGGCGGTTTTACCAAAGTGTAATGTCATGGCCAAATGTAAAAAAAGTTGTAGTGAACGAATATCCATATTGCCATTTTCCTTACGGTATAGTTTATCTGTTGTTATTGTTACGGTTATTACTGCTGTTATTCATAATTGTGAAATATTAACCGAGTCCAATTCAGGCCAATAAGCTGCTTTTTATGTTTTATTTCGAAGTATTGGGTATTAGAACACTATTTTTCTGCTTTAAATTCTGACTTATTTCTAAATTGTACTGGATAAATGGTCACGTTGCATATAATGCAACACTGTATTGTAAATATATCATTTCCAGCAATGTGTAACTTAGCATATAGTGAATACATAGCGCATCACTGGATTGGTGATGGCACATTTAAATTACAAAATTCTCATGGAGAGCAACATGGCTAACTATTTTAACACTTTAAACTTACGCCAGCAGTTAGAGCAACTTGGTAAATGTCGTTTTATGGATCGCAGTGAGTTTGCTGACGGTTGTAACTTCATTAAAGACTGGTCAATTGTTATTGTAGGTTGTGGTGCACAAGGTCTAAACCAAGGCCTAAACATGCGTGACTCCGGCCTTAACATTTCTTATGCATTACGTGCTGCGGCGATCTCAGAAAAACGTCAGTCATTTCTAAACGCATCAGAAAATGGTTTCACTGTTGATACTTATGAGAATTTGATCCCACAAGCAGACCTAGTACTAAACCTTACGCCAGATAAGCAGCATTCAAATGTGGTTGAAACGATCATGCCACTCATGAAGCAAGGTTCAACACTGTCTTATTCTCACGGTTTCAATATCGTAGAAGAAGGCATGCAAGTGCGTGATGACATTACCGTGGTTATGGTTGCACCTAAGTGTCCTGGTTCGGAAGTACGTGAAGAATATAAACGTGGTTTTGGTGTTCCAACACTGATCGCGGTTCACCCTGAAAATGATCCAAAAGGCGATGGCCTTGCCATTGCTAAAGCATACGCATCTGCCACGGGTGGCGATCGCGCTGGTGTACTTGAGTCTTCGTTTGTTGCGGAAGTTAAATCTGACCTGATGGGTGAGCAAACTATCCTATGTGGTATGTTACAAACCGGTGCTATCCTTGCATTTGACAAAATGGTTGCTGATGGTAAATCACCAGCATACGCAGGTAAATTAATTCAGTTCGGTTGGGAAACCATCACTGAAGCACTTAAGTATGGCGGCATCACTAACATGATGGATCGTCTATCTAACCCTGCGAAACTTAAAGCATTCGACATGGCTGAAGAAATGAAAACTACGCTTCGCCCATTATTCGAAAAACACATGGATGACATCATCACGGGTCACTTCTCATCAACGATGATGGTTGATTGGTCAAACGATGACGTTAACCTGCTTAAATGGCGTAAAGAGACTGGCGAAACTGCATTCGAAAATTATCCTGAATCAGATATCGTGATTGATGAGCAAGAGTTCTTCGACAACGGTACCTTATTCGTTGCGATGATTAAAGCCGGTGTTGAACTTGCTTTTGAAAGCATGGTTGCATCAGGTATTGTTGATGAGTCTGCATACTATGAGTCATTGCACGAAACTCCGTTAATCGCTAATACTATTGCCCGTAAGCGTTTATACGAAATGAACGTTGTTATCTCTGATACCGCTGAATACGGTTGTTACCTATTTTCTCATGAAGCTGGACCACAATTACGTGACTACGTAAATGCGCTACCTGCTGAATTAATGGGTTCTGCATTCGCTGCTGAATCAAACGGCGTTGATAATGCGCGTTTAATCGAAGTTAACGACGAAATTCGTAATCACCCTGTTGAAGTTATCGGTAAGAAATTACGTGGTTACATGTCAGACATGCAAAAAATTGTTGGCTAATACCTGATGTGATCATCATGGTGTAAGTTGCTAAGCCCGGTAAACATGATGATGTTTACCGGGCTTTTTTATTTAATTTACAGTGTAGTATTACATTTGGTAATCTTGGCTACGTTTGTAAATACAGTTTAAATTATTGCTTATTGAGAAATTTCACTGCTTTATCTGTAAAGTCAGTAAACACCCCGTCAACACCGACTTTGTTATAGAATACATCCAACATATCATCAAAGTCTTTTGCATAAGCAGGCGTCCGACCATTATCTGCACGGAATGTGTACGGGTGTACTTCTAAACCGGCTATTTTAGCTTCTTTCATTAATGGTTTAACAATAATATTGTCATAGGTTGATTTATCATCAACCAGCATAGGCTTCCAAGGTCCGATACCATCTGCATACTTTGCAACCTCGGCCATTGCCCCTGGCTTAAACATCCAGTCATAGTTATACGGTTCAAATTTCCCCTGCTTATTCTGAACCATGGTTTCATTCCAGCTTGTCTCTGCCATCAGCTGAATAACTTTCAGGTCAATTTTCAACTCTGGCATAAGAACGTTCGCAATACGCTTGTTTTCAATAGGATCGAAACACTGTACATACACTTGATCATCAATTGAATCATAACCATATGCTTTTAGCATCGTCAATACGGCTTTCGAAATGTCTTTGCCTTCACTGCGGTGTAGCCAAGGGGCTTTGATTTCAGGGTAAATACCAACATTACGCTGAGTTGATTTGTTTAGCCCTTGGATCAGCTCAATGGCTTCTGCAAATGTGGCTATTTCAAAATTTGATTTCCACAGCGGGAAGCGCTGAGGGAAACCAGCCTGAGTCAGATCTTTAATCTGATTTTTTTCAGAATTATCAGGGATTTTAAAGCCTTCTGTGACACGCAATGTTTTAATTTCAGCTAAGGTAAAATCAATGGCAAACCAGCGTTTATCGCCATCAACCACACGGTAACGACTTGGGAACTTAGCCATAACATCTGTGGTACGATCCAGTGTATGATCATGCAATATGACCAATTTGTTATCTTTGGTCATCACCACATCTTGTTCAATGTAGTCTGCCCCCATAAAATATGCCGCTGAATACGCTTCAAGCGTATGCTCCGGAAGATAACCACTGGCACCACGGTGGGCAATTACAATTTTATCATTAGCTGCGAACACAGAGCCTGCCATACCGACCAATATGGCGGCAGTAATAAGCTGTTTTTTCATTTGTTATCCCTTGTTGTTTTAGGCTGATCAAACTGAAAATAATTCGGTTCAGCAAGAGCAGTACTTGTTAATTCCTGAATATAATTTATGTATAAAAGGCCACAATGTTTAGCCTTTCATTTGTGGACTAAATAAAGCGAAGTCTTTATGCCGTTGCCGAATTTTCAATAGTCCAAAGAGCTTATTACTGAACTCTCTTTGCTTCTTAGGTAAAGATACTATGTGCTCTTTGGGCTTGAAAATACCAAATGTTTATAACCTCTATGTTCAACGTAATTATGATTTTAAAGAACCATTTTAAATGGTAAAACACTCATTTATGGACAATATCATGAAGATAATGCTCGAATGTGTTCATTTATGACTAAGAGACGAAGGATGATGCTCGAATGGAGCCTGATTTTCTGTGACGAGGCTCTAAAAAACATCTTGTGTACATAAATATAATAAAATCAACATGATGGGCAACACGATTAGAGTCAATTATCATCTTTATTTTAGCTACGACAAAATAGCTTAATTTAGTGTCAAAAAATTGTAGTTGGTGATTATGAAGCGAGTCATGAAATGTTCTAAAAAACGAAAATTTAAGTCTAACGAATTATTGTTTGTGACATACTTTATTGAAGGGTATTTGCTTGGTGATAGTCAGGTAAATCGTTGTACCTGACTTATTAATGTTAGTTTAATTTAGATAATCTAAAGTGCAAACGTCGTAATTAAATACTTCACGATCGCTTTTGACTCAAACATATCAACATCGTGTTTGGATCTTTCAAGAACGACACTTGCACTGTGCCGTTTTCGGAAAAATGTACTACGTTTGGTTTCTGGTAACTGCGTGTATTCACCTGGATTGAGACGCTGGGTAGCCGGGCCGAGTTCGCCAAATTGTTGTTTACCTAAATTGATCAACAAATACGGCAGCTCTAATTAACATAACGTCTCCCGGACAGGGCGAGAATAAGGGCTACTTTCAAAGCTATATAATACTAATGGATCAGTTGGTTCTAATGCCGGTTTTTTGGTTTTACCCGCGTTCCAACGGTTCAGTGAGGCACTGGTTGAAGTGACATAATTAAAAATATTAGCGCGTAATCGGATCGGCGCACTGCTATTGGCGTAATGTTTGTATAAATAGTCGATGATCTTTGACGTTGAATTTAAGATGGTCTGGGTATTTTTATCGTTCAGGAACGGAATTTATCTGTGCTATACATTTCTCGTAGCTGTTGCTTATGACGCTCTCCACCTTTTGGACAAGGAATAATAAGCACATCTAAATTCAATTCTGAAATCGCTTCACGTACTAAGCTACACATTGGGCGGGCTTCGTTGTCATACATAATTAACGTATTTTTTATTTTAAATTTCGGTTGATTACAAAGATACTTTACATTGAAAAAGCTTAAAGTGAGGTTTGGTTTCAAACTGCAGAGTAGTTGATATTCATTGGATAGGCTTGATGGAAACATTAATCTTGAGATAGACGGTGAATCTAGAATCCTTTCCAGACTCTCACCTCAAGCCAATAATAGAGACTGACTCTCTCTTTGTAAGCAGCATTCAATTTATCGTAATTGCATTATTATTCAGCGGCAATTAAATGCCTGTTAAGCTTGTGGCGGTGTACTTTCAGCGTTAGAAACAACGGCATCAATTTGCACCAATGCATCCATCGGGATAGCTGAAACGCCAACTATGGTTCTTGCAGGAAGATCGCTGTTAAAGAATGCTGTGTAAATTTCATCTACAGCATCAATGTCTTCAATATTTGTAAGTTGGATATTAACTTTAACGACATCATCCATAACGTGGTCAACACTTTCTAGAATTGCTTTAATGTTGTTTAAGCATTGCGTAGCCTGTGCTTTCACATCTCCAGATACCATTGCATTGGTTTTTGGATCTAAAGGTAATTGACCTGCAATATGGTTGTAATGAGAAAACGCGACTGTGTGTGAACATGGCATTGTTGGTGCATTTTCTGTGTTGCTTGCTTCTATAACTAGAAAGCGAGTGTCTTCAGGAAGTTGTGGCGGGGTACCATCTCCGTGTGATATCGATGTATCAATTTGTACTAAAGCATCCATCGGTAAAGCTGCTGCATTAACTACTGTTCGTGCAGGAACATAGTTTGGAAAAAACGTGGCACAAACGTCGTTTACAACTTCAACATCTGCGATGTTTTTAAGGAATATAGTGGTTTTAACTATATCGCTCATATCATGATTGATACTTTCTAAAATGGCTTTGATGTTGTTTAAACACTGTGCAGCCTGCTCTTTTACACCACCTGCTACCAATACACCTGTTTTTGCATCGATAGGTAATTGCGATGAAATATTGTTGTAATGAGAAAAAGCTACAGTTTGTGTCGAGGTTGTACTTATTGGCGCATTTTCTGTATTTCTTGCCAGTTTTATAAGTGCGCAGGGAGCTTGTGGCGCTGTACCTTCACCGTTGGAAATCAGGGCTTCAATTTGTACTAAAGCGTCATTCAAAGGTAAAGCTGCTATTGCTACTGTTGTCCGTGTTGGAAGGTAGCTTTGAAAGAATGACGCATAAACTTCGTCTACAGCGTCCATATCTGAGATATTCTTCAGGAAGATAGTGAGTTTAATTACATCGTCCATCACATGGTCAGTACTTTCTATAATCGCTTTAATATTCGTTAAGCACTGCTTTACCTGATCTTTTATATTACCCACTACAATTTCACCCGTGTTAGGATCTACTGGTAATTGCGCTGAAATATTATTGTAATGAGAAAAAGCGACAGTTTGTGTTGATGCTGTATTTTGAGGTGCAGTTTCTGTGTTTCTTGACGCTTTTATGATGACGTTATTCATATGATATTTATCCTATTTGATATGATTATAGTTCGATGTTGTTGGCTCGAGTATACGTAATAGGGATGAACAATCTTTGAACTTAATCACAAAGTGAATTATTTGGTAATTTGTATCTAATTGATTTTGAAGTGTTTTATTATGCGTGCTAATGTTTTTATTATGGCCTTATAGCAGTATAAATACGGCATTGTTATTTAAATTATTGATTCTATTAAATTTGATATTGTACAAATTTGTTATTGTTAGGTTAATAACTTAAATTGCTAAATATTATGCAGGTTAACTGCGTATATATACATAAAGTAGTACATTTTTGTTTTTAATGATTTGCTAACTGGATCATATTTTTACGCGAGAGGCTATTTGACAGGGGGGCGGGATAAAGCCTTAAATTAGTCAATTAACAGGAAAATATAGTACTTATCCTTCACAGTATGTGGAAATTTATAGATGACTAGCTATTCACCTATTCACCTATTCACCTATTCACCTATTCACCTATTCAGAAAATCAGCATGTCTGCACTTAACTTGAAGATGTGCTTTAAAACGGCATTTACCATTGGTAATGGCGTGTGTAATCTTGGATTTAAAGTGGGGGGTGTTATCTATGTTTGAGCTGTTGTTAGCATGTATATCAATTGTTATACATGCTAATAATTGGACTACATTAACCTAGATTGCGTAAGTCGTAATGAGATATTTCACTATTGCTTTTGACTCAAACATATCCACATCGGTATTAGGATCTTTTAAGAATGGGACTTGTACTGTGCCGTGCTCAGCCAAAAATGCGCTGCGCTTGGTTTCTGGCAATGGGCTATATTCACCTGGACTTAAGCGTCTTGTTGCAGGGCCGAGCTCACCAAATTGCTGCTTACCTAAATTCACCAATAAATATGGCAGTTCTAATTCACATAACGTCTCACGAACAGGGCGTGAATAAGGGCTACTTTCAAAACTGTATAATACCAGTGGGTCGGTTGGCTCTAATGCTGGTTTTTTGGTTTTGCCGGCATTCCAGCGGATTAGCGATGCGCTAGTGGAAGTGGCGTAATTAAAAATATTCGCGCGTAAACGAATAGGTGCACTGCAATTACCATAATGCTTGTATAAATAACTGATGATCTCAGACGCTGAATTTAAGATGGTCTGAGTGTTTTTATCAATTAAGAATGGAATTTTATCTGTACTGTACATTTCTTGCAGTTGTTGCTTGTGACGCACTCCGCCTTTTGGGCAAGGAATAATAAGCACATCCAGATTCAATTCGGAAATTGCTTCACGTACTAAGCGACAAAGTGGGTCGGCTTCGTTGTCATACATGATTAACGGATCTTGATCATTAATCGTGGTTTTTGCCGCTTTGGTACCTGCCCATAAGCGGGTTTGTGAAGCCAGAGTCGAAGTCAATAGATTAAACATAGCGTAAATCCGTTCAGCTAAATTATTAGTCTAAATATTATTTTTAGAAAGAGCTATTAGATTAATCACATGAATCAATAAAGATAGTTAGTTTATTGATTCAGTATTTGGTTGCCCAAGGAGTAGTCTAACAACGTGCTCACAGTCTTCGATTCGATTGATGCTTTTAGGCGCAACCATAACCATATCATTACCTGCTACCGCCCCTAATATTTCGGGGTGTGGGCTCAGATCAAGTACACGAGCAATGAGTTGAGCACAACCGGGAGGCGTTTTTATGACGACAACGGACTGGTTATGTGTGATAAATTCAATCTTGGTTGATACAGACACATCGATATGTCGCGATTTATCTTCACATGGTAAGCGGTATATTTTTTTACCGTAAGCGTCAGTTACTTTGATTACATTCAAACGCGATAACATTCTCGATACTGTAGATTGATTAATATGATGATAGCCAAGCTTAATTAGCCGTTGACGAATATCATCCTGAGTATGAAATCGCTCTATTTTTAGAAGATTTATACATGCATCGGTTATGTCGCAATGACAGGTGGTAGATTGTTCAGTGTTATTCATTCATACCTCGATGGACTTATCTGGTACCTATAATTAGATATTCTTTTTTAGGTTAAGTCTATTAAGTTATTAGTATTATGTGGGATATATAGTATTTGGTGAGCAAATAATCCCGTAAATGTCTTCTTTTACAGGATTATCATCGAAATGTTTTTAGTTACATTCAGTCATGATTTTACGTGAGAATACTTTCTCACAATACTTACATTTTAATTGTACGGTCTCATGACTTGCCACAACAGCAAAGTGGCTATCTACGGGTTCATTATGAGTAATACAATTACTATTTGGACAAGCAAACACAGCTGTGATTTCATGAGGTAAAGCTAGTTTCAATTTTTTTGAAACCTCATAGTTTTCGATTTGGTTTACTGTCGCATGGGGAGCATACAATGCTAACTGGTTGGCTTGATCTTCATTGAGAAATACATTTTCTATTTTAATTAAATCTTTATGACCAAGTGCTGATGATGGCAAATTTAGACCTATGGTAACCCTTTGATTTGAAGCTTCTAGGTTGAATAGTTTTAATATTTTTATCCCTAAAGTTGCAGGGATATGGTCAATAACAGAACCATTTTTAATTGCTTCAACTTGCAATTGGTTTTTTGTAATCATCTGGTTTTCTCCTAATTAAAACTGTTCATTAAGGACAAGAGCAAGTAGCGCTTCGCGCGCATAAACACCATTTTCAGCTTGCTGAAAGTAGTAAGCATGTTTGGTTTTGTCTACCTCGACAGTGATCTCATCAATACGTGGTAAAGGATGTAGCACTTTAAGGTTATCTCGCGCATTTTTTAGCATATCGGCAGTCAGAATGAATGCTGCTTTCATGTGCGCATATTCTGATTCGTCAAAGCGCTCTTTTTGAACCCGAGTCATATACAGCACATCAAGTTCCTCTACCACATTTTCAATATCACTGTGTAAACTGTATTCGATACCTGCATCGCGTAATTCTTGCAGTATATAATCAGGCATTGCTAAGATATCGGGTGAAATAAAGAAGAATTTTGTGTTATTAAATTTAGCCAGAGCTTGGGTGAGTGAGTGTACGGTTCTACCGTATTTGAGATCACCAACAAAGGCTATATTTAGATTATCGAGGGAACCCTGTGTCTCATAAATACTGAATAAATCGAGTAAGGTTTGTGTCGGATGCTGATTAGAACCGTCACCACCATTAATGACCGGTACGCCATTCGAAAATTCTGACGCCAAACGCGCTGCACCCTCTTGTGGATGACGCATAATAAAGGCATCCACATAGGAGGCGATGACTTGTACTGAGTCAGATAATGTTTCGCCTTTCCTCGCTAATGAAGTATTACCAGCATTGTCAAAACCAATAATGGTACCACCTAACCTTTGTACGGCGGTTTCAAATGATAAACGTGTTCGCGTTGATGGTTCGAAAAAGCAACTCGCGATAACTTTATTTTTCAGTAGTGTTGGGCTGGGGTCTGCTTTGAGCTTTCTAGCAGTATCCACAATGAGTTCCAGGTCATATCTACTGAACTCTGGAATGGAAATTATATGCTTTCTAAACAAAGTATTATTCATGCTATCTCCTGCCTTATTTCGATACAGTTATAAATGTAATCACCTATTTTTGTGAAAAACAGGTAAAAAAAAGTCCTCTTAGAATAGAAGACTTTTTTTAGCAATTGGATAATGAAACCAATCGTGATTGATGTTGATTCGAGAGATAAATCTTGCTGAACGATAAGGTCATTTTTTGCTTCCTAAAATATTCACTGCATCATGCCAATTGATCATTAAAAATAAGTACGATAATCAAGGCTAAAAGTATGCATGAACTTACATGCATACTTGGATTTTCAAGTGTTAATTATTGAGTGTTATTGACCTAAGGTCGCAACCATAATGGCCTTAATGGTATGCATGCGGTTTTCAGCTTCATCAAAAACAATAGAATGTTTTGATTCAAAAACTTCTTCAGTAACTTCAAGTCCCTTCATATTATATTTCTCAGCTACTTCGGCTCCGACAGTTGTTTCATCATTGTGGAAGGCTGGTAAGCAATGCATAAACTTAACATCTGGGTTGCCCGTTTGTTTGATCATGTCCATGTTAATTTGATAAGGTGTCATTATTTTTACGCGTTCATCCCAAGCATCTTTTGATTCACCCATCGATACCCAAACATCGGTATAAAGGAAATCACAACCTTGGACGCCTTCTTGTACATCTTCAGTTAAGGTGATTTTAGCGCCTGTTTCTGCTGCTATTTCACGGCATTGCGCGACAAGTTCCGCATTAGGCCAGAATGCTTCTGGTGCCACAAGACGAATATCCATACCCATTTTAGCTGCGCCCACTAATAATGAGTTACCCATGTTATTTTGCGCATCACCCAGATAAGCGAAAGCAACTTCATGTAACTGTTTGCCTTGAGCGTGTTCTTGCATTGTTAAAAAATCAGCTAGAATTTGTGTAGGATGGAATTCAGTTGTTAAGCCATTCCATACCGGTACGCCAGCGTGAGCACCAAGTTCTTCAACGATTTCTTGACCAAAACCACGATATTCAATACCGTCGTACATGCGGCCTAACACACGGGCTGTATCTTTCATTGATTCTTTATGGCCGATTTGTGAACCTGAAGGACCGAGATAAGTTACTTGAGCGCCTTGATCGTGTGCGGCTACTTCGAAAGCACAACGTGTACGAGTGGAGCTTTTTTCGAAAATAAGCGCAATGTTTTTGCCTGTTAAGCGCGGTTGTTCATAACCGTTATATTTTGCTTTTTTTAATTCTGCAGATAATTCAAGCATGTGCTGGATTTCGCGAGGTGTGAAATCAAGTAATTTTAAGAAGTTACGGTTACGTAGATTGAAAGACATAATGTTATCCTTTTTATAATTAGGTTGGCGGCTACTGCGTAGGCTATGTAGCCGCGAATACTCTTGATATGTTGAAACGAATTAATCTGCCGTTATGTTGGTACCAGCTTCGCCTTTCAAGATGCGTAAGCCCGCATCTAAAGCACCAATTCCGACAAACTTGCCACCTTGCTTAATGAACTCACAAGAGGCCTCAATTTTTGGTCCCATAGAGCCCGCATCAAAGCTATATTGTGCGAGTTCAGCCGGTGTTGTTGAACGCAACGCTGTTTGGGTTGGTTTGCCCCAATCAATAAAGACAGCATCAGCATCCGTTAGAATCAGCAACGCGTCTGCTTGGAGTTGTCTGGCGAGATAAGCTGCTGACATATCTTTATCAATAACGGCTTCTACACCGACTAATTTGCCATTTTCATGTCTTACTGGAATGCCGCCGCCGCCAGTACAGATGACTAAATGCTGCTGTTGGATTAAGGCTGCAATTGCGTCATTTTCAATAATGCCAGTCGGCTGTGGGCTCGGTACTACGCGGCGGAAATATTCACCATCTGGTTTGATAATCCAGTTATGTTTTTCTGCTAATTCACGCGCTTCTTTTTCCGCATAAACTGGACCAATCGGTTTCGTCGGATCTGCAAACGCAGGATCATTGGGATCAACACTCATCTGCGTCAGTAAGCAAGATACATTCTGTTCAGGCAGTATATTTTTAAGTTCCTGCATTAAAATGTAGCCAATCATACCTTGAGTTTCAGAGCCTAAAACATCAAGCGGATAAGGGTTTACAGCTTTATATTCCAACCCTTGTAGTGCCAGTAAACCAACTTGTGGGCCGTTACCATGTACTAGTACAACATTATATTCTTTGGCTATTTCAGCAATTGCCTGAGCAGCCGTTGCGATATTTTTACGTTGAATCTCTGCTTCTAATGGCTCGCCACGACGTAACAGTGCATTTCCACCTATGGCTACAACAACAGTTTTTTTAGTCATAATAATTTATCTCAATGAATTAAATTGTTAGATACCGTCACGTTCAATTGGGCAACTCATGCAGCGAGCTCCACCGCGACCGCGACCGAGTTCATCGCCAGGGATTGGTAGTACGGTAATACCTGCTTTATCGTATTTTTCGTTAGTGTGAGAGTTACCTT
This sequence comes from Moritella sp. PE36, assembly GCF_000170855.1. Taxonomy (GTDB): domain Bacteria; phylum Pseudomonadota; class Gammaproteobacteria; order Enterobacterales; family Moritellaceae; genus Moritella. Next base: position 35,090 of record NZ_ABCQ01000024.1, on the reverse strand, counting down.
CGTAACCAATTACTACACCAGGTTTCACCGTTAGTACGTTATTGGCATCATTCCATTGTTCACGTTCTGCAGTGAAACTGTCACCGCCTGTTGTGATTAGGTTTAGCTGGCCTACGCCTAGTGCTTTTTCGATAGCAGTAACGAAGTAACCTTCTTCTTTCACGTTAACTGCGCCAGACTCATCACCTGTTAGGCTCCAGCATTGCACATCTTTACGAACCACTTCTGGGTAAACAGAGAATGTATCTTCACGCAAGTGCGTCATTACTGTATCTAAGTGCATGCAAGAACGGTGTTTAGGAAGTTGCATTGCAATAACTTGCTTTGCTTGACCGTGCTTGAATAGACCTGATGCTAGCTGTTCAACACCTTGAGGTGTGGTACGCTCAGACATACCAATAAGTACAGCGCCTTTACCAATAACCAGTACGTCGCCGCCTTCGATTGTAGAGTTGTCGTACATTTTTTCTTCATTACCGTAGTACTTAATGAAGTCAGCACCAGCGAAGATTGGGTGCCAGCGATAGATTGCACGAACGTGGTTAGTTTCACGTTGACGAGCCGCTTTAGCCATTGGGTTGATAGAAACGCCACCATATACCCAGCAAGATGTATCACGAGTAAATAGGTGATTCGGTAGTGGTTCAATGATGAAGTCTGTTGGCGCGTGTATGCCTTGCATCATAGAAGATGATTTCATTGGCATTTCAGCGTAAGACAAACCACCAGTTAAGATTTTAGCAAGGTCGATGTTTGGTAAGTCACCTAAGTAACAGCGTACGTCATTAGCGAATGTAGCACCTAAGCGGTAATCAGATATTTGACTTGTTAACAGCCACTCTTTAGCTTCTGGAATTGCTAATGTATCAGCAAGAAGGTCAGTGAGAAGTAATACTTCTACGCCTTGATCACGTAATGTCTTTGTAAACACATCATGTTCTTTACCTGCACGCTCTACTGCTAGTACGTCATCAAATAATAAGTCGTGGCAGTTAGATGGTGTTAAGTGGCTTAGTGAGCGTCTTGGACGGTGAACTAGAACGCGACGTAATTGACCGACTTCAGAACCTACATATAAGTTACTCATAATTTTATCCTTCGCTAAAGCGTTTATGAAATACGATTAGTTATGTGAAAGTTTAAATTTATTTTGAATATTTATTGTTTCTATTCATGCTTTAAGTTGATGTGTGCAGTATACGATATAGGTTCTGTCAATCTTCGATCTTAGTCACACTTTTATATTGTTAATAGTATGTAACTAGTTGATTTAAATGTGTTTTATTATGCTTGGGAAAACTTGGTGTTATTATGCTAAAGCTGTTTTTTTGTCGGTTTTTTTATTAAGCTTTTGATTTTAAAGTATTTGCTTACTCTCTTTTTTTGTTGGTTTTAAAGAACTATTTGAATCGTTAAAATTTATGCAGTTGAAGTGAGTATATATCTAAATAGGTAGGTGGTTTTTCGTTGCTAATTTGCTAGTCCGATCATGTTTTTATTTGGGGTTATTATTGCTTTAAATCTTGCTGTTTTCGTTGTTTGTATAATAAGGCGATATTCTCTATTCGCTTCGCGATATTAAGGTCGATAATTGCACGTGGTTTGAAGTGTAAAATGAGTATTCCGCTGTATTTTTAACAGCAATTCTGGTGTGCTGAGGGTAAGTTTAATGCAACCAATATGGACACTGAGATCTATAGCGCGTCTTGCCAAAGTAAAGCGCAACATATGAAGGCGTTAACTGAGAAAATAAGCGTAGATAAAGGCGCGGTGATAAAGTATCAAGGACGTTCATAAGTGCTTAGAGAGAGGCAAAAAAAAACCCTTCCTTGAGATGGGAAGGGTATTTTAATTGTCAATAATGCTAATTTCTTAGCTTTAAATTAAGATAGGATGACGCCAATACTGAGCATCGCCATCACTAAAATAGTCAATATAGCAATGAGTGGGGCTACCCATTTTAACCAACGTACATAAGGTACTTTGGCAATGGCTAAGCCTCCCATTACAACGGCAGACGTCGGGGTAATTAAGTTCACAATACCAGAAGCTGATTGGAACGCTGTTACCACTAAATCGCGGCCAACAGAAGCAAAATCCGCTAATGGAGACATGATCGGCATGGTTAAAACCGCTAATCCAGATGTTGATGGTACTAAGAATGAAAGTAATATTTCAATCCAAAACATGACATTGATAAAGACAATACCAGATAAACCAGAGATCGCCATTTCAGCGGTATTGAGAATGGTATCAGTGATCATGCCTCGGTCCATGATCACTACGATGCCACGGGCAATACCAACAATGAGAGCAACACCCAGTAGGTCGCGAGCACCATCAATAAAACTAGATGTGAGTTCTTCTTCACTCATCCGAGCGACGAGACCGGTGATAATGGCTGCAACTAAGAATAGACCTGAAATTTCAGCCATCCACCAACCTGCCACGGCAACGCCGTAAATCATGATTGCGAAAGAAGCGACGAAGATCATTAGAATTAGTTTACGGGTTGTTGTAAATTCTAATTTTTCATCTGATTTATTTCCTAAGAAATGCGCGATATGTTCTTCACGTTTATCAAACATAATAGATTTTGTTGGATCGGCTTTTACCATTTTTGCATAACGCATGACGTAAATCACACAGATTAACCAACCGATAGCTAAGGTAGCGATACGTAAAAACATGCCATCAGTAAAAGGGATACCTGCAGTATTAGCTGCAATAACCGTCGCAAATGGGTTTATCGTGGAGCCTAATACACCAATGCCCGCACCTAACAATACTGTTGCGGCACCCACCACCGAATCAAAACGAGCGGCAAGCATGACGGGCACGATCAGCGAGTAAAATGGTAATGACTCTTCAGCCATACCGTAAATAGTACCGCCGGCAGCAAACATTGCCATTAGAATCGGGATCATCAATTCTTCACGACCATTTAAGCGCGTCGTCACCCGCTCAATACCCGCATCAATTGCGCCAGTTTTTGTTACTAGCCCAAGAAAACCACCAATAATAAGAATGAAAAGAGAGACATCAATTGCCGCAGCAGCATAGGTATTGTGATCGTAAAAACCATCGATAGGAGCAAGCACGATATCCACAAACCCTTGTGGATTATTCTCAACCGCATGATATGTGCCTGTGACCGGCACTTCTTTACCTATGTCTTCATTCATGACTCTATCGTATTGACCCGCCGGTATAATCCAAGTCATTAGGGCTACAATGGCAATAAGTGCAAATAGAATTGTATAAGCCGATGGGAATTTTAAATTAGCAAAAAAGCCTTTTTTTTCTTTCTCTAAAGTTGATGTTGTCATCTTTTATCCTCGCTATTTGTTATACCAATATCGGGTACAACATTAAATTTTTAGCAATTAGAATTGGGGTTTTTAGGTAGTAGAAATGAGAACAAGAATGTGGGTGATAGACGGTATCTATAAATAAAATATGATATGTTCATTATCATTTATCCAAATTAAAGGCAGAAGATTTAGCTGAAATAATAATGCAGTTTGGCTTTGTATAATTACTAAGTGATCACATTTTAAAGGATGTAACCATCTCTTAAGTGGTAGGTGTTTTTGTAATTAGTTTGCTTGTGGATATTTTTATTGAATAGTTGCAAATTTATGCAACTGGTAAAAAATGCGCCAATGAAGATTGGATTTTATTATATAATTAGCAGGGCTTTTAACTAAAAGGCTTGGGAAATATTTATTTATTCTCTATTGTTTTAATATGCTTTTATTTTGGTTAAGCATGCATTTATAGGGGTGAAGGTAGCTCGTTTTTTATTGTTTTATGCAATTCAATATGCATTTTACAATGATTAATTATCACAGTTTAATTTGATTTCAATCAAATTAAACTAAACGTTCTATCCTTTTTGTAGTTACCTGGTGTTATCGGTATAATGCGCCTTTGGTTTTATTTGAGGTAAGGTATGTCGGCCGAATATGACAATCGTTTTGGTGGTATTGCACGTTTATATGGCGTTAAAGCACTGCAATTTTTTAGTCAAGCACATGTGTGTGTGATTGGTATTGGTGGTGTGGGTTCTTGGGCCGCTGAAACATTAGCACGTTCAGGCATCGGCAAGATCACCCTGATCGACATGGATGATATTTGTGTGACTAATACCAATCGTCAAATTCATGCTTTAAAAGACACCATAGGTAAGCAAAAAATAGATGTAATGGCGGCGCGTATTCGTGCCATTAATCCGGAATGTGTAGTGACTGCTATCGATGATTTTATCACGGTTGATGATGTTGGTATGCACATAAGCAAAGATTTTGATTATGTGATTGATGCGATTGATAGCGTACGTTCAAAAACGGCACTGTTAGCGCACTGTAATCGACAAAAAATAAAATGCATTACCATTGGCGCTGCGGGTGGTCAAATCGATCCGACCCAAATCCAAGTGCTGGATTTATCTCGAACACATCAAGATCCTTTAGCTGCGAAAGTACGCTCTGATCTGCGCCGTTTGCATAACTTCAGTAAGAACCCAACCAGTCGATTTGGTATTGAATGTGTATTCTCAACCGAGCAATTAATTTACCCAGGTACTGATGGCGAAGTATGTTCGACCAAGAACTTCCTTGACGGCGCCACGGGCATGGATTGTTCAAGTGGCTTCGGCTCTTCAACCGCGGTGACGGCTAGCTTTGGTTTAATTGCGGCTTCGCGGGTATTGAAAAAATTAGCCGAAAGAGAAGCGCGTTATCGACCTGAATAACGGTATTGAGTAAACGCGTTTAACCAGCTGATACACCTTGTATTCGCTGGTTTTATGTTATTTAAAGCCATCCTCTATTTTTTGCCTCACTAAATCCCTTACGTTATAACCGCTACCTTATACGCTTACCTTAAAATCGCGCTCGTGGCTTTTCCCTATCGCTTAGCTTTGCTCGGGCTAAATTCGGTTATGTTAATCACTTGTGATACAATTCAAACATATGTTTGAAAAAATAAACTGATCACATCAAGTAAGGAAACAAGGTATGAGTAAAGTATTTATCGTTGCAGCAAAACGTACAGCGCTGGGTAGTTTCGGCGGTAGCTTAGCGGGTGTTGACGCCGCTACGTTAGGTGCTACGGCGATCAAAGGCGCATTGGCAGCCGCAAAGGTTAATCCAGAGCACGTTGATGAAGTGATTGTTGGTAATGTGATTAGTGCAGGACAAGGCATGGGGCCAGGCCGTCAAGCGGCGATGCAAGCGGGTATTCCTGCTAGTGTGCCTGCTTATACGTTAAATATGATCTGTGGCAGTGGCATGAAAACGATTATGGATGGTGCGGCGCATATTAAAGCCGGTGATGCCGATATCGTGGTGGCAGCAGGCATGGAAAGCATGTCTAACATTCCTTATTTGATGCCCGCAAAAACGCGCTTTGGTTCTAAAATGGGTAACATGACCATGGTTGATGCCATGGTTAATGATGGTTTGACCGACGTATTTAATAATTACCACATGGGCATGACGGCAGAAAATATCGTTGAGCAGTTTGGTTTAACCCGTGAGCAACAAGATACCTTTGCCGTTGGTAGCCAACACAAAGCGGTTGCTGCCATTGCGGCAGGCCGTTTTGTTGACGAGATAGTACCGGTTGAAGTGAAAGTACGTCGCCAAACACAAAGTTTCGCCACGGATGAATATCCAAAAGATAATGCCAGTGTTGCAGGTTTAGCGAAGCTACGTCCGGCATTTAAAGCGGACGGTTCAGTAACCGCGGCAAATGCATCGGGTATCAATGATGGTGCCGCTGCGATCATCTTAGCGTCAGAAGCGGCCGTGGAAAAATATGGTTTAGAACCAATGGCTGAATTAATTGCTTATGGTCAAGGTGGCGTCGATCCGCAAGTGATGGGACTAGGTCCAGTACCGGCGATTGAACAAGCGCTTAAACGTGCTGATATGTCATTAGAGCAGATGGAGTTGTTAGAGCTAAATGAAGCCTTTGCTGCGCAAGCGTTAGGGGTAATGACGAATCTGACTCAAGCACACAATGTGGATATGGATTGGTTTGCCGATAAGACCAATGTCAACGGTGGCGCTATCGCATTAGGTCATCCGTTGGGTGCATCTGGTGGTCGTATTACGGTAACGTTATTACACGAAATGCAAAAACGAGGTGTCGACTATGGTTTAGCATCACTGTGTATTGGTGGCGGTATGGGGACTGCTCTGATCGTTAAAAACTTGCAGAAGTAATGCTTAGCTAGTTTTTTTGATTAAGGTTTGATTAAGGTTTGATTAATATAGAGTGACTTGATCAAGTGGTGAACATTGATTCACCACTTGATGTCGGCCGATTAAGCCGCTTGTATTGCTGCTATCACGGCTTTTAAGCCATTGCCACGAGAAGGGCTAAGCTGTTGCATAAAACCAAGCTGAGTAAAATAGCCATCAATATCAAATGCCGCGATTTCAACGCGCGTTTTGCCATTCACTGCTGCTAATAGCGTCGCCATTAACCCTTTTACAATACGCGCATCTGAATCCAGACCAAACCATAAACGTCCGTCATTATCGCAACTAAATACTATCCACGCCTGACTTTCACAGCCTTTAATTTGATTTTCTGCTACTTTATAGTCATCCGTTAACGCTGGGATCTTTTTACCAAGCAAAATTAATTGGCGGTATTTATTTTGCCAGCCAGCTTGTGCGGTTAATAACGTCATTACATCGGTACTGGTAATTTCGTTGCCAAATGGGCTCGACGAGAAATCGGTCATGATCATTCCTGTATTGCTAACCAGACTTGCAGCCTGGCAGGATAAAGTTAATCTGTTATTCATTACAATAACGATGCTCTAGATACGGTAACAGATTAGAGTAAATCTTGTAGTTCATTCAATGCTTTAATAAAGAAGTCTATTTCTGCTTTGGTATTATAAATAGCCAACGACACGCGGATGGTGCCGGATAAATTAAGGCTCTGCATCAGAGGTTGTGCACAGTGATGACCGGTGCGAACCGCAATGCCTTGTAAGTCCAACAGCATCCCCACATCACTATTATGCGCATCACCCATAATAAAGCTGACGCCGCCGGCACGATGTTGTGGCGAACCAATAATCTTAATGCGCGGCATATTTTCGAGTTGTGCTGTGGTGTAGGCCAGTAATTCGGCTTCGTGAGCAGCCAGCACTTGTCGATCGTAACTGGTTAGAAACGTCATGGCGCGCGCCAGACTGATCGCACCAGCAATGTTGGGGGTACCGGCTTCAAATTTAAATGGTAGCTCGTTATAAGTGGTTTGTGCAAAGCTTACCGTTTTAATCATTTCGCCACCGCCTTGCCAAGGCGGCAGTTGATTAAGCGCTTCTTCTTTACCCCAGAGCACGCCGATACCAGTAGGACCATACATTTTATGCCCAGAGAACACATAAAAATCACAACCGAGGGCTTGCACGTCAACCTCCCAATGCGAAATAGCTTGGGCGCCGTCGATTAATACCTTCGCACCCGTTTGCTTGGCTAACGCAATGATGTCTTCAATCGGGTTCACGGTACCGATGGCATTAGAGACATGGCTAACCGCCACTAATTTGGTTCTATCGCTGAGTAATTGCTTATAGGCCTGTATATCTATGTCGGTTGACGGTAACAGCGGAATAATCTTGAGGATGGCGCCTGTGCGTTGTGCCAGCATTTGCCAAGGCACGATATTGGCGTGATGCTCTAAGGTGGAAATGATGATCTCATCACCGGCCTGAATACTGGTGGTTAAACAGTTGGCAACTAAGTTAATCGCTTCGGTGGTGCCACGCGTCCAAATGATCTCTTTACTGCTATTAGCATTAATAAATTGCGCGCAGGTATCTCGGGCATTTTCATAGGCAGATGTGGCTTGCGCGCTGAGTGCATGTGACGCGCGGTGGACATTGGCATTAATGTCACGATAATAGGTATTAATCGCCTCGAGAACACACAAGGGTTTTTGGCTTGTGGCGGCATTATCTAAGTAAATTAATGGGTGATCATTCACTTGTTGCGATAATACGGGGAATTGTTGTCTAAGGTCGGTTAATTCTATATCGTTAAGCATGGTGTAAACTCACTATCAAGGAATGGGGATTATAACCTGAAAGAAGGCCTTGCGCATTTGTCCATTTAGACGAATTGAAATACTTTTTTCAATTATTATGATTTAATTTTTATTGCTTGTTTTTGGCCTTTATTTTGTGTTTTAAACTGTTTTATTGCATTTGTGTTCACAAATCAACCGTTGACGTTTGTTTTTAGCGCTGTTTCCATGTGATTAAAGATGGTGATATTTTGCACTATTATTGATTTGTGTCTGGGTTTACTGTATAAACCGAGCATTAAAAGTATACCTAGTAGCTTCAAATGCGACTATGTAGACACTTATATTTGAAGTTATTGGAGCACACTATGTCAAAAGTATGCCAAGTTACTGGTAAAAAACCAGCTGTTGGTAACAACGTTTCTCACGCAAAAAACCGCACACGTCGCCGTTTCTTGCCAAACCTACATACACACCGTTTCTGGGTTGAGAGCGAAAACCGTTTTGTAAAGTTACGTCTTACTTGTAAAGGTATGCGTATTATTGATAAAAAGGGTATCGATTCAGTTCTTGCTGAAATGCGTGCCCGTGGTGAGAAGGTTTAAGGAGCTATATTATGCGCGATAAAATTCGTTTGAATTCATCTGCTGGTACTGGTCACTTCTATACCACTACTAAAAACAAAAAAAACATGCCTGAGAAAATGGAGATCAAAAAGTTTGATCCTGTAGTTCGCAAGCACGTTATGTACAAAGAAGGCAAAATCAAGTAATTCTTGATTGCGTATTCGATGTATAGAAAATGCCAGTTATTTATAACTGGCATTTTTTTTATGTTAAATTTGCTACAATCTAATTTCTACCTCTTTTCCTAATGTTTTAGTCTGGTGTTGCCCTTATGAAATTGAATCCCCGTCAGGATGAAGCTGTAAAATATATTTCTGGTCCGTGTTTAGTACTCGCTGGTGCTGGCAGTGGTAAAACCCGTGTTATTACCACCAAAATTGCCCACCTGGTACAAAACTGCAGTTACAAGGCCTGTAATATTGCTGCGCTAACCTTTACCAATAAAGCGGCGCGCGAAATGAAAGAACGTATTGCCAAGACATTAGGTAAGAAGGAAGCAAAAGGGTTAATGGTATCGACGTTTCATACCTTAGGGTTAAATATTATTCGTAAAGAATATAAAACCTTAGGTATAAAACAGGCATTTACCTTGTTTGATGATCAAGACCAGTTGGCATTATTAAAAGAACTTACCCAAGATACGCTAGAAGAAGATAAAGAGCTTATCGACCAATTGCGCAGTGCTATTTCGAATTGGAAGAATGAGTTGGTATTGCCGCCGCAAGCCATTGCGCGTGCGCAGATGCCCCAAGACAAATTATTTGCGCAGTGTTACGACGACTACCTCCGTCATATGAAAGCGTATAACGCCTTGGACTTTGATGATCTCATCATGATGCCAACACTGTTATTACGCTTAAATGAAGAAGTACGCGAACGCTGGCAAAACAAGATCCGCTATTTACTCGTGGATGAATACCAAGATACCAATACCAGTCAATATGAACTGGTGAAGTTAATTGTTGGCCAAAGTGCAAAGTTTACTGTGGTCGGTGATGATGATCAGTCAATTTATTCATGGCGTGGTGCTCGACCTGAAAATCTGACATTATTGCAAAAAGATTTTCCGGGTTTGAAAGTGGTGAAGCTCGAACAAAACTACCGTTCGACCCAAAGAATTTTGAAAGCGGCAAATATCTTAATTGATAATAATCCCCATGAATTTAATAAACGCTTATTCAGCGAGCTTGGTTATGGTGAGCCGATTAAAGTATTCACCACTAAAAATGAAGAGCATGAAGCTGAAAAAGTAGTATCAGAACTACTTGCACACAAGTTTATGGCGCGCAGTGACTATAAAGATTATGCGATCTTATATCGTGGTAATCATCAGTCGCGGTTATTTGAAAAAGCGCTAATGACTAACCGTATTCCGTATAAGATCAGTGGTGGTACATCATTCTTCTCGCGTGCCGAGATCAAAGATATGATGGCTTATCTGCGGTTACTCGTGAACCCGGATGATGATAATGCGTTTTTACGTGTGGTGAACGTACCTCGTCGTGAGATTGGCCCGACAACATTAGAAAAATTAGGCAATTACGCCAACATGCGTAATATTAGCTTGTTCGCTGCTAGTTTCGAAATGGGCTTAGAGCAAACCCTGACGGGACGTGGTTTACTTGCGGTGCGTGGTTTTACCCGTTGGTTAGTGGAATTAGCCGATCAGGAACAGCGTAGCGATAGCATTGATGCGGTACGTGACATGGTGCGTGATATTCATTACGAAGATTGGTTATACGAAACCAGTACCAGTGCTAAAGCCGCTGAAATGCGCATGAAGAATGTTTCAGAGCTGTATCGCTGGGTGACTGAAATGCTCAAGGGCGATGATCTTGATGAAGAGATGACGTTGGCGCAGGTTGTTACTCGCCTAACCTTGCGTGACATGCTGGAACGCAACGAAGAAGAAGACGATTCTGATCAAGTGCAGTTAATGACTTACCATGCCTCTAAAGGACTGGAATATCCGTACGTATTCATGGTGGGTATGGAAGAGGGCATATTACCGCATCAAAGCTCGATTGATGATGATCCGAATGTCGAAGAGGAGCGCCGTTTGGCCTACGTGGGTATCACCCGTGCGCAAAAAGTATTATTCATGATGCTTTGTAAAGAGCGCCGTCAGTTTGGTGAAGTAGTGAAGCCGGAACCAAGCCGTTTCTTGTTAGAGTTACCACAAGATGACCTCGAATGGGACTTACGTAAAAAACCGGATTCGCCAGTAGAAAAACAAGCAAAAGGTAAACGAGGCGTGGCGAATCTAAGAGCGTTATTTAATAAATAGCAAACTCACACTGGCTTCGACGTATCGATTTAAGCTCGCTTATTAGAGATCTAATAAGCGATTAACTTGCATGTAATCCATTGGCTGAGCGATATAACTGCCTTGGCCAAACTCGCAGCCTAACTCCACTAACTTTGCGTGTTGCTGCTGGGTCTCAATACCTTCTACAATCACCTTAAACCCCATATCGTGACTAATATCCCTAATTACCCGAATTAATGACAAGTCTTTTTTGGACATCAGCATACGATTGGTAAAACGGCTGTCTATTTTGACAAAATCAATTGGATACTGAAAAAAAGCGTTTAGCGAACTAAAACCGGTACCAAAATCATCTAACCCCACTTTCACCCCAATTTGCCGCAATTTTTCTAACGCACGGATGGCAAATTTATTGTGCAGCATGAATTCCTGTTCCCTAAATTCAAATACCAGGCGATGCGGGGGGATCTGTTGTTGCTGAATAATAAAAATTAAATGTTCAACAGCACCATTAAGAAGAAGGTGCTTGGCTGATAAGTTCATGGTTAATATGATTTGTTGATTATCTCTGTGGGAGCTATGCCACTTTTTGAGCTGTAAGCAGGCTTGATTAATAATATGTAAATCGAGCGCGATGATAATATCGGTGTTCTCTGCTAATGAGATAAAATTATTATCACCGTTCTGGTCTTTCTCATGCCAATGGGCAATTACTTCAAAGCCGATCAGTTGATTGCTGTTTAATTGAATAATGGGTTGGTAGTAAGGTAATATATCGTTGTTAATAATAGCGCGTGTGAGCTTCTCTTGCTGCAGTATGCCTTGGGTGTTTTTCATTGGTGTTGGTAATGCGGTGGAAAGGTGATATTGACCAAAGCCTTGGTGTCGTGCATTTTTTAGGGCGATATCGGCATCTTTTAATACTTGGCTAACAGAATGCGGTGCTTGCTGTAAGCTAATGCCGATACTACTACTGCAGAGAATTTTATAATTGTTAACTTGAAAACTAAACCGAAACTGTGACTGAATTTCCTTTGCCAGATCAATGGCGCTATCGGCATCGGTGATATCTGTTTTTAATAAGGCAAACTCGTCACCTTGTAAGTTAACTAAGCAGTCATTACTCGACGTTAATGATTGTAAATGGGTTTGGATGATCGTAATTAATTTATTACTGAGTTCACTGCCAAAGCTTTGTTCAACCTCGGCGATATTATCAACCTTGATCAGCAAGAGCACGAAGCTGCGTTGGGTCTGCTGCAACTCTTGTAAGGCCGATTTTAGCTGTGTTAAAAATAAGGCACGTTGCGTTCGTAAAGAATGAGATAAGGCTAAACTAATTAGCTCGGTGTTATTTGCTGGTTGTTGGTTTGGGAGACGATCCTTGCTCACAGTCGGTATCCTAATGGTCTTTAATCACTTAAAAACTAAGTTTTATAGTAATAAAGTCTAGCAGTGGATAGCTGTGGGTCAAAAAAAGCCACTAAATAAATTAGTGGCTTTATCGAAAGTACTTGTCGTTATAACGGATTTAGCGCTGAATATTTTTGTTATAACGTTATTTAGCCATGGTGTTACAGGCCTTGGATCATGTAATCAACCGCGGCTTGTAATTCGTCATCAGAACAGGTTGAACAAGTACCACGTGCTGGCATCGCGCCATTGAAACCTTCGATTGCATGGCGATAAAGTGTGTCTTTACCTTTTGCAATACGTGGAGCCCATTGCTCGGCGTTACCTTTAATTGGTGCGCCAGCAAGGCCACTACCGTGACACATGTTACAAGTAGCCGTATAAACTTGTTCACCAGAACGTGGTGCTGCTGGTGCTGTGCTTTTTGCAACAACTGGAGCAAGTTCACCGGGTAGATATACCTGACCAACTGGTGCAATGCGTTCTGCAACTGCTTCAGGAGAGTTGTGGCCAGCGTTTACGGTGAATGTAAATAGCAATGATGCTGTTAAAGTGATTAGAATATTTCGTAATTTATACATGCTCTTTTTAGCTCCCTAATTAATGGTATTGTCAGTCTGTGGATGACTTTTGTTATAATAAATTCCTACTGCTGTCAGGCATTATATCCTTACCTAGCCTTAGGTTAAATAGTTGTAACAGTGTTTGTTGCATTTTACTTGGTTATAAAAGATACAGGCAAGGTGGTTATCCGACATTTTGCCTCGGAATAAACGGATTTGCCTAGACGAGGTTGATGGTTGGACGTAAGATATTGTTTATGCGTCCGTAGCTCAGTTGGATAGAGCGCGCCCCTCCGGAGGGTGAGGTCGGAGGTTCGACTCCTCTCGGACGCACCATTATAGTTAATATAGTGGTGGTGTAATGAATGATAAATGGCGGTTGTAGCTCAGTTGGTAGAGCCCCGGATTGTGATTCCGGTTGTCGTGGGTTCAAATCCCATCAGTCGCCCCATCTCTTCTCGATGTAAAACAAGACTCTCGGTGATTAGCGCAGCTTGGTAGCGCACCTGGTTTGGGACCAGGGGGTCAGAGGTTCGAATCCTCTATCACCGACCAGATTAGAAAAGCCCGTAACACTTCAATGTGTTACGGGCTTTTTGCTTTCTAATACTTTACAATCAATTGTTGTCGAAATGCTTTGGTATTACGATTGCGGACACAATCTGAAAAATAGCTACTGAAAACTGGATCTGAATTGTACACTGGAACAAATGAGGGCTTATCACGGATGAATGTTAAAAACAGAAATTCATATTATCTGACTGTTACTCTGCTGTGGTTTTTATCAATATTTTCAGCCTCTGCGTTCGGCGAAACTGAGCGGGTTAGAGTTAGTTCCAGTAATGATGATGCTGAAGAGCGGATCCGTGATGGTGATATGTATAGGAATAGTACCGACCTTGAATTCGGTTATGACGGTTATGTAAGTGGCTTGCAAATCGTTGGCATGCGCTTTCAAAGGGTTGATATTCCACAAGGGGCAATAATTAATTCTGCCTATATTGAATTTACCGTGGATGAAACCGATAGCGGCACTACTAATCTTGTGATCTTCGGACAAGATTACGATAGTCCTGATCGATTCGAGAACAATAATGGCAATATCAGTGATAGAACGAAAACGGCCGCCTCTGTCAGTTGGGCCCCTTCAAGATGGAACCGTAAAAACGAGACACATCAAACCCCCGATATTAGTACTATTATTCAAGAGATTGTGGATAGATCAGGTTGGGTGGCCAAAAATAACCTTGTACTGATCGTTGAGCCTGGTTCGGGCTGTACAGGCTCAAGTTGTCAGCGTACCGCTGAATCATATGATGGTCGACGTAATAAGGCTCCGTTGTTAATTGTTGATTATACAGTTGTTCCTACACTGAAAACGCCAATATTCTCATCTTTAGACGGTATACTTGGTGGCCAATTAAAGGGGGTGAACTTTCACATTGGTACTGTCGGTAATGGAAATAATCAGTGGCCGAACAATGAAGGCCCTGAACATTTAATTGATGATGTAGGGCAGAAATATCTTAATTTTGGTGAGCATAATACCGGTGCTATCATTACGCCTAACATTGGTTGTTCAATTGTGGATGCCATTAAGTTTTGGACTGCAAACGATTTTGGATCGCGTGATCCTGCTAGTTATGAACTATATGGTACAAACAAAAGTATTAGTGGCTCTAAACATTATCTTTCAGATTTTTATCTCTTATCCGAAGGAAACCTTACTTTACCAGTATCGCGTAATAGCAATGGGAATAGTGCACTTGACGACTTAAACTCTCAAACTATTTCGTTTACAAATACCTCTTCATACACTTCTTATTTACTGTATTTCCCCTCAGTCAAAAATAAAAGTAGTGCTAACAGCATGCAGTTAGGTGAAGTACAGGTATTCGGCAGCACATGCTCAGACCCTACTCCTGTCATTCATCATTATGAAATTAGTCACGATGGGCAAGGTTTAACCTGTGAAGCTGAAGAAGTTACGATTAGTGCTTGTACCAATACCGACGGTGCTACTTGTGTGTTAAGTAATGATACTTTAGTGCTACTCGATGTTAAAGCTACAGGATCTCGTTCTGTAACTGTCCCTGTCTCCTCTACAGACCCTGGTACTGGTAAGGCCTACATTCCATATACGATTAAGGATAGTACCTTGTTATCGCTATTAGGAACGTCATTACCAACAGTATGTTTTGATGGCAGCGTTGCTAGTTGTAACTTGGACTTTGCTGATACAGGATTTCAGTTTACAAATAGCATAAACTCGAATGGTATTCCAGCGCAGTTATCTGGAAAACCATCGAATGTAGGCTATAACTCTTCGACTTTATCTTTACAAGCAATAAAAACGAATCCTGTAAGTGGAGCATGTGAAGCTGCCTTAATTGATGATAAACCTATTGAATTAGTAGCAAAATGTATTGATCCCGCTATTTGTAAAAGTAAAACCGTTATGATCAATAGCACCAGTATAAGCACTCTAGATGCAGCAGAACCTAATACCTATACTTCTGTTGAACTAGATTTTGGTGATAAAAATAATAATGCGGCAACGTTTTATTTAACTTATCTGGATGCTGGTAAAGTGCAGTTACATGCTAGATATAAAATTTCTGTGGATGGCTCTTCTCCTGTTGATTATATGCAAGGTGGTAGTAATAGTTTTGTGGTTCGGCCTTTGGGTTTTTATATTGATGCGACTGACAATCCTAAGGCTGAGTCTGCCGCAGATGCAAAATATAAAAAAGCAGGTGAGGAGTTTACTACTAGTGTAACCGCTGTGCAGTGGCAGGCTAGGGACGACTTAGATAATGACGGTATTCCTGATGATGGTAGTGATTTAAGTGGCAATAATGCGACACCAAACTTCGGCCAAGAAAGTGTTGCTGAAACGGTCGTTTTAGCTCATCAATTGATAGAACCTTTGGGTGGTGCATCTGGTAGTTTATCTGGCAATATAATTGCTGACTTTACTTCAGGTAAAGGGAACACGACTAATTTGTCTTGGTCCGAAGTGGGCATTATTAATCTAACTGCTAATTTGAGCTCATCCTCTTATATCGGTGCCGGTCCAATTACTGGAACTATTCCTTATGTTGGCCGCTTTATTCCTGATCATTTTAAGCAAACAATTAAAGCAACGTCAGGGAGCACTCTAGGTGATGAAGGAAGCCTAACTGTAAATCATAATAATGCTTTTAGTGAATGCCGGAGGGTTGATTGGGCTTACTCAGGACAATCAACCGATATAGGGGGCAATACACAAGGTAGCATTCGCTATTTTACCCCTCCAAAGTTAACGATAACGGCATACAATAGCGCTAGCCAAGTCACTATAAATTATACTAGTGACTTTGCTAAGTTGATGTCTTTAGGTTCGAACGGGAATGAAATTAGCTTCCTAGCACCTAAAACTATTCACAGTAATGGACTAAATTTAACGGGGGGGGCTGAGTTAGGTGAAATGGTCGATTTAGGTGGAGGGGTTTTAACATACCAATTATCAGAAAAAGATCACTTTGTTTATACCCGGGGTACGAGCAGTGAAATTGCTCCTTTTCAAGCGGAGTTTGAGCTACCTTTTGATGTGTTTAAAGACTCTGATGACGTCACGTTCAAAGCATCTAATTTAGGCATTGATTATTTTGAGTCCCCTGAATTTTATGGTAATGCCGATTTTAATAACACTGTAGAAATTCGATTTGGTCGCTTAGTATTGAAAAATAGTTTTGGCCCTGAAACGTCAAATTTAACGCAGCCGATGCAAGTTGAACATTTTGATGGCAATGATTTTATAGTTTCCTCAGATAATAATTGCGTCAGTTATGATGACGAGAAAATTATACTTGACGACAGTGCACCTACCATTGCTCTAGGAGGTGACGGAAAGTTCATTGCAGGTGAAACGCGGGAAATTCAATTGCAAGCGGCAAACGTTAAAGGCGATATAAATGTGATATATGATGCTTATGATTGGTTGGAATATGATTGGGATAGTGAGATTGGGTACGATGATCCTTTTGCCGTAGCCACTTTTGGTTTCTTCCGAGGTAACGACCGCGTTATATATAGACGAAGAGTTAATAATTGATATTGATCAGAGACTGCTGCAGACTTAATTGCGAATATATCTAACGTCAATCAATCCTACAGCTGATCATTGCTATCGGAACGAGTACATATAGGTAAATACAGTTCAGTCAGTGAATTATTTTCTTGATTGTTTTTTGCACTGACGCTGTTTGTTTTTATTCCGATTTAATTGAAAGCGACAAAAAATGTGTTTTTTAGTTAAAAAGACTTGCAGACTTATACACAATATCTATAATGCGCACACTTGTTAAGAATGATTCATTCTAATAAGTATGTTCGGTGATTAGCGCAGCTTGGTAGCGCACCTGGTTTGGGACCAGGGGGTCAGAGGTTCGAATCCTCTATCACCGACCACTATGGCGGTTGTAGCTCAGTTGGTAGAGCCCCGGATTGTGATTCCGGTTGTCGCGGGTTCAAATCCCGTCAGTCGCCCCATATTCGATAACGACGATATTCTTTTAGAATGGAGTTATCACCCTTGCTAGAGTTACCTGCTAGTAAGTTGAAAAATTGTGCGGAAGTGGCGGAATTGGTAGACGCGCTAGATTTAGGTTCTAGTATTGCAAAGTGTGAGAGTTCAAGTCTCTCCTTCCGCACCATGTTCGGTGATTAGCGCAGCTTGGTAGCGCACCTGGTTTGGGACCAGGGGGTCAGAGGTTCGAATCCTCTATCACCGACCACTTATATTTCCAAGTAATTGGAATCTGGAAAAGCCTGCTCATTGAGCAGGCTTTTTTCGTTTCTGGGTTTTATGCCACTTCCTGCATCAGCAGTGTTGCTAATTCGTTCCCTTGCTGCTGCATATCTTGTAGCTGCGTGGTTAATACCTGTGGGTTAATATTGAGATGCTGGGCTAAGGCTTGCGGAAAACGTTCGACGATCATAACCACGGGCACTCCGGCATTGGTTGCAAAGTTGACAAATACGGCAAGTCGAATAAGCACTGCCTCATCAGAAATTTGTCGAAATGACAGCGGATCGAGTTGCTGTTGGATAGCATTGGCAAAGGTATCGGTAAAGTTCCATTGTTTTGCAAGCTCAAGTCCCACATCCGTAAAGTCAAAATTGAGCACCGCATGTTGGGCTTCAATGCGACTCTGTCCTTGGGCTTGACTCAGCGCCACGAGACTCGCTTCTTCTGGTAATGCGCTTTGGATCAGTAGTTCGCCGATGTTATGCATCAAACTACACGTAAATACCACTTCCGGATCAAGTGATGTTTGACTGGCGATTGCTTTAGCAATTTGCGCTACTTGAAAAGAGTTACGCCAAAAATCACGAATATCAAAATCATTGTCATGGTGAAAATTATTGGTAAGGCTACTGGCGATGACGAGTGAACGGAGTTTATTTAACCCAAGTTTTACCGCTGCCTGTGCAATTGATTCAACATCTTGACCGCGAGAATAAGCGGCTGAGTTTGCCATTTTTAATACTTTTGCGGTGATCACCGGATCCATGGCAATTTTGCTGGCGATGCTATCGAGACCAATATTGCTTTGATTAAAGCTGGTCATCATTTCTTGCAGTAATTGCGGTATAACTGGCGCTTGCTTTAGCTTGGAGAATAGATGTTCTACATTCACACTGTGACTCCCTGTCATTGTGGTTATAGTGATGATTAGCAACAGTATAATACTAAAGAATGAATATAATATATTTTATCTAAGCCAAACTCACGTTTATAGTCTGTTACGATATGACACTTGGTCATTTATCCGTTTTACCTCTCAAACTCTCTATTTGGCTATTTCCCTGCGTAGGTGGATGTGGTTTTATAACCATTCACTATATTTCTAAGGGATAGAAATTAGGGGCAATTAGGGAGTTAGTAGGAGGAGTTATGGATGGGAAACTCGATGTTGAGCAAGGAAAATTAGGGGCGAATACAGTTATATCATCACTGCTAAAAACAGCGGGTGGCATGACGGGGATCTCGGCAGTATTACAACAAAGTAAATTTGAATCATTATTACTCAGTGTGCAATTAGCGGATGATGATGATCTTAACGAGGTAGATTTACTCTCTCGTATATTAGGTATTGAACCATTAATTTCAGAGCAAGAACATGGTAACAAAGTCTAAAGTAAGCAGGTAAAGCCCATTCTTCGGTAATGGGCTTTTTTTTATCATATATTTCGATTCTCTTAGTCACTTTCAATGCAATTTTCAATTTTAAGTAATTATTGATTATCACCTTCCGACGACACTGATATAATCTTGCACCTCATTAATTGACTAACGGGTTGTCGCGTGACTGAAATCAGTTTTTACCAACAAATTTATCCTATCATCGTAATGATGCCGATTGCGGCGGCTTGTTTTTTAGCGCTGGTATTAACCAAAGGTGAAGTATGTCCTGGCCAGCGTAAACGCATTACCGAAAATATGATCTCAGTCTGGGCTGTGCTGGCGCTAGGTCTGATGATTGGCGTTGAAGTTTATGCGACCACATTAACTCTGGTTATTGGTGGTATGGCGGTATTTATAGGTATCATGCAAAACTTAATTCAATCGCGTTTGCAAGGTAAGCGGGCTATTCCAAGTACTTGGTTGCGGTTACCCATTGCACTTGCGGTGATTACGGGATTATTAGTGTTGTGGCAACAGCAGCAAGCATTATTACTATTAGAAGCCGTACTGTTGGGTGCGGTATTTGCGCATGTCATCTTATTACGCGCTAAACATCGCTTACAGGCATTTAATGTGATTTTACCTGTGGTTGGTATCGCTAGCAGTGTATTGCTGATGGTAGGCTTGCTCGTTGTCGCTAGTATGCATGCTGACTCAAGCAATATGATGATGATCCAAGAATTTGTTATTTATCGTGCCGTTATTTTATTGTTAGCATTAGCGGTGTGGACTATTCCGCTTTATACCAAGCAAGAATACAGCCCTAACATAGTCTCATTAACCACTGTATTATTATTATTCTCTGAAGTGATTGGCATGGGTGTTATTGCGGCATTTTAATTTAAGCAGGTTTTGCAAACATGATAATAAAGCCACTGGTGACAGTGGCTTTATTGGTTTAATTAACCTGTGATGCTGGTGTTATTGGTGCCTGCCAGGCTTTTGTTGCCCATAATGGCACTGTTGATAATGAGTGTTTATAGCTGCCGTTTATTTCTTTTGTCGAGTACGATACATACAATAAGCTTTGGCTGTCGGCATCATAAATACGACGGATTTTGAGTGATTTAAACAAGATACTCTTCGATTTCTTGAAAATCACCTCACCACTTTTTGAAGTATCAATTGTTGCTAACATCGCGGCGGTAATATCACCCGTTTGACGACAGGCAATGCCCATATCTGATGGGTCGGAAAAGTCTAGGTCCGCTTCAATATGACTGACATGACAAGTAACCCCGGGTATAGCCGGATCAACGAAGCTGTTGATATTAATGTCTTTAGTGGTAAATAAGCCGAGGCTGATCTTACCTGATGCATCATCGCTACAACCGCTTAACGCAACACTGCTGACAAGTAATGACAATAAACTGAGTTTTTTAAAATTGGCTGACAATGGCTTTAACATCGATGCATTCCTAATGGCGGTTTGTGTGAGAGATGATAGATTAATACGGATCGACAAATGAGGAAAGCAATAACATAGGTTTGTTATTACCTTCCATCTTTTATCGTTTTATGGATAACAACCAGAGCTGGTTATTCGATTGTGCTTAGGATTAGCGGCGGTATAAGCTGTGGTCAGTAAATTCTTTAGTGGACTGACATTCTAAGCATAAACGCGACTCAGAACGAGCCTGTAAGCGTTTAATCGATATTTCATCGCCACAGCTATCACAATAACCATAATCCCCGCTTTCGATACGACGTAGCGCTTTGACAATTTTCTTGATGTGCAATTTATCGTGTCCGATACGGTTTAGTTCAAGCCTGTGTGCTTCTTCCATTGCCGCGCGATCAATTTCATCGGCCATTTCATTACTGTCTGAGACCACCACGTCTGTTGATTGGTGCTCGATGCGGGCTAAGATCTCTTGTTGTTCTGTTTCTAGTTTCTCTTTGAAATAGGCAACTTGGCCTTCATTCATAAAATCGCTCATATATATTACCTATTTCGTATTCGGATTATAATTAATTAGCATAATAGACATTTTAATTGTCCATAACATAGGGGCGTTAACCCTATTGTGGCAAAAAATAACTGAAAATTACAAGTTGGGGTATTTTGTCTCGTTTCAAGGGGGATAGCTAATTAATCCGTATTATTTTCTCGGAATTGTGCTCTGATTGTGATTATCCTTAGTGGATTAGTTTTAATCTTGAGCAGGTTAGGCTAACATCGTTATCTATTTTCAGCATAATTAACGCTGACATTTAAACGCCATTGTTAAGCGCTCTGGTTAAGGAGCATGTTGATGAAAGCGATAACCGTACACCGTCCGACGTTAAAAATCATCTGGAGACTGTTAGTTTTCTTATTTTTTCCACTCATAATCTGGCTATACAGCGTTATAGCCGACGTGCCATTTTCGCACATTGACAGTGGTGTTAATTTTCATAAGTGGCTCATATTTTTCCTGTATCTTGGTTGTCTTGCGGCGTGGTTATATATCGACCGCGCATTATCACGTAGCTCTTTTTTTCGTAGTTAATTTATTTTATGAGTATTGATTCTTTGTTTCCCGTATTACCCTACATTGCCGCGGCATGTGTTGCCACTGTCGGCGCGCTAATTGCGATCCGTAAGAGCCAACAAGCTACATTGTCGGTACAAACTTTAAATCATGAAGTTGAGCTGTTAGAACAGCAATTAGATAACGTCAATTATAGTCACGAGCAGTTGCAGCAAGCACATGATGGCAATAAATTAAAATTAGAGTCGCAAAACAATCAGCTGATCAAAGTCATGTCGCGATTGCGTGAAAGTGATATTCGTTTACAAATAGAACGCCAAGCCAGTGAAGAAAAATTGGCGCTGCAAGCACAATCAGAACAACGTCTGCAACAGCAATTTGAAAATTTAGCGAATAAGATTTTTGATAGTAAAACCGATAATTTCAAAGAACTAAATAAGTCTAGTGTGGAATTACTCTTGTCGCCATTAAAAACCCAACTAGAGGGGTTTAAGCAACAAATTCAAGATGTGTATTCTAATGAAGCCAAAGAGCGCCACAGTTTACAATCTGAAGTTGCAAGACTACAGCAAGTGTATCAATTGATGTCGAGTGAAACCGCTAACCTGACCAAAGCGCTAAAAGGTGATAACAAGCAACAAGGTAATTGGGGCGAGGTTATTCTCGCTAGGATCTTGTCAGAGTCGGGGTTACGTGAAGGTCATGAGTACGATGTACAAGTGAGTTTGAACAATGAACACGGTAGACGTTTTCAGCCAGATGTGATCGTGCATTTACCGCAAGACAAAGATGTAGTGGTTGATTCTAAGGTGTCATTAACGGCTTACGAGCGTTATTTTAATGCTGAGGATGAGGTAACACGTAAACAAGCATTACAAGAGCATGTGACATCGGTACGCAGTCATATTCGCGAGCTTGGTCGCAAAGACTATCATTTGTTACAAGGATTAAAAACGTTAGATTATGTGTTGATGTTTGTTGCTGTGGAACCGGCCTTTTTAGCCGCGTTACAAGCTGACCCAAGTTTAATGAAGTTCGCGTTAGACAATAACATTATGTTAGTTAGCCCGACGAATTTATTAATCGCCCTGCGTACCATAGATAATTTGTGGCGTTATGAACGTCAGAATCAAAATGCCCAGCTCATTGCCGAGCGTGCGGGTAAGATCTATGAGAAATTACGCTTGTTTAGTCATGATATGCAAGATATGGGCGTGGCGTTAGATAAAGCCCAAGACAGTTATGACTCGGCCATGAAGCGGCTAGCAACAGGCAAAGGTAATTTAATTAAACAAGCCCAGCAGTTTGTTGAACTGGGGGTTGAAGTTAAAAAACCATTACCTGCCGAGTTAATCGAAAAAAGCAGCGTTAATTTATTGGAATAACCTATTCGTTTAAGGCTAACCTTTCCAAAATGCCGGCGTGACAAGTACTAATACTGTCATGATCTCTAAGCGCCCCATGAGCATGCCCAAACTGAGTGCCCATTTTGCTGTATCTGGTAGGCTAGCAAAGTTACCAGATGGCCCTATGACTGGGCCGAGTCCAGGCCCAACATTAGCAACCGCCGTTATTGCGCCGGTAATACTGGTGATGGGATCTAATCCGATCATACTTAATATCGCCGCCAGTATCGCGATTGTCGCGATAAACGCACTGCCAAAAGCCACCACAGATCGCACAATAACATCATTCACATTTCGCCCATTGTAGTGCTGTCTAAATACCCCTGATGGATGGACTAATTGGGACATTTGTTTACGGAATAAGGTCAATGCGATTTGAAAACGGAAAATTTTAATGCCACCCGATGTCGAACCCGAACAAGCACCGGTAAACATCAACGCAGCAAATAATACCGTGGTAAATTCACCCCAAGTGCCGTAATCGGTTAAGCCAAACCCTGTCGTCGTCACTACGGAGACAATATTGAACATGCTGATACGGATGGCATCGGTAAAGCTAAACACATCTTTGTGCCATAAATACAGCGACATCATGACGGTCATAGTGAGCACGAGTTTAGCAAAACCGATGATTTGCGCATCCTTGAACAACATGGTTATATCACGCCGATGTAAGGCATTGATCAAAAGTAAAAAGGGCAATCCCCCTAAAAACATAAAGAAGGTGCCATTCCATTGTGCGCTATTGGAGAAGTGCGCCATGGATTGATCTGAGGTTGAATATCCTCCCGTTGATAAGGTAGTCATGGCATGATTAACCGCCTCGAAACTGCTCATACCTGCGGCTAAGTAACCAAAATAACATAATACTGTTAAGCTTAAATAAACATACATCACGTAGGCTGCAGTATGCTGGGTTTTAGTGGTGTTCTTATCAGACCAATCCGATGACTCAGTTTGGAATAAACGCATACCACCGACGTTTAAGTAAGGTAATACGGCCACGCCCATCACCACAAAGCCAATACCGCCCAACCACTGTAGAATTGAACGCCATAACAATACGCTATGCGCGGTGCTATCTAAGTTGGATAATACGGTGGAACCTGTGGTGGTGATACCAGACATGGTTTCGAAATAGGCATCGGTATAGCTAATATGTTGGATCAACATCAGTGGTAATGCGGCAAAGGCAGACGCAATTATCCATACGCAAGTGGTCAGTAAAAACATCTCGCGGATACCGAGTTTGAATATTTTGGAACGACCTTTATGCCAAAATAAACCCGATGCAATGGTGGTTATAATGATGGATTTGAAGAATTCGGATACGCCATGACCATCGGTATATATCGCTAATACCAATGGCGCGATCATAAACAAGGCGAGGGCGCGTAGCACCACACTCGCCATGAACAGTACGGGTTTAAAATTAACCATGAAACAAGTTTCTATGTGTGTTTATAAGAAAAATGGACTGGGTTGGAAAAGTTTTTCTACATCCGG
Organism: Moritella sp. PE36; assembly: GCF_000170855.1. Lineage (GTDB taxonomy): Bacteria > Pseudomonadota > Gammaproteobacteria > Enterobacterales > Moritellaceae > Moritella. The sequence goes on along the minus strand of NZ_ABCQ01000024.1, from coordinate 10,546 downwards.
AATAAACTTTTTATCAACCAGGAACATCACTACGTGATCATCTTGTTCGATCACCGTTTTATCGTGGGCAATTAATACTTCATCATTACGGACGATGGCGCCAATCGTGGTACCTTGAGGCAGTTTCAGACTGCCAATAGTCCGACCGACCACCCGTGATGTTAACTTATCACCATGGGCAATCGCTTCAATCGCCTCTGCGGCACCGCGGCGTAATGAGTAAACATTGGCAATGTCAGCACGACGTACATGCGTTAATAGCGCTGAGATAGTGGCCTGTTGCGGTGAAATGGCTATATCGATAGTACCGCCCTGCACCAGATCTACATAAGCACTGCGTTGGATCAGTACCATGGCTTTTTTCGCGCCCATGCGTTTGGCTAACATGGCAGACATGATATTGGCTTCATCATCATTGGTGACGGCGATAAATACGTCTGTTTGATCTATGTGTTCTTCACTGAGCAGTTCTTGATCGGAGGCATCACCGCAGAATACGATGGTATTATTGAGCATTTCTGACAGTTTTTCGGCTCGGTTGATATTACGCTCAATCAATTTCACTGAGTAATCACGTTCTAAACGCCCCGCTAATGCCGCGCCAATATTACCACCACCGGCAATAATAATACGGCGATACGGTTTTTCCAGTTTTTGCAATTCACTCATCACTGCGCGGATATTATTACTGGCCGAGACAAAGAAAACTTCATCATCGGCTTCAATAATGGTAGTACCGAGAGGGCGGATAGGTTTGCCTTGACGGAAAATTGCTGCTACGCGGGCTTCCACATTGGGCATGTGTTCGCGTAATGCAGCCAGTGCATTACCAACCAGTGGACCACCATAATAGGCTTTGACTGCCACGAGCCCCACTTTGTTATTGGCAAAGTGAACGACCTGTAATGCCCCCGGATAATCGATGAGGCGTTTAATATAGTCGGTCACTAGCTGCTCGGGTGCGATCAAATGATCGACTGCAATAGCGCCATTATTAAACAGGGTTTCTTTGTTATTGAGATAGTATTCATTTCTGATCCGAGCGATTTTATTCGGGGTATTGAACATGGTGTAAGCGATCTGACAAGCGATCATATTGGTTTCATCATTGTTGGTCACTGCCACCAACATATCCGCATCTTGGGCACCGGCTTCTCGTAGTACGTCTGGATTGGCACCGTGGCCTTCAACAACGCGCAGGTCAAATTTATCTTGTAAGTTTCTTAGGCTGTCGCCATCGCGGTCGATAATAGTAATGTCATTATTCTCACCTACTAAATTTTCAGCCAGTGTGCCGCCGACCTGGCCTGCACCGATAATGATAATTTTCATTTAACCTCGCATCAAATAAAATTGTCGTGATCTGTTTTGATAATACTATACTACGCTTATCTAAGCTAAAGTTGAATAACGCCAATAGTTTATAGCCAAATGATACTAATTCATCAGTTGGCTATAGATACTATTTGGTTATGCTTTCTTTTGTAACTTCGCGTAGAAGAAGCCATCCATACCTTGGGTATTAGGCAGGATCTGCCAGCTAAATGCTTGATCATTACTGTCTGCATTCAGTGGCACTAATACGGCATCCGGAGTTCGAGCCACAAACGAACTAATTTGTTCACTGTTTTCTGCCGGTAAAATAGAGCAGGTTGCGTATAGCAAGGTGCCACCTGGTTTTAGCTGCAGCCACATCGCATCTAAGATTTCTGCTTGCAGTTGTACTAATGGGGCAATATCACTGTCGCGACGTAACCATTTAATATCAGGGTGACGACGAATCACACCGGTTGCACTACAAGGTGCATCTAACAAAATACGGTCGAATTTATCACCTTGCCACCAATCTTCAGGCTTGCTGGCATCGCCGTGGATAAGCTCAGCGTCTAATTGCATACGGGTTAAATTTTCTTGTACACGGCTCAAACGCGTCGCATCGAAATCAACGGCAACAAGGTGTTTTAGTGCTGGTTGGCGTTCTAAAATGTGGGCGGTTTTACCACCTGGTGCCGCACAAGCATCAAGTACGAGTTCACCTGGTTGCGCATCTAAGAATTGCGCGGCAAATTGTGCTGCGCCATCTTGTACGGAACTATGCCCTTCTGCAAAACCAGCGAGTTTATATACGTCGGTTGGCTTGGCTAATCGCAGTGCTGAATCGGCACTATCTACTATTTCAGCCACGATCTCGTCAGCGGCTAATAATGCTTGATAGTCAGCTTGATTATGATGTTGTTGGTTAACACGGATCCACATTGGTGGTCGTTCGTTGTTGGCCATTAATACATCTTGCCATTGTTTTGGGTAAGCGGCTTTGATGCGTTTAATTAACCAACCAGGATGACCAAATTTACAGGCATCGTTTCCGTCTGCTAGTGTTTCTAGGTCGTCTTGTTGACGTTGGTAATTACGTAAAATAGCATTGACTAAACCACTCAACTTTGGTGATTTTAATACCTTAATTGCGTTTACTGTTTCGGCTACAGCTGCATGTGCAGGGATACGCATGTATTTTAATTGATATAAACCAACCAGGATTAAGAAATGCACAGGTCTTTGTTTACCGATTAATGGTTTACTCATTAATTGGCGGCTCATAAATTCAAGACGTGGTAGCCAGCGCAGTACGCCGTAACAGATCTCCTGTAGTAAAGCACGATCCTTGGCTGGTAATAATTGCTGAGCAATTGGTAAGGCTGTCGTCAATGACTGACCTTTATCAACAACTTGGTAAAGTACTTTTGCAGCGCTAGCTCTGGTTTTCATGTATATGTATCCGAGGTAAAACCGCCCAATATTATTGAACGGTTATAAGTAGTTAAATAGAATTAAGTAATTGACCAACAGTAAACCACTCTTTACGAGCGTTTAATATGTCTTGAACAGGCATGGCTTTCTTACCAGCCAGTTGCATGTTTAATAACGTTAACACGCCATTACCCGTCGCCACTTGGATGCCGTGTTTTGTTGCCGCTATTACAGTGCCTGGCTGTGCTTCCGTGGTTGCTTCACTGACACTTGTTTGCCAAATTTTAACATTCTGTTCAGCAATTTGTGTATAGCTTACTGGCCAAGGGTTAAAGGCACGTACTTGACGCTCAATCTCTACAGCAGATTGAGTCCAATCTATATTGGCTTCTTCTTTACTTAGCTTTGATGCATAGTTTGATAGTTCGTCATCTTGCACTTCAGCAACAGCGGTGTTGTTACTGATGTGTGCTAATGTTTCTAGCAGACCTTGTGGACCGAGTGCTGCTAGTTTGTCATATAAACTAGCACTGGTTTCATCATCAGCAATCGGGCATGTTACTTTGTGTAACATGGCTCCCGTATCTAGACCTAAATCCATTTGCATAATAGTGACGCCTGTTTCTGCATCGCCAGCCCAAATTGCACGTTGGATTGGTGCTGCACCACGCCATCTTGGCAATAATGAACCGTGTACATTAATACAACCTAAGCGCGGTGTATCAAGTACGATTTGTGGCAGGATCAACCCGTAGGCAACCACAACCATCAGGTCAGCATTTAATGCCGATAATGCTTGCTGTGCTTCTTCGTTACGTAAACTAATCGGCTGGAAAACGGGAATGTCATGGCTAACAGCAAGTTGTTTTACATCACTTGGTTTTAGTTTTTTGCCACGACCTGCGGGGCGATCTGGTTGGCTATATACAGCGATCACTTCATGCTCTGAATTGATTAATGCAGATAGATGTTTTGCGGCAAAATCAGGGGTGCCGGCAAAAATAATGCGTAATGGTTTGCTCAAGGTTAATTCCTACTTTGTATTCTTATTTGTTTTGACGTGCTAACTTTTCTAGCTTTTTCCGAATTCTTTGCTGTTTTAGCGGTGATAAATAGTCAATAAAGAGTTTACCATTTAGATGGTCCACTTCGTGCTGTAAACAAATGGCTAATAAATCATGGGCTTCTAGTGTAAACTCATTACCATCACGGTCTAATGCTGTTACTGTCACGCTTTCTGCGCGTGGCACAAAAGCGCGTGATTCTGGTACCGATAGGCAGCCTTCTTCAATACCTGTTTCACCGCATTTGTTGGTGAGCACTGGATTGATAAGGATTAGAGGCTCACCGCGTGTTCCTGACACATCGATAACGACAATACGTTGTAAAATATTGACTTGTACAGCGGCTAAACCAATACCTTCTTCGGCATACATGGTTTCGAGCATGTCATCGATAATGATTTGTGTCGCTGGTGTGATTTCCTGCACAGGTTGAGCAATTTTTTTTAATCGATCATCAGGAAAATGTAAAACTTCTAATATAGCCATGGTACTTTCTTATTTTGAATGGATTCAAATAACGCTTAATTTTGACGTAAAACGTTACAATAATCACTATAAATATAAGCGTTCAAACAACAATTAGGAAAGGATATGTCCATAAAACGTCGTTTGATCTTTGCTTTAGCTGCTATTTTACCCTTTTTAGCGCATGCTGATAGCTTAAACTTAAAAAACCAATACCCTACTGAATACATCGTCAAAGAAGGTGATACGCTTTGGGATATTTCGAGCAAATATTTGCAAAGTCCGTGGTTATGGCCACAGCTATGGGATGCTAATCCTGCGTTAGATGATCCGCATCTTATCTACCCCGGCGATAAACTACAATTAATCTTTGTTGATGGTCAACCGCGTTTAGTCCGTAATCATATACGTAAGCGTATCTTAAAAGTTTCTCCTAAAGCGCGACCTGAATTAAAAGGCAGTCGTGCTATTCCGACGATACCATTAAAATTAATCAATTCTTTTTTAAGTCGTGACTATGTTGCTGGCGATGATAAATTAAAATGGGCTCCAGTGATCTTAGGTAATAATGACGGCAATACCACCTTTATTGTTGGCCACAGTATTTTTGCATCAAGCTCGTTAAAACCGGGTCAATACGGTATTTATCGTCGCGGTCGTACTTATATTGATCCTGTGACGAATGAAAATCTGGGTAACGAAGTCGAGTTTATTGCGATTGCCCGTGTGGTGAATACCGGCACGGAAACCATTCCGGCCAAATTATCGATTTTGAAAAGCACCAAAGAAGCACGCAAAGGTGATCGATTATTGCCAATGCCTGAGCAAGACCGTTTGCCTGTTTACTTTCAACCGCGTAATTTCCAGCTGGCGAGCGATGGTTTGATTGTCGCGGCAGATGAAAAATACAGTGCGATTGGTAAAAATGATGTGGTGATCATAAATCGTGGTTGGCGTGACAACGTGGGTGCCGGTGATGTGTTTGCCGTATTCAAACGAGGTAAAACCATTATTCGTCATGAACAAGATCTAGATTTTGATTATGGTGATCAAATTAATCAATACGATAAACTATTTTCTGGCAAAAATGAGCTACAGCTCCCAGATGAACGAGTCGGAGAGATGATGGTGTTCAAAGTTTACGATAAAGTTAGCCTTGCGCTCATCACACATAGCTCACAAGTGATTAAGCTTAACGATAAGGTAAGTAACTTATGATAACTAGGGTGTAAGTGTAATTATGGTTAATGAGCATGATAAATATTGGTTAGCGTTATATGACGTCCCGAAAATTGGTGGCAGTCGGGCGCTAAAATTATTGCAAAAAACATCATTAACTAAATTGTTTTCTGGTTCAACGCGGTATCTACACTCTCTTGGTTTAGATACCGCACAGCAACAAGCCGTGCTCAATCCGGACTGGCAGAGTATTGATCGAAACCTACAGTGGCTTGCCGCAGAAGATAATCGTTACCTTATTCCTATTACAGCCAGCGATTATCCCATCACCTTGAAAAACATTGCTGCACCACCGTTACTTTTATACGTCGAAGGCAATGTTGAGTTATTATCGAAACCGCAAATCGCCATGGTTGGTACTCGTGCCCCGAGCTATTATGGCAAGCGTCATGCGCACAGCTTTGCTGCAGAATTAGTCCAACAGGGATTAGTTATCACCAGTGGACTCGCGATCGGTGTCGATAGTGAGTGTCATCGTAGTGTATTAGCAGCTAAGGGCGAGACGATTGCGGTATTAGGCACAGGTTTAGCCAATGTTTATCCTAAGCGGCATCTAAAATTAGCGCAACAGATCCGAGAAAAAGGTGCATTAGTGTCTGAGTTTAGTCCTTTTACCCAAGCCAGACCAGAGCACTTTCCCCGTCGCAATCGCATCGTCAGTGGTCTCTCTTTGGGGGTTGTCGTCGTTGAAGCCGCATTAAATAGTGGTTCATTGATTTCTGCACGTTATGCCCTTGAACAAGGCCGTGAAGTATTTGCTCTGCCTGGGGCAATTGATAATCCGGCGGCTGCTGGCTGTCATTATCTAATCCAGCAAGGTGCAAAACTCATCACCCAAACAAGTGATATTACCGATGAACTCACATATATAAATGTACGTACGAATTTTGAGCAAACAGACCTGTTCAACTCTGATCTCGAAACTGTTTCATTGCCAAACCAAACTATCTTAGATAATGTCGGTTATGAAGTAACGACAGCAGATCTAATTGCTGAGCGCAGTCAACAACCTGTTAGCCAAGTATTAACGAGTTTAATGGAACTAGAACTTGATAATTGGGTGAATGCTGTACCTGGTGGTTATGTGAGATCGCAACGGAGGGGCTAATGTTAGATATACTTATTTATCTTTTCGAAAACTTTTATGAACAAAATGAATCTGAGTTCTTAGTTGATCGAGATGACTTACTCAATGAGTTAATTCAGGCTGGTTTTGTTGAAACTGAAATACATAAAGCCATTACATGGATTGAAAATTTAGTCGAGTTACGCAATGGCGGCGTTCAAACTCACCTGCCAGTCTCCAGTATGAATTCGATACGAATTTATACTGAGGCTGAGCAATTCTACATCAACACCGAATGCCGTGGTTTTCTCTTATTTTTAGAACATATTAATGTGCTAAATATTGAAACCAGAGAAATGGCCATCGCACGTTTAATTGAACTTGAGAATACCAATTTGGACCTTGATGACATTAAATGGGTTATTTTAATGGTGTTATTTAATGTGCCAAACGGTGAAAAAGCATATTCGCAGATGGAAGAGTTAGTACAGGCTAAAACCCATGTTCACCTGCACTAAAAGTTGGTATTAGCGTGGCTGTGCGATTGAATTTGTATTAATTACTGGCATAATATGTCAGTTTTGTTAATATCCGCCCATCAATTATTTACTTAAAATTGTTCAAATGTCTAAACATAATGACAAACTATTTACAGTTCATGAACATGCCTTGGAAAAAGAGTACGAGACGTGCCCGCAATGCGGTGCTGAGTTAAGTATTAAAAATGCCAAATCAGGGCCTTTTTTAGGTTGTAATAATTATCCTACTTGTGAGTATTCACGCCCGCTATCAAATCAATCACATTTCGAAGATGACAAAGTGCTGGTTGGTTCAGAATGCCCAGAGTGTCAACATGAACTCGTATTGAAACGTGGCCGTTATGGCTTCTTTATTGGTTGTACCCAATTCCCCACTTGCACTTATATGTCGAAAACAGAAACGCCAGATGAGACCGGCATATCTTGTCCACAGTGTGAATCGGGTGATTTACTGCAAAAAAAATCACGTTTCGGAAAGATATTTTATTCTTGTAATAAATACCCTAAGTGTAAATACATTATTAATTTCAAACCAGTTTCAGAAATATGTCCCGAGTGTCACTGGGCCATATTAGTGGAAAAGAAAACCAGTAATGGAAAACAACTTATCTGTCCACAGAAACGTTGTGGCTATAAGCGTGCTTTATTAGAATAGTGATTAACACTATCAATTAATTTTAACGATTAAAAATAACTCATACGGAAAGGGAATAATTATGTCTACACCATTTGTTGCAGTATTAATGGGCTCAGATTCAGATTTGCCGGTTATGCAGGGTACACTAAAGGTACTTAAATCATTTGATATTCAGTACGAAGTAAAAGTAACTTCTGCGCATAGAACGCCTGCGGCGACACATCAGTATGTGACAGATGCAGAGAGCCGTGGTTGTGCTGTATTTATCTGTGCTGCTGGCCTAGCTGCACATTTAGCTGGCGCGGTTGCGGGTATAACTACTCATCCTGTTATTGGTGTGCCAATCGACGCGGGCCCGTTACAAGGTATGGACGCTTTATTATCAACAGTGCAAATGCCTGGTGGTGTACCTGTTGCTTCCGTTGCAATCGGGAGTGCGGGTGCTAAAAATGCCGGTTACCTTGCTGCGCAAATGTTAGCAATTGGTAATCCAGAAATGGCAGCTAAAGTTAAAGCTGAGCGCCAAGCAAATGCAGCAATCATTATTGCTAAAGACGAAGCGTTACAAGCTAAATTAAAAGAACTGTAATTGTAATTGGTAATAAACTCGTCTTATAACTGTCGTTATAGAGTCGGAAATGGTAGCGTGAGCTACCATTTTTGTTTATGACTATTAATAATAGATATATTACTGTGAATAATTCAGCAGCTATTAACAACGCGGTGGCAGCGTTACATACCCAGCAAGTTATTGCTTATCCAACAGAAGCTGTTTTTGGCTTGGGTTGCGATCCGATGAATGAGTTAGCGGTTCAACGCTTATTAACCATTAAACAACGTCCTGTTGAAAAAGGCTTGATCTTAATTGCCGCTAATTTAGCGCAGTTAAATGATTATGTTGATTTAACCCGATTATCTGCAACGCAAATCGACAAGATTAAGCAAACCTGGCCTGGACCTGCAACTTGGGTCATGCCTGCTAAAGCGCAAGTACCAAAATGGTTAACCGGACAATTCGATAGTATCGCGGTTCGTGTTTCTGCGCATCCGACAGTACAAGCATTATGCCTCGCTTTTGGCGGGCCAATAACCTCAACCAGTGCGAATTTAACCGGACTTACGCCGTGTATTACTGCCGCGGAAGTGGCGAGTCAATTAGAGTTACTCCTTGGCGCGATTGTTGATGAAGCGGTGGGTGAACTTGCGCAACCGACCACTATCACGGATGCACTTACCGGGAAAATATACCGTTAGTCATTGTTGTTCGCTGATCATTTCTATTGACGATAATAGTCCGATCATAGTTTACTAGGTCCTTTCCTTTATCTATCTCATTACAGGAGTTGTGCAGTATGGATCGTTATGCCGTATTTGGTAATCCAATAAATCACAGTAAATCACCTATGATCCACGGCTTATTTGCTCAGCAAACTGCACAGGATCTTAGTTATCAAGCAATCGAAGCACCAATCAATGGTTTTACCACTGCTATGAATGAATTTTTTTCTCAGGGGGGGAAGGGTTGTAATATTACCGTCCCTTTTAAAGAAGAAGCATTTACATTTGCTCAGCAATTAACACCGCGAGCTCAACTTGCTGGTGCGGTTAATACGCTGGTGCTTACTGATGATGGCCGTGTTATTGGTGATAATACTGATGGATTTGGTCTGGTGCATGACTTGTTGCAATATACGACTCTCACGAATAAGCGGATCTTATTGTTAGGTGCGGGTGGTGCTGCGCGCGGTGTAATTGGTCCGTTATTAGAACAAGGCGTGCAAGAACTGGTGATAGCTAATCGTACGGATGCCAAAGCGCAGCAGTTGGCGACATTGTTTAATGATAAAGGTAATATTACAGCATGTAGTTTTGGCGCATTAACAGACAATTTTGATCTTATTATTAACTCTACGTCAGCCAGTTTGTCTGGTTTGGTTCCTGCCATTTCACCAGCATTAGTGAATAAAAACACGATCTGTTATGACATGATGTATAAAGCGGATGCCACAGCATTCAATTTATGGGCTGCCGAACAGGGGGCGGAATTAGTTATCGATGGACTGGGTATGTTGGTTGGTCAGGCTGCTGAAAGTTTTAAAGTTTGGCGTGGCGTAATACCGTCGATGTCACCTGTACTTGAGGCATTAAGAAAAACCATTAAATAAATATAATGTTGTTACCCCCTAGACTCGGCTAGAGGGTATGCAGTACTTCATTACTGGCTATCTGCTATATACTCATTTTTAAGCAGCACATAGTTATCGGCTGATAGCTTTAAGAACGCGATCTCATCATCTGTTAATTTTCTTGCTTGTTTTGCTGGGCTGCCTATATAAAGGTAACCACTTGCCAATTTTTTTCTCGGTGGAACTAACGTACCAGCGCCGATCATGACATCATCTTCAATAATAGCCCCATCAAGTACTATCGCTCCCATACCGATTAGCACGCGATCACCAATAGTGCATGCGTGTAATAGTGCTTTATGACCGACGGTAACGTCATCACCTATAATAAGGGGAATACCATTTGGGTTTGCTGGGCTTTTACGAGTAACGTGTAATACGCAGCCATCTTGCACATTAGTACGTGCCCCAATGACGATTTTATTTACATCACCACGGGCTGCAACGAGTGGCCATATACTGGCATCTTCGTCTATAGTTATATCTCCGATTAGGACTGCAGACTTATCTACATAAGCTGAGTTGGCTAATTGCGGTAATATTCCTTGGTATTTTCGAAGTGAAGTACTCATTATTGCCCCTTTATAGTCATTAATGTTAGT
>NZ_ABCQ01000025.1 GCF_000170855.1 Moritella sp. PE36 | reverse complement strand
TGTGATAAATGCAACTACACGAACTAGAATACCATCTAATCCCCATAGCACTAACGCCATAATAGCGGTAACAACTAATACGATAAGTGTAGTTTGGATCGCCTCTTGGCGCGTAGGCCAAACTACTTTACGTACTTCTGTTCTTGATTCAGATGCAAATTCAAGCGCATTGCGCCCTTTACTTGTCTGCAATGCAATGCCACCAGCAATAACAGCGGCAATAATTACAGCAACTGCGCGGATTAACACTGATTCTTCACTAAAAATATTGTTACCAATAACTGTGCCAATTAGAATTATCGCAACTAGTACCCATTTTACGGTTTCTAGTGCTTTTCCTTGGTTTTCAGTATTTGAAGTCATACTACTAACCTGTACCTTAAGACAAAAAAATCCGCTGTTACACGGTGATGGCAGTGGCAGGAGGAAGATAATCGAACTCACAAACATCAGTTTGGAGACCGCCTTTCTACCAATTTGAGCTACCCCTACAAACGGAGCACCTAATTATAGGGGCTTTCATTTTTCATGCAAGTCATTCGTAAATAATTATGAATAATATTTGAATTACAAATAGCTTAAATAGATTATGATTAAATTTGTTTTTGATTTTTTTAACGTGTGGTTATTTTTAAGGCGTAGTCATTTGATATGAAGAATAAACAGAAGAAGAAAAAAATTAACCTGAAAAAATGGTGCTGATACCCAGAATCGAACTGGGGACCTCATCCTTACCAAGGATGCGCTCTACCGACTGAGCCATATCAGCGAATTTGGAGCGGGCGGCGGGAATCGAACCCGCATTATCAGCTTGGAAGGCTGGAGTAATAGCCATTATACGACGCCCGCATGCGTCCTGAGTACAAAGTGGTGGAGGGAGAAGGATTCGAACCTTCGAAGGCTGAGCCGTCAGATTTACAGTCTGATCCCTTTGGCCACTCGGGAACCCCTCCACATATTGTACTTCGATAACAAGTTAAATGGTGCCGACTGCCGGAGTCGAACTGGCGACCTACTGATTACAAGTCAGTTGCTCTACCTACTGAGCTAAGTCGGCGGCGTCACTTAACGAGGAGAGATACTAGAGTAACCCCCTACCTCTTGCAACCTTAATCGATGAAAACCAGTTTTTTTTTATTTACATGGCGAATTATTAGCCACTTCGACTAAGCTTCGACTCGAAAATATGAATAAAATCCATTTTGGTTATATTTCAGCACGTCGCAATGATACTTCACCACCAACGAATGGGCTAATAACGCCATCAATTTCTAACAATAATGCGCCACTGTGATCGATCCCTTTCGCGATACCGTATTTTTTGTTATTACCGATGGTCAATACTACAGGGCTGTCTCTAAACGCATCACAACAATTCCACTCTTCAACAAAGTGTCCAAAACCAAATGACTCGAAATCAGTCAAAACTTTGATTAAGTGAGTTAAATAACGCGAGGCTAAGGCATTACGATCAATCGCGTGCGGTAATTGCTGATTTATATCGGTCCAAGCTTGGTCTATCTCTAGCCCTGCTTGCAATGGCATATTAACGTTAAGTCCCAACCCGATGACTAAATGGCATTCCCCTCCCGCAGTAGCAATGATTTCCACCAGTACGCCAGCAATCTTTTGACCATCCACATACACATCGTTCGGCCATTTCAATTGGGTATTAGCAATTCCCAGGTCGGTGAGCGTGCGCGCAACAGCAATGCCGATGACTAAACTTAAACCGGAGGCAGCTTGGATCCCGGCATCTAAACTCCAGTAAGTACTGGTATAAAGGTGAGAGCCATAAGGCGACACCCATTTTTTACCACGGCGTCCGCGCCCGGCAGTCTGATATTCGGCAAAGCAACTATGGCCTTTTTGCAATAACGCGGCTTTATCTAATAAATGCTGATTGGTCGAACCTAGCACTTGATGGCTCTCGACAGTCACACCACTACCAGCTGCAATCTGCTCAGCATCGAGTAATTGCAGCGGCGCAGAAAGTTTATAGCCTTTACCTGTTACCTTAAATACATCTAGGCCTATCGTTTCTAGTACCTTGATCTGCTTACTCACTGCCATGCGGCTTACACCGAGCGTGACACCTAACGCTTCACCCGAATGAAACTCACCATCAGCAAGTAAGCGAATAAGTTGCTGCCGTGAAGCGGTCATATTAACCACAGCACACCTCCGCTAAGTTAGTCTCTCCGTCACGTCCCATGAATCTAACCTCATGCTGTAATTCAACACCAAAGCGTGCCTGCACTGTTGTTTGGATGTGTTTCGCTAACGTGACAATATCACCCGCGGTCGCAGTTCCGGTATTGACAATAACCAGCGCTTGCTCGGTATGTACTTGCGCGCCACCTTGTTGATAACCTTTTAGTGCACATTGGTCAATCAACCAACCCGCGGCTAATTTTATATCACCACCTGCTGGATAATGCGGGATATTGGGATGCAGGGCGGCAATTGCGTTAAATTGTGTTTTATTGATGATCGGGTTCTTAAAGAAACTACCCGCATTACCCAGTTTATTGGGGTCGGGTAGTTTTTGTTGGCGAGTCAGGCAAACCTGTTTAAAGATCGCTAATGCCGAGGTTTTATCCCCTAAACTCGCTAACGGGCCATAATTTATTTTGGCAATCCAAGGTTTGTGCAATTTAATTCCGACCGCGGTGATCACTGCGCTGTCTTTAAGTTCACCTTTAAAAATACTGTCACGATAGCCAAATCGACATTCCGCTGGTGTATAACGACGTACCATTAAGGTGTCCGTATCTAGTACATCAACATAATCGCAGACATCCTTCAATTCAACGCCATAAGCACCAATATTTTGTACTGGCGCGGCACCGACGACACCGGGGATCAACGCTAGATTTTCTAATCCATCATAACCTTGAGCCAATGTCCATTGCACAAATTCATGCCAATTTTCACCGGCCGCCACGTGTAAGTACACCGCATCCTCAGCCGCTTCATTCACTGTAATACCCGTTAAGCAAATACGAATAACGAGTCCATCAAAGTCATCACAAAATAACAAATTACTGCCGCCACCCAGAATTAACCGCTGGGGCGCGGGAAGCTGCAGCGCTAACTTAAGCTCACTTAACGTCGTCACGGTGACGAACTGTGAGGCATAAGCATCAACTCCAAAACTGGTATAGGGTTTTAAATTGTGATTTTTTAGTATTTGCATGAAATAATTAACACTCATAAGGCATAATCCCTGCAGATAGTAACGTATCTGTAGGCAAAACCGAATAATAAAAGGTCACGAGATGCAGTTTCAATGGTTAAAGAAAATAGAGAACCCGCTAGTTAAGCCCTTCTATAAGCAATACCTACCCTATTCAAGACCCAATAAAGCCGAGCATATTGCCGTTTTAAAAGATAATAGAAAAGAGGGCAATACCATTATCGCCTGCGCGAGACTGCGCCCTATCGGTGAGTTATCTTTATTAACAGGGATGTTGGTATCGCCCGACTACCGTGGTCAACAACTCGGTCATCAATTATTACGCGATATGCGCCCGCACTTTGAGAATAATAAGACCTTTACTTTTGCCCTGCCTCATCTTGAACACTTTTATCGTCAGCATGATTTTTATCCCACAGTGCAAGCGCCAAACGATATCCAACAGCGTTTTTTAGCATATCAAAAACAAGGAAAAACACTGCTGTTATTAGGCTTTGATGATTCTAATCAAGCTGACATCTGATTATCTTTATAATAATATGAAATTACGTTAAGCTGATCACAGCCCATAATTAGACTAATAGACATCATGACAATTAAAACAGACGAACTTAGAACTACCTATATCGACCAGGTGATCACTCCAAGTCAACTGGTTAAAGAGTTTCCATTATCTGATAATGCCGCACAGCAGATCATCAACAGTCGTCGTGAAATCGAAGCGATTATTGCAGGCAAAGATAAACGCCTGCTGGTTATCATTGGCCCTTGCTCAATTCATGATACTAGCGCCGCTTTAGATTACGCTCGCCGTCTAAAACCATTGCAAGCGCAGTATAAAGACAGCTTAGTGATTGCAATGCGTGTGTACTTTGAAAAACCACGTACCATTGTGGGCTGGAAGGGTTTGATCAGCGACCCTGATTTAAACGGTAAATACCAAGCGAATAAAGGCTTACGTTTAGCTCGTAAACTGTTAGTTGATATCAGTGAAATAGGCTTACCAATCGCTACCGAATTTTTAGACATGGTCAACGGTCAATACATTGCAGACTTAATCAGTTGGGGTGCCATTGGCGCGAGAACCACCGAAAGCCAAGTGCACCGTGAAATGGCATCCGCGTTATCTTGTCCTGTGGGTTTCAAAAACGGTACTGATGGTAATACCAAAATTGCCATTGATGCAGTACGTGCAGCACAAGTACCACACATCTTCTACTCACCCGATAAAGATGGTTTCATGACGGTATACCAAACCCACGGTAATCCATTTGGTCATGTGATCTTACGTGGTGGTAAAGAGCCTAACTATGACAAATCACACATCGACGTGGCGACCAAAGCATTAATTGATGCAGGTTTAACACCGTCTGTCGTAGTTGATTTTAGTCACGGTAATAGCCAAAAGCTCCACACCAATCAGCTACTTGTTGCTGAAGATGTGATGGCGCAGATGCGTACCGGTAGTATGCAAATTTCAGGTATTATGGCTGAAAGTTTTATCGAAGAAGGCAACCAAGCCGTTGTTGCTGGCAAACCGCTTGTTTATGGTAAGAGCATTACCGATGCTTGCCTCCATTGGCAAGATACTGAAAAGTTACTGGCAGACCTTGCCCAAGCATCAAGTGATCGGATCGCCATCGTATAAGCTCAGAACTATAGTATAGAATCAGTATTACCTATAGAAAATGCTAAAAAGCCGCGTTCATCACGCGGCTTTTTATTGTCTAATCAATCACGCTTCTAATTTTATAAAATGATGCTTTGTAAATCTGCACTTTTGCGGTTAAGCATATGCGTTGATTGAATACGACGAATGGTGCCCGACTTACCACTAATAACCAAAGTTTCCGTCGTGGCAATATTACCTTTACGTTGCACACCTTCAACCAGATCGCCTTTCGTGATACCTGTTGCGGCAAAAATCACATTATCGGTTTTCGCTAATCTATCCAATGGTAAGATCTCACCCACAACCAAACCTAGCGCCTGACAACGCGAAATTTCAATTTCACCTGCCGCGCGGTTTTCAGGAGTATCTCCTTTGACATCATGGCGTGCTAATAATCGCGCCTGCATGTTACCGCCCATCGCCCGAATAGCTGCGGCTGAAATTACCCCTTCAGGCGCACCACCGATGCAATACATCATATCGACGTCACTGTCTGGCATACAGCACAAGATAGACGCGGCAACATCACCATCAGCTAATGCAAATACCCGTACGCCCATGGCTTGCATGGCTTTAATTTTATCATCGTGACGAGGTTTGGCTAACGTAACAACGGTTAACTCACGAATATCTTTATTCAATGCTTTCGCAACATTACGAATATTGTCTTCCAGCGATAAACTTAAATCAATGGCGTCTTTAGCGCCAGGGCCAACGACTAATTTTTCCATATACATGTCAGGTGCTTTTAGAAATGCGCCTTGTTCACCGACAGCTAATACGGCCACAGCATTGGATTGACCCATTGCCGTCATTCGCGTGCCTTCAATCGGATCAACGGCAATATCAACTGCGTCAGCACCGGCTATTTTGGTACCGACTTTCTCGCCGATATACAGCATCGGTGCTTCATCGATTTCGCCTTCACCAATAACAATTTCACCATCAATGTCTATTTTATTTAGCATCAAACGCATGGCTTCAACAGCAGCACCATCAGCAATATTCTTATCACCGCGGCCTAACCATTTATAACCAGCAAGAGCAGCGGCTTCAACAACACGCGAAAATTCAATGGCAAGTGTACGATTCATCTCTTAACTCCTATATATAAGTAGGTACATGTTAAAGTACCACCTACTTAATTACAATTTGAGAGTACTCATATTTAAAGCTAATATTAAAACTATTATCTAAAACCATAATTTAAAATTTGGCACTCCCAATACAACAGCATCATCATTATGCGCTAATCACCACATCCGTTTGTGGAATGCAGCTACACGCTAATATCTTCTTCGCCTTTTTACCATCATCCGTCAATGCATGGTCGGCAAGCACGCGCACTTCACCCGACTCTAACGTCACCCGGCAAACGCCACAGTAACCAGCACGGCAGTTATAGGGAATGTTGACGCCATTTTTTTCGGCTTGTTCTAATAACGTGGTTTTGTTATCACCAACAAAACTGGTATCCCAACTATCCAATAAGATATTCACGGGTTTACCCGGGGTATCAGAATGTTTATGATCGCCAAAACTTTCTTGGAACTGCTGGTCAGCAGGCACATTCAATGCAGTGAGTGCAGTCGCCATTGTCGTCATAAAGGCTTCTGGGCCACAGACATACGCAGAGCGCTCACTTATATCACGCACCACATCGGCCAACATTTGCTGATCAATACGTCCTCTTAAACCACTCCAATCGCTGTGGGTACTTTCAGCCGTCAGAGTCAGTATCAAGCGCATATTGGTATGTTGACGAGTCAGTAACTGTAACTCATCAAGGGCAATCAAATCCGCGGAGGTTTTAGCACTGTAGAAGAACACGATGTCTTTATCACATTCCGTATCCGCATAATAACGCGCCATCGATAACATCGGGGTGATGCCACTCCCGGCCGACAGCAGTAATAACTTTTGCGTTGTGGCAGTAAACGCATGGAAAGCGCCACGTGGTGATGACGCACCTAATCGACTGCCAACCGTTAAATTATCATTCAACCAATTTGATGCTTTACCTTCAGGTACGCGTTTTACCGTGATAGCTAATAGGTCCGGTCTGCTTGGTGAAGATGACAAGGTATAGTTGCGCATCACCAGATCCTGACCAATTTTTAAATTAAGGGTAATAAATTGACCGGGTTTATAATTTAATAGCGCGGCGGGTTCGACACGAAAGCGAAAGGTTTTAGTATCTGGCGTTTCATCAATAACCGCGACACAACATAGCTGTCGGGTTTCACCTTTACCCCATAAGGTTTTAGCTTGTTCCACCGCAGGGTGCTTCACTATCGCTTTCGGTGCTGACACCACGGATTTCTGTTTCGGACGATTGTCGGCATAAAACTTAGGCTGGTGATACTCCAAAACTTCGATACTGTCGCCAAGCTTAATCTCTGCCGTATTATGACTAATTAAATTTTGGCCGAAATCAATCCGACCATCGTTATCTTTGCGGAATAAATTTAATGTTTTAAGCGGTTCTTTATCGTCAGCAAAACGGGTTTGACCAGGACTCAAGGTCGTAAAGATACAGCGCTCACAAGCTTTGACTAATTCAAATTCAGCATCACCAATTTTGATCCGCTTCCAAGTATCTTCAGCAAAAGGCTCACAACCCGTTACGACCAAATTAGTCCGAAATTGACGCATATCTATTGGTCGTGAGGTGCTGCGGTTCAGTTCATCGAGGGAGGCTTGCGAAATTAATAACAGCGGGTAACCATCAGCAAAACCGACTTGTTTATCAACATTAGCAACTTGCCGAGACGATTTTTCGCCAAAATAAAGTAACTGGCAGTCAACACCCAAAAACTTAGTTAACCATCGATTCATGTCATCACTGCAGCGTTGCCCTTGAATAGCAGTCCCCCAAACAGTGACATCTGTATAATCTTGTTGCAGCTCTTTAAAGATAAAAGCAATCGGAGGCATGTGTGGCGCAGAAAGCATAATACCTTGTGCAGAAACTTCAATCTTGATGGTCGATATTTTAGGTTCAGTTCGACCAGTAATAAATTGTCCTTGCATGTCACTAATAATAAAGCGGCGATCATGCTCTAAGCCCATTTCACTGACTTGAGAATGCGTTAAGTTAATTGCTTTTGCCGATTTTAATGGATATATAGCAAGTGCTGATAAATTTATTTTAGCCACGAATTAATTCCCTTACTGTAACGACGTTAACACCTTCAGATAACTGTTCATATAACTGGTCATATAACTGAGAGCGCAATAAAATACTGAGCAAGATAATAGCTTACAATAATAACGCCATAAGCACTATGGAACTGTTTTTTAAATCTATCGAATGCCAGGGTCGCATCTGAACACAAGAATACTAGCGCACCAATAAAAGCATAAAAACTGGCGGTACTATCCAAGCTAAAGTAACGTTCGCCACTGATCCAAGCCATGATCACGATGATACTCATGTACACAAAAACAGGCGCTTTCATTGCCGCTAACGATGGCCATAGTATGGTTAAATACACCATTCCTATGAGGGTTAAGGGCAAGATAAGCGCCCAAGAATAACTCAGCTCAAGGTTCATCGAGAAAGCAATAATATACGCAATGTGGGCCACTAAAAAACTCAATAATCCGGGGATGAATCTGTCTTTGGGTAGCATAAGAAAGATATCGCCCATGGTTGAGAGCAATAAACCCAGTAAGATCAGCCAGACATAATCATTAAGTTCAGGCGCTAGATACCAACACAGCGCGGTAATGGCAAGCGTCGTGACGGGCTTGAATACATAGAATAACCATTTTCGGTCTTGGTAAGCACCATGCAGATGCAGTAATGCACACACAGAAATAATTACAGTGCTGATCATTAACGTCGTTGTAAGTTCCATTTAGACTCTTCCATTGTATCGAATAAATACTCGATTCTGAGTCATTCCCATCATGATACACAAGTATTAAAGTGCGATATATGTGCGCGGGTTAACACTTATAAACATAACAACCTGTAATATTACTGAAATGGTAGACAGAAATTAGCGAACTAGTCTAATTTATTCACTCATAAAACTTCGCATAAACATTTATGGAGATTATCATCATGGAACAGCAACAAGCATTACACAATCATCTTATCGCGATTGAAATGTATATTTGCCATTTAGGTAAAACATTTGAAGAAGCTTGTGAAGAACTGGATCTTGATATTACGGATCAGCTAGCCCTGAAAAGCATGATGGTGGCATAAGTAAGCTGTCAGTCGCTGAAAATACATGGATAACTCTATTCTTCTGAACCGGTTTTAATTTTTTTATTGATCGGTAATACTACATCGGAGAGTGGCATTTCAAAACCGAGTACACGTACAGTCTCGTCAATTAAGGCTTGTTTGGATATCGGTTTATTAATACAGCCTTGCATATCTACATGTTTGCACTTCACTAAATCAAACTTAACAGTATCTTCAGCCAGTGCAATGATAGGGGTGTTATTATTATCACTGCTACCAGAGCGCAGCACTTTCGAGGTCGCAATTCCATCCGTCCCCGGTATCTGCATATAAATAATATCAAACTTATACTTCGGAATAAGTTCGAGTGCTTCTAAACCTGTATTTGCGGTAAATACCTGCATGTGTAGTTGCATCATCATTTGCTGAGACACAATCTGATTAATCTTATTATCCTCTATCAGTAATACTTTTAAACCCGCTAATTTATCGACGGCGAGATCATTGCTGCCGACAATATGCTGGGTTCGTAATTGATAAGCTCGAGGTAATCTTAAATTTATTTTAAACTGTGCGCCGTCCCCTAATGTGCTATCGACTTGTAAACACCCTTGCATCAGATTAATGAGACGTGAACAAGTAGGTAAGCTTAGCCCCCCGCTTGGCAAATTATTTGATTTATGATGATAAGCCTGTTGCTTGCTATCAAATAAATCCGCCAGTTTAGTCACCGGTATGCCAATGCCAGTATCACTGATAGTAAATACCAGTTCCGCCATTTCATCCAGCTCATTCGTGCCATCAACATTTGTACAATCAACTTTAAGCTCAACAAATCCTCGATCAGTAAATTTCAACGCATTGGCAACTAAATTTACTAATACTTGCTGAAGACGAACAGGATCACCAATATAGAAACGATGCAAATTTTCGTTATAATTCAAGCTAAAGCGTACGCGTAAGTTATGACTGATTAATGGACGAAGCGAGGTATAAACTTGATCAAGTATGGCTAGCAAGTCAAAACGTACTTTTCCTAACTCTAAATTACCTGACTCTATTTTAGAATAATCAGCAACATCGTTAAGCACCATCTGCATGTGATTGGCAGAGTGTTTCATTAATTTCAAATATTCCATCGACTTCATGCCTTGCGACATTTCACACAATAACTCTGCAGTGCCCAAAATACTATTCATGGGAGTACGAATGTCATTCGTTAAACTCTCCACAAACTGCTGTTTAGACTTAGCTAAAAGCAATTTATTTACCTTAGGTTCAGTCATGGTTTGCAGCTGCGAATTTAATAAATCCACCACCCCATCTAACTCAATATAAGGCGAACTAAATGGTTCATAATGACGGTCATTATTCGTCGTTACAGCTTGGCATTTTTGTTGCAGAACCGCCAACGGATGAGAAACTAATTTTTGTAGTACGATCTTGGTGATAACCAGTGCGGCAAGTAATAGCGGTAATACCACAAGCAGTATATTGACTTTAAGCGTAGTCAATAACTCGGCGTGTAGCGGCGCGACTTGTTGACTCAGCACTTCAATAGTAATAAATATGCCGGCAATAACCGCTGCTAGCATAACGAGCAGTAGTGTTCGTATTTTGTTAAATAACGAAGATTGTAAAATGACTTTACCTGAATCAACCTTGTTTGCCCGCATAGCATATATCCTTCTATTCCCTATTTAATAAATTTAGCCAATATTGTCAAAATTGCTGCAATAACGCCTATTTTTTCACGAATAGCAAATCTGCAATGCGCTTTTAAAAGGGATAATCATTTATTTCTGCGAGCATGTTCCGTTTATACTGTACAATAGAACTAGTGACTAGAAAATAGGCTTGGAATTTGAGCTGTGCTCCTATATAGTTCTCGCCCCTAAATAATTTCTAGCAATTATTTTTATTCTATTTTAAGAGGTAGCTTCTTTGCGCTTTCAAGATTTCGGTATCGATCCACGTTTAATCAGTTCAATCGAGCATTTAGGATTTGAACAAGCAACAGAGGTGCAGGAAGCAGCTATCCCACTTATTTTAGGTGGCTGTGACATCATGGCTACATCGCAAACGGGTAGTGGTAAAACCATTGCTTATGGTCTGCCAATATTACAACGTATGTTAAAGCAACGTCGTTTCGAACACCGCGCAGTACGTGCAGTGATCTTAGCGCCAACGCGTGAGCTTGCGATCCAAGTACATGCAAACATGAAACATTTAGGCATGAGCCTAGATTATCAAATCCAATTGATTATTGGTCGTGAATCATTTCAGCACCAAGAAAAATTACTGCGTAAAAACCCAGAAGTATTAATTGCGACACCAGGCCGTCTGCTTGATCATATCCGTGAAAAATCAATTTCACTGGAGCACTTAGAATTCTTAGTGCTGGATGAAGCTGACCGTATGTTAGACATGGGTTTCCGTGATGACGTATCTGCTATTTCAAACAGCGCGCCAAACGTAAAACGTCAAACGATGTTGTTCTCGGCAACACTCGAGCACGTTGATGTCGCTAATATTTGTAACCAAGTATTACGTGCACCAGAACGTATCGAGATTAACCGCTCGAACGATCAACACGAGAAAATTGAGCAACGTCTATTTTTCTCTGACAACCTGACGCACAAAGAAGAACAGCTAGTTCATCTGGTTAAAAGTGAGGACTATCGCCAACTGCTTATCTTCACCGCAACAAAGTTAGATACAGAACGTCTGGCAAAACTATTAATGGATAACGATATCGATGCCACTTCAATTCACGGTGACATGTTACAAAATCAACGTAAGCGTACGTTAGAAGATTTCCGTCGTGGACGTGTTGGAGTATTAGTAGCAACAGACGTTGCTGCGCGTGGTCTTGATATTCGTACATTAAGCCATGTTATCAACTTTGATTTACCGATTAACCCTGAAGACTTTATCCACCGTACTGGTCGTACTGGTCGTGCAGGCGCAACAGGTATTGCAATCTCACTCGTAAGTCCAAAAGATTGGACTTCATTTGGGAAGATCCAAAGCTACTTGAAAGTTAAACTGCCTTGCACTATGTTAGAAGGTTTTGAAGCTAAATTTAAAGGCTTTAAACCAAAACCAGCGAAGAAACGTTTACCAGTAAGTAATAAAGGTCGTCCGGCTAAACTGGCGCGTAAAGGTGATAAAAACGCACCGAAACAAAAGCAGAATACAGCACCGAAACAAGATAAGAAACAAGGGATGCGCGATTCAATGGCAAGTGCCGTGGATGGTGGTTTCGCACCGATGAAGAGAAAGCCAAGAGCTGAAATCATCGACGATGGTCACGAAGAAGATTAATCCTAAAAACCTGCTCCCGAGCAGGTTTTTTTATTTATACTGGTTGTCTCTTTTTGTTTATTCCGTTTTATAAGACTTGTTATGAAACTGATTAACTCAATCAACAGTAATCATGAGTAACGATAGTGATCCATATACCGCCGCTACTCATTGACTCAAGCTAAATTAACACCAAACTTCAGGTTTGATAGCAATACTCATGTCGCCAGATAGCACTTGAATATCACCGTCTTGGATCATCAATTGTAATTCCATATTACGGCTATATAGCTGTGCCATTTGCTCTGCAGTTTCATCATTAATAAATTGAATGGATAAGTTATCTGCGCTGTATTTTAGCTTCTTAAACCATATTGCTGCACTGCGATCGCCATAGGTATAAATCGTCGCTTTCTGTGCTTGATTGCTGGCTTTTTTCAGCCGTTTTTCTGATGGCTGACCTAAATCAATCCAATGCTCAATCACACCAATATCAGATTTAAACCAGATATCCGGTTCTTCGTCTTCACCTAAGCCCTTAGTAAAGCTTAAACGCGCTTCAGCATCAACATTCAGCATCCAAGCAAGTAGACGTAACATCAGACGGTTATCCGTCTCAGATGGATGCTGAGCCAGCGTCAAGGGAATATCATTAAGGTAAACATGATTATCAAGATCAACGATTGATACTTTTGCTTTTAAAATTGTTGCTGTTAATGCCATGGAAGTCACTAATAAAGGGAATATGACAGGCATGATACACCAGTCTTTAGAGCAAGAAAGCGTAAGCCAAAAAAAAAGCCTAATAATCGCTGCTGCTTACACAACCTGCCGACTATTAGGCTTACTCAAACCATGTTAATTAATGTTTTACCACAGTATTAAACGATTTCGATTGGACCACCGAATGCATTAACCGCCGGTGCTTTACCTTTGAATTTCTCAAACTCTACCTGACAAGTATTGGCCGAGGTTGCTTGTGCCAGTTCAGAAGTACCCACATCCATGGTTAAATTGTTTGGATCGCCGTAAGTACACAGTGAACCGATGCTTTCATCTTCAGGGCTATACCAAGCACCCTCTTCAATACGGATCACATCCACCGGGTAGTTATCATCAATGACCGCACCCGCGAGTAACTGACCACGGTCGTTAAATACGCGCACGATATCACCATCTTTAATGCCACGTTTCTTGGCATCAGCCGAGTTCATGTAAACGGGCTCACGACCTTGCACTGTGTATGTGGCACGGAACGCTTCTGATTCACACATTTGTGAATGCAGGCGTTTGTCTGGGTGACAAGATTGCATCCACACCGGGAATTTATCCGACAATGGACCACCATGTGAACGTTCGTCTTTCTCGAACCACATCGGGTGACCTTTACAGTGCTCATAACCAAATCGGGCGATCTTACGGCTGTAAATTTCAATGAAACCAGATGGCGTACCCAGCGCATTAACTTCAGGATCTTCACGGAAGTCGGCGTGACGCGTCCAGTTTTCACCGTCACCAAAGTGGAAGTAACCTTCTTTCCAGAATTCGTGGAAGTCAGGCATATCCCATTTACCCGCATTGGCATCTTTAGACTCGTTATAAAGCTGCTCTAACCACTGCACCTCACTCTTACCTTGGGTATAGTCTTTACTCTTGCCCCAACGTTTCGTTAATTCAGTAAAGATCTCAAAGTCGGTTTTAGATTGGAATAGTGGGTCGACGAGTTTCTTCATACCCAACAAACCTTTGGCGCGGTATGAGCCATAGATATCGAGATCGTTACGTTCGTACTGCGTACAAGCCGGTAACACGATATCAGAGAAACGACACGTTGCTGTCCAGTTGTAATCAATCGCGATCACCGTTTCCAGTTTCTGGAATGCGGCTTTCATCTTGTTACGATCTTGATGACGGTGCCAAGGGTTACAACCCGTGAATACCATCATGCGAATATCAGGGAAAGTAATTTTCGAACCATTGGCATCGATCACTTTACCCGGGTTTAGCAAGGCATCAACAAAACGCGCGACCGGCAAGGTACTGCTTGCACCTCTAAAATCTTTACTTTCGTGACGAATTGGCTTGCTTGAATCAGGGTTACGTGGGAATGCACCCGCGCCAACGGCACCTGAGCTAGGCACACCAATCGAGCTATAGTGATGACCATAACTGATACCGCCACCAGGCAGACCGATTTGACCGATCATTGTCGCTAATACCGCGCCCATCCAATAAGGTTGTTCACCGTGTTGCTGACGTTGAATTGACCAACCAAATAATAATTGGGTACGACCATTGGTGATCAAACGAGCAAAGTCACGGATGTAATCCGCTGGCACACCACAAATTGCACTTGCCCATTCCGGGGTTTTCTCTACTTTGTCTTCCGTCTCACCTTGCACGTACTGCAAGAACTTATCGAAACCAAGTGCATAAGTATCAATGAATTTCTGATCATGCAGATCTTCTTTTACCATCGTATGGGCGACAGCAAGCATGAAGGGTACATCGGTGTGTGGGTTGATGTAACGGTGTTCATTGCCTAAGAAGTTTTGCGTTTTGTTCTTCACGGGATCAACACTGATCACTCGAATTTTGTTTTGTGCAACTTTGTCTTTTAGCTCATCCATGTACTGCATGGCATCATGGGTTTCACAGTTCCAACCTACTTGTAGGTTTTTCACTGGATCCGTTGCCCATAAGATAATGGTTTTACTGTTATCTAAGATCAACGGCCATGATGTGCCGGGAGCATATACTTCTGTCGAACCAAGTACGTAAGGTAGAATAGTTTGACCAGCACCGGTTGAGTAATCACCCACGTCTTTTACTGAGCTACCGTGCATGGCGATGGCACGTGCCATGTGGCTACCACAGCTGTGTAGTTGACCCGTTGCACGCCAACCGTTAGCACCAGTATGCAGACCTGATGGACCATAGGTATTTTGTACACGCTCTAACTCTTCATAGAACATGTCTAATGCTTGATCCCAAGTAACCCGGATGAAACGATTATCACCACGCTGTGAGGTATCACTCTTCTCACGCTTTAGATACCAATCTAAACGTACCATGGGGTAACGTACGCGTGATGGGCTATAGATAATACCTTCAATGCCTTTGAGCATATCAGTTGGGTGTTTATCTAATTCAAAGGCTTTAATTTCTGTCACTTTACCGCCATGGATCTTGGCACGGAACGCACCCCAGTGCGACCCCGTTAATTTCCATTCAGCACGCTCAGCCATTGTCGTGGCGTTAGCCATTTTTGGTACTAATAAGCTAGGACCAATAACCGCGACTGCAGATGTCGCCATCACGCCCTTTAAAAAAGCGCGACGACTGACCGATACATTTTCATTATTAGACTTTTTGTCTTTATTAAACATAGTCATAGTTCTCTTTGAATTAGTGAGCATCTTTGCTGTAATCAGATGAATGATTTTGTAAGTACTTCAAGATAACGTCATGTGTATCGCCATCTAAGTTTACAAAACCTTGCATGCCGGCAAACATACCAACCCACGTATTTGCATCGAAATGAGCTTCTGCTGGTTGGGTATGACAAACACTACAAGTTGTTTGGTAAGCGTCTTTCGCATAATCCCAAATGTTTTGTAGGTTTTCTTCATAACCTTTCTTATCAACCCATAATGTGAACGTTACTTGCTCCCACGGTAGGCCAGTTAAATCATCTTCTTTCTTATCACCACGAATGAATAGAGATTCATCTTGTGATGCTTCTTTTGATAATGTTGCTTGCACAATATTTTTAGCAAAATCAAAATACAGTACGCGACCGTAACCTTTGGCTTTGTGCCAAGTCACTAATTCAATTTCCAGACGTTTCCCTGATTCAGAAATCACTTTAAACTTAGTCGCAGGCGTTAACACACCTAGGTATTCAGGTTCTTTGTCGTCTTTGTAAAGTGGTGTTTGTACCAGCGAGTAGTACTCTTTACCAATTTCAAATGAGTGACCTTCTAGGTTTCTCGCCATTTTACCCAGTTCACTGATTGCAGACGTATCCATTTCTGGAAGCTGATGGGCAATACCTTTATGACAATCAAGGCAAGATTGATCACGCTCTGCCGCTTTACGCATTTGTACTTGCGCACGTTCAGACATTTTAGTGAAATCCATGCTCTTATAGTCATGACAGTTACGACATTCGAGTGACCCATTGGCCTTGAATCGAGCCCATTCGTTTTGCGCTAAATGTAAACGCTTAGATTCGAATTTTTCTTTCGTATTAACAGTACCTAACAACCAACCAAATACATCTTTACTGGCACGGGCTTTAGCTGCCATTTTGTCAGACCATTTGTGTGGAACGTGACAATCAGGACACGTTGCACGTACACCACTACGGTTAGACCAGTGAATGGTACTTTGAATTTCTTGATAGTTATTTTCTTTCATACTGTGGCAAGAAATACAAAATGCTTCGGTATTTGTTGCTTCTAACGCAGTATTGAAACCACCCCAGAAAATGATACCAGCAAGGAAAGCACCACAAGTAATAATACCTAAAGAGATATGCTTGCTCGGTTTGTTAAACACACGCCAAGAGCGCGCGATCATGGAAAATAATTTTTTCATTTGAGTGTTACCTGAATAGAATGTAATTGGTTAAATTTATGAATGACCAGGCAGGCCAAAAAGAATGTTACTCATCCACATAATAAAGCCATAACCAAATACACTAACGGTGGCTAGGATTGGAAATAAAAATACGGTTAAGAAGAGAAATAACTTCCACTCACCTTTTTTTTCTGCACCTGTACTGCTTGTTTGTTGTTTCATTTTAATTCCTGCAACAATGATGATCTACAAATAAGGGGTAATTATAGCGTTTAGAACAGTGTAAAGTAAGGTCAAGAAGAAAAAGATGTAACAGATCAAAGAAAACTTAATTTCACAAATGATTCATAAAACGATATAAAATTGCTTTAAATTACGTCAAATAGACATTAAATTGCGTCATGTTATGACAACTTATACTGACTTGTTACAATTTGCGTCAAGTTGTAACAAGTTGCGTCAAATGAACACAGGCGATCTCATCTCATGATAATTAATCACCACTTCCTTTTCGCATAGAGTAATAAAAATCTGTTGTTTGGGATGTGAAGAGAGCATGACGCATAAAATTAATAATGTTCTCATGCGAAAAAAGAGTACTGATATAACTACATTAGTTGCAAAACGCCCAAATATCTATGAGTTGGATGGTAATATTGTTTTTCTGAGAAGAAGCCTGTGCTTTTTGTTTTTGACTAAGTAAATTATAGAGTTTAGAGTGCTGTCATCTAGGTAAGGAAGATTAATCACTGTGGATTAGGCAAGTATCATCGCGTAATTTTCATCACTATTTTCTTCTTTGTGACAGCAAGAACACCACTAATAGGGCGTATATGATAGGTTCTATCCAGCCGGATTTGACTGAAAGATAGTAATGAACAGGGGTTAAAATAGCGGCGAGATAAATGAAGTTGTGTAATTTCTGCCAATTTCGTTTCATTTTACGACGCACCCACATTGGCGAGGTTAACGCTAATAACAGTAAAATTATAAACGCGATCATGCCGAGCCAAATATACGGTCTTTTTACTAATTCTTCGAGTAGTAAACCAATATCCCAGCCCAAATCGAGCCAAGCAAACGCCACTAAATGTAAACTTGCATAAAAGAAACAATATAAGCCAACAACACGGCGCGTCGAAATTAACAAGCCTTCTTTATAACGCTTTGCTAAAGGTGAAATAACCAAGGTGGCAAGTAATAAATTTAACGCGCCTTTACCTAAAAAGTGGATCACCGCTTGCACAGGGTCGCCACCCAATGCATCAGCATCAATGGCTAACCCTAAATATACTAACGGCATAATGGCCAGTACATGAATATAGGCCTTAAAGTAAGGCAACCGTTTATAGGTTAGCATTGGCATAATTAAATGTACCTCTTCAGATCCATACCTTGATATAAACCCGCCACGTCTTCAGCGTAACCATTGAAGGGTAATGTTTTTATTCGTTTAGAACTGAAAATACTGCCACTACCGATGCGACGTTCAGATGCTTGACTCCAACGCGGGTGATCGACTGCAGGATTAACATTGGCATAAAATCCATATTCACGAGCAGCAAGACGATTCCACGTCGTTGGTGGCTCTTTTTCTAACAAGTGAATTTTAACGATTGATTTGATGCCTTTAAAACCATACTTCCACGGCACAACCAAGCGGATAGGCGCGCCATTTTGCGGCGCTAGGGTTTTACCAAACGTACCCACAGACAACATAGTTAACGGATGCATCGCTTCATCCATACGCAGACCTTCGACATAGGGCCAATCCAGACTGCCACCGAGATAAGAAGACGCTTGACCCGGCATTTGTTTCGGATCGTATAAGGTTTCAAAAGCGACATATTTGGCTTTCGAGGTGGGTTTGGCTTTTTTAATAATTTCAGCTAGCGAGAAGCCTGTCCACGGGATCACCATCGACCATGCTTCCACACAACGCATCCGGTAAATACGCTCTTCCAGATCCGCGACTTTAAATAAGTCGTCGTAGCCTAAGGTAATTTCTTTTTCTACCGCGCCAGTGATGGTGAGCGTCCACGGTTCAACCTTAAAGTTCTGAGCATTTTTTTGTGGATCGGTTTTCGACGTACCGAACTCATAAAAATTATTATGTGAGAGTACTTTTCTCTCTGGTGTCCAAATCTCACCATTAGCGTAATCTTTACTGCTCGCGAGTGTCAGTGGTGATTGCACAAAGGCGTTCTTGCTGGTTTTGTTCTTATCACCAGAAAAAATATCAAAGATGCTGGCTTGCACTGGACTTGCCGCAGCTAAACCCACACCGGCTAAACCTAATTGCTTGAGGAATTGTCGACGTTGCTGATAGACCGGTTCCGCAACAACATCATTTTCACTCGCTTGAGATTTGTTTTTACACTTAATAATCATTCCGTTACCTGCTTGGTTAACTTTCCATATAGTAATCATGGCCTATTTAAGAAAATTGTTCATCACAGAATTATCACAAACTCGGCACAATTTGATCTAAATGCAACACAACCTTATATAAACACAGTATGAGTTCTCAGTTTTCGATTATGACTTTTTATAAGTCCGTTTTTTGGCTGGTTTTTTCTTAAACCGACCACCAGCTGGTTTACAGCTTGAAAGACCACGTAAACCATCCGGTAGCGTTGCTTTAGCCTGCTCAATCATGCCTGATAACTGTTGTAATAAGCCGCCCATGAAATGCTGATAACTCGCTTCTTTTTTACTGATGCCATCAAGAACCGATTCCCACTGCGCCGTCATATCCGGCAAAGTTGCTGATTCTGGCAACGCATTAATCAAGCCTTTGCCCGCGTCCGTGGATAAAATCAGTTTGTTATTACGTACCAGGAAGTTACGTCTAAATAACAATTCAATAATGCCTGCACGCGTGGCTTCGGTGCCGAGCCCATCGGTGTCTTTTAAGATCTTACGGATCTCACTGTCTTTGACATAACGGGAGATCCCGGTCATCGCCGCAAGTAAAGTAGCATCACTAAAATGTTTCGGGGGTTGAGTTTGTTTTTCAACACATTCAGCACGTTGACACAATACCTGCTCATCTTTTTTAATGGTCGGTAATTGCGCGGCTAATTCTTTTTCGGCTTCAGTTTGCTTAGCATTACTGGCAGCTGATTTCGGAAATAATATTTTCCAGCCTTGCTTTAAAGTCATTTTGGCTTTGGCGATAAATAAACCACCAGCGATAGTTATTTCTGCGACCGTGTCTGCGTATTCATAAGGCGGGTAAAACTGACACAGATATTGCCTTGCGACTAATTCATAAATATTTTTTTCACTGCTGTTAAGACGCTCGACGTGGCTACTTTTTTCAGTAGGGATAATGGCATGATGGGCCTCAATTTTACTGTCATTCCAGGCTTTGCTACGTAAACTTTGATCGGCATTTAAGGCCGCTTGCTGCAATGATGCACTGGTTTTGGCTATTGCGTTAATCACCCCACCACGATGATTGTAATGTTCCTTGGGTAAATAACGACTGTCAGAACGCGGATAAGTAATGAGTTTATGGCGTTCATATAAGGCTTGGCAGGTATCTAATACTTGCTGTGCACTCATACCAAAACGTTTAGCACCATCAATTTGCAGAGAGGATAAATTATATGGCAGTGGCGCGGCTTGTTGTTTATTTTTCTTTTCCAACTTAGTCACTTCGCCCATTTTACCCTGGACGCGACTGACTACATTCTCAGCCAGTTTTTTGACCAGTACCCGACCATCTTCATCCATATACGGACGACAAGCTTCACTCGGTTTCCACTTAGCGGTGAACATCTCTTGCTGCTGGGTTTGTAAATGCACCAACACTTCATAAAAAGGTTTACTGACAAAATTAGCGATCTCGATATCACGTCTCACCACTAAACCCAAAATCGGGGTTTGTACGCGCCCTACTGATAATACCCCTTGGTAACCCACTTTTTGACCTTGCAAAGTATAAGCGCGGGTCATGTTCATGCCATATAACCAATCGGCACGTGAGCGCGCCAATGCCGACACCGATAAAGGAATAAAGTCACTGTTAGGTTGCAGATTATTCAGCGCTTTTGTTACTGCCGCGGGGTTAAGATCGCTGATCAATAATCGTTGAGTGGTATTTTTCTTTTTCGCCGGGGTTTTCAGAAATTCAATCACCTCATCCACCAGCAATTGCCCTTCACGATCTGGATCTCCAGCATGCACAAGACTGGTGGCTTTTTTTACCAATCCTCTTAATACGGTCAGTTGTTTACTGGTATTGGGTTTTTTCTTCAGTTGCCAGGTTTCAGGCACGATAGGCAGGTGCTCTAAACGCCATTTTTTAAACGCGTCATCATAGGCATCGGGTTCTGCTTGTTCAAGCAAATGGCCAATACACCAAGACACCACATCACCGTTACCAACTTCAATATAACCTTGTTGTTTCTTGTGTGGTTTAGGTAATACGTCGGCAATAGCACGGCCAAGGCTGGGTTTTTCGGCAATATAAAGTTTCATAATGTGAGTAATTACGGACTGTATGAATAAACAGTTAATGTAGCGAATTTTGCTATCTAAGTCTATGGGGACGCTAGCTAATAGAGAAAATATGCAGACACTAAACCCTACAAGTTTAGATGGTAAAGCCACTAAACGGCGTTTTACACGCTTAATTTTCATGTCTACACTTAAAAATGTTATTTAAAGCGTAATGCACAACTCTTAATAACGCCTGCTTACAGTCACCTATTTTTAAACATTGAACGGAGTAACATCATGCTACTAAGTAAGGTGCGAACCACTATACCAAGCAAGATTAGCTTGTTATCAATTATGTTCTTATTATATCTGTTCGCGGCCAGTGCCAGCGCCACGCCAATTGTACAATTGAAACTACTGGTCATTACCACTGGATCTGCCGAGCAAGATCAGGGACTTGATTTAATCGATGATATGCTCGATGAAATGGGCGTGCCCTACGATGTCCTTGATGCAACACAGACAACGCTAACAACCGATTTGTTAGTGACAAATAGCCAAGGTAACTACAACGGTATTATTTTAACCGATAGCTCGTTATATAATTGGGGCACTGGCAGTGTCAATGGCTCTGCATTTACATTAGCCGAATGGAAAATATTACACGCTTACGAACGCGACTATCAGGTACGTGAATCAGTATTATCAGGCTACCCGATGTCGGGAGAATATTTCCGCGTCACTTATGATTTAGATTATGGTATGGATATGAGCTCTATGGCAGCTGGTTTCTCCTTTACCGGGGTTTGGCAACTCACCAATAACAATGACATATTTGAATACGTCAATCAGACCCACAATCTCCCAATTACCGATTACACCATAACGACACATCCAAACTTTGACCCAGATGGTCCCGTTGTCACCCCGCTACTCACCGATAAAACATCAGGTAAGATCATGGTATCGAAACTGGTATATGCTGACGGCCGTGAAGTATTGTATTCAAGTATCGCCAATGCCTGGTATTTGCTTTATTCACAAGTATTAAACTACGAATTTTTAAACTTTGCCACACAGGGGGTATTTATTGGTTCGAGGTATATTTATCTTGCCGCCCACATAGATGATGTTTTCATCCATGACGAATTATGGGATCCAGAAACAAATACCACAACAGGCGAGAAACGTTACCGTAATAGTGCCCACGATATCGACAATATTGTCAGTGCAAATAGTCAGTTTACGGATCAATACACCAACGTCAATAGCTTCAAGCTCGACCTCGCCTTCAATGGTGTCGGAGCAGCCCAAGCCTCACCAAGCCCTGTCAGCCTTATTTCAACAACAGCACTGTCGATTAACTCGGTAGACCAAGATAGTAATCAAACTGACGGTAATAAAATCAATGTCGGTACATCGTCCTCGATGCGAGAACGTGGGCTATTACAATTCGAATTACCGGATGAGATCAGCAATAATGCCGCAACAGCAACCCTAAAATTAACCACCAAGAAAGTAGCAGGTGGTACCGAAGAAAGTACCGGTAGTATCTGCCTAATGACAGAAACATGGACCAATGAAGCAACATGGAATGCAAGAAATACAGTGAATGCTTGGTTATCATCAGGCGGCTCTTTCGATCCCAATTATTGTATTGCTTATACCGTTAACAGAAATCGAATTAAACTTAATATTACCAGCTTAATTAATCACTGGAGAACCACGAATTTACCTACATTTGACTTACTTATTATGGCTGACAGTGGCACCCTCATTAAAGTATTTAACAGCGAGGCCAATAAAGAACGCAAACATCCTAACTTAAAAATCAGCTTCGCCGCGAGTGAGCCACTCACAGATGCGATAGTGACCAATAGAGACGAATTTCGATTTTTAAACCATACCTTTACACACCGTGATATGTATAAAAGTTCAGGAGCAACTTATGATATTGCGTTTCAAGAAATTAATGACAATATCGGCGTATGGCAACGGTTAGGCTTTCCGGAATTCACCGCCGAGATTCAAACGCTGGTGACAGGTAATCATTCCGGCTTAGAGGATTCAGAGGGGTCCAACCAAGCATCATCGATATCTGTTGATTACCCTGAAGGGCGTAATCCGGCATTATTTGAGAGTATGATGGACCTCGGTATTCGTTATATGGCATCAGATATCTCCCGTCCAAATCAAGATATACCTTCTTATGTCCCAGAGACAGATATTTTACTACTGCCGCGTTATCCAACCTCTTTATTTTATAACGTCACTACACCAGAGGAGTTAACAGACGAATATAATTATATCTTCTATGAACGCCACATTGAGGCGGGTGATAACCCCTGCACAATTTCGGGTGCGATTTGTCAACCTCGCAGCTACAGCGAGATCTTAGCGGCAGAAGCACAAACAACCTTCAGACATATGCTGACCTTCCGCCCTTGGCCCCATTACTTCCATGCGACGAATCTACACGATTATGGTAACGGAAATAGTCTGCAATATGATTGGTTATATGCAGTAACAGATTACTTTAATCAGTTACTCAACTTACCGATCATAAATATGGATTATTACAGCATAGGTGTTATGGTCGAAGAAAAGTTAGCCGCACAAAAAGCAAACCTGCGAGGCACTTGGGATCGTAATAATAATACCGTCTCCTTAATCGCCGATGATGCCATCAAAGGCAGAATAACAGGGATTGCCGGCGGTGATTTTTACGGTGGACAACATCTCATCACGACCGATATCGATAGTCTCGGCCGGACTTTTATTGTTGATCAAGCTAATGAGTAAACCATGAAAAACTTTCTTCTATATCTGCTAGCGGCCTTAATGCTGATCGGCTTCGGTAGCTGTTCCAGTGATGATAAGTCAGCAGATAATCTTCAGGGGTCAGAAATACCAGCACCCAAACCGGATCCGGTGCCAGATCCCGAACCTGAACCCGAACCCGAACCCGAGCCCGAGCCAGATCCCGAACCTGAGCCAGAGCCAGAGCCAGAACCCGATCTTCCCTCATGGTATCAGCCAGCAGTAATGTCCACTTGGCAATGGCAGTTACAAGGTAGTATTAATACTAGTTATAATGTTGATATTTATGATATTGATTTGTTTGATACCAGTATGCAGCAGATCGCAGAACTACACAGTCAAAACAAAAAGGTCATTTGCTATTTCTCTGCAGGCACCTACGAAGATTGGCGTGATGATGCGAGTCAATTCACCTCGTCCGATCTCGGCAACCCACTTGATGAATGGGAGGGGGAACGCTGGGTCGATGTTCGCTCTGAAAATGTCAGGAATATTATGAAAGAACGGCTAATCTTAGCGCAAAATAAAGGCTGTGATGGTGTTGAGCCAGACAATGTCGATGGCTATACTAACAATCCGGGCCTTGACTTCAGCGCCGTAGATCAACTCGACTATAACATCTGGATGGCAAGCGAAGCCCACCGACAAGCATTATCTATCGGTCTTAAAAATGATTTAGACCAAGTCAACGATCTGGTATCACATTATGATTTTGCTGTTAATGAACAATGCTTTCAATATAACGAATGCACAGTTCTCAGCCCTTTCATCGACGCCGGAAAACCTGTTTTAAATGCTGAATATAAGAAAATATATAGAGAGGATCCAGATGCGCGTGATGAATTATGCTTAGATGCCAACAATATGCAATTCAGCACCTTAATATTGCGCCTTGCGCTTGATGATAGTTATAGAGATAGTTGTTTATGAACGCTGTAACATAAAGGTTTGATATTCTAAGTCAGCAAATTGTTTATCTAATACAATAAAACCAATGATCGTGGTTAACAGCATGGTCAATGTAAAGCCATAACCATAAAATAGCGGTCCTAATTCAATACTTATGTGAGCCAAAATAAAATTACTCAACGCCATAAACACAGTTAATGCCAAGGCGGCATAACGTTTATCAAGGTAATACATAATATTTAGGATCGCCATGACTAATACTTGAAAGCTAACTCCAATCAGAT
Source organism: Moritella sp. PE36 (assembly GCF_000170855.1). Lineage (GTDB taxonomy): Bacteria > Pseudomonadota > Gammaproteobacteria > Enterobacterales > Moritellaceae > Moritella. Next base: position 34,596 of record NZ_ABCQ01000025.1, on the reverse strand, counting down.
CAACATAAAGTAAATGTAGATAGGCAAGATTAATATTCAGAGCAATAAGGATATCTTCAGCCCAGAGCACTAACAGAACAAGCGTCATGCCTTGTACTTTAAATATTTCATAAATACTGTGTCGACATGCCAATACCATTTTATCTTTTAATCGATAAATATCACTTAACGTGCCCCCATCCCGCACCGCATCATAAAATTTCAAACACGCTTGTGAAAAATCAGTTTCCATTCGCATAATAAACACTGCCATGCCAGGCACAATCGCCAGGTAAGCAATAAAAATGGGCAAGTCATAAATATAAGACGCATTAAAAATACTAAATACTTTATGTGATGTTTCTTCTCGACTCCAAAATACAAATTTATCTAGCCATACCCCTAAATTATAAAAGAAACCACAAAATAGCAGTGAATAAAATACCTTACCAGGTTGTAAAAAATCGAATGAAATTAATTGCTTGGCTGGATAATTCCGCACTATATGATAAAGAAAAATAAATGTCAGTAATGCCTGACATAACGTAAAAATACTAATTAACCCCGTCAGGCCATAAGCAGGCACTGTCATACATAACCCAATCATCAAGCCATAACACATCAGCATCGTCATAAATACACGGTAATACTCTTTGGTACCGCTCAATAAAATCAGTATAAGCCACTGGTTGCAAAGAATAATAAAGGCTGAAAATATAATAACTTTAGTCAACGGATTAATCTCTGAGGCCATCGCTAAAACAGCGCCAGCAAGCACTGCCGACAATAAAGTCATCACTAACATAGCACCTAATAAATTAGGAATAATACGATTTTCTTGCTTAAGGTAAATCAAATCAGAAATGAAACGTGTTAATAACAATTGAAACAAACCACTAACAATCAACGATCCCGCCATTAAATAGGTGACAAGTATCAAAAATTGCCTGAGCACATAAGATTGAAACTCGCCCAAACTCACAATGCCAATCATCAATAATGCCAAAATAGATAATACCCAAGGACCTGAACTGATCAAACCTGCGAGGCCATAGGCTTCAACAATGGATAATAACGTCTTTTTTTTCAGTATTTTTCTTAACTCAAAGCCGATACCCGCCATCAACAGCTCCTCTATATAAGCGTCGATACGAATCGTACATCAACGTCTGATCATAATATTTTGCCACCCTTACCTTGCCAATATCACCCGTTTTTCGCCATATATCTGCATCTGAGAGTAAATTAACGATCGCATTGGAGCCTTCTGAAGGGTTCGCAATGGGAATTATTGCACCACACGAGCCCAAACTCGCATCTTCACCTGCAACACCATCAAGGATCTCACGACAAGCGCCTACTTCAGTCGCAATACAAGGGATACCTGATGCCATGGCTTCAAGCAACACCAGAGGTTGCGCTTCACTAATCGAGGTCAGCATCATAATGCCAAGCTCAGGCATTATCTCAGCAACATCTTTACTGCCTAACATTTTAACTTTGCCTTCCAACCCTAAACTTTCAATTAATAGTTGGCACTCATGGGCATAAGCTTCATTCTCTTCCGCCGGACCAATAATCCAACCTTCAATCGTGGGGATTTTTTTGGCTGCACCACAGATAGTGCGTATAAACGTTTTAATATCTTTAATTGGTACCACCCGACCAACTAAACCAACAACCATAGGCGGAGAGCTAGGACGACGAACGTAGGCCTTGGCAAAGCGCTCCATATCAATACCATTGGCAATGACTTGCGTTTTATCATTATCCGCACCATCTTCATGCTGCCGCTGTCGGTTTCCTTCAAACAGCGCAACAATACGATCTGCTTGATGATAGGCAGATACACCAAGCTGTTCAAAAAAACGTATCCAGGTTTGTCTGGTGGCATCCATATCCTTATGCATACTGACATCAATCAAGTTATGTTTATCTTTTATCCAACTGGCTTGTGATAAATCTATTTTTCGCTCTTTAGTATAAATACCATGCTCAGTAAGCAAAAATGGACGATTACTTTTCTGGCGACAGAGTGCACCTAAAAACCCTGCGTATCCTGTTGATACACTGTGATAGACCTGCGCATTAGGCAATGACTGAGAGATACTTGCTAACACAAATAGGGGCTGATAAATATTTCGATAAGTCCAAAAATAATCGACAAAAGATTGGTTAGCATCCTGTTGAAAATAATGATTAGTAAGCACTTCCCATGATGCACGACTATTAAGAAAATCGGTCAAGGTTAGTCTATTTTTTTGGCCTATAAAATCAGCGATATTACTTAATAATTCACTCGGTATCGGTTCTCCACGTTGATCAAAAAAAGATAAAAAATGCTGCCATGATTGAAATAGATTGGGTGAGCCAGCGGTTGGTGTTGGCATCACTTTATCGTCAGCCGCTAATAAATAATGCATTTCAAAACCGACAACATTATCGGGAAGTTCATATGCAGGCTCGTCATATAATTCAGGCGAACTGCCAAGAAAAATAATATGAAAAGAAAATTCAGGTAACCCCTTAATGATCTGATGCATCCAGGTTGATACCCCACCACGTACATAAGGATAAGTACCTTCCAACAATAAACAAATATCAACCTCTTTGGTCATAGCCAGTACTCCCTCAGTTGCTGTAACCGGCCTTTTTCGAATGCAGGTAATTGCGCCATGTAATATTTGGTTAACTCATAATTTCCAAGTGCAAAACTTGCCTCTGCTAAATAAGGGATAACTTGTTCTTTTAATAAACCAGCATCAAATGCTTGAGTTAAATATATCAACGCTTGTTTCGGATCTGATTGCGCCAACATAATACGTCCAAGTAACAGATTACTTGCTGCATTTTCAACAAGTTGATTAGAACGCATAAGATAAATAGAGGCTTGTTCGAGGTAATGTGCGCACAACACACTTTCAGCTAAACCGAGGTAACATAACTCCCAGTATTGCTGAGCAATATTAAATGCGAGACTAGGCTCTTGATAATGTGTGAACTGCGCCTTTAGCAATGAAATCGAAAGATTAATTTTAGCTTCTATCGTTTCTAATGACGAATAAGAAAATAATCGTACATCGTCTGATAAATCTTTTAACGCCAATTGTAACAGCGGTATAGCCTGCTGCTGAGGTAAATAACAAACAGCATTCACCGCTTGTAACCGCCGAACAGGATCGAGATCATGCGTTAATATTTCACGTAATCCACCAATACTGGTTCGCGAAGGTCTAAACTCATCAGATTCTTTCACGAGTGAGGGCCGCTCACATTCAACCCAGGTAACCTCTGCAGGTGTATTTAATCGATATAAGCCCAACAATAATGAAAAGATCCCCCCGATCATGCCAAAAAGCGGGATACAAAACGAAAAACAAAATAGAAATAAACCAGTATGTATTATCGGAAACTTATAACGATGTGGTAACAGTAACCATGTCCCACACGTAAAAATAATGCTCGCGGCTCCATGCACAGCGATATAATAGGCCCAGTTAAACCACGAAAAATCAGCACCAAGTAAGATATGAAAACTGAATAACTCAGCTGTTAGCACAACTAGGAACAAGCATGCGATCATTATTTGGCCCCCATATTTTAATTATGCTATCAATATCATGCTTACTGTCTTCAAAAGAAAAAGGGCCAATAATATCAATATCATTGCAGTGTTCGCCCAAGGCATTAAATAATATTTGTTGCATTCGGGTGATAAATAGCTGGCTATCAGTGGCCGTTGTTAATGGTAACAACACCATCAAGCATAATTTTTTATTCGGCGGTTGATATGTCCAGTAGACGTCACTGCCTCGACGGTGATTGGTCAATGCATCGAGTTCGTGCGAGTTCTCCCCCGTGTGATCATGAAAAATAATTAAACTACTGTCGATGGCATATTCGCGACTATTGTAATGTGCTCGTTGCACATAACGCATAAATAAATCATCTTGATGCGTCGCTAATACCGGTGTTAATAACTCATCACTTAATAAATCAGCCGCATTATCCGCAATAAGAGACAGCAACACGACATTAGCGGGGGTTAATAAAAAGAATTTAACACTCTCAGCTAATACCACTGCCTGCAATACGCCGGCTGTATCTACCAGTGGAATACATAACTGATAGCATGATTCATGCTGAGCATGAAATGTGACAGGTGAAAGCAGTTTTTTGTTCACCAGCATATCTTGTAACATACAATCATTAATATTAAGCGTATGACTATCGCCTAATACGGCATAAGGTTGCGCCTCAACTTCATTGTTCGTCACCTTATAAATACCAGCAACATGTATGCCGCCAACATGGGCGAACAAGGCTAACAAGGGTTCGCCAATATGCGCGAGACGTCGCTCGCTATATTGTAGGGCGATACGCTGCAATGAATTTATTTCTGCGCGCAGACTAGCAGGCTGCCCCGCGTTACGTAATTCCAATTGATCATGGGAAACTTTGAGCAGATGATAATTTTTAGTAAAACTAGTCAATTCCTGCTGCATATGTTTATGCTCAATGCCATATTTATCAATGCTACGCTGCCAGTGGTCGCGAAATTCCCCAGCGATCATGACAGAAAAAAAAGTACCGACAATTAACGAAAAAGGAAATAATGGCAACATGCCACCGTCTTTCATTATCGATACTAATACTGCCGTCATACCAAGCGTACAGATGAAACCTTTAGCAAACCCGTAGCGCAATGCAATAAGAAGTGGTCCTAATAGCGGCCAAAAAAAATGATTCGCCTCCACCCCTACTGGTAATGAATAAAAATAGAGCCAACTAGTTGCAGAAATAGCCGTGATAATAATGATTTCTATCCAAACAAAGTTATCACCTTGAAAAGGTTTTATAAAAATATCCAGTAATTTATTCATAGGCAAGTCCGACTACTCTGTAGTGGCAGCAGGGGCAAAATTGAGCCCATTCACTAACGTTTCAACAACGACGATGCCGGCGCCACTGACGCTTTCTCTCCCCCAACCGACACGACTACCGCTCGCTCGCCACAAGGGCTGGTTATTGGTTGCGTTTTTAATTTCTAGCGTCAATCCGACTGCAGGCTCTGCATCTAAGCCATTTTTATAATGCCACTCTTCGACAGAACCGGTAATAATATAATCGGCGGGGTATGTGGCTAACCATGCTTCAGCATGTTTATACTTCGAGGTCTGATCGAGAATATCGGTTAAACTCTTGAGTGGGGTTTTTGGATAGATCACCGCATTAATGCCTTTACGATATAACTGAGAACTTAATATCTGCTCCGCTTTTTCTGCTGCGAGTGGGGTACTCGAGTTATTTTGTAACGGCATAATAACCCAAACAGCAGAGGCATTTAGTGGCGGACTATCAGGTGCGTTATAAGTTGAACACGCCGATAGCGCTAATATCATGGTGAAAATTAATGTCAACTTCATTCAAATCCCCTTTATTAAAAAGAATAAAAGTAACCAACAGATATTTCCAATGACTGCTCGCCGTTACGATCATGGCTTTGCCAATCAACATGAAAATAGAGTTCATCGTTGCCAATAACAGGCCACCCAAGTCCCAGACCTAACAAGAGTTCAGGGTCTGAAGTAACAAAATTATAACCAACGGCAGTATCTAACCAGTAACGGGGTTGAGCTAAGCCATTGAACTGTCTGAGCTGTTCAGGTACACCTGTCGCCCCTCTATATAACCGCTGGCCTATCGCTAAGCGTTGATAACTTGAACTAATAAAATCATTACTGGTTATTGGCTGCGTGCCTTGCAACCAGTCCGAAATACCAAGCAGTGGCCCTGAATTTAAGTCCGTGTCATGCATACTATAATCAGCATATATCTGCCATGCAGGTGAACTAAAAAACAACTGCTCAGCGACACGTAATGAGCCACTCCAGCCAGTGCCTATCTCATCATCAAAACGTGTCGACATTTGGTGGTAGCCTAACGTTAATGCCATATTAGTACGATTGCTGGGCTGATAATAAAATCCAGCGTTAACCACATCATCACTGCCTGCAAGTGCCAATGCTTGACTTGCACGAATATCATTGTTTAACCCTGCGCCTAATTCTACCCGCCACATCCGATCAAACTGATGAATATAATTTACATTAAAACCAAGACGTTGATCGCCCAAACCGTCTGCAATATCCACCCCAAATAACCATTCATTACGGTTAAATTGATAGCGAATCAGCCCACTTAAACGAAACTCATCATCAATGCTGCTATCAGAAAAAATGCCTGATGGCTCTGCCGTTTGATAATAACTACTGAGTTGCCAATCTCCGTGTTTAAGAAGTTGATAATAATCGAGTTGTAAGGTATTTATATCCCACGTGGTATTGGCTATGTATTGGCCTCGCCATGCAGAGCGACCATGCATCACGGTAATATAGCCATCTTTACCACTATCATCTTGATTGCCCCGGGAAGGCTGGGATAGTGAGGCGTACTCCTCACCATATTGATAATGGCGCGCCGATATTGATGCTGTCGTTAATGTGTCAAGCTGCAACTGACCTTGATCATTCGTCGCATTTGCCAAAAAGTAATCCGCTAATGAAGTACGCTGCTGCCAAAATCGCATCGCATCGCTATTACCGGAAAGCTGCTGATATTGAAAAAATTGCGCGACTGAATTTACACTTGGGTTTAACAATGCCCGTGATGTGGTCAGCACAGCGGCGGCGGCATCACCCGCAACCAACTCTAATAACGAGTATTCGGGTACATAATCACTTGGTAACGTATCAAGTGTCTGTGACAGATTTTCTGCAAAATAACGACGTAGTTTATAAGCATGTTCGTATAACTTTAACTCTTCTAGTAATGAAGCATAGTGGATCAATACCGTAATATCCGTCTTATCCGTTTTATCATTGGTGATTAAATATTTTCGATACCACATATCAGCATGTTGGCGATTAGCGAGCTGTTGTGTTAGCACCGCAAAGGTCAGCTCAAATTCCGGATTATCCCTTAATACCACACCGTATGTATCATACAGTTCACGCATCGTATTAATGTCTTGGATCTCAATAGCCCACCATATATAGCTGTTTATCGTGGGGGTAAATAAATGCTCTGAGTTCAGTGATAACCGAAAGAAATGATGCGCATCTTTATATTGCTGTTGCTGAACAGCATACATAGCACGGTAATAATAAACATCAGCTCGATCTTTCATCGCGTCATTTTGTAATGCCAGCTCCATCAACGCTTTCAAACCAAAATCACGTTTCACCGTGCGACCAAAACGAGAACCAGCCGAAACCTCAGACTGATAGGCAATATTGATCGCCTCCAACAGCAACGCTTGATTTTCAGTTTTGGCATATAACTGCACGAGTGTGGGGATATCTTGTTCGGTAAAAGGGCTGTGCAACTGGATATAACGATATACATCTATATTGTGATCCGAGCGCTTCATCAATGCTTCCTGACTTGCTAATGCCAACGGTTTTTGACTCAACTCCCATGATAAAAATGCCACCATGCGTAAATATGCGTCATCCGCCTTCAACCAATTAACAGGCTCAACGAGCACTTTCAGCGCATCCTCCGGTTGATTAAGCATAATATAAGCTTCAGCAAACCGGACAGCATCAGAGGAGCCTAACGAACGCTGTTTTTTGAGTTGCTGATAAAGTTTGATCACGCGAGAATATTCATTGGTATAGCTATACAAACGGGCAAGTTCAATTATCAAGGCCGTATCATCAGGGTGTTTACGCATTAACTTTTTGACACTTAATACCGTTTCGGCTGTGCCTTGTGATTTTTCTAATGCGTTTAACCAATCTGCATATTCATCAGGTAATAATAGGTCTATGTCGGCAAGTTCATCATAAAATCGTCCTTCATGATAGATATCACAAAACGCTTTAGCCTGTTGGCTTGCATCACGAAATTGTGGTTCCGAAGGATATTTGTCAACCAGCAATAAACTTATTTCAAATGCTTTCGTTATGTGTCCCTGCCAGCGATAAATTTTATTTAGGCTGAGTAAGTCATCTTTGATTTGTTGTTTATTGTGCGGGCTATTGACCTTAACATTCGCCGCTATACCACTTTTATCATACGTCAAACCCAGGCTTTCAGAGAGCAGCGCTAACGCTGTCGTATAATCAGAAATTTGTAATGCCAACGAGATCAACTCGTCATAACTAATTTCATCACTACCTAAGTGTGGCTTCAATATAGTTAATGCGTATATCGGCATATTCAATGAGAGGGCAAGATCAGCAAACCTGCGGGCTAACATCACGTTGGGAATGTGGTTGGTATTATCAAACAACAGCTCAACTTTACTAATTGCATAGGCATTTAACAGGGGCTTTTCCGAGTATGCACCAGCCATCACAGCATCTAAATAAAGCGCATGTGCATGCCAGTCTTTGTTACTTTCAGAGCCGTTCAGCAGCGGTTCAATGACATCAATGGCCCCTCGAATATTCCCTAATTGATGAATATTTTTCGCTATCAGCAATTTTATTTGTCGATTATCAGGCTCCCTATCTAACATCACAGTCAAAAATGACAAGGATATTTCAGGGGATGTCGATCGCGAAATGAGTGTCAGTAATGTCGCTTTCGTCGGGGCAATTAACCATAACGCATAGACTGCGGATAGCACGAGCAAAGTAAGCGGGCCAAGTGCTAAGATCCGAATACGTGTTCTGGTTTTTTTGGGGTTTACTTCGTTAGAACTACTTTTCATAATAGACCTTATTTATCTAACATCTGTTATTTATCTAACATCCCTTACTGAGTTAACGTCCCTTATTTACAATATATTGAGCCAGAGAATTGCCCTGACTGTGACGATTTTAAAACCAATGTTTTATCCGCCAGTCGTGATAATTTTAATGGTTTATTCGCCTGAACTGTACAGTGGCTGGCATTGGCAATTTCCAACTGAAATGGTACATAACTGTGAAATGCCCAGTTAATATGATCACTATTTTCAACCCATTTAGTCAGTATTCCGTTGGCACTGGATAATCGCACTTGTTGATGATTTTTGTCTGAAAGTGTCAGCTGTGTTCGAGGTGATATTAAGGTAATGTATTTACCATCAGGTCCATTTGCCCAACCTGCTATATTGCTCTGATTTATAACCGGAAAACCGAGTTGATTGGCTAATCTAATACTCCGTACGCCAGTGGAGTTAACCAACCAACGACCATCTAAGGTTTTCGCCAAACTGGTTTCGTACAGTTGTCTTGCTCTTGCAGAATACTCGCTGATATATAAAGGGTTCACTTTTTGGGCCAGTGCCCAATCATATACTTTAATCAGACTATTTAATGACGCGGGGTAAGCGCCTGAATACATATGATAATAAATACTAATGGATTTTAAGCGACGTGGATGACCTAACAAATCAAACGTTTCAATTGTTCTCTCGTAACCATCATGGTTTTCACTCCATAAATTGGTATACAAATTTTCATTTAATACCGGCGCATAGACCTGCACACTAGAAGGATACCAAACGATCGTGGGAGACACGCTTGACCAATCATTATCACCGGCCACTGCAAAGGTATTACCGCCGTTTAAATTAAATAATCCCGCATTATCAGCCATGGCGAGAGTCGCTTCATCAGGGTCTGCTTTCCCTGACCATAAGATAACGTTCACTTTTTTGCCTTTAGGTGCTAGCGTCTCCCTAATGTAACGAATTGAACCCAGTACTTCTTGTTCATAATCAAGCTCGTAATTTGGGATCGGTAAATGTTCACCGTATTTTTTAGTGACCTCTTTATGACTGTTATCCCAAAAAAATGGATGACTAAAGGTATGTGACGCAATTTCTATGTGTGGTAATTTAAAAATATCACGGGCGATTGCTTCAAGTTTCGGGCTTTGTTTTGGATGTAAGCCACGCATGCCAACCTCCCCTTCAATTACCGACACGGTTTGCGGAAAGGTATAAGGCTTAAACACATGATCACGCAATACTTCGGCGGTATAAGGGTTACCCGGAAACCAACCTTTAGATAAAAAACCATCGCCATCAACATGGCTGGTTAAAATCCGCCGACCCGATTCGGTCGTTACATCTGGCGCAGGAATAATAGGTAATTTCAGCGTTAATTTAAGTAGCTTAAAAGGATCAAGCAGCCACTTTTCTTTATGGTTAGCTAAGTTAGATACCGGTAATGGTGCCATAATCGCCCCACCCCAGTCGGCACTGAAAAATAAGGTCGATGTGTTATTATGCGCATCAGCAACCGTAACATACTGCTTCAGCCCATCACTCTCAACTTGCCAGCGAGGATGCGCATCAAATTCACTGAACGACAGTGGATAACGATCTTCAAGCCATTTCTTGCCCTTGGTTATCCTTATTTTACCCTCAAGCAGCCCGTTTAACCGTATGCCTAATTTAGCCAGTAATGCTTTATCCGTTGGTAATGAACTGATAAATAAGATTGGCCAACGATATAATTCTTGCATTAACCACTGCGATAGTTTGGGATATTGATTATAGACAGCTTGATCTAACCAAATAACGGCACCGGCATATTTACTGGTATCAATATGACTAAAATCAAGTGTATTAATATCTTTACAGTCAAGCACATAACCTTGATATTCAATTGGCATCGAGACTAAACGATGACAATATGAATCAACTTTACGTTCGTTTTTCCCATTATATAAACCAAATATCCGCTTAGGTATAGGTTCAATCGTACTCACCCCAAACTCATACAATAAACCATCACTGACGTAAGGTGTGTAGCCAGCACGAATCAATCGCTTAGCAAGTTTAATTTGTGCTTTACGTGAACGCGTCGGTAAATAATCAATAACGATGGCTTCAATGCCTTGCGCTTTGACCGCATCGAGTTGGTCTTGTAACCAGCGACTGTCACTCTCCTCGACAGGATGATATATACCTTTTATCGGGTCATAACTCTGCCACAATGATTCTGCTACAACCGCTTCAATCGGCTTTTCAAGTTGCGGTACGATGGCAAAACCACGATTAAGGATCAGCCGAGATTGCGGCGTTAACTGCTGAAAACGTCGAACAATATTAATTAAGGCATCTTGCTGTTCTTGCTGCGCAACACCCTGCGCAAATAACATGTAGCTATCGAGTGTATCTAAAAATAAGCCATCAAAACCTTTATCTAAATACGCTTGTGCTTGCTGGAGCAAATGGGATTGCCAAATGGGATCGGTGAGATCCATGGCGTAACTCTGCCAGGTGGTATTTTCAGTCATGACAGCATCACGTAATGATGCGGGCAATTGAGCATTGGCAAATTCACCAACGCTGATATAAGCAAATACCCTCGTTTGTACAAGATGCAGGGTTTTAAGTTGTTTTTCGCTGATAAGACGGGGGTTAACCACGACACGGTCATAGCTCATCAATTCACGAACAGAATCAATGGCATTGTAGTAAAAAGCGATAGATTTAGGTTGCTCAACGGCGTTAGAAAATGTGACGACATCAGCAAGTGAATTAGCGTGAGAGTTTGCGCTTAAAAAACACCACATAATAAATGGTTTTATATACCTTATTAATCGCATAGATAACCTTAATTGTAACCAATACACAAGTTCACAATTAGCTGCGAGTACCGTTTTGGCAGATAATAATGTGGTTAAACTGTATTTTTTGATGTTATATTTCGGTTATCCATGACCAAAAAGCATATTTGATTAAATGATAGACACAAATTGTATATCTGCCAACGACGCAGAAGCAGAATCAGCCAATTCTATAAATATGCACTTTTAAGCGCTTGAATTACTTATTTGGAGAGGGTTAAAAAAAAATATATAAATATTGGACGGCGCTGAGATAACGAGGCAGGAGGTATCAATGTGCGCCTTTATTTTTACGACACACAACATCTATACCCAAGCTACTGCAAGATGCTCGCCTCCCGTAGGGCAAACCGAATGAAGGTAGCTTGGGTCTATAATTTACTTATACGATTGCGCGGCCTAAATATTCAACTAAGGCCTCAGAAAGCTCTGACCATTCATCTTCAGGCACATATGCACTTGGATCATCTTCATCATACTCACCAAATTCTTCCCAATACACTTCACGTACTGCACACGCAAAGTCATTGTTTAATTCAGCCATGTCGCCAATGCTGCCAAACCAAATAATATGGCGTAAATCGATCGTTAACTCATTCACGTTTTCGATCCATTCCGCATCTGAGTACGCTTGCTGTTGCAGTACTTTAAAACGCTGTTTCGCCGCATGCACTAACGCGCCATCCATCTCGCCGGTGTCGGCCAAAATATCCAGATACTCATCATAAATAAACTCAATGGCCTGTGCACGGCTATTACACCAGTGTAGCTTAGTGCCTCTGCTGCCTAATACTGATGCATTGTAAGAATCATCAATATGCACGATAGCCCAGCTATCTGTAGATCTACTCATGGTTTTCTCTTTAGTTTATGTAACGACAGATTATCAATCGCTATTATAACCAAAAATCGTTACGCTTGTATCTAACTAGATAATACAGGCAACTGATATGAGCACAAATAAACAACCGAAAATTGCAATCATAGGCGCGGGCTGGTTAGGTAAACCGCTAGCACGACAGTTATTATCGCAAGACTATCCGCTTACAGTCAGTTGCAGCCATACAGAAAAAGCAGCAAGTTTAGTTGCTCAAGGTATCCCAGCAGTAAGCGCCACCCTTAGCGATGAACCACAAGGGGATTGGGCAAGCTTGTTAAGCAATAAAGATATTGCCATTTGCCTGCTGCCTGCCAGTAGAGGCAATCATGCCAGTGCACCATTAGCGGTGCAAATTGCACTGTTGTTAGCGCTACTTAAAAAATACCAAGTGGACAAATTTATTTTTATTAGTTCCACCAGCATTTATCACAAAACAGACCAAGCATTGACCGAAACATCACCCTTAAATTCAAGCAGTACTGTGTATGCGGCAGAACAGTTAATTCAGCAACAACAGGATATTGATTGCACCATTATCCGCTTTGCCGGGCTGATTAGCGCAGATAGAAATCCAACGCGAAGCTTATCGAAAAAGAGTAGCGACGGACATATCTTTGATGCGGGAGAATCACCGATAAACCTAATTCATCAACAGGATGCGGTTGGAGTCATTGAGCAAGTGATCAAACAACAATGTTGGGGAGAAATTTTCAATGCCTGTTGCGATCACCATGCCAGCAGACAAGATTTCTATCAGCAAGCGGCCAAACAACTCGGTATTACCATGCCAAGCTTTACAGCTAAGAACAGTAAACCACATTGCATCATTGCCAACGAGAAGTTAAAGCAACGATTAAACTACCAATTTAGCCATCAGTCAGCTACAGATTTAGTAACTTAGGCTTTGGCATTTGACTTGGTTTCAGACTATCAAAACAATATAACGACATGAGGATAGGATGACGAAACCAAATGCGCAGGCGGCCCCAACGAGAAATAGTCTTTACTTGTTTGGAGACAACTGGGGTATAACATACAGCAGTGCAGGTTGCACAGGTGGGTTTTTCGATACCGCTTTCACAAAATGCCAATTTACGTGCGGTCATTTGTTGTAAACGCTCGCACTCACGACACACCTTGCCTTGGTAAACATGATGCTGCTTACAATACATAGTGATCATTGCATTTTGTAGGCGCATTTCACGGTTTAAACGTGGCTGCGCTAAAATTTCAGTAACTGTTTTCATCGTATATCTATTTTATCTGTTCGCCAATTTAACGATTTAATACATTCGTCAATCACTTGGTTCAACAATAAAATGAGTCTTGTATAAATTCAGAAGAGCGCAATTAGAACAGCAAAATAATCGAACTGCAAGACAAAAAGCCAGGCGTTTAATTTCCATTCGCTTTTGCCTTGCTCCGCTTATCACGCTGCAATAACGCTGCAATAACGCAACAATGTGTCTGAATTACTGCCCTGCCTGCAGCAACCCGATAGTAACGATATCTTTGGTTAATAACTCCGGTAATAACTTGCCTTGTGGTAATGCCGGACCAAACACCTGATTAAATGGGATCGCATAACGGCCATGACGTTTGAGATAAGCTTCAATTTGACTATCCGGTTTAGTCCAGTCTCCTTTCATCGCCACCACATTATCCGCATTTAGACGGGCGATAATATCACTACGTTGCAACACTGCACGTTCATTCACCACACAGGTAATGCACCAGTCAGCGGTAATATCGATGAACACGGTTTTTCCTTCCGCTACATAACCCGCAATTTTTTCTGGCTCAAATACCTGCCAATGAATTTCTGATCCAGACTGAATATCATTACGCTGTAATAACGTCTCTGATTCAGGCGACCAAATGATTGTATTCGCCAACAGCAGATATATTGCAAATGTCGTGACCAGTGATTTAGGCCCAGGTTTCACGATCAAGAGTATCACCATGGCACAAATGATGATGCTAAAAACAACCCACAACATCATGCTTAAATGTGCTTGCAGTAGCCAAATCAGCCACACTAACGTCGCGCACAATAAGGCGGCTAAAAACTGACGAAAGCGTACCATCCACAACCCTGGTTTTGGCATTACTTTCACGCTATTCGGCCACATCGCGATAAGTAAATATGGCAGTGATAAACCCAAGGCTAAACCACTGAATATCACCATGATTTGCCAACTTGAACCCGCCAGTGCAAAGGCCACCGCGGTACCTAAAAAAGGCGCAGAGCAAGGCGTTGCTAATAACACCGCAAAGATGCCTTGATAAAAATGGCCTTTATTAGAACCGGATAATTTATCCATTAAACTTTGTGGTAATTGCACATCAAATTTATCCAGGAGATTTAATGCGAATAGCAGCAGCACTGGGATCATAATCAATAAAAATGCGGCTGACTGGAATTGCACCCCCCAACCAAAACCAATACCGAAATACTTTAAACCTATAAAGAGTAATGCCAGCAACCAAAACGCCACAAAAATACCCGCGGCGCTTAATAAAAAGTTAACCCGTCGTTGCGCACTCGACTCGCTGACCGATTCAACCACACCTAATAATTTAATCGACAATACCGGTAATACACACGGCATTAAATTAAGAATAAAACCACCTATAACTGCCAGCAGCAACATGTATATCCAACTTGGTAAGGTTTGTTCAATCACGGTGGGTTTAATGGTATCGGTAAATGTAATGCCTCCGTGGGCATTGGTTAGCGTCACTTTTAACGCTTGCTGAGGATCTAAACGAGCAGGCGTGCCCGCCATGTCTTCAACCCGTATAATTAAACGCGTCACTCCATCTTGCTGGCTTATTTGCGGCTGACTAAATAAAGTAAAATCCACCCCTTCAACAAAACCATCAAGCACTGGCGTGGTTAGCCCTGCCACTTCAATTAATAATTGCGATGATGCACTGTCCCAGCCAAACTGTTGGATAGAGGCCGATGTGGCACTAATATCCACCGGCACATTGGCGACGTAAGGCTGTAGCTGCGCACTTGAGGCTTTATCAATACTGTTTGCTGTCGCGGGGAGATTTAAGACCAGATCCACTTGCGCACGTATGCACACTTCACGACACACTAACATGGTCGTTTTAGCTTGTAACGCTAGCGCTTTACTGGGATCAATAACGGTGACTTGCAGAGGATAAATAACTTCGTGTTTGTAACCATACGTCTCAACGTCATACACCATCATGCGCTGCGGCACCGGCCATAACCATTCAACATCAGCTAAATTTTCAGATCCTTGCCAGTCAATACTCGGGGGTGCGCCGGCTAGCCCTGGTGAACTCCAATAGGTTTTCCACTCATCATCTAAGGTTATTTTCAAGCCCATAGACAATATCGAGGCACCATTAACGCCATTCGCCGTTGATAATAACTGCGCACTAGCCACTTTCGCCGCAGGATCAAACGCAGTTGCACTTTGCTCGGCATAAACGAAAGAAGAAAGTAATAGGCAAATTAAAATATAAAATCGCATTCAATAAGTTCCCAATTTTGACACTACACCTATCTTAAGTCAGCTGCCTTAAGATATATACCCAAGTTACTTCAAGATGCTATATCAGAGACGAACGAAGGCTCCTTGAAGTATCTTGGGTATAACATTAAAAATTCATTCATTATCTAACCCCGCCAGAATTAGATATACTTCTCGCCGAAGACGTCACTAACACGCGTATTAAGGCGATATTAATTTTATTCCCTTAATCGATTTAATCACATCACTTTTTACAATGGGCAATTAAAATGGATTACGCATTTGTTAAACACATGCACATGGGCATGGCTTACCTTAGTATCACTTTCTTTATTTTCCGTTCAGTTTTGTCGGTCACCGAATCCGCATTATTACAGAATAAGGTAATCAAAATATTACCGCACATCATTGATAGCCTACTTATCTTGTTAGCAGGTCACTTAATGATGACAATCCAACAATATCCGTTTGCTGATGCTTGGTTAACAGCAAAATTAATCGGCCTTATCGCTTATATTATAGTGGGTACCATTGCCATTAAACGCGGTAAGACAGCGATTATACGTTTATGGTCAAGTGTGGCCGCGGTGGCGATTTTTGCTTATATCCTTGGCGTAGCAAAAAACCATGATGTGATGTCGTGGTTAGCGCTAGCTTAAGGGGTTAAGATGACAGCATCGGCTCTATTACAACAATACAGCACCTTGTTCCAGGCGTCAGGTAAACCGGTATTGGATTTAGCCTGTGGCACGGGTCGCAATGGTTTATATCTGCATCAACAGCAGATACCGACTATTTTTGCCGATCAAAGTCCGACTGCATTAACCAGTATAGCGGCTGCGTCTGGTGTGAGAGCCGAGCAATGCTGGCAAGTTGACTTTGAAAATGGTGAACAGCAATTACCCGCTAATCACTATCAGGGCATAGTGGTGTTTCGATATTTGCATCGACCACTCATTGACGCTATCAAGCAAGCGGTATGTTCTGGTGGTATTGTGATCTATGAAACGTTCACTGTCGAGAACAGACAATTTGGTCGACCTAATCGTGATGCATTTCTATTACAGTTAGGGGAATTAAAAGCGATGTTCAGTGACTGGGAATGTTTACATTATTTTGAAGGGATTGAACGAGATCCAGATCGTGCAATTGCACAAATAGTCTGTAAAAAACCATAAAAAAAGCGCCATGTCGAATCATCAACATGGCGCTCTTATCACAAGTATAACAATCCGATATTAAGCGCGGATGAAATCAATGTGTTGAACTTTTGGCTTGAACGCGTGGCGTTGCATAGCTTTAACTGTAACAGCCATTTCAGTACCGTCAACTACAAGCGTAATAACTGAAGAGAAGAACTCTTCGTTACGTTGTGCGTTGTTAACAACATCGTGCTCTAATTCGATAGAGATAGCTTCTTCGCCTTTACCGTAGATTACAGCAGGGAATTTGTTAGCGTGACGTAGGCGGCGGCTCGCACCTTTCCCAAGGTCTGAACGTACTTGTGCTTCAAAAGTGAAAGACATAATCTTTTCCTAATATAAGTAGTAATATTTAGATCTGGACTGAATCCAGATAAGTAAGCGTCTTTTAACTGCTGCCTGCGACCGGGCAACAACAGTATAATTAACGGGTGCGGATAATACCATGCCAGCCTTATCACAACAAGTAAATGCACATAACTAAAAGCATCAGGATTCATTGAGCATTGAGGAAAGAAGAAAGAGGAAAGAGTCGTTCTATAAACGCAAACATCGAATTTAACTATCTTGGCTCGCTATTTTTGTAAGTAAGTAATGAACAAGTATCAACATAGAACCGGTATCTATAATCCACCAACAAAATAAGATAAAGAATAATGTGTTTCAATAAGTATCAACTACATTATTCAGAAAACACATTACAATATATCAATAAACAGCTATAACCCTCTCTTTAATCAGAGTTAAAAACCAACATATCAGCACGTGACGATACAATGAATCGATTTGTTAAAAAAGTCAGTTTAAGATCACTAAACCGAATATTTCAATAAGGTAATACTACTTTTGGCGAAGTTTATACTGCTATAATCGAGAGACTAATTCCCCCTAATAGCAACGCTAATATTTTAGGATCTTGTATGCTGGACGCAGAATTAATTAGGTTAAGCGAAGACAATAATCAAGTCGAAGTTCGTCTGATCCCAAATAAACACGCGCCACTAACAGTTCCGAATTTACTGGGCTTGCTCCATGTTGAGCCTTTCAATCAATTATCCCCTATTCTTGCGAATCTTGAAGAGGCCGTCGCCCAAATAAACAAACTAACGGGTAAACCCGCTGGTGCTGAAGAGTTTTTATTTATTTTAGCAGAGCGAAATAACGGTAAGATTGAAATCATACTGAACAAAGATAACATGCAAGCGGAAGTAAATTTAACCGCGGGCTGGGGCGATCATCAAATTGCACTTGCTGATATTTTAGATGAACTCAGTAACAATAATATTCATATCGGTATTGATAAGCAAAAGATCACCGAACAACTCAAACAACTCTCGATACTATCACCCGGTGAACAAGTTAAGATTATTGTTGCTGAAGGTCAGCACCCTATCCATGGTAAAAATGCCGAATTAAAACGCCAAGTATCATTGGCCAGAGAACGTTTATTACAACCGCAAATCAAAGCGGATGGTAATGTTGATATGCGTAATCTTGGTGAAATCAACATGGTACAGATGAACGATGTATTAATCGAAAAAATACCTGCTGATGATGGCACCAAAGGGTTTGATCTACTCGGTAAAGAACTGTTACCCAAATCAGGTAAAGACACCAAGCTACAAGCTGGTCCAGGCACCTGTATCGACCCTCATAATCCATTAAGATTACTTGCCACCATGACAGGACAAGCAGTCGAGGTCAGGGGCGTATTGCAAATTGATGATATGCTGACAATTAAAAATGTGGATGTCGGCACAGGTCATATTGAGTTTAAAGGCAGCATCCTAATCACAGGTAACGTTGATGCCGAAATGATCGTTAAAAGTAGTGGTGATATCACCGTGATGGGATTTGTTGATTCCGCGACCTTAGAAGCCAAAGGCGATATTATTGTCAACAAAGGTATTTTAGGGCGGCAATTAACCAATAAAAATAACAATTACAATCATCAACTCGCTACCAAAATTAGTGCTCAAGGGCAAATACGCGCTCAATTTGTACAATACTCAGAACTAACCGCGACTGGGGACATCACCATCACCAAGCAGTTACTGCACAGCGTTACCCATACTAAAGGGAAACTTACCGTAAGCGATGGCTTTAATCGTCGGGGCGATATCGTGGGAGGCAGTGTTAATGCAAATAATGGTATTAACGTGGTCAGCATTGGCGCCACATCAGGTACAAAAACTGAGATTTATTGCGCAATGCAAGAAGATAAGGTCCGGGTACAAGTACAAGACCGTAGCGAAGAATTAAAGACCTTAGTCGAAGAAGATAACTCACTGTGGATTAAGATTAATAATCTACCGCCCAAAGAACAATGGAAACACGATCACGGTGTCGTTACTGAAATAAAAGAAATGTTGTATGAAAAAAATAGATTCAACCAGCAACGCGTTGATGACGAGGTAGAGTTACAGCAGTTGCAACTTGAGCTAGACCAATACTACCAAGTACATCACATTAACGTCGGGAAATGTATTTTTGATAATGTAACCTTACATATCGGCTCAGCAACAACAATAACCCAGCGTGAATACGGCCCTTGTCGAGTGATCCATAAAGATAAGCAAATTGACTTTGATTATAGCAAGCACGACTAGGTAACGATCAATAATTCATATCAATTAATAGCATCATAACAAAAAGGCCTAAGTGATCACTTAGGCCTTTTTTCAATACAGTACTAACTTAACAGATTTAAAGACTAGCTAATGCTTGGGTAAAGTCTGCCAGTAAATCATCAGTATCTTCAATACCAATCGAACAACGGATCATGTTTTCACTGATACCCGACTCTTGACGTGCCGCGAGACCGATTTCATGGAAAATAGTTGGCGCAACAGGCAGTGCTAAGCTACGGTTATCACCTAAATGTGTCGCGCAAATTACCAGTTTCAGTTCATTCAAGAATTGGCAGCAATCCAAGCCTTCTTTTAAGTCTAAACTTAACATTGACCCAGATGCACGAAATAGTGATTTAGCACGGGCATATTCAGGATGTGATTCCAGACCTGGATAATAAACACGTTCAACTTTTGGATGATTCTCTAACATTAATGCTAAAGCCAATGCCGAACTTGACGATTGTTTGACACGCAGCGCCATTGTTTCTGAGCCTAGCGCTAATTGGCCAGCCGCTTCAGAACTCAGGCAAGCGCCCATGTCACGCAGGCCTTTCTTCTTCATTTGCGCATAGCCCCACATAGCAGGATCACCTTTACGGTACGCTTCAAAGATATTTGGATAGTGTGACCAATCAAATAACCCCGTATCAGTGACAGAACCACCGATAACATTACCGTGACCACCAAAGTACTTGGATAGTGACGTAACAATAAGATGGCATTTCACCGTTTTAGGCTGGAATAAATAGGCTGACGTTAGCGTGTTATCAACAACATATAGCAGTCCTTTAGCATCACATAATTCGCCAATTTCGGCTAAGTCACAAACTTGGGTCGCCGGATTAGCAATGGTTTCTACAAACACCATTTTGGTATTGGCTTGGCAAGCCGCAGCAACGTTAGCCACATCGGTAGCATCAACGAGTGTCACTTCAATACCAAAACTTTTTAAGGTACCAAATACACTTGAAGTATTACCAAATAAGAAACGGCTGGCAACAATATGATCGCCACCTTTTAATAACGTCAGAAATACCGCGACAATCGCCGCCATACCAGAGCTAAAACATAATGATGCTTTACCCTGCTCCATTTCGCAGATCATGTTTTGTAACATATCAATCGTTGGCGTCGCTTGACGAGCATAGGCTTGGCCAGCTTGGCGGCCTTGGAAGATATCGATAAGATCGTGAATGTCATCATAACCATAAGTGGCAGAGTTATAAATTGGTGCGTGAATAGCCCCAAACTCTAAATTTTGGTTGTGATCATGATGAACTAAATGAGTAGTGAATCCCTGCTCTTTCATTGTTATTCCTTCATACAACAAATTGACGTTAACCTCATTATTGATCAGGATGAGGCTAACTTATAGCATTTATCTCATTTATAATTAGCGGTGAAGGTTATGGGTGAACACCACGACTAATTGGGTTTTGTAATGAGATCAATGTTTCGGTCGACTGTACTTCTTCAATCTGTTGAATTTTATCAATCAGTACTTTTTGTAGTTCATCAATCGAGCGCGTCATCAATTTAACAAAAATATTGTAATTACCCGTTGTGTAATACGCTTCAACGACTTCATCTAACGCTTTTAATTGCGCCAACGCAGAAGGGTAATCCTTTGCGCTCTTTAGATTAATACCAATAAAACAACACACGTCATAACCGAGTTTTTTCGGGCAAACTTCAACTTTAGTGCCTAGAATGACACCTGTTGTTTTCATTTTTTCGACACGAACATGGATCGTACCCGCACTTACGTTAAACTTTTTCGCCAGTTCAGCATAAGGTACACGCGCGTTAACCATGAGTGCATTAAGGATTTTTTTATCTAATTCATCAAGATTAGCATTAAGCGACATTACAACTTTTCCGATCATAAGTAACAATACAAGAAGTCGATTATAACGCTAAAACCCTAATCATCTAGCGTATAATTTGAATATTCTTGAAAAAATAGCCCCTTTTTGACTGCATAACTGCAATTTTGTCACTACATCATTCATTAATACCTTAATTTACCCAAATTAAATGCATTTTATGACAAAGTTAAAAAGACTGTTGGTCACATAGCCTGCTTGAGTTACCATTTCGGTCTGCACACAGCGCAATTATTTATTCAGGTAACTTAATGTCTCAACAACAATACAACCTTATCGTCGTACTCGGCGCAACAGCATCGGGAAAGACACGTTTAGGTGTCGACCTGGCGAAACAATTGAACGGAGAGGTGATCTCGGGTGATTCTCGACAGGTCTATACTGGCCTCGATATTGGTTCCGGCAAAGATTTAGCTGAATACGGTGATGTGCCATATCACTTGATTGATATTATCGAACCCGGTAAAGAATATAACGCCTTTCAATTTCAGCGCGATTTCTTCAACGCATTTAACGACATTAACCAACGAGGCAAGTTACCCTTGCTTGTCGGTGGTACCGGTTTATACATTGATGCTGTCGTAGCCGGTTATGAATTTGTGCAAGTCGATAAAAATATTAGTCAGCGTGAGCAATTTGCCGATATGCCATTAGCAGATGTACAACAAATTTTACTTGAGCTAGACAACGATGCGTATCAGGCCACTGATATTACTGTGCGCCCACGTTTATATCGCGCCATTGAAATAGCCCAGCATGAAAACTCACTGATTACGCCCCCGATAAAAACAGCACTACCCGATATTAAACCACTCTATTTTGGCATTAAATGGGACCGAGCCGTATTACGTCAACGCATTACCCTGCGTTTAAAAGAACGCTTAGAACACGGCATGATAGAGGAAGTAGAAGGCTTATTAGCGCAAGGCGTAAGCCATGAAAAACTGGAATACTTTGGTCTTGAATACCGTTTTGTCAGTCAGTATGTTGCAGGCCAGATAAATTATGAAGACATGTTTGATAAACTCAATGTCGCCATCCATAAATACGCGAAGCGTCAAGATACTTGGTTTAGAAGAATGGAGCGCCAAGGTGCAACAATCCATTGGTTAGAGGGCACTGGCGATATCAACCAACAAGCGCAAGCTGTATTAAGTCAATTTAAAAAAAGTTAACGCCTCATCTCGAATAATAAATTTAAACCATCACTGCCAATTACAAAAAAGCCACACCGTATAGGCGTGGCTTCTGCTATTACTGATTTAAGAACATATTATCTATACGTTTATGACTTTGTCACTTGATGTTCAGGGTTATATTTATCCATCACCACGGCACAAACAGCATCACCGGTAATATTCAATGCGGTACGCACCATATCAAAGATACGGTCTAACGCGAATAATAGTGGTAAACCTTCGATTGGAATGCCCGCCGCTAATAATACTGCAACCACAAGGAAAGACGGTCCTGGAACACCCGCTTGACCAATCGCACCTAATGTCGATGTAAAGATAATCGCAGCATAAGCCGCCATCCCTAATTCAACATTAAACATTTGTGCAAAGAACACAGCGACTAGGCCGTAATAAATAGCATTACCACTCATGTTGATCGTCGCACCTAGCGGCAATACAAACGATGCCGTTGAGTTAGCTATGTTTAATTCTTTTTCACATACTTCCAACGTCACTGGCAATGTCGCCATTGATGACGCCGTCGATAATGCTAACGCTTGTGGTTTCTTCATTGCTGACATGAATTTCAGTACTGGTGTATCAGAGAAGAATTTCACTACAAGTGGATAGAAGATAAAGCCATAGATAATGATCGCAGCGATATAAACAACAAATAGTTTCATCACCACAGCTAGCGCACTAAAGCCAAACGTACCCACCGATTCCGCCATCAGACCAAATACACCAATTGGAGCAATAACCATCACACAGTTAATCATCCAAACGAATGCATCAATAATGGTCTGTAAGCCATCCATAATAGGTTTTGCACGTTTACGTTCAACTTTCGTTAATGCAATACCAAAGAAGATACTGAATACTAAAATTTGGAGAATGTTACCACTGCTTAACGCACTAAATACGTTAGTGGGGATCATGCCAATAATAGTGTCAAATATACCCGGTAATGCACCCTGTTCAGCCGTTACGACAGCTAAACCTGCAGCATGTTGAGAAAAATCAACACCAGCGCCGGGTTCAAATACCGTCCCCATCACTAATGCAAGTGCCACTGCAATCGCAGACGTCAACATGAAGAATACAAATGTACCTACACCAATTTTACCGGCAGAAGGACTATCACCTAGATTCGCCGCACCCGCAATAATCGAAACTGCAACAAGTGGGATCACTAACATTTTGATCAGATTAATGAACAAGGCACCCAATGGCGCAAAAATGGCCGCGCCTTCACCCATAAAGGCACCAACAGCAGCGCCGATAATCATAGCGACTACAACTTGAAATCCAATATTTTTAACTATTCTTTTTTTATCCTTTAGCAAAACACTCTCCCAATAAGGCCTTAAGCAATATATTATACGTTGACGAAAAACGCGGCGAAGATAACACAGCAAGTTAGCCATAAATGTGATCAAACGCTAACTTTTTAACTGTATATCTGCAATATCGATAACAAAGCCGTGCCTTTTTAGGATAAATGATAATCGAGGGTCTAAATCTACGATCCATCAATCTTGATTGAGTAACGCCATTAATCCACTCACGCGTTCCGTACGTAATTTAATCGCTTTTTTCAGTACTGTGACGTTGGTAAATATGTCTAGCTTCTCTTTTGCACGGGTAATACCGGTATAAACCAGCTCTCTGGTCAGCACCGGATTAAAACGATTTGGTAGTATCATTACCGTATGTCTAAATTCAGAGCCCTGCGATTTATGGATGGTCATCGCAAAGACCGTTTGATGTGGCGGCAATCTGCTCGGTAGAAAAGACTGCACATTACCGTCCGCCATTTCAAAATAAACCCGCATACGCTCATCGTCATCTTGCATGCAAATGCCAATGTCACCATTGTATAAACCGAGGCCATGATCGTTATTGGTGATCATAATCGGTCTACCCGCATACCATTCAGACTTATTTTTACGGATCTTACGAGCCGACTGTAACGCCTTTTCGATGCGTTGATTTAAGCCATGTACTCCAAAATCACCTTCTCTGATCGCCGTTAGAATTTGAAAATCATTAAAACTGCGTAATATCGACTTAGCTTCGTCATCACTCGGTGATACCACCACCTTAGCCAAGTAATCTTGATAACCTTGCTTCGCCATTGTAATTAGCGCGTCGTAAGTTTCTGTGGACAACGGGTGCAAGTGAATATCATCGTGCTGATTTTCCCAAACACGATCAAATTCATTCAGATCACCTCGATTCACCGCGCCAGCTAAACAGCCAATACCGGATTCGGCATCAAAACGATAACTCTTACGTAATAAACATAAGCTGTCATAAATCGCGGTTGCATCAGAGGCTTGATATTGACTCAGTTCATAGTCAGTGATCTTCGATAGCCAGTTAACCTGCTCTGCCGAATAACCGGATTCGGCATAGGCACAAATATCCGCCAATACAGAACCCGCTTCAACCGAGGCAAGCTGATCTTTATCGCCCAACAATATCAAGCGAGCATGCGGTGGTAATGCCGCTAACAACTTTGCCATTAGTGGTAAGTCGACCATCGAGGCTTCATCAACCACCAATACATCAAGATGTAAGGGGTTCTCTTTATTATGCCGAAATGCTTGTCGATTCGGGATCACGCCTAACAATCTGTGTATCGTGCCCGCTTGCTCAGGGATCAGATCGGCAACGTTAACGGGTAAATCGAGTTTACCTTTGGCGCCCGCAATTGACTCAGTCAAACGCGCAGCCGCTTTACCCGTTGGCGCAACAAGCTTAATGGTTAAGGCTTGCTGAGCCAGTAAGCCTTGTTCAATTAATAACGCTAATAACTTGGTTACTGTGGTGGTTTTACCTGTACCCGGTCCCCCAGAAATAACAGAGAAGTGACGCGTAGCAGCAACCGCCACCGATAATTTTTGCCAATTTAAACAGTATGCTTCTGGTATTAAACTATCTAAGGCATGTAGTTCTTGTGCATTTTTAGCAGTGAGTAGTACCTGCTCAACATCCTGCCAACTAATTCGACCTTTCTTCACCACATCGAGATATTTAGCCACAAATGTTTGCGCACTAAAGTTCGCTTCTCGTTCCTTCGCTAAAATAGGAAATAGAAAACCATAATCACGCTTGAACAAACGATTTAGACTGGTGCTTAGATCGGGTTGCTGACTTTGTTTTGCTAGATTTTTTAATTGCTGCGCAACTTGTAACTCGTAAGCCCAGTAGCGCTGCAAATATAATTTATTGGCATCGTGCACAAACTGTAGCGGAGCCGACTCGCCAACCACCGCTGAATTTGCTAATAATGTCGGCCAAGTATTGCTACGGCTAGGGACCTCAGCCAGTAATAAATGTGAACGTGTTAACTTCAAATCAAATAACGCGTTGGTGTCTATGCTTGTTAAATCAATACAGACGTGCCCTTTACCCAATTGATAGCTGGTTAAGCACGCCAATAAAATAATAGCGGGCTCGGATTCATAATTACTGATAAAACGAGCAAACTGGTAATCTAACTGACGAATTTTATTTTCGTTGGCTAACTCTTTGAGACAATTAAGTACACTCATGATGCGAGTTCTCCTAAAAATAAGTCATCTAATTGCATAACAAAGTCGAATGATGGTTTAGTAAAAAATATTCCATATTGATCACCCGTTTCGACTTGCATGCCACGTAAGAACAGGTAATAAACCCCACCGAAATGCTGCTCATAGTTATAATCTGGAATACGTGAGCGTAAGAAACGATGTAACGCTAAGGTATACAGTTGGTACTGCAGTTCATATCTGTGTTCAACCATCACCTGATTAATCGCATCACAGGTATAATCAGCTTGGCTATCACCTAAATGATTGGATTTATAATCCAGTACGTAATAACGTCCTTCATAAACGAACACCAAATCGATAAAACCTTTTAACATGCCACTGACTTGTTGAAAATCAAGCTCGCCAGCTTGCTGAGAAAGGTCATCATGCTGCTTTATCAATGTATTTAAATCATCACAGTTAAGCGATGAAATCGGCATGAAAAATTCCATCTCCACTTTTTTCTGGGTTGGCGTTAATTGACGTAAACTAAAACCATCCTGTAATGGGCAGTCTAATACCTGATTAACCAGTTTAAGTAATACCGGTAACCAAGCTAAGTCATACCCTTCACGCTCAAGCAGTTGTAATATTTGCTCGGTGAGCATGTCCTCGTCAACATTGGCAAAATCAATGTGCTCAAACACCGTATGTAATAAGGTACCGGCCGCAGCACCACGCGGGAAACTAAAAATATCCCAACTGGCTTCATGTTCATCTTCTTTTTCGGTATCCACTTCCGCATCAAATCCCGGCAATTCCAGTGATGCGTCATAACTAGAATGACGATTACCATGGCTATGGCGAGATAGTGCAGAATAACTCGTTACCCACCAGTTTTTACTAATCGGATTGGTCATCGTCCTAGCTTGATAAACCACAGGTGGTGCAACGATGGGTTGATAAGCATCGACCGCCGCTAACGGAGGAGACACGACATCAACACAAGTCTGCTGTTCGGCAAGTTTTTCGACACAGGCTTTAAATTCAGTATCTTTGCATTCTTCACCTTGCTGTAATAAATAGCCCATCGCATTTAAGTGCATTTTGTTATGAGAGTTACCCATTTTAACCGCACCTAAGCCTAACCATGTTGCATAAACACCCCGCGTTAATGCCACATATAACAGCCGTAAATCTTCAGCAAGACGCTCTTGATCAGCTTGTTCTTTCGCTGACTCTAACGCCTCTTCATCATCTAAATCAAGATGAACATAAGTATGACCATCCTGATGATAAAGTGGCGTTGACGCTTGTCGTGTAGCACAAATAAATGGCAGGAATACTAAGTTATATTCCAGTCCTTTTGATTTATGGATCGTCACTACTTGTACGAGATCGGCTTCACTTTCTAAACGAACCAACTGCTCTTGTGCATCACTATTTGGGTTTTCAATTTTTTCACCAAACCAGCGGAATAGACTATACTCGCCATCCAATTCTAAGCTTGCTTCTTGCAGTAATTCACCCAAATGTAAAACATCCGTTAAACGTCGATCACCACCTTGACCAGAGAGCATGATCGCGGCAATATTCTGTTGATTAAGCAATAATCTTAGGGCCGGTAAGAAACCTTGCCACTGTAGGGTATTTTGGTACTGCTTAAACTCGGCAACAGTTTGTTCCCAGACTTTTTCATCATTACTCAGCTGGTCTAACTCAATCGCAGGTTTCTCAAAAATAGACGTCGCTAACGCTGCCCGCAATAACCCCTCATCTTCGGGATTCAAAATAGCCGCAAAAATATGATACAACTCGCGCGCTTCACGGGTAGCAAATACACTTTCACGATTCGACATATAAACACTAGGGATAGATAAAGCATCAAGCTGGTCGCGGACTAATCTCGCTTCTGCCCCCGTCCGTACAAGAATAGCAATATCCCCCGCTTTAACTGCCCGACCCGATAACATCGCGTTACCTTGCTGTGCATCTGTTAATAATGTCGCTATCTGATTAGCCGTCGCTTTGGCGTAGACTTGTTGATACAGACCCTTGGTAATATTTTTCTGACCTTCTTCTTCGTGTAACCAAAGCTGCAGCGCAGCAGGCTCAACACCATTCAATAACAAGGGTTTACTTTTACCTTGCGATTCAACCGGCTGAAAACTAATACTGTCTTCATAAATGAAAGGCTTATTAGCATGTTCAAAAACACGGTTTACCGCACTGACCATCGCTGTCGAAGAACGCCAATTTTTGGCTAAGGTATAATGATCATCAACATTTTCACGGGCTTGCATATAAGTAAAAATATCCGCACCACGGAAACTATAAATGGCTTGTTTCGGATCGCCGATCATAAATAAACCAGCACCATCTTGGTTACCGTAGATAGTATTAAAGATATCGTATTGCTGTTGATCGGTATCTTGGAATTCATCAATCATGGCAACTGGATATTGGCTGCGAATACATTCAGCCAAACTCTCAGCTTGCTCGCCCACTAATGCTGCAGATAATCCCGACAACAGATCATCAAACGATAATAACTGTGATTGATTTTTAGTTTTCATCACACGCACACGCACGTACTCAACCGCTTTCACAATAAAGCAATCTTTAAGTGATAAT
Organism: Moritella sp. PE36; assembly: GCF_000170855.1. GTDB lineage: Bacteria > Pseudomonadota > Gammaproteobacteria > Enterobacterales > Moritellaceae > Moritella. Next base: position 5,594 of record NZ_ABCQ01000025.1, on the reverse strand, counting down.
GGCTGCTCTAATAACGTTTCAATATCGCTAAACACTGGATGCTCTGGCGATTGTTTACCTTTTTTAGTTTTAGCGGTTAAAGCATGCTGGGCAAATTTAACGATACTATCGGGTAAATCATTTTGCTTGGTTTCTGATTGCGACCAGCTGAGCATTTCATTGAGCCACTTTGCCACACTAGCAACACGATAACTGTTGCCATTCAAGTTACCCGCTTGAATTAATTCACAGAGATCACTGGCATTTTTAAACCATGCGTCTTTGACCAGTTGAATCGATGAAATTAATTTATCGTAATCCTGCTCAATATCATTGCTGCCGGTTTTGGCAATAAATTCGATATCGGTATTAGATAAGTACCCAGAAATGTCGCGCAGTAGTGCTTGTGGTGATGACCAAAAGCTATGCACCATATCAATCATACCGTCTTTATAACGATAGAAATGACTACGCCAAAAATCAGCAATAGCATTAAATTTTAGCTGCGATTCATCAGTAATAAATTCGCTTTCAAATAATGCCCCGGACTCAAATGCATTTTGCTTCAGCATACGCTGACAAAAGCCATGAATGGTATAAATAGCCGCTTCATCCATCTGTCTTTCTGCGGCCAATAATGATTTGGCACAACGAGCATAATCCAGCTCATTAATATCAGTCAGTAACAAACTAATCACCGGATCATCACTATTACCAATACTAAAGGCAATACGTGCTTGATGAATACGCGCCCGAATGCGATCGCGTAATTCAGCCGTGGCAGCTTCTGTAAATGTGACTACCAATATTTGATCGACATTTAACGCTTCGATTTGACCTTCTTTGTTATAAGCATTATCGCCGCCATGACCCAATAATAAGCGTAAATATAAACTGGCAATGGTAAACGTTTTACCTGTACCGGCAGATGCTTCGATCAGGCGTTCACCATAGAGGGGAAACGTCATCGCATTAAGGATATTTACGCCAGCCATTATTCAACATCCTCTAGATATTCAAAGATTGGAAATAACACAGACTCTGAAGATGCAGACATTAATTTATATACCTCATCATTTAAGCGTGGAAAGCTACGTTGTAAATAGTCATCGGCATTTTCACCCATACGGTTATAGCCACCTTCGAAATTCAATACAGCTTCCGCTCTTAATTTATAATCATCAAGCGCTGCGGTTGTACATTTGGTTTTTGCCCAACCCCAGCCAGTTTTAGGGAATAACGCCAAAGGCTGGCAGCAGCCATCGTTATAAACCTCAAATAATTGAAATAGTAATTCTCTCGCTCGAGATTGATCAATGACTCTAAGTCGTTGCACAACGGGTTTACCCGCTGTTAAGTGGACAAGCGTTGTCGCCGCTGGATTTTTAATGCTAATACAGAAACATAAATGTTCTAACCAAACCTGCAGATAATCTTTACCATTAAAGCCACTCGGCTTATGTCGTACTAAACCACCGTTATATATGTGTTTTAACCAACCAAATAAACGTCCAGAAACCAAAGGAATGTCGACCTCGATATCATCATTACTATTGGTTAATAACGGCATTAATACCTGAGCAAGCTGACTAACAGTACTGACTTCTTTATCTAGTGAAATTTTGCCAAAACGTCCAAGAGGAAGACTACCTGATGCAACCAACCGTTCAGTCACCAGACTAATGTCGCCGCCCATCAATTCCGTTTCCAGTAATTGCGCTTTAAGATGATATTTTTCTAGGTTATCGACATCAAATGGTTCGTCATCAAGCACATCAAGGCTGGCCTGATTAAAATAAACTTTTAAACGTCGGTTAAAGAAGTACTTAGTCGGATGGCGATAAAAACGTAATAGTTCAGCTAGCTCTACCTCTTGCATATCATCATTGGATATTAGCGCAGGTAAAGGCTCAGTTAGAAATTGTCTTAACTCCACAACAGGGGCTAACGCAGGTAACCACTCTTTGGCAAAAGAGGTCGGTGCTTGCGGATTAAAATAGCGTGCATCGAATGGCTGTAAAGCATGATGCTGGATTAAATGCGTCAGTAATTGTGCAGCAGACTCATCAGGAGATAGACCCTCATCACCGGTAATACAAAAACTTTGCTGACAATATTGTAATAACTCCGTGATCAACACAGACGGTAGACGCTCACTCTTATCACGAATACTACTGCCAATATAGCTAATATATAATTTACTTTGGGCTGAAATGAGCGCTTCCAAAAATAAATAGCGATCATCATCACGACGGCTACGATCACCTTGTTTAAGATCATTGGCCATTAAATCAAAACCCATTGGCGGAATTGAGCGTGGATAAACACCATCATTCATACCGAGTAAACAGATAACTTTAAACGGAATTGAACGCATCGGCATTAGGGTACAAAAATTAACTTGACCCGCGAGAAATTTTTGACTGGCACCAACTTGTGATAACGCATTATTTAAATAATGACGTAATACTAACGGAGTGATGTGTTTGTCATAACTGGCACTTTTTAATTGCTCATCTAAATGTGAAAAAGCATCTCGGATCATTTTTATTGATTGCTCATCATCCACATCAATTTTATAAAAATTATCTATCAGCGTATTACCTAACTTGATCCAGTCTGCTATCGATTTCGGATCTTGTAATGAGGTAAGACTATCTAATAATGCTTCAATAAAGTGCGCTAATTTACCCAGTAGTTCAGCTTCAATCCCCTGTACTTCTTGATAAGGCAATATGCCTTGATAAATATCATCACCACCATAAGCGTAACCGAGCAACATGCGGTGTAAACCAAATAACCAAGTATTTTGTTTCATCCCAGGTAAGTCAAAACGAGTGGCATCATCTTCATCTAAGCCCCAGCGAATACCAGATTCATCAATCCATTGACGTAATCGGTTAAACTCATCAGGCGTAATAGCAAAACGCGCTAATACCGCAGGTACCTCCAGTAACGACAGTAATTCAGAGACGTTACAACGCGATAAAGGTAGCGTCAGTAATTGTAAAAAGCTGAGTAAAATAGGATTATCATACTGCGCGCCACTATCTGAGATAGAAAACGGAATATACCGTTCATCATAACGGTCCATCGCACCAAACACCGCTTGAATATAAGGACTGTAACCATTTACATCGGGCATCATGATAACCACATCTCGGGGATTAAGATCTGGATTTTCCGAAAACATAGTGAGCAAATTATTATGTAATACTTCTATTTCACGCATTGGGCTATGACAGCTGTGCAGTTCAAGTGAAGAGTCTGCAGGATTAATAGGGAGTTTATAACGACTATCGCGTGTATTGGTATCCTGTTGCGAAACATTAAACTCTGCCATACTGCGATCAGCCAAATCTAAAATATCGCGCTGAATACTTGCAAGTAGTCCATCATCGGTCGGTTCCACAAAAACATCTAGCTCCTGACAACCAAAACCCGTCAATAACGCTAAATTATCGCGACCCAGTTTGCCCATAGACGCGAGTAGTGGATTACCCACTTTAAATGCGTCATCTTCATCAAAGAGAGCGCGAACGGTTTGTTCATCATTGGCACTCACCTTATCACTCATGCCAAGGGTTACATTATGATGATTAACCATGGTACGTTGCTTTAACAGCCACTTAGGGTCTATCAGATCACCCCAGTACAAGCGGCAAGGGTTCGATAACATAAAATGTATTTCAGTATGCATAGCAAGTGCTTGTAATGCATCTAAATAACGCGGTGGTAATGCAGATACCCCGAATACAAATATACGATCAGGTAGCAGCTTGGCATCAAAAGTTGAACTATTGAGGCGTGCGATAAATTGATCATATAAGTTGGCTCGATGATAATGAGATTGACCCAACACTTCTGTTTTAGCAACTAATTCACGCCATAGTAAGGGCTGCCAAGGGTGAGTATCGGCATGCATATTATCACCACCTTCCCATCCCGCGATCCACTCAGGTCGGTACACTAAATATTGGTCAAATGTGTCCGATATTTTTTGGCAGAGTTGAAATAACCGGTAATCATCTTGATCATCCGCTAAATAATGCTTTAATGATTCGAATTCAGCTAGCACTAATAACTCAGGCAGGATTAGCATCAACTTCCAAGACATCGCCTCTTTATTAAATGCACTTTTGTCGGGAATGTCAGGCAATACCTTTTGGAACATCTTCCAAATAAAAGAAGCAGGCAATGGAAAGGTAATATTAGCCGATATGCCCATCGACTTCGCCAACTCCATTTTCACCCATTGCGCCATACCTGGACTTTGAACCAAAACTTGCTCTTCGACAAAAGGGTCGGCAAGTGGATCTTTCGCAATAAAGTGAGCCATTAGCTCTTTTAAAATATCTAATTGATTCGAATGATAAAGATTAAACACGGTAACTCCAGACTGATAACCTACTGGAATTGTGGAGCATACGAACTCACTATGCAATGCAGAAAAAACGACATGTTGTTTTTTGCGACAGAAATATGAAAACGTACATCTAAGTGAAACGAAAAGCTCAGAGATTAACGGTCTTTATCATTTAAAAGGTAAACATTGCTAACCCCCAAATGCACAACAGCCAGCCGTAGGCTGGTTTTTATGCATTTGGAATACTTTAATCACGACATATATATCAGCTGAAACTCGCTGTCTTTAATGCAATCGCGTCACTATCGTAAATTACAGACACAAAAAAGCCGATATCATTGCTGATATCGGCTCTCTCTAATTTGGCGCTTGGCGATGCCCTACTCTCACATGGGGAAACCCCACACTACCATCGGCGTTATTACGTTTCACTACTGAGTTCGGAATGGAGTCAGGTGGTACCGCAACACTATGGTCACCAAGCAAATCTGGTTTGCTTTCTATAAGAAAATTAATTTCTATTGTAAATCTGAAAAGCTATAAATAAAGAAGTCTTTAAAACCTAAAGTGTTCTGTCTATTCTTAAGTCGTATTTCAATTAATCATACTTTAATTTGTATGGTTAAGCCTCACGGGTAATTAGTACAAGTTAGCTCAATGCCTCACAGCACTTACACACCTTGCCTATCAACGTTGTAGTCTCCAACGGCCCTTCAGGGAGCTTAAAGCTCCAGTGAGAACTCATCTCGAGGCCTGCTTCCCGCTTAGATGCTTTCAGCGGTTATCAGTTCCGAACTTAGCTACCGGGCAATGCCATTGGCATGACAACCCGAACACCAGTGGTTCGTCCACTCCGGTCCTCTCGTACTAGGAGCAGCTCCTCTCAATTCTCAAACGCCCACGGCAGATAGGGACCGAACTGTCTCACGACGTTCTAAACCCAGCTCGCGTACCACTTTAAATGGCGAACAGCCATACCCTTGGGACCAACTTCAGCCCCAGGATGTGATGAGCCGACATCGAGGTGCCAAACACCGCCGTCGATATGAACTCTTGGGCGGTATCAGCCTGTTATCCCCGGAGTACCTTTTATCCGTTGAGCGATGGCCCTTCCATTCAGAACCACCGGATCACTAAGACCTACTTTCGTACCTGCTCGACGTGTCTGTCTCGCAGTTAAGCTGGCTTATGCCTTTGCACTAACCACATGATGTCCAACCATGTTTAGCCAACCTTCGTGCTCCTCCGT
>NZ_ABCQ01000026.1 GCF_000170855.1 Moritella sp. PE36 | reverse complement strand
AGCCAGACCTTGGCCGTATCGTGGTGATTGGTGGTGCGGGTAAATTGGGTATGCTGTTTGTACGCATGTTCCGTCTGTCTGGTTATCAGGTTGATATTCTCGAGCAAGGTGATTGGGATAATGCGGATGCGTTATTTGCCAATGCCGGGCTGGTGGTGGTATCAGTGCCAATTAACCTAACCGAAACCATTATTGCTAAATTAGGCTGTTTACCAAAAGATTGCGTATTGGCTGATATTACCAGTATTAAAAGTAAACCCTTACAAGCAATGCTTAATGCTCACCAAGGCCCTGTGGTCGGTTTACATCCGATGTTTGGCCCTGATGTTGGTAATCTGGCGAAACAAGTGATTGTGTGTTGTGATGGCCGTGGTAAAGAGCAATACCAGTGGCTGTTAGAGCAAATGCAGATCTGGGGCGCGCGTATTTATGATGTTGATGCCAAGCAACATGATGAAGCGATGACTTTGATCCAAGCCTTACGTCACTTTACTACGTTTGTATACGGTGCGCATTTAGCGGAAGAGAATCCAGATATACAGCAATTACTGGATCTGAGTTCACCTATTTATCGCTTAGAATTAGCCATGGTAGGGCGTCTGTTTGCCCAAGACCCAACGTTATATGCAGACATTATTTTAGCGTCAGATAATAACGTCGCGATGATCCGTCGTTATGCCGAACGCTTTATGCAAGCCGCTGAAATGTTAGAGCGTAATGATAAAGATGGCTTTATTCGCTCGTTTGAAATGGTCTCTGATTGGTTTGGTGATTATTCAACCCAGTTCTTGCGAGAAAGCCGTAACCTGTTGTTACAAGCAAATGATAACCGTCAGTTTGTTAATGTTGATAATTAGTTCGTGAGTTAATTAATAGCATCGCTAATAACAGACAAATAAAAAGAGCATCTTGATGATGCTCTTTTTTTATGCGTTTGTTTTAATCCGCTATTTATCTGTTAATTGTAACGGTTAAATAGCATCAATAACTTACAGTAAATCTTCAGGTACATCAGTTGCTGCTACATCTTCACTTGGATAACAACCCAATATCTTTATTTGATGGGTAATACGGGTGAGTTGTTTAATTACATTTTTCATTTTTTCTGATTGTAAATTAGCCGCGACATCAATATAGAACATTTCTTCCCAAGGGTTACCTTGAATTGGACGCGATTCTAATTTCGTCATCGTTACGCCTTCTTCGCGTAATACTAACAATGCTTCAACTAAGCAACCCGCTTGTTGGCCTGTTGACATTGTGAAGGTGGTTTTTGCTGGGATTTGTACTGCAACATCAACGGGTTTACGTGCTACCACAATAAAGCGGCTGTAGTTTTCGGTTTGATTTGCAAGACCGGTACGAATTGGTTTCAAACCATACAGTTCGCCACCGGTGATGCTACCAATTGCAGCAGCTTCTTCGCTGTTAAGCTCTTTTACTTTCACCATCGCAGCTGACGAACTGTCCACAAACTCAATTTTAATGTGTGGATGGGCACTTAAAAACAATGAACATTGGGCAAACGGTTGTGGATGCGCATAGATCGTTTTAATTTTTGATAAGTCTGTATCACAGGTAGTGATCAAACTGTGTTCAATTGGTTGTGTTAGTTCACCAACAATCGATAACGTGGTGTGTTGCAATAGATCGTAAACATCATTAATGCTACCTGAAGAGGTATTTTCAATGGGTAGCATGCCGTAGTCAGCTTGACCTTTTTCTACCGCCGTGATGATTTGTTGGAATGTCGGGAAGCCTAATTCGACTAAGCGGTCATCTTGACGTGCAAAGTACTTTTTACACGCGAGGTTTGAATAAGAGCCTTTGTCACCTAGAAAAGCAACGCGTGCGACTGGTACCGCGGCATTTGGATTTTTAATTTCTTGTAAAAAGGCTTGCTGTAATAATACTGAATCTTCAAGAACTGTATGGTAAATGTTCATGATGTAGTTGCTATCAAGGCCAAGTTCACGACCTTGGTTAATTAAACGCACTAGTAGTTGCTGTTCACGATCTTGATCGCGTACTGGTTTACTCGTCGATTGCTTGCTTTTTGCCACTTCGATGGCTAATTCTCTGCGTTCGGATAATAGTCTTAATAAATTATTATCCAGCGTGGTAATGCGAGTTCTAATATCGTTGAGGTCTGCCATGAAATAGGATCCTTGTGCGTATTCTATAAAGTTATGTGGATATATATGCCTAATAGTGCACATTTATTTTTAATTGATGGTTTAATTTATTTATCTAGCGAGGCAAAGTCAAGGTGTCTGGGGGCAAACTGCGGAAATAAAAAAGCGCAGTCCTATGCTGCGCTTATTGTTGTTCCCGTATTAACGTGGGAAACAGAAAATGTTAGTACTCTTTGTTAGTACTTTTTATTAGTATTCTGCGAGCTCTAACTCGTCGTCAGAAATCTTTTCGGCAGGGAGTTCTTCACCACTAATAACACCTGCGCGACACTGCTCTTTACCGCTTTTATGCGCGGAGTGTTTTTCGCTGTATTTATTTAATTGACGCTCTAGCTTTTGGCCTAAAATCGTAATTGCAGCGTAAAGATCTTCTCCTTCAGAAACTGCGAGTAGTTGGCCTTGTGGAAGATGAATGCTAGCCTCAAGTTTTTTAACGTTATTCTTGTCTTTACTGATCGTTACGTGCGGATTAATCATTGGAATATTGAAGCGTTCTAGCTTCGCATATTTCATCGCAAGTTTTTCGTGCATAGGAGCCGTAACTTTAATTTCTTTACTGGTTATTTCAAATGTCATAGACATCTCCTTGGGTAATTACATTATTTGGTTCAACTTCAGAATACGACTTTCAGCTTTTAAAAAAGTGATCCGTATCACGTTTGTTAATTTAGTTTTTTAAATGCATAAAAAGTGTGACGAGCTAATCATTTATAGGTGTTTTCGTTATATTTATTGTCTTCTACCGCCTGCTTAGGCATTATGCCTAGTCCATAGCTGATAAAATCAAATGATTATTGAACCGTATAATATGCCTGATAAATGTAATATAACTCCCTCACATGACGAATTTGTTGCTAGGCCTGCACAGCTAAACCATGTGTTATTACAATTAACCGTCATAGATTGGTGTGGCAGTGATGAATTTGTTGGTTTTGTCGATGATATAGTCAACGAAACTAAACAATCATTAAGCCTTGTTGATGTAAATATTCAGTTGTTTACCGACACGTTCGATAATCTTATCCCGTTATTGCCACAGTACCTTAGTCGTGTTAATCCCAATCACGTCTTTAATATGACCGAACTATCGCAGTTGCACGCACGCGGCGAGGTTGTTCAAATTATTGCCAAGGACGATTGTTTAAAAACGACCAATTTAACTATCCCATTATTTAATCATAATGACTGTATTGGTGTGATTAACTTTAATGGCGTCATCGAGAGTGATGTTCCGTCGAGCGTAACCTTGTCTTTTTGTCATGCTATCGGATCGCTAATACAACGTAATTTCCGCTTGATGGATAATGAATTATGCTATGGATTATCTATGCTCACCGCGAGTCAATCGCAAGAAGAGTTTCATCGTTTGGCATTTTTTGATTCGTTAACCGGTCTTGCTAATCGACGATTATTAAATCAAACCATAGAAACACAGTACCAGTTAGCCAAAACTAATCAGGTGGTAGGGGCGCTTTTATTTATTGATCTGGATTTTTTTAAAGCCATTAATGATTCATTGGGACATGCTGTGGGTGACGGCATATTGGTTGAGGTTGCAGAGCGATTAAAAGAAATACCCCGACCAGAAGATTTTATTGCTCGCCTCGGTGGTGACGAATTTGTCATTTTGTTACCTGATTTATCGGAAAACCCAATGCATGCCGAACAACACGCGAATTTACTGGCAGAGCAGTTAATTGAGCGTATTTCTCAGCCGTATTTATACAAAGGACAAGCCTTGTATATTGGTGCGAGTATTGGTGTCACCTTATTTCCAAGCAAAGATCAACATGCCGATGATTTATTAAAACAAGCTGATACGGCTATGTATCAAGCGAAATCGAATGGCCGTAAGAAAGTGTATTTCTTTGATGTAAAAATGCAGCGTAAAGCGGATAAACGGTTACATATTTATAATTGCCTGAAAAGTGCGATCGCTAAAAATGAACTGTTTTTACATTACCAACCTCAGCATATGGTGCAAAATGGCGATATTATTGGTGTTGAAGCCTTAGTACGTTGGCATTTAGGCGGGAAACAACAAATCTCGCCTGCCGAATTTATTCCGATTGCTGAAGAGACCGATCTGATTATTGATATCGGTATATGGGTTCTGCAGGCCGCGTGTCGTCAATTTGTTGAATGGCAATTACAAGGCGTTAATGTACCGCAATTATCGGTGAACGTGAGCACCCGACAATTTCATGATAATAACTTTGTTGATTCGGTATTGATGGTATTGGATGAGACCGGCATGGACCCGATGCAATTAAACTTAGAGATCACCGAGTCTGTGGTGATTGAGCATGCCGAAGACGCTATCCGTAAAATGACCGATCTGAAAAATATCGGTGTCAGTTTTGCTGTCGATGATTTCGGTGTGGGTTATTCGTCGTTAAGTTACTTAAAACGCTTGCCTGCCAATGAACTGAAAATTGATCGCTCATTTATTCAAGGCATACCTTATAACGTCTCTGATATGGCGATTGTGGAAGCGGTATTGGCGATGGCAAAACACATGGGTTTTAATGTTACCGCTGAAGGGGTTGAAAGCCGCCAGCAGTTGGAATTTTTACAACGCCAGCAATGCAGTTTTTACCAAGGTTTTTATGCCAGTAAGCCACTCACTGGCGAAAACCTCGCGCTTTATGTTAGACGCCTGCAAGGATAGCTTGGTGTCATTTACAACGTGTAGGTTATAACCCTAATGTAATAAATATGGATATAAGGTGAACATTTTTGTATCTTTCGCATCTATATCCTTGTTAATTACAGTTAAATGCTATTATTTTAGTAAGTAAATTGAATGACTACTTTTATCTGGCAAAGGGACCTAGCCATGAATAAACTGCTTCGTACTGCATTACTATCTCTCAGTTCACTGCTCTTCACGCTATCTGTCTTGGCAACGTCGAATGCGAGTGAACCGCTACGTCATGCTATTGCGATGCATGGAGAACCAGCCTACGGTAACAGCTTTACCCATTTCGATTATGTTAATTTAAACGCGCCTCGTACCGGGTCTTTACGCCGTTCAGCGATGGGCAGTTTTGATAATTTTAACGCTTATATCGTCAAAGGTGTCACTGCTGATGGTACTGGCTATTTGTTTGATACCTTAATGCAGCAAAGCGGGGATGAAGCATTCACCTTATATAGCTTAGTCGCTGAGTTCATTGAAGTGCCGGACGATCGCAGCTGGGTACGTTTTCACTTAAATCCCAATGCCCGCTTTTCTGATGGTAGTGAGCTAACGGCGAGTGATGTTGAGTTTACTTTTAATGTCTTGATCGAAAAAGGTGTACCGCAGTTACGCGCGCAGTATAAAGAGGTAACGAGGGTTGAAGTAGAAAGTAAATCAGTCATTAAATTTAGTTTTAAAGATAACAAAAATAAAGAGCTAGCCTTGATATTGGCACAACTTCCGGTGTTCTCGGAGAAAGACTGGCAAGGTAAAGACTTTGCGAAGGCAAACTTAAATATACCGCTGGGTTCTGGGCCATATACCATCAAATCCTTTGATGCCGGACGCAGTATTGATTATCAGCGCAATGATGACTATTGGGCAAAAGACTTACCGGTTAACCGTGGTCGTTATAATTTTAAACATATTATTTTTGATTATTACAAAGATGGCAGCATTGCTTTTGAAGCGTTCAAAGCTGGCGACGTGGATTTCAGAGCTGAAAATATTTCGAAACAATGGGCGACGGGTTATCAGGGCAAACAATTTACTTCCGGTAAGATCATCAAAGAAGAGATCCAACATCAGAATCCACAAGGTATGCAGGCATTTTGGTTTAATTTACGTAGAGACAAATTTAAAGATGCCAATGTACGTAAAGCACTCGGTTTAATGTTTGATTTCGAATGGACAAACAAGACACTGTTTTATGGGGCGTACAAGCGTTCTGACAGTTTTTTTAGTAATTCAGAGTTGGCAGCAACCGGTATCCCCCAAGGGGACGAGTTAGCCTTGCTTGCGCCTTTTCAAGCGCAGTTACCGCCCGAACTGTTCACCCAAGTTTATACATTAGATAAAACCAAAGGCGATGGCCGCGTGCGCAAACAGCAGCGCCAAGCAATTAAGTTATTCAAGCAAGCGGGTTGGACATTGAAGTCAGGTAAAATGCTTGATGCTAATGGCAAACAATTTAGTGTGGAGTTCTTGGTTTATAGTCCGTCGTTTGAACGGGTTATTCAGCCATTTCGTAAAAATTTACAACGTATCGGTGTCGCCTCTGAGATCCGCATTGTCGATGTATCGCAGTATATAAACAGGTTAAATAATTTTGATTTTGATATCTATACCTTGATACAAGCGCAAAGCCTCTCGCCAGGTAATGAACAGTTGAGTATGTGGGGCAGTGAGTTTGCCAATATGCCGGGGACGCGTAATCGTATAGGCTTACAAGATCCGGTTGTCGACGCGTTGGTGGCTAAGGTGATTAATGCCACTGATCGTAAAAACTTAGTTACCGCAACGAAAGCTTTAGACCGCGTTTTACTGTGGAAAAACTTGGTGATCCCACAATGGCATATTAGCAGTTATCGTGTCGCGTACTGGCAGCAAATACACCGTCCCGAAAAGCTACCTAAGTACGGTTTAGCTATCGATAGTTGGTGGTATAAAGACACCGCTAGCAATAAAGGAAACTAGCTAAATGTGGAGTTATATACTACGCCGTTGTTTGTTAATGATCCCCACTTTGTTAGGTATCATCACCCTTAATTTTATTATTATTCAAGCGGCCCCAGGCGGCCCTGTTGAACAGTCGTTGGCTAAATTACAAGGCATTGAGTCCTCTGCAACCAGTCGTGTTGATGGCAGTAGTCAGGGCGAAGTGAAAGTGAATCTAAGCAATGGTACTCAGTCACAATACCGAGGTGCACAAGGTATTGATCCTGAATATATTAAGGAATTAGAACGGTTATATGGTTTTGATAAACCTTTATACGAACGCTATTGGTTGTTGCTTAAAAGCTATTTGAAATTCGATTTCGGTGATAGTTTTTTTCGTGATAGTTCGGTGATTGATCTGATATTAGATAAGTTACCAGTCTCGATTTCATTAGGACTGTGGACGACGATCTTGGTGTATCTTATTTCGATACCGCTGGGGATAAAAAAAGCCGTTACTCACGGTTCTTCTTTCGATGTTTGGAGTTCAAGCGCGATCGTGATTGGTTTCGCTATTCCTAACTTCCTGTTTGCGTTATTACTGATCGTGCTTTTCGCTGGTGGCAGTTATTTTGATTGGTTTCCATTACGGGGTTTAACGTCTGCTAACTTCGATGAGTTATCCACGTTTGGGAAAGTCAAAGATTACTTCTGGCATCTGGCATTACCGGTGTTGGCTTCGGTGATCAGTAGCTTTGCCACGTTAACCTTGCTGACTAAAAATACCTTTTTAGATGAAATTAATAAACAATATGTGATCACCGCAAGAGCCAAAGGTCTTACCGAAAACCAGGTGTTATACGGTCATGTATTTCGCAATGCGATGTTATTAGTGATTGCCGGATTACCGGCCGCGTTGATCAGTATTTTCTTTACGGGTTCATTGATGATAGAAATTATCTTCTCGTTAGACGGGCTGGGTTTATTAGGCTTTGAGTCGGTAATAAATCGTGATTATCCGGTGGTGTTTGGCACCTTATATATCTTTACCTTGATGGGGCTGGTTATTAAGTTAATCAGTGATGTTACCTATATGATGATCGACCCACGCATTAATTTTGAGGCGCAATCATAATGGGCTGGATCGCAACGTGGCAGCGGATCAAACAAAATCCGATGAACCTCAATCGCTGGCAAACCTTTAAGCTTAATAAACGCGGTTATTGGTCGTTATGGTTATTTAGCGGATTATTTTTATTGAGTTTATTTGCAGAGTTCATTGCGAATGATAAGCCGTTAGTGGTGCGTTACAACGACAGTTATTACTTACCCGTGTTATATGATTATAACGAATTGGAGTTTGGTGGTGAGCTGGATATTCTTGCCGATTATCGTGATGAATATATTCAAGAGTTGATTTTAGCACAGGGCGATATGTGGTGGCCCTTGATCCCATTTAGTTATGATACCTTCAATTATGATTTAACGGTGCCTGCACCTTCTGCGCCAGATAGTAACAATTTATTAGGCACGGACGATCAGAGTCGTGATGTCCTCGCGCGGCTTATTTATGGTTTTCGTATCTCGGTATTATTTGCAATTACCTTGACCATATTTAGCTCGATAATTGGTGTTGCTGTGGGGGCAACACAAGGTTATTTCGGCGGTCGTATTGATCTGTATGGTCAGCGTTTTATCGAGATCTGGTCGGGTTTACCTATGCTGTTTTTATTGATTATTTTAGCCAGTTTAGTCCAACCTGATTTTTGGTGGTTACTGGGCATCATGCTGCTATTTAGCTGGATGGCGCTGGTAGACGTGGTACGCGCCGAGTTCTTGCGTGGCCGTCATCTCGAGTATGTCATTGCCGCGAAAGCCTTGGGGCAATCTCACCGCGCTATTATGTTTAAGCATATTTTGCCTAATGCGATGGTGGCGACGATGACGTTTATGCCGTTTATTTTTACTGGTGCACTCACCACATTAACCTCGTTGGATTTCCTCGGCTTTGGTTTAGAAGTGGGATCGCCGTCGTTAGGTGAATTAATCAAGCAGGGTAAAAATAACCTGCAAGCACCTTGGTTAGGCATTACCGCGTTTGTGTCGATGGCAACGATCTTGGTGTTATTAGTCTTTATTGGTGAAGCGGCACGTGATGCGTTTGATCCTCGTAAGGGAGCGTAATGAGTAAAACGAAACTGAAACTAAAAGTTATATCTGCCTCTGAGCCGAAACAACTGGTACTGGAGGTAAACGATTTATCGGTTAGTTTTGGTGAGCAGCGGGTTGTTGAGCATGTTTCTTTTACGATTGAAAAAGGTAAAACCTTTGCGCTTGTTGGTGAAAGTGGCTCTGGTAAATCAGTGACCGCGTTATCTATTTTACAGTTATTGCCTTTTCCTGCGGCACACTATCCGACAGGCAGTATTAAGCTAATGGGCAAAGAAGTGATAGGGAAAAACCACGCGGTGATGCAAGCGTTACGGGGTAACTGTGCCAGCATGATCTTTCAAGAACCGATGACGTCTTTGAATCCGCTACATACCATTGAAAAACAGATATCTGAAATACTGTTTTTACATCAGGGGTTAAATAAAAAAGAGGCACAGCGCCGTTGTCTCGAATTGTTAGAGTTAGTCGCAATTCCGGAACCGAAAAATCGCTTAGGTTCTTATCCACATGAATTATCGGGAGGTCAACGCCAGCGAGTGATGATCGCGATGGCGTTGGCCAATGAGCCAGATTTATTGATCGCTGATGAACCGACCACTGCACTGGATGTCACCGTGCAATTACAAATTTTGGAATTGTTAAAATCATTACAGGCTAAGCTGGGAATGGCAATATTGATGATCACTCATGATCTTAATATCGTCAAACATTTGGCCGATGATGTAGCCGTGATGAAAGCGGGTGAAATTGTGGAAATGGGCGCTGTTGAGCGGATTTTTTCAGATCCTCAGCATGCGTATACTAAAATCCTATTAGATGCGGAACCACAACGCGATATACCTACGTTGATACGCACACAGCCATTATTACAGGTAAACGATTTCAAGGTATGGTTTCCGTTAAAGAAAGGGCTCTGGCAGCGCACTTATGATCACGTCAAAGCCGTTGACGGTGTATCACTGCAATTATATCAAGGAGAAACCCTCGGTATTGTCGGGGAAAGTGGCTCTGGTAAAAGTACCTTGGTACGCGGCCTATTGAGACTGATTGAAAGTGAAGGTGATATTTATTTTAACGGTACTAATCTGCAAGGACTAAATTTGACCGCGATGCGCGCTTATCGTCAATCGATACAAATCGTGTTTCAAGATCCGTTTGGTAGCCTCAGTCCGCGCATGTCGGTACGACAAATTATCAGTGAAGGTTTAGAGGTGCAAGGTAAACACAGTGATGCTGAAATTGAAATCGCTATCCAACAAGTCTTGATTGATGTTGCTTTGCCTACAGAGTCTTTAGAGCGTTACCCACATCAGTTTTCTGGTGGACAGCGTCAGCGTATTGCTATCGCGCGAGCGTTAGTATTAAAACCTCAGATCCTTATTTTAGATGAGCCCACATCAGCACTCGATCGTACAGTGCAAAAACAGATCTTAGATTTGTTGTGTCAGTTGCAGCAACAGCACCAACTCAGCTATATTTTTATTACTCATGATTTAAGTGTGGTACGCGCGGTAAGTCACCGTATTTTAGTGCTTAAAGACGGTAAAATTGTTGAAGAGGGGGAAACTGAAGCGGTGTTTAACCAACCGCAGCAAGCTTATACCCAAGCATTACTGTCGGCCGCAATGTGTTTTAATTAAAGTACCACTCGAGTTAATACTTTAGTGATAGTTGTATAGTGTTAATACTTTAAGCATGCTAGATTGCCATAACAAAATTTATTCTATTTTATTCAAATAAAGGATCATGGATGTCATCATTTGGAAATCATTTTTACCAGTATCTCTTAGCCGAACAAAAAAGTGACGACGATAAAATTAAGGGTCGAGGCATCATTACCTTTGCACTCGTTGGTATTATTGTCGGTGGTTATAGTGCGTTGAAGTGGAATAATCTAGATGTGCCAGTATTAGTGAATAGCTCACTGGTTATGTTAATCGGTTTTATCTGTAGCTTAGGGTTGATTAAAGCGGCGGTTAATCCGATTATTGCCGGTAATGTGATGCAACTTGGCGGCATGATACATCTGACTAATTTAATGTTTCAGACTGGCGGTGCGAGTTCACATTCGATTATGTGGATTGCGGCGATGACGGTATTTGCTTACTTATTAATGAATGCGCGGTCTGGATTTTTTTGGTCTGTGGTGATGGTGTTGATTTATGTTGCTATGATCGTTATGGACTATAGCGGTTATGAATTACCGCAATTGGTATTATCGGCAAAAGATGCCCAAGTTGAACATTATTCAGCGCTGCTATTACCACCCCTTGCCATTTGGTTCTCAAATCATTACAACAACGCCTTACGTAACAAAGCGATTGCCAGTAATCAGGCGGCGCTATTAGCTGCAGAGTCTTCGTCACAAGCGGCAGAACAAAGCCGTGAAGAGCTACAACAACTGTTTAATCAAGTTGGTGCTACGGTCACGCAGTTGATGCAAACCTCCAAAGAGCTGACTAGCCATTTAACGGTTATGTCGCAATATGCTAAAGACATCGATGACGGTGTCGGAGAGCAGGTTTCTGCTACCAGTCATATCAATGAATTACTGCAAGATACTGCTGTGTTAGTTGGCCAATCCAGCGATATTATTCAAGCGGTAAGTAATGACTCTCAACGCGCTGAAGAGCAGGCCGATAACAGTTCTATCGCAATGACGGCGACTATTACCTCAATGTCGGATATTAAAGCCAGTAATGATGCGATTGAAAAAGCCATTATGGTGATCACGGATATTGCGAATCAAACTAATCTATTGGCGCTTAACGCGGCGATTGAAGCGGCAAGAGCTGGCGAACTGGGTCGTGGTTTTGCGGTAGTGGCAGACGAAGTGCGTAACCTTTCGAAGCGCAGTTCAGAATCAGCCAATGAAATTAAGTTACTCATCGAAAAAAGTTCATCAGATGTGAGCAATGGTTATGACGCTGTTGAGACCAATGCCGAAACATTTGCCGAAATTATTGATGCAGTAACCAATATGAGCAGCCAAATAAGTTGTGTCACCAGTAATGTTGTTAACACAGATAAAAATATTAGCGGTGTACTGTCTGCAAGTGAACAGGTGACATCTGTAACGAAGAGTAATGCATTGAATGCGCAGGCGATGACTAAAAGTATTGGTGAGCTATTACAAGTCAGTGATGAACTTAATGATATGTCGACACGGCTGGTGACGATGGTCAATCGTCATTGATACCAATCACAATAAATAGATGATCACTCTTTCTGGTTAAAACTGCCACTAACTGCGTTGTTAATTTTGTAATTAGAATAACTAGTTACGGCAATTAACGTCTTGTTATTGTCAATTTTTCCGGCGAAATAATTGATCACTTATTTAATGCAATTGGTATAACACGATAGTTATCGCACTGTTTTACAGACAAAAAAAAGCTCACTAATAATAGTGAGCTTTTTTTTAATTCTGAATGCAATGTTGTTCGAAAGCGCTAACCCGAAGTTAGGATTAGATAACCAAGCACGCCGGCATTAAAAACTCAAATACGATGTCATTACATCTGTTTGACTAATAAAGTGGTCGGCTGTTTCGGTTTCTGACTTAAATATAGCGCATTACTTTTAATATGCAACTGTTGATATCGTATTTTTACTGGTTTATTTTTGATGATTGTTAACTTAGTGACGTTGATCGTTACGGTACATGTAAATTACTGTTAAATTAAGCCTTACCTCACACTAGTCTCGGGCGGAGCCTTTGCACTAATTTGATTACATCGAAATAATTGCTAGATAAGGATATCAAATGCAGTTAGTTAAAATAATCGTCATGATTGCGATATTATTTCCGCCATTAGCGAACGCCAATAATTGCACTAGCGTGGTAAAACTAGAGTCAGCTTATTTGCAAAATAAAATGATTTACCTTGATGAAATATTATCACAGCCCGTCGTTAACAATCAGTTATGCCTTAATGGCAGTGACATTACCAATAACACAGAACCCTATTATTTGGAGTTATTCTCAGATAATGGCCTCAGTTTTGATTCCCTACTTATCTTTCCTGAATATATGCAGCACGATGTTATTACAATTACCACGGCAGATTTATTGACTAATTTTTGTCGCCAATGTAATGATCTCGGGCGTTATCGCCAGTTTGTGAATTCAACGATGGTGAAGCGCATTGCGACTGAGATGGATGCAATTATCGTTCAGGATCCCCAATCAATTATGCTGGATGTTATTAAGCAGCAATTTCAACCAGCATTGTTAAATCTATATCAGTTAGATATTGAACAGCAGCAGGATCTTGGACCGAATGTGGATAAGGGTTCTGTAGTCAGTAGTGATGCGCATAAAATCGTGGCGGATGAACCACATTGGCTTAGTAAACTGGACAAATTAGGTGGTCAAGTTCCGTTACCGCATCATTTTCTCCCTATCTATAGCGGTGCAGAATTGCAAAATTTTATCCCTGAAGGGCTACATCTTAATCGTATCGCCAGTTTACCGTTAGCAAGTTATAGTGTTGACGCAAGTGCCGCCTCGGTACTTGATTTTTACCAATCTTTATACCCTAATTATGAACGTATCAAGTTTGGTCATTTTGTGGTGTTGGTAGAAGATAAACAGCCATTTGACGGTTATAGCCCAGAGTATATGGCAATACCACACCTGGTTATTTCAGCGGATCCGCTCGGCAAAGGAAAAACAATATTACAGATCATTTATCGCCCCGATGCTAATGAGATTAACGGGACGCGCGCAATGATTTTTAGACCCATTTCGTGAGCAATCTTACTTTCATCCCATAGTGTATCTTGTGTTTTTGACAGTGCAACACTGATGGCTGTCCCTTGGATTATGCCTAATAACAGCCCCAGTAAAATATAGCTGATAATAGGTAAATTAATAGTTTGTTCGGGAATGAAAGGTCGCGTAATGATCTTAATGTTAGTCGCTGATTCAAACTCGCCAAGCGCATTACTAATTGACACCATTTCATGGCGTGTTAATAAATCTAAATACACGGTGTTTTTTGCATCGTGCTCACGCTTTAATCGTTGTAACTCTAGCTCAATTTTTACATATTTAGCTTGGTTTTGTTGGAAGTATTGCTGCTGTTTTTCCAGTGTTTTTAATTCTAATGTTATTTTTTTAATACTGTTTCTATAGCGTTCATAACCATCGAGCTGAGCGAGTAATAATGGCGTTACCTGCGTTGTTAAGGCTTGTTGTGTCAGCCGTGTTATACGGTTTAGCAGTAAATCTAGCCCCTGTTGACTCTGTATGCTGGACTGGAGTCTTTGTCTTTGTTCTTGTAAGCGAGCTATTTTTAGATTTGTTGATTTAACTTGTGAGTGTTGTTCGGTGTAGTGCATTAATTGCTGGACTTTTAATGTTTCGAGTTGGGTGATTTTGTTATCAATTAACTGTGCAGCAGGATTGGTTAGAATTAATCTTTTTGTTAATAGCGTTAATTTAGATTGAAATAATGCTAATTCCTGTGCTTTATTTTCTAGACTGCGATTGATATCAACAAGCGCTGACTCCCTGGCTTCATATAACTCAGGAATTATACTGGCATTTTTTAGTTGATAATCAAAAAGGTTCTGCTCTGCTTGGCGTAATACTTTATATTGTTGATTGAGCTGCTTGGCAAGAAAGGCTTGACTAGTTAATGCCTGTTCTTGGTTGGGTTTAGTTAAGCGTAAAATGAATCGCTCACTGACCACATCTAAGATCACGCTTAATTGTCGCGGGTCTGGCCATATCATTTCAATTTTGATTAGTTCAGCCCCCGTTAATGACAACTTTAAAGATTGTCTTATTTTATTAACAACTTGTTGTTGTTGCCAAGCTGAATCATTGGGCATAATTAAACCGACTTGTTGAGCCACCTCGAGCAATACTTGTTTGCGCTTAACAAGAATGTCGATCGCTTTAAAGCGAGATTGGATATTGAATGGCTGTGATAGTTCTGACAAAAATGGATTTAACAGTGCGCTTTCTTGCAATAATATACTGGTATGTGAATGGTAACTTTCAGGAATACTGCGGCCAACAAAATAACCAATGACTGGCATCGTAATAATTGGGATCAGTAAATAAAAGCGTTTCCGCCAAAAAATAGCATAAAGCTGATAAAGCTTAACCCATAAGGCCATAAGTCATTGCCATAAATGTCACTCGTCATAAGGAACCTTTATTAAAGGTAGCTAGCGGTCTGAACTATGGCAATATTTATACCAATCACAATAAATAGATGATCATTCTTTCTGGTTAAAACTGACACTAACTACGTTGTACTTGTTGTTTAATAAAAGTTGTAATTAGAATAGCTAGTTACGGCAATTAACGCCTTGTTATTGTCAATTTTTCCTGCGAAATAATTGCTCACTTATTTAATGCAATTGGTATTATTCTGAGAGCAACATTTACTGGTTGGTTTTAGGTTCTGTTGAGCTTGTAAGGCAATCTCGCAGAGGGTTGTTATACCTTGTATTACGCGAGGTGAAAAACGGTGTGATACATCGGGATTAATTCTAAATATATTGCTATTTCTCACTGCAGGAATGCTCTGCCAGGTTTGCCATTGTGCTAACTCGGCGTCATTCACTGTGCCTGCCACTATCACTGCGGGTTGCTTCACTAGCACTTGTTCTACATTGATAACGGGGTAGGGCACAGGGCTGTCATTAAATACATTATTAAAGCCACATAACTCAAATTGTTCTTGTAACCAAGGATCGTTAGCCACTGTCATTAACGGGGTTGGCCAGACTTGATAGAAGAGGTCTTGCTTCGGATTGTGCGCATACTTAGCACGCAATGCAGCTAAGGCTTGACGGTATTTGTCACTCACCGGGTCGGCAATAGATTGGGTCCCTAACATTTTTCCAAGTCGCTGTATTTGGGTGGCAATATCATCTAATCCACCGGTCTTTGAAGCATAAACCGGAATGCCAAATTTTTTAAGTTGATTGATATCTGCCGCGGAGTTACCTTGCTGCCAGTAAATGACCAGATCGGGTTCAAGTGCGAGGATCGTTTCGATGTTTATTTGTTGTGAGCTAGCGACAACCGGTAATGCTTTGGCCTCTTCTGGGTAATCAGAGTAAGCACTTACCCCGATCAGTCTATCACCCGCGCCAGCGGCGAAAACCAGTTCTGTGGTATGCGGCGATAGCGATACGATACGCTGTGGGTATTGTGCTTGTGCTGGCAATGATAGTGCGATTAATGGGGCGATGAGTAGAGAAACTAGTAGCGCGTAAAAAGACATAAAAACTCATTTATTTAATTGCGATAAGCAGATAGATGGCGGTAATAAAACATAACCAGACTAATAACGCCAAGGTTAGTTTTTGTTGTGCACGTTTGATATCACCACGTTGTGCGGCTTCGGTATGACCAAGTTGGCTAAAGCGCTGCATCGTGCCTTGATATTTGCGTGGGCCGCCTAATTGGATCGCAAGGCTATAAGCAAAGCTTGATAATAAAAAACCACTGCTAAAGTGATGCCATTGTTTGGCTTGTTTGGTTAAATTCGATAATGGGCTTGTAGCGCGCTGTAAGCCGCGTAATGTGCATGCAAGTATAAGATGAGCTGGTGACGCTAATAGCTGTAGTAAGGACGCTGCAGGACGACCAAATTGATGATTAATCGGTAGTTTGCTATTCCAGTTATGCGCCATTAATTGAATGGTACGATAAATTATCGCTGGCCAGATACCCAAGCTGACATACCAAAATATAACAGCAAACCACTGATAACTATTGCGTAAGCACATATTTTCGATACTGGCTTTATGTAAACCGAGTAAGGATAGTTGGTCTAAATCCCGCAATGTCCGAGGTTGTATTTGGCTGATGATGGTTTGCTTTTCCAGGTCACCTAAGTCAATTTCGGGTAAGCTGACTTTTTCCCATTGTAATAAACACAATAATAATACCAGCTCAAATATGATGGCTTCAATCACAATAAATTGAATAACGGCAGCGATAATTAAAATGAAACCGAGCATAGTGATCATGGCTAGGTGGCCGGCGATGTACTGTTGCTGCGGGCTGCGTTGTGCGTTATTTACTTTATCTGCAATGGCGCTAAAAAGGTAGTTTAACAGTTGTGTCGGGTGAAAGTGCGGTGGGCATAGTGGTAAACGTGCAATGATGATTGCAGTCAGTAAGATAAATACTGACTGCATACTGGTCCAATCCATGGCCAAATTCATGTTATTTTAACTCGTGTAACATGTTTACTACCATTGCGGATGAGTTTTTCGCTGCCACAACTAGGTATTCTTCAAATGATGTTGGTGATTCTTTACCCGCGATATCTGATAATGAACGGATCACCACAAATGGGACGTCAAACTGGTGACATGTTTGGGCAATTGCCGCCGCTTCCATTTCTACTGCAGCCATTGTCGGGAAGTTAGCACGTGCTTCTTCCACTTTTTTCGGATCACACATAAAGCTATCGCCAGTACAGATTAAACCTTCGATAGTTTTAATGTCGCTGTCTGCTGAAATCGCTTTTTTAGCTGCTTCAACAAGACGTGGATCAGGAATATATGCCGCAGGTTTTTGAGCACATTGACCGATTTCGTAGCCAAATACGGTTAAGTCCACATCGTGGTGACGTACTTCACTTGAGATCACGACATCGCCAACTTTAAGCGCTTTATCGTAACCGCCTGCCGAGCCAGTATTGATGATGTAATCAGGCTTGTAATGTTCAAGTAGTAGTGTTGTTGCTACAGCTGCTGCAACTTTGCCAATACCTGATTTGCTTAAAATAACATCATGCCCAGCAAGTGTGCCACTATAATACTCACAACCGGCTTGCGTAAATGTCGTTACGTTATCAAGTTGCTCACGCAGGATCTCAACTTCCTGCTCCATTGCACCAATAATACCTATTTTCATCGTTGTCTCTAATCTATCTCGAAAAATGTCATGCTAGCACAGTTTGGTTGCGGTATTCATTTTTCGGTAAGGTATTAATTAAAAGAAACACCTAAGCCAAATGCAATACGAAAGTCATTTTTTTCTAGCGGCAGACCGTCTACATTAAGCAGGGGGTTATTAACCCGATCCCAGAAGAAGGTGATATCGAAATCGAGCACGTCAGTCAGTTCAATATCAAAATTCATCTTGGCGTTTTGTAAATAGCCGCCAAGTTCAGACTCTGTTGCTGTTATTTTATAGCTTAATTCTAGATCAATCTGATTATGTATTTCACGCTCATAATCGAGACTGACGGATACCGCGAGACTGGAATCACTCGTATTGAGTTGTGTCTCGCTAAATTCATATTTGGTATACAAATAAGAAGGTCCTAAGTTCATCTCTAACGCTTGATCGCCGTCGTCAATGAATTGATAACCGATACCCATACCGACATTGATCCGGCTGTTTACATTTTGTAATGGGTCTCGGTATAGACTTAAATCAAGCGGTCTGAAAAACAAATCTTTGTCACTATAGACATCGTAGGTCATTAAAAAACGATGGTTCTCATCGGTCTGAACATTATCTGTCACCCCGATAATCGCGCTATAAGACGTTTTAATACGCGATGTAGTGGTGTGACGAGAAAGTTCTGCATTGGTATTATATTCGAGTTTATTGGTATTACCCGAGCTGAGATTGGCACCGAAGGTTATTTTCCCTTGCCAAATATTACCTCCAGTCTCTAAACCAGCGATCAGAGTCATTAGCTCGTCTTGGGGTATTTTGTGTTGTCGGTTATTGCTAATAATAAGCATGCCGTCTTCAAGCGTAATGGTGCCGGTAATGATACGGCCGTCAATGGCTCTAACGGTAAATAACTGACGACTGTTAATACGGCTGATATCAGACCACTTAATTTTTAAATCGCCAAGGTCATCACTATCGAAAGCGAGCTTTTCATCATAGAGGTCTTCGATGTTACCAATTAAAAATTCACCTGATTTTAACCAGAGCCAATCTTCATCTATGCCTAAACTGTCGGCAAGTATGATCTCTTGGCTGTTTTCAGTGAGGGTCACTGCATCGGTATTGTCGGCAATATTGGTGCTAACACTGCTTGATGCGCTCGATGAGGTTGGCGCTTGCGTTTTAATATAGTCACCTAAAATTATTTCTTGCGCAGCAAAACTCGGCACGCTAAATACGGTGCTTAAAAAACTAAAAGCGATACTAATAACAATTAAAGTTAATTTAGTTGTTGTGAGGATATTAAACGAGTTCATTGTTATCAGGTATTTGCGCCATAGTTCCTTGTAATTGGATGGGTATAATACAAAATAATGGTCAATAATTAAATATATTATCGTTTTTATAGTTGAAAATAACGTATAAAAAAACGCTAGTAAAATGAATACTAGCGTTTTTAATTAGCAATATCAGGCTTTAACGACTAAATAACAGCGCCGTTAAACACTGCATTTTTATAAGCGGTTAAACCTCTAAATAGTCCAACATGGCTTCGGCAGCACGACGACCTTCATCAATTGCTGTTACCACAAGGTCTGAACCGCGAACGGCATCACCGCCAGCAAAGATCTTTGGATTTTCAGTTTGGAATGGGAAGTCACTTTTTTCTGGGGCAATAATGCCATTCCAGCTGTTTGTAGTAACGCCTTCATCCAATAACCATTCTGCAGGATTTGGCTGGAAACCAAATGCTTGAATAACCGCATCGGCTTTTAGCACATGTTCAGAGCCAATCACTTGTTCGGCACGACGACGACCTTTCTTATCTGGGTTACCTAGGCGAGTTTTCACCATGTTAACGCCAGTTGCTTTATCGCCAGCTACTTCGATATCAAGTGGTTGTAAATTCCATAAGAATTTAACCCCTTCTTCTTTGGCGTTTTTAACTTCACGCTTAGAACCAGGCATACTTATTTCATCACGACGGTAAGCACAATAAACGTCTTTAGCGCCTTGACGTATTGCGGTTCGTACACAGTCCATCGCGGTATCACCGCCACCCAGTACGACCACCGTTTTGCCTTTTAAGTTAATGTAATCATCAGCGTTCTTTTCAAAGCCAAGTTCATGATTAACATTAGCAATAAGGTAAGGCAGGGCATCATAAACGCCTTGTGCAGAACCGTTATCAAAACCACCATTGATGTATTTGTAGGTACCAACACCGACAAAAACTGCATCGTATTCTGCAACTAATTCACTGAATTGAATATCTTTACCAATCTCAGTGTTAAGGCGGAATTCGATGCCCATTTCCGTGAAGACTTCACGGCGATGACTCATCACGCTTTTATCCAGTTTGAACGCGGGAATACCAAACGTTAATAGACCACCAATTTCTGGATTTCGGTCAAAGACGACGGGTGTTACCCCATTACGCACTAAGATATCGGCCGCGCCAAGACCGGCAGGTCCTGCGCCAATAATAGCCACTTTTTTATTGTTACGAACGACTTTTGACATGTCTGGACGCCAGCCCATTTTAAAGGCTTCGTCGGTAATGTATTTTTCAACATTACCAATAGTCACCGCACCAAAGTCATCATTGAGGGTGCAAGAACCTTCACATAAACGATCTTGTGGGCAAACTCGGCCACAAACTTCAGGCAAGCTGTTGGTTTCATGACAAAGCTCTGCAGCCTCAATAATACGACCTTCTTCAACCAGCTTTAGCCAGTTTGGAATGTAGTTATGTACTGGGCATTTCCATTCACAGTACGGGTTACCACATTCTAAACAACGACCCGATTGCATTTTCGCTTGGTTCGACGTAAACGGTTTGTAAATTTCGATAAAGTCCACTTTACGGATCTTTAACGCTTTTTTATCTGGATCAATGCGTTGTACATCGACAAATTGAAATACATTATTACTCATGATCCCTCCTATTGAGCCTGGACACGTAGCTCTGCAGCAGAGCGTGATTTGTGGCCAAGTAATGCGTTAATATCAGCTGTTTTAGGCTTGATAATAAAGAATTTATTTATCACAGTATCAAATTCATTAAGCAGGTCTTGCGCATGCTGACTACATGTTTGGGCAAGGTGTTCAATGATGATACCGCGCAGGTGTTCAACGTGCATTGGGTAGTCCGTTACTGCATGCTGTTCAACCAGTTCGTTGTTAAGTCTACTTGCTAATTGACCATTTACGTCATAAATATAAGCAAAACCACCTGTCATACCAGCGCCAAAGTTAACACCCGTCTCACCTAGGACAGTAACAATACCACCAGTCATGTATTCACAACCGTTGTCACCAATACCTTCGATGACGGCATTTGCACCAGAGTTACGTACAGCGAAACGTTCGCCTGCTAAACCTGCCGCGTATAATTCGCCACCTGATGCGCCGTATAGACAAGTATTACCTGCGATAACCGCTTCGTTTGATTTAAACGCTGATCCAGGTTCAGGACGAATAACGATCTTACCGCCAGCCATGCCTTTACCAACGTAATCGTTCGCATCGCCAGTAAGGATGAGGTGTAAGCCACCGGCGTTCCAGACTCCGAAACTTTGTCCAGCAGTACCGGTAAAGTTAACCGTGATAGGGTCTGATGCCATACCTTGGTTACCGTGCTGTTTGGCAATTTCACCAGACAGGCGGGCACCCACAGAACGATCAGTATTTCTAATTGGGTAATGACTTGATAACCCTGATTTCTCAGTGATTGATTCTAAGTAATGCGCAATTAATGCTTCGTTTAGTTCTGCTTTATCATACGGTTCGTTGGTTGCCTGACAGTAAACACCTAAGCCTGCTTTTGGCTGTGGTTTATAGATGATGCCAGATAAATCAATTTTACGTTGCTTGTCAGTTAAACCGTCTAATTGCACCAGTAAATCGGTACGGCCAATTAAATCAGTTAACTGAGTTACGCCAAGTGATGCCATGATCTCACGGGTTTCTTGGGCAATAAACTTGAAGTAGTTCATGACCATTTCCGGCAGACCATGGAAGTGATCTTGACGTAATTTTTCGTCTTGTGTTGCAACACCTGTTGCACAGTTATTTAGGTGACAAATTCGCAGGAATTTACAACCTAACGCCACCATAGGACCGGTACCAAAACCGAAGCTCTCGGCACCCAGGATCGCACCTTTAATAACATCAAGACCGGTTTTTAGGCCGCCATCAACTTGTAAACGAATACGATGACGTAAGCCATTTTCAACCAGTGCTTGTTGTGTTTCTGCTAAGCCAAGCTCCCAAGGGCTACCTGCATATTTAACCGAGGTAATCGGACTTGCTGCTGTACCACCGTCGTAACCCGAAATGGTAATTAAATCGGCGTACGCTTTTGCTACACCGGTAGCAATGGTACCCACACCCGGTTCAGACACTAACTTCACCGAGACTAATACAGTCGGGTTGATTTGTTTAATATCAAAAATCAGCTGTGCTAAATCTTCAATAGAATAAATATCGTGATGCGGTGGTGGTGAAATAAGGGTTACACCCGGTACGGCATTACGTAATTTAGCAATTTCAGTGGTTACTTTATGGCCGGGTAATTGACCACCTTCACCTGGTTTTGCACCTTGTGCTACTTTTATTTGAATGATTTCGGCATTCATTAAGTAATGCGGTGTTACACCAAAGCGGCCAGACGCGATTTGTTTAATTTTAGATACTTTTAAAGTACCAAAACGACGTGGATCTTCACCGCCTTCACCCGAGTTAGAGTTACCACCTAAGGTGTTCATCGCAATCGCCAGTGCTTCATGGGCTTCAGGGCTTAATGCCCCGATTGACATTGCGGCGGTATCAAAACGCTTGAATAGGTTATCTTCATGTTCAACAGCATCCAATTCAATCGGATTATCTGATTTTTTCAGCTGTAACATATCACGCAGGGTGGCAATCGGGCGCTCATTTACTTCGGTTGAATACTGCAGGTAGTCTTCGTATTTACCGCTTTGTACAGCTGTTTGTAATGTACTGACAACATCTGGATTATAAGCATGGTATTCACCACCATGAACATATTTAAGTAGACCACCTTGTGAGGTCGGTTTACGTTTTGTCCATGCTAACTTACTTAGTTTTTGCTGATCGATATGGAAATCGCTAAAGTCAGCACCTTTGATACGGCTGCTTGTGCCTCTAAAGCATAATTCGATAATTTCGTCGGCTAAACCAACGGCTTCAAACAGTTGTGAACAACGGTAACTGGCAATGGTAGAGATACCCATTTTCGACATGATCTTGTACAGACCTTTATTAATACCATTACGGTAGTTTAATAATGTCTTCGCAATATCTTGTTGGATGGTTTCTATTTCAACCAGTTTACGTAGTGATTCATAAGCAAGGTACGGATAAACCGCAGTGGCACCAAACCCAATTAATACCGCAAAATGATGTGGGTCACGGGCACTTGCCGTTTCGATAACAATGTTAGTATCACAACGTAAGTTGGCGTCAACCAATGCTTTTTGTACCGCG
Source organism: Moritella sp. PE36 (assembly GCF_000170855.1). GTDB lineage: Bacteria > Pseudomonadota > Gammaproteobacteria > Enterobacterales > Moritellaceae > Moritella. The sequence continues at coordinate 33,623 of NZ_ABCQ01000026.1, read as the reverse complement.
CCTACAGCCATTGCTGCTGGAATGGGTAAATTATTTTTCGCTAAGGTACGGTCTGTTAGTACTAATAGCACAACACCAGAAGCTGCAAGTTCAATCGCTTCGGCAGTAATACGGGCTACCGCGCGTGCTAAGGTTTCATCTTGACCGTTAAAGCAAAGGTTAATTTTTGCTGTTTTATAGTATTCGTTACTTAATTCAGTTACCTGCTTAAAGTCTGAGAATAGTAGTACGGGTGAATCAAATAGTACGCGGTGCGCATGACCATCTGTTTCATTAAATACATTGTGCTCACGCCCGATACAAGTTGCCAATGACATTACATGGTTTTCACGTAATGGGTCGATTGGCGGGTTGGTTACTTGCGCGAATTTTTGACGGAAGTAGTCATACAGCGAACGTGTTTTAGTTGACAGTACAGCCATCGGGGTATCATCACCCATCGAGCCTGTTGCTTCTTGCGCGTTTTCACCGAGCACCCGAATAATTTGATCTAGTTCTTCTCTACTGTAATCAAATTGTTTTTGATAAGTGGCTAACTGTTCGTCATTAAAAGTACGGGTACCAATGGCTTCTTTTGGTAATGCTTCAAATGGTGTCAATTTAGTTGAATTGTTTGACAGCCATTCACGGTACGGATTACGGCCTTTCAATTCTTGGTCAATGTCCCAAGATGTCCATAATTTACCTGTTTCAGTATCGATAACAAGTAACTCACCCGGACCAACACGGCCTTTTTCGATAACTTCATCAGCGGTATAATCCCAAATACCTACTTCAGAGGCGACGGTAATGAAACCATCTGTGGTGCGCACATAACGTGCTGGACGTAAACCATTACGATCGAGACCACAAGCGGCATAACGGCCATCAGTTAGGACGATACCCGCTGGGCCATCCCAAGGTTCCATATGCATAGAATTGAAGTCATAGAATGCGCGTAGATCATCATCCATATTCGGGTGGTTTTGCCATGCTGGCGGCACAAGTAGACGGAAAGCACGGAAAATGTCCATGCCACCGGCTAAGAATAGTTCGAGCATGTTATCCATAGATGATGAGTCAGAACCTTTGGTATTAACAAACGGTGCCGCATCATGCATGTCAGGGAGGAGTGGAGAACTAAATTTGTAGCTACGTGCGCGTGCCCATTCTCGGTTACCTTCGATGGTATTAATCTCACCATTGTGCGCCATAAAGCGGAATGGTTGTGCTAATGGCCATTTCGGCGAGGTATTTGTTGAGAATCGTTGATGGAACAAGCAAATTGAAGATTGCATACGCAGATCGGCAAGATCTAAGAAGAACTTCGGCAGATCGCCGGCCATACACAAACCTTTATAGATAGTCACTAGGTTTGATAAGCTGGCAATATAAAAATCGCTGTCATCGGTAATGCGTTTTTCGATGCGACGTTTAGTTATATATAAACGGCGTTCAATATCTTTTGGTGCCCAGCCCGCAGGTGCATTAATAAATACCTGCTGGATTTGTGGCAGCGATGACATTGCAATTTCGCCAAGCACGCTGGTATCAAGAGGAACTTCACGCCAGCCAACAACCTTGAGTGTTTCGCGTTCGAGCTCTTCTTTCATGATTTGCTTTGCTGCGGCAGACTTATCGGTATCCTGATTTAAGAAAATCATACCAACGGCGTAATTATTTCCTAGATTCCAATCATTTTCTATCGCGATAGCACGGAAAAAACTGTCAGGTTTCTGCATGAGTAAACCACAGCCATCTCCTGTTTTTCCATCTGCCGCGATACCGCCCCTATGTTGCATACGGTCTAATGATGAAATAGCGACGCGCACTAACTTATGGCTAGCTTCACCTTCTTGATGGGCGATTAAACCAAAACCACAGTTGTCTTTTTCCAGCGACGGGTCATAGACTGACATTGCACTTCTCCCTTGCATTCAATTCACTAAATACTAAATATATATGCCTATATTGAGCTTCTACTCACAGGTACAAAATACATACAAAAATAGATAAATCGTTAAAATTTCCAAAAGCCGAAAATTGGCTAACCTGCCAAACTTACCAGAATTAATACTTAGGTCAATCTAAAAATGTATTCTGAGTCACTTATCACCTTTTTAAGTAAATGGGCCATTTGTTTTGGTATTGGTCAATAAACTACAAAAAAAACTGAGGATTATTCAAAATTTAGTTTTTTATTTTGGATATATGACATTGTGTGATTTTTTAATTATGTTTAAGCTGTTATTGATGTTGTTGTATGCCATTTATATTTTTTATTCTAATAATGCATTGATTTATTTAGTTTATGTTACCTAGTACTAAAGTATGTAAAACAAAAATGCGCGCTGGCGGTAATTTTCATCATAATTGCTTTACAGTGTGCTTATTTTGGTGTTTTATGGTCCATCAGTGTGAGATGGATCTTGGGCGGAAATATGGATTTTAATTATCAATCTTTTATGCAGCCAATATTAAATTGGTGGCAGGGTATTACTGAGTTATCTACAAACACCCCTATCATGATCACGTTTTGGCTGGTTGTGGCAGCCTTATTAATGAGTATGCTGGTGATATTAACGCTATCACGCAAAGTCGCTACCTATAAAGGATTACTGACATTTTCAGCAACCCCAACACTTGTTCTCGATGTCAAAAAAGCCACGATACGTTATGCTAATCCGGCAATAACCGCTATTTTTGATCAAGATAATAATACCAGTCATATTGTTGCTAAGTGCTGCTTTGAGCGTCTATCCCACCTAACAGATCAAACGTCTGTAACCAATGATGTTTTTCATATAAAGCAATTAAAGAAAACGTTACGTTATAGTGCGGTGCAAATAAACTATCAAGGTCGTCGGGCTTGGTTGTGTCAGATTGAGCATATTGATACTAATTCTTCTACCATTTCTCCTTGGGATATGGATGGGCAAATCATTAACAGTTTGTTTTCTTCCAACTCGGCATTTATTCATATCAAAACATTGGATGGTCTCATCTTAAATTGCTCACCATCATGGGCGACTCAATTTGGCCAATCGGTAGAGCAAGTGAGTGGCTATTTTGAACACGATTTTTATAGTGCTTCCAAGCTGGAACAAATCAAGTCTTATGAAAAGTCGGTACTTACTGGTGAGATCCAAGAATATGAAGAGTGGAGTACGGTTGATGACAATAATATTTTATTGCAAACCATCAAATATCCACTGTATGACGAGCATCAAAAAGTGGTCGCGATCTTAACAGTATCGAATGACCAAACGGAAGTGATGGAACTTAATGAACGTCTGCTGAGTGAGAACGGTGAGCACTTACGCATTGAGGCTGAGTTAAGCCGTAATAATAGTTTATTAAACTCGGTCATTAATGCGACGCCAGACCCGGTTGCCTTTATGAATGGTAATGGTAAGTATGTTGGTGCCAATCATGGCTATTGCGAGGTTGTTGGTGTTAAACATGCTGATTTAATTGGTATGGATAGACAACACCTGTTTAGTCACGATAAAAAATCTTGGTTATTGGAACAAGAAAATCAATTATTAGTGGATGGGAAATCGGTTCGCTATGAGGAATTTTTGCATTTTTCAGATCAAGAACCACGCTGGTATGAAATATGTAAACAGCGCTATGTGAATAGTACCAATGGTGAAAGTGGTATTTTAATTATCTACCGAGACTTAACCGAACGTAAGCGTATCGAGCATGAACTCGAACAGGCGATAGAAAAATTTGACGAACTAAGTTCAATCGATGAACTGACTAAAATAGCTAATCGACGCACGTTTGATAGTAAGTTACAGCATTATTGGTCAACCCATCATCGCGAAGTTAAAGAAATGTCGTTGTTGTTCTGCGATGTTGATAGTTTCAAATTATACAATGATAATTACGGCCACCCAATGGGTGATACCGTGCTCGCTAACATTGCCCAAGTGATGGATGAGCAGGTCCATCGCGGTGCGGATTTAGTCGCGCGTTATGGAGGTGAAGAATTTGCAGTTATTTTACCAAATACCGACGAAGAAGGGGCCATTCGTCTTGCCATAAAAATCATTGCTGCGGTTGAAAACTTAGCAATTGAACATACTCACTCTAAGGCGGCAAAACATGTCACACTCAGTATTGGTGTTGCCACTATGTGCCCTGAAGATGAAAGTTCGGAAGCACAATTACTTGAAAATGCGGATAAGGCTTTGTACCTCGCAAAGGAAAATGGCCGCAATCAGTATTGTGTATATCGCGATGAGGAGCGTGAGCCTGCAATGGTGGAATTAAATTTCGACTTATTAAAATCTTAGATTGATTAAAAGCTTAATTTTCCTGTGGTTTGCTTATATTCTATCGTATATTATTAATTATCTAGATAATTTTATTAATATGGGTACACCATGATGAAAATCAGAGCTTGGGCTCAATACTATGTTGATATGCTCACTAAATTGGGCGTTATTCGTTTTAGTATCCTCTCCGCCGCTACGGTTATTTTCTTTTCGATTACTATTCAAGCTAGCATTAATTATATTCTACGTGGTCAGGTTAAACTTGATGATCTATATGCGGCAATTTTATTTGCGATTATCATTACGCCTTGGGTGGTGTTTTTTCTCTCTATCGTCGTTCAGCAACTCGAACATTCACGAAAACGACTCAGTAAAATGGTCTACAAACTACAAGAAGTCCGTGCCCGTGATTTACAGTTACAACAAGAGTTACAAGTTAACCTTATTGAACTGAATGCTGAGTTTGAAGAGCGTAAAAAAGCGGAAGCAGATAGAAACCAGGCCTTCAAAGATTTGGAGAATGAAGTATTTCATCGTGAGCAAGCACAACTTATTGTTGAAGAGCGGTCTGCATTAGTACGTTCATTTATTGATAGCTCGCCAGATCTGGTTTATTACAGTAATGAACAGGGGCAATTTTCTGGTTGTAACTTAGCCATGGAAGCGCTCACGGGTAAGATCGAAAAAGAGCTTATTGGTTTGACGCCGTTTGATGCTTTTGATACTGAAATCGCGGCTAAATTTGCGGCAACAGACAAAGCCGTGCTTAATACCAAATTACCGGAAACCTATGAACAGTGGTTAACTTACCCGGATGGACATAAGGCTTGCTTTGAACTGCGAAAGGTCCCTTTCTTTGGGCAACGAAATGAATATATCGGGGTACTGGGTTATGGCCGTGACATTACCGAACGCAAAAAATACCAAGATGCATTAGAAAAAGCCAGCCGGGATAAAACCACATTTATTTCGACCATTAGCCATGAATTACGCACGCCGTTAAATGGTGTCGTTGGTTTAAGCCGGATCTTACTTGATAGCTCGCTTAATGCTGAGCAACGTCAGCACTTAAATACTATTTATGTTAGCGCGCATACAATGGGTAATATCTTTAATGATATTATTGATTTAGATAAATTTGACCGTCGTAAATTTGAGATCGTAAATCAACCGATTGAATTCAGAAGTTTTCTTAATGATATTGAAACGCTAGCACTGCTTCAAGTAGAACAAAAAGGCTTGGTGTTAGCATTTGATATATTTGGCGATATTCCCGATTTTATCAATGCCGATGGTACGCGAATGCGCCAAGTATTGTGGAACTTGGTGTCTAATGCCGTTAAGTTTACCGATTCAGGTGAAATTAGTATCCGGATATTTACCAGTGAGGAAGCGAATAACAAAATTGGTCTAACCTTTGAAGTAGAGGATACCGGCATTGGTATTTCTGCCGATGGCCAAGATAAGATATTCGCGATGTATTATCAGGAACAAGGCAGTAAGCGTGCGACGGGTACGGGTATTGGTTTGTCTGTCGCCAAGAGTTTAATGACGGCAATGGGTGGTGATATCTGGGTCAGCAGTGAATTAGGTAAAGGTTCATGTTTCACCATCGAGTTTGATGTGGATGGTGTGGATAGTTTACTACCGAGTGGTACTACTGACAGTGAGCAAACTAAACTGTCTATACTACTGGTCGAAGATATCGAACTGAATGTTACTGTGTGTACCGCAATTTTAAATAAACTCGGTCATACTGTGGAAGTGGCTGTTGATGGTCGTAGCGCTATCCAAATGGCAGAGAATAATAGCTATGATTTAATTTTCTTAGATATTAATTTACCTGATATTTCTGGGTTTGAAATTATTAAAATATTACGCGAGAATAAAACACTTGAGTTACCGCCAGTGGTCGCGCTAACTGCTAATGTCATTAATAATCGTCAAGAATATATTGAGAAAGGCATGGATGATGCAATCAGTAAACCAGTATCTATCAATGCCGTAACCGGTGTGATCAGTCGCTTATTTAGCAAGGTAGAAAAAGGGGATGAACCTAAGCTGCATTATACCCCTGATGGGGTTGCTGATGAGAAAGAAATGCTGGATGAATATCTTGATATTGATTTGTTACAACAATATCTCGACACCTTAGGTAAAGATTTATTACTGCAAAGTGTGCGTTTGTTTGAACAAACAATGCCGCATTATTTGACGTTGTTGAACACTAATTTAACAGCGCGAGATCAAGATGCGATTGTTGACGAAGCCCATAAAATTAAAGGCGCGGCAGGGTCGGTTGGATTAATACGGATCCAGCAGGTATCACAATTAGCCCAGTCACCCGAGCAACCTACATGGTGGGAAAATATTGATGATTGGGTTGAGCAGATTAATACTGAATATAAATATGACGTTAAGCGTCTGAAGACCTGGATCGAGAACCAAAATGGATAAGTGGGATTCGTTTACTAATTTTATTACCTTACTGCTGGTTTTTCTGCATGCAGTGATAATTATATTAGTATCATTTCGGGTTATCACTAAGCGACGTCCTGCGAGTATATCGTTGGCTTGGTTAGCTGTAATTTACGCGTTACCGTTTGCTGGTGTCATTATTTATCTTATTTTTGGTGAGCTGTACTTAGGTAAAAAACGCGTGCAAAGAGCCGCAGCAATGCTCGGTCCTTTTACCCAACGGATTAATCTATGTGCAGCACCGTATCTGATCGCTTGTGATGCGGATAAGAGAAGCTTAGTTACCCCATTGCGTGAGTTGATTTATGGGCGTTTTCAAATGCCAGCCGTGACCGGTAATCAACTGACGTTATTAACCAGCCCTCACTGTATTCTTGAGCAAATAATAGCGGATGTGGATACTGCTACTCAAGTTGTGTATCTCGAGTTTTATATATGGGCGGTGGGCGGTAAAACAGACCAGGTTGCTCGCGCGCTGATTCATGCCGCCAAACGTGGCGTCGATTGTCGCGTCATGCTCGATTCGGTCGGCAGTTCGTCATTTTTTAAAAGCCGTTGGCCTAAACTATTTAAGCAGGCCGGTATTCACCTTGTTGAAGTGCTGCCCGTTGGGCCGATGCGGATATTCTTTCATCGTCAAGATTTACGTATGCACCGTAAGCTTATCGCGATTGATAGCCATGTGGGTTATACCGGTAGTATGAATTTGGTTGATCCTGAGGTCTTTAAACAAAACGCAGGGGTCGGTGAGTGGGTTGATATTATGATCCGCATGCAAGGGCCTATTATTCCTATTACCGGCTCGCTGTTGGAATGGGATTGGGAGATGGAAACGGGGGACAGTTTAGTTAATACTACGGAGTCTAAATACAAGGAAAGCCCGGTATTCGATGAGTGCAGTCATGTGCAAATGATCCCATCTGGACCTTATTTTGATGATGATAATATTCATCAAGTATTGGTGTCAGCGATTTATTCAGCACAAAAATCTTTAATTCTAACCACGCCTTATTTTGTGCCAGATGAAGCCTTGCAAGCGGCTCTTAAAACCGCCAGCGCCCGCGGCGTAAAAGTGCAGATTATTCTACCAGCGAAGAATGATTCACGTATGGTGGATTATGCCTGCAAAGGTTTTTTTGATGAGTTGCTGGTATGCGGTGTCGAAATTTATCAATACCAAAATGGCTTACTGCACACTAAAAGTATTCTGGTGGATAATGAGCTATGTTTAGTCGGTACAGTCAATTTAGATAAGCGCAGTTTTTGGTTAAATTTTGAAGTCACATTACTGATTGATAAATCCCCTTTTATTGATGAACTTTATCAATTACAGTTATCTTACATCGCCCATTCTCATCAAGTATGCCTAACTCAATGGCGACAACGAGGTCGAGTTCAACGATTTTTAGAAAGTCTATTTTACTTATTTAATCCGTTATTATAAGCATGAATAAGAAAGCGTTTATAAGAAAGAGTTAATAAAGAGTTGGCAATATCTAACAATTAATGACTAACCACAAATCACGAGCAACAAAGTATTAGCAATCAATGAAGGGCTGGAATTCAGATGAAAAAAACGATTTTATTAGCATTGACAGTATTTGCTTTAGCGGCATGTAGTAGTACCGAAACTACAGAACAAACAGCAAAGCCATTACCGATATTGCCAAGCTACAGCAATAGCTGCCCAGATGAGCGTCCACAGATGTGTACGATGGATTATCGCCCTGTATGTGGCACTACGGAGTCAGGTGAACTGAAAACATACAGTAACGCATGTGGTGCATGTTCTGATGTAACAGTGCGTGGTTATTCTGAAGGTGAGTGTAAGTAGTTTTAAGCATATAAAAAAGCCAAGTGAATGCGGTTTCATTTACTTGGCTTTATGGTATTTTTAACACGTTAATAAGTTAATTCATTAACGTGTTAGCTAATATATTAATCCGCTTGAGATTCACGGGCTAATTTAGCCTCTTGACAACCCTTGACTGCATCCTGGATGAGATCCAACGCAGTGCCGTTATATTCAGGTAGTGATACATCTGATGTTGCGATAGGCGTTGTTCTTTCGCCCCACTTGATCACCGCTGCGCCCCAAGTCAAACCACCACCAAATGCAGCCAGTAATACATTATCACCGGCTTTAATACGGCCTTGTTCTAGCGCTTCACAAAGTGCAATTGGCACCGTTGCTGACGAAGTATTACCATATTTATGTACGTTCACCATAACTTTTTCTTTGCTTGCACCCATGCGTTTGGCTAAAAAATCAATGATACGTAAGTTTGCTTGGTGAGGAATAATAAAATCAACGTCTTCGGGTGTCATTTGCGCTTTTTCTAGTGCAATCGCAGAGGCTTCGCCCATGCGTGTTACTGCACGTTTAAAGATCTCTTTACCTTCGAAGTTAAAGTCAAATAGACCATCAACATTTTTGAACCGTGCTCTGTCAGTACCAAAGTTAGGTACTGAAAGGATATGACCTGCATCGCCATCACAGCCAATTTTACTACTTAAAACACCTTGCTTTTCAGTGCTCGATTCCAGAATTACTGCGCCGGCACCATCGCCGAATAATACTGCAGTGCTACGCTCTGTCCAGTCAAGGAGATAACTGATGCGTTCTGCACCAATCACTAATATTTTGTCCATTTGACCACTTTGGATAAATGCACTTGCGGTACTCAGGCCATAAACAAAACCAGTACAAGCCGCATTCATATCAAATACAGCTGCGTTGGTTGCGCCTAATTTAGCTTGAACTTTTGATGCAGCACTTGGCAGTGTGCAATCGGCAGTACAAGTCGCAAAGAAAATACCGTCAAGTTCTGATGCATCAATACCCGCTGCTGCAATAGCTTGGCACGCTGCTACATACGCTAACTCTGATGTACTTACATGTGAGATACGGCGTTCTTGCATACCAGTGCGAGATTGGATCCACTCGTCATTAGTATCAAGAAAAGTGCTAAGATCATTATTTGTTAGCGTGGCAGGCGGTAGGCATTTACCCCAACCGGTGATATTTGCATAGTGCATTAAAATTTACCTGTGTTTTGTGACTGGATAATATAGAGCGGGTCGTGAAATATACGCAATACGAAGTGATTAAGATCTTATTATACGCTGTTTAGCGGAGTGCCTGTTACTGTAATTAATCTTACTTGCTCAATTATAGAGGTTAGTCTTTGAAAGTGGTAGTTAATTTATAATAGATGGGATGTCTGGTCTGAAAATTGGACACAAAAAAGGCATCGTTTAGGATGCCTATCTTTGCGTTAATATTGCCTGTCATTGGTGATGACGATAATTCCCGGGTAAGGAGTGGTGCCTGATTGGTTGCAAGAAGGGTACTTCTATCACCGCGTCGACCTGGGTTAAGGTGTCTGCTAATCAGCTTTTGGCGTTATCTTTAACTGGGTTTAGTATAGCGATGTTGATGGAGAGGGTGGTTGCAATGTTTGCATTAATTGACTCTTATTTAGCAATTACATTTGAATTAAAGCTAATAATTAGCAATAATTGACCCTAATGGTGTTTTGGTGCGCTATTTTAATTCTTAAGTTTAATGTTGAGGTATTAATTTAGACGTAAACAGTGGAGTAGAGACTATGAATATGAAATTAGATCGAACCGATAAATTAATTCTTAACTTAATACAAGAAAATGGCAGGATCAGTAATTTAGAACTAGCGGATAAAATTGGTCTATCGGCGTCGCCGTGCTCGCGACGGGTAAAGCATTTAGAAGAATTAGGCTTAATTGATAAACATGTGACCTTGCTTGACCAAGCAAAACTTGGTTTAAAACTGACGGCTTATATCCATATTAGTATGGACCGACATACACCTGAACGATTTGATAATTTTGAAGCTGAGATCGCCGCGATCCCAGATGTGATGGAATGTTGTATTATTACCGGGAGTGATGCCGATTTTCAGTTAAAGGTTATCGTGCCGGATATGGAGCATTACCAAGAGTTACTGCTAGGAAAGCTAACGCGAATTAAAGGGGTAACAGGGGTGAGATCGAGCTTTATGTTACGTAATGTATTAAGCCGAACGGTATTACCGCTCGACCACATTAAATAATAGGTAATAAATAAAGAGTAATAAGTGAAGCGTAATGAATTAGCTCACTGCAGCAAGGTACTTGCTTTTTGCAGCTTGATAATCGGCAATGACACCTGCCATTACTGACTCTTCGTATGGGATAAGCCCGCTTAATAGCATTTCTTTTTGGCCTGTTCCTACTTTGTCATTACCTTCGTAGAAATCAAATTTAAAGGTCACGGTAGCACGTTTGCCTTGCACGTCAATCACTGCGCCATCAAATTTTAGTTCAATGCTATTAACATCCACACGGCTCATGTTTATTTGCATGGATTTATACATCACTAACGCACGAGCAGGGTTGAACATGAGGTTTTCTGTGCGCATCAGTGGCACCATGATGTCAGGGAAGTTTTTTCCTGAAAATTGAACATACTCTTTAATAATTTTAGTGATTATTTTTTCATCGTGAGACGATTGACCGCCAATCTCTAATTCCATAAAGGATTTTTGATCGGTATTTACTATCTCGGTTTTATTTTCTACCAGTGGCGAGAAAGCGAGGTCAGTGTCGTTTTTAACCATACCGGTAAAATCAATTTTCATTGTTTCAGATAAACCGAATTTAACCAAAGACACAGCAAAAAGTAAGTCGCCAGGAACACAGAAACGTTTATTATCCACGTCATGGATCTTGTTATAATCGTTCGCTATCGTTTTAGCAAATCGACTAGCCTGCTGTTGAGTAAAGCGAAAAGAGCTGTCTTTTTGAGAATAGAATTCGTTTAGAAACATATATAATTAAGCTACGATAATGAAAACGCCAGTTTACATTAATTTTGTCTATATGCAGGTCGATCCAGTTGCAAGTATGATTGTTTAAAATGCAGACCGGATCACGTGATGAGAATATTATTGTTATTTAAACTCGATCAGGGCTATTTAAGGATGGCGAAATAACTACTTTCTCACATCTGGAGTCACACTTCTTAAAATACCAATGCCGGTATTAAATAAGGTTGAACTGGTTTTAATGAGCGTTTCAGCTGGCATACTCGCAGCCGAACCCATCATAGTTGGAATGAATTTTTTAAAGGCATTGTCGACACCATCCTCAACTTCTTTACTGAGTTGCGGTAAGAATTCATCAATAATCTGATCGAGTTCTTGCTTCACATGCGCTTCTAAGTCGGGTTGTAGCTCGGCAAATTTTGCTTCGATCGCATCGGCAATATCTTTACTTATTTGTGGTGATGCTTGGCTAATGGTGGTTTCAGCTTCGATTTTTATCAAGGCGATCTGAGTGGCTAAATAGGGCTTAATGACATGATTGAAGACATAAAGAAACGCCAGAGCTGTAAAGATGCTACTGAGTAATGCGGTAAAGATAATTGTTAGCATAATGAACCATTAAATTATGAATAAGTCATTAATATTAACAATTTAGTTAGTTGTGTAAAGGTAAATCTGAAGGGAAGTAGGGATAGATCCTGAATGAATTATGGCTCTATCCCTTATTTATCAACGCTACAGCAGATTAGAAGACGACGGTACGGTTTTCATAAATAAATACGCGCTCTTCAAGTACCAGACGTAATGCTTTACTGAGCACTGATTTTTCTACATCTTTGCCTGAACGTGCCATATCTTCGGCGTTGTATTTATGATCTACGTGGATGACATCTTGCAAAATAATCGGCCCTTCATCAAGATTATTGGTGACGTAATGGGCGGTTGCACCAATAATTTTAACACCACGTTCAAATGCTTGCTTATAAGGTTGTGCACCAATAAAAGCAGGCAAGAAAGAATGATGGATATTGATGATTTTATTTTCAAATACAGCGACAAAATTGGGCGTTAGAATACGCATGTATTTTGCTAAAATAACATAATCAGGTTGGTATTTTTCTACTGTTTCAATGATTTTTTCTTCGTGTTCTTCGCGGCTAATACCGACGTGGGAAACAGTATGATAAGGTACATCAAATTTTCCGGCTAATTCGGCCAGGCTATCATAATTACCCACAATGGCGGCTATCTCAACATCCAAACCACCGTAGTAATTTTTCATTAAGATATCACCAAGGCAATGCGCTTCTTTGGTGACTAAGATGACGATGCGTTTACGACCCGCAGAAACCAGTTTACGGTGTGAGCCTGTTGGTAGCGCGCTATCGAGGTCGGCAAGTAAGGTTTCATCGTTGAATATGCCTTCGAGTTCGGTACGCATAAAAAATCGATTGTGGGTGTTATCGACAAACTCGGTGTTATTGATAATATTGAGTTGATGCTTGTAACAAATGTTGGTGATCTTCGAGATAAGTCCTTTTTGATCTGGACAATCGGCCAGTAATATTTTCTTTTCCATAATATCTACTACTTTATTTGATGTTTAATATGATATGGCTAAATGAAATACTTATTTCTAGTATGCCATTAGCCATATTTACTGTGTTTAGCAATGATGGCTAGCCACAGCACTTCTTATATTTTTTACCACTGCCGCATAAGCAAGGATCGTTACGGCTTTGTTTTAGTGGCGCAGGATTAAGTTCGCCATTGGTATAAAACCATTGTTGGTCTTGAAATACGAAGTTGGAGCGTTCATGTAAACACGCTTCTTGCTCGCCGTCTTGGAACCATGCTTTAAATTCCACGATGCCAGTTGCGCTTTCTTCATCACCTTGGCTGACGATTATTTCTAATCGTAACCACTGGGTATTTTCTGCGGTTTCAGTAATCAAGTCTTCATTTAAGTCAGCAACAAAATCGGGGTGATGTGTTGCCATTAAATAAACGGGTACATTGTTTACATAAGCACTGTAACGCGAACGCATTAATTGTTCTGCAGTTATCGGCGTTGCTGTGCCATAAATGTATTTACCACAGCAATCTTTAAAGGGCATTGCTAAACCACAGCTACAAGAAGTATGCATAATGGCTCTTTATTTAGCTGGCTGGATAGGTGCGCGCGTACCAATTAATACGGACCCGTTCTCTTTAAATGAAAGGGTTTCTTTACGTTTCGCAGAGATTAATAATGCACCGTCATCATAGAACAAAAAGTTTTTCCAGTTACGTTTAAATGTGCCCCAATTCGTTTCAATCATATTGAAGCGTTCATAGCAAAAATAAACTTTACTGTTATCATCCCAAGTTAAATGTGCAAGCACTTCTTCAGGTAATTCATGGCTATCATCATTGTCCCAAGCGCGCTGCCAGTCAGCTTCTAGCAACCAAGTCTTTTGGTCATGTGGCCAGTCGCCTTTACTGAATTGATCGGTAAAGTTACATTGCGAGCTAATAAGTTGGCTCCATAATTGACCGGCTCTTTCTTTGCTAAAGGGTTTGATATTCGCTAAATCTTCAGCGTTAATTGGCAGTGATTTATGGTTGAAGATCCACTTTCGAGAATAAGATTCAAGTTCGATATAATTCATTAATGGCACTGGTTATAAGTAAAATTATTTTCAGTTTACAGCATTCTTTACGTTGGCGGTATTAATTACTCCGCTGACCGTCATTTAACGAGTGGTAGTGTTATTATAAAATATCGTAGTGGTGTTATTATGGAATATCCAATAAAATGTAAGGCGTTGTTTAATGGCCAGTTGGTTAACTTAAGGTATTCAAAGATGTTTCAACCGAGTCAATTTCAGCCGCAGTGGTGGATACGTAATGCGCATTTACAAACAATGCTGCCGACGATCAGCCGCCGAAATCTGACGTTCCCGACAATTAGTGAAAGATTAGAACTCGAAGATGGTGATTTTCTGGATCTCGCTTGGACTGCGCTGCCAACGGCCGAAAATATTAAACCGATTGTTATTATTTTCCATGGGCTTGAAGGCTCTGTCGAGTCGCCTTATGTAAAAGGTATTATGCGTGCGGTCAATGTTGCGGGTTGGATTGGTTTAGTGATGCATTTTCGTGGTTGTAGTGAAGAGCCAAACCGCTTATTACGGGCTTATCATTCTGGTGATACCAGTGATGCAAGTTATGTGATTGGTTTGATTGCTAAGCGTTACCCTAACGCGCCTTTATTTGCGGTGGGTTATTCGTTGGGTGGTAGTGTATTAACGCATTATCTGGCACAAACCGGCAAGCAATCACAATTGTTAGCTGCCTCTGTGGTCTCTGCGCCATTATTATTAGCAGAAAGTGCCGAGCGGATCAAAAAAGGCTTTTCTAAAGCGTATCAACGCCGGTTGATTAAACGTCTGCAAGCCAGTGTGGTGCGTAAATTTGAGCATTTAGATATGCGTAATGCGTTGAATTTAACGACCAAACAAGTGAAAAAGTTAAATACTTTTGTTGAGTTTGATGATCGTGTCACCGCACCGTTACATGGTTTTAAAAATGCGCTAGATTATTATCATCAATGCAGTAGTTTGCAATTTTTGCATAAGATCGAAACGCCAACATTATTTATTCATGCCGAAGATGATCCTTTTTTAACTAAAAAAGTGATCCCAAACGCTAAAGATATGTCGGCAAATATTTTATTTGAATTAAGTCGTTATGGCGGTCATGTTGGTTTTGTGTATGGCTCTATTTTAAAGCCAAAATATTGGTTAGAAGAGCGGATCCCAACTTGGTTTAATGAATTTACTAAAGATAAAAAACGGTAATGCCATCTTAAAAAACTGTTCTATGGTTAATGGTAACGATTTTAATATCGCACTATTTCATATTGAACAGGGAAAGTTAAATGAATGCTAAAATGGTTAAGGGTGTTAACTCGCCAGTATTACCAACAATTTCTTTCGATGAACTACCAGGTCCAAAACAACAAGCTATCCTCGGCAATTTCACGCAGATTTCGGCAGAATCATTTCATACACACTTAGAGCAATGGGCGAAAGAGTACGGTTCTGCTTATCAAATGAGATTATTGAATAAGCCGTATCTGGTGATCTCTGATCCTAAAATCGGCTTAGAAATTATCAAACAAAGACCGAAACTGTTTAATCGTACCGAACGCTTAGAGTGGTTATTTGAAGACTTAGGCATTCACGGGGTATTTTCCAGCAATGGCGATAAATGGAAGCGGCAGCGACGACTCATCATGCCTGCATTTTCTTACAATACATTGGCTAATTTTGTTCCCCAGCTAAAATCATTATCCATTAATCTGCAGGTGGCTATAGATAAAAAAATAGCCACAGGAGAAGCGTTTAATGTACATAAGTTATTGCAACATTTTACCATTGATATCACCACTAGTTTGGTTTTTGGTTATCAAACAAATATGTTATCAGGCAGTAGCGATACCCATTTAAGAGACAATATAGACCGCTTATTCCGCGCATTAAATAAACGCAGTAAATACCCTTTTCCGTGGTGGCGTTATATTCGTACCCCTGAAACGCGCAGAATTGATAAAGCCCGCGAAGAAGTCTATCAATTAGCCGTCAGTATGATCACTAAAGCCAAGGTGGTTTTAGCCGAAAATAGTGCGTTAGCCGAAGAGCCTGAAACGATTTTACAAGCCATGATTGTTGCCAGTGACAGCGAAGAGAACAAATTAACGGATGATGAATTAGTTGCCAACATTTTAACCTTGTTACTGGCCGGTGAAGACACTACTTCTAATATGTTGGCGTGGACTTTGTTTTATTTAGCCCAAAATCCCAGTTTACAGCAGCAAGTGATTGATGAAGTCTCACGTGTTTGCGATGGTGATATTGAAAACGTAGATCTGACGGCGTTAGAGCAGTTTGAATTTATTGACGCGATCTTGCGTGAAGGTTTGCGGCTTAAAGGCACTGCACCACTTATTTCCGCAGAGCCAACAGAAGATACAGTATTGAGTAATGGTATTAAATTGCCAAAAGGTACGGCTAT
This sequence comes from Moritella sp. PE36, assembly GCF_000170855.1. Classification (GTDB taxonomy): domain Bacteria; phylum Pseudomonadota; class Gammaproteobacteria; order Enterobacterales; family Moritellaceae; genus Moritella. The sequence continues at coordinate 16,978 of NZ_ABCQ01000026.1, read as the reverse complement.
TTTTATATTAACTCGCCCCGGAGGGTTAGATGAAAAGGTGGTGGCGTGCCCTGAAAAGTTTAATCCGGAGCGTTGGTTATCGACCCCAGAAAAGCCGGTTTGTCCGCATCTACAAAGTAGCCATATTCCGTTTGGTGCGGGGGCAAGGCATTGTCCAGGTGAGCGTTTAGCAATGATGGAGGGCAAGGCTGTGATTGCCCGTTTATGTTGGTATTACGTGATTAGTCAGCCAGAACAGGCTCCTGAAGTTGGCGAAGAGTTTGCGTTTACTATGAGGCCTACCAATTTAGCGCTGACATTAACGCCACGTAAATGATATTTGCCATTAGACTAATGGCATTTTACTCAAATCAATAATATTTATCTGAAGTCATAATGAAGCCCATTAAATCAATTAATTAATGGGGGCATTATTGGTTTATACCAATTGCATTAAATATTACTTCACAATCAAGACAGGGCAGTGTGAATGGCGAGTCACTGATTCGGCGACACTGCCAATGAGGATATGCTCCAACCCAGTACGGCCATGACTTGCGATGACGATCATATCGCAATCAAATTCTGCCGCCGCACGCGTGATCTCTGTTGATGGATGTCCCTCTAGTACCGCGGTATGTAATGGAATACTCGGTCTAATATCTGAGGTTAATTCGTCCAGTTTTTCTTGTGTGATCTTTAACATATGTTCGTGAATATCACGTGGGGTGATAGCAAGTACCTGGAAACTATCAAAGCCATGTATCTCATTAATTACACTTACTAAATGTAATGTTGCATCATATTTCAACGCCATTTCTGCTGCATAGCTTATCGCTCTATTCGCCATATCTGAAAAGTCGGTTGGGCAAAGGATGTTGTTAATGGTCATGATGGAACTCCTGTTCAAGATAAGACTAATCGTTAGTCGTGAAATAATGTACTTACACTATTAAATATACTCACTTAGGGTCAGTAAACTGTTACTTAGATCATAAAATATAATTTTAATATTTTTTCGTTATCACTTCAGTATAGAACAGATATATTTATGTTTTGAAAAGAGTTATAGGCTAGATAATCAAGGTTCTGTAGGTAAATATGAGACATTAAAAAGGCTAACGAATTATCGTTAGCCTTAATCGTCATGCAATTAGAATTGCATCGCTATTTCATCTGCGGTGCTATCTTCCATATTGTGGTCTTGGTCATCGATAAATTCGATAGTTACTTTACGATCTCTTGGGTATTGAACAAGCTCCCCCAACGCTGAGCTTGCGTATTCAGCACCAAAAGATTGTACTTGGATATTATTTTCGTTAACACCTAACGCAATAAGTTGATCTTGTACTGCTACCGCTCTTTGCTGTGCTAAATTCATGTTTAGCTCTTCTTGTCCACTCGGGTCCGCGTGACCGGATAATACGATGTTCATGGTTGGATTATCTATTAAGTAATCTGATAGCTGTGTTAATCGTGCTTGATTTTTTGTATCAATTGCACTTTGATTAACGGCAAACAGTAGATCCAGTTGTAAGGAGTCAAGGATCAGTTGTTGGTTAAGTTCTTCCGTTTCTGATACTTGTTGTAGCTGTTGGTCCAAAATTAATACGTCGTGTAGCAACTGATTATTTTGTAATTCACTCGCCAGTAAATTTTCTGTTGCCTGCTGGTTCTCTGCTGTTAACTGCTCAGACTCAATGGATTTATCCCAAGTATTATTGATCCAATCTCCGGCAGCAATACCGAGAACAAGACCAATCGGACCACCCGCAATGGTACCGACGATAATCGTTGATGAAAATACCCCGGCTTTCTCCCATGTTGTTAGCGGTTCTTGCTCTGCTGCATTGGCAGAGAGGCTAGTGCATGCTATTGACGTAATCAGTAATGTTTTTGCGAAGATAGATTTTTTCATGGTCAGTTTCCTTATGGATTAAGACTGCTTAACAAGCTATGACTCTATTAAAGCAACCAATAAAGGCTTTTTGCGGCCAACAAAATGACAAGTTAAGTATCAATAATGACGAAAAATGACAGGGTTCAAAAAGGGCTACACCCAAGTTAAGCCATGATGCTGATTGTGCATCTTGAAGTCGTTTAGGTATACATGTGGCGAAATGCATTAAATCGACGTCAATACAAAGTACTATTTTTATATCTGTGTGAGATGAAACGCGCATTAGCGAGTGTCGATAACGTGTTTTTTGTTATTTTAATTAGCTTGTATCAGAGGGTAGTGTTTACCACTTTTTTGGGGGAAGTTAATGAAAAGAGTTAGATTAAACGTGTTTTGTTGCAGCGTTATTGCTGGGCTATTAGCGGGCTGTGCTACGTCTGTGGATAATTTAGCGATAAACTATCATGCCGATCTTGTAGCGCAACAAGTGAATGAACAGTCGTTGCTTAGCGGAGACAAAAAGTTAAATATTCAATATCTCGGTGTTGGTGGTTACTTATTTCAATATGGTGAAGACAGTATTATGACCGCGCCCTCGTTTACTAACCCGGGCTTGATCAATGTTACCTTGCCACTGTCAATTGAACCGGATACTGATTTGGTTGATAAATTATTACCGGCCCATGCCAAGCAGGCAGAATTCATTTTAGTTGGTCATGCACATTATGATCACTTGATGGATGTGCCTTATATCATGCAGCAACACATGCCAGAAGCAACGGCTGTGGGCTCAACGACCATGACCAATATTGTCACTGCGGTTATTGATGACGCACGTTTACTTGATATAACGGAGCATGCGGCTGATGGCCAACAGCCGGGCAGGTGGATATATAATCGTAATAACACCATTCGTTTTATGCCGATTAAATCCGATCATGCACCGCACTTTATGGGGATTAAAGTGATGTCAGGAAAATATGAAGATGCATTAACCGAGCTGCCAAGTACAGCATATGGTTGGAAAGAAGGACAAACATATGCGTATGTTATCGACTTTTTAGATATCCAGCAGCAACCTATTTACCGTATTCATTATCAAGATGCAGCAAGTAACTCTCCAGACGGGTTAATGCCAGTGATGGCGGATAGTAAGGTGAATAGTAAGGCGGTCGATATGGCCATTTTATGTGTTGCGGCATTTCATCAGGTTGATGATTACCCCGAGGCTATCTTGCAACAGACGCAGCCGAGAACAATTGTGTTAGGGCACTGGGAGGACTTTTTTGATAATAATAGTTTTGACAACAACAGTGTCGATAATCAAAACAAACCAGTTAAAGGTGTACGGATGACCAATATCGATGATTTTATCCAGCGGGTTGAAGTGGTAAAAACGGATGATGCGACGACCGTGTTACCAGCTCCTTTTTCATGGATACAGGCATACTAATTATGGGTGTTAGCGCAATCAGAGTAATAACACTAACAACATTGAGATAACTAAGTCGGCGTCAGTGCAATTAAAACAACTAATGAGCTAGAGTCTAATGCTTCTAGCTCATTAGTTTCTGAATGAGGAAATAACTCGATATAGGCACGACACTGAGTATATCAATCAAGGTATATTCGCCGTTAGAAAAATGACAACATGTCCACTCAGGGGATGTTCAACAATTTGACGGTATTCCGTTGTTGTGGCTGGAGCCACTAGAGAATACTTATTTTAGTTTCGCTAAATGGAGTTAGCAACAATGACTAAGAAGACACTATCTAACAATATATCTCTACTTTCTGCATCTGTGGCATTAGCGCTGACCGCGGGTACCGCGCAAGCAAGTTTAGGTAATCTCGGCACCACATTCGGTTTATCCCCAGTTGATATCGCTTCTGCGCAGTCTTTTTCTTTATTTAATTCGCAATCCTCTGCCGCTTATTATAATCCATCTGCACTAGCCACGGCGGATCAAGGCGAGATGTATGTGGGTTTATTGTCTGCTACTCCTGATATTACCGCTGGTGAGCAAACGTTTGACGAAGCAACGCAGCCAATACTTGCAGGCATGAACGTTAATGTGACCAATCTGTTTAACTTTTCGTACCCAATTTATTTTGGTCTGATTGCGGGTATCGAAAATTACGGTACCGAAATGATGGCGTTTAGTTCGTCAACATCAGAGACTGGTCAATTAGCTAATTATGGTGAGAAGCCATTATTTGTTGCTGCATCGGGTTCAATTCAAATTATACCGGGCTTTACTATCGGTGGCGGTGCGCAAGTATCGTTGCATGCTGATGCGACGATGAGTTTAGAAAGTGAATTGGATGGCACTGCGTCAGGTAATGAAAGTGTTGGTGTTGCTGCTGAGCCTGTGATCACCCCTATTGCGGGTATTACTTTGGACTTTGGCCGTATGTTATGCGGCAATGATAAGAGTTGTGCGGGTAATGGTATTACCTTTGCTGCGGCTTTCCGTGGTGAAAGTTATGGTCAAGCCAACATTAAGGCGGGAGCAACGATCACTCAAACGGTATCCGACTTACCCATTAACTTGTTAACGTATGATGCATACCAACCAGATATTATCTCTGCGGGTATTCGTATTAAAGCCGGAATGGTGAGTTTTGCGATCAGTGCAGAGCAACAAAGATGGTCAGATTTAAATGACTTAATGTTAAACGACACAGTGAAAGATCAAGCCAGTGTCGGTTTCGAAGATATCATTATTCCACGTGCCGGTATCGAGCTTAATTTTAACGATACCATTAAATTAATGGCGGGTGCTAGCTATGAAGTATCACCATTAGACCCAGATAAAGCGACGCTGGATGTGAATTATTTAAGTGCTGATAAATTAGTTGTCGGTGCTGGTTTCTCCTATTTCCATAAAGGCACTGGCTTATCGGCATATCCTTGGCAGATTGATTTAGCGTATCAGTTACAAGTACTTGATCCAACTGACCACATTATTTCTCATCAAGACAGCGCGAATAACTCCTCAGTTGAACTAGAAGGCACGGTATCAACTATTTCACTTTCGTTCACGACTAAGTTTTAAGGAGGTCTTATGAAGACAATTAATTCTCGTTTTAATTCTTTCTTTAAGTACAGCCTGGTTGCTTCGGCAGTTGCGCTTGCTGGTTGTGGCGTTGAACTACAAGATAATGAAAAAGTGGACGCGCCGCTGTTAACCGCAGAAGAAAATCGTGCGGCATTAGCTGAGCGTCGAGCACAAAGCTTGTTTGCTGCCCACACGTTTTATGCGTTTCCATTTGATGGCCAAGCTGATGTAGCGGTGAATACCTCGGTATTGTTGTCATTCTCGCATCCGCTAGATAGTTTTTCGACGCAAGCGCTTACCTTAACCGACAGTGACGGCAATGTGGTCGAAGGAACAGCGACGGAAGTGACGGAAGATAGCTTTGCAACTGATCCGAACAATCCACAAGCTAATGGTTTGGCATTTAAGCCTGCATCACCACTTAAAGCGGGTGAACAATATACGGTGACTTATGCAATCGGTTTGATTAATGAAGCCGATGGGAATAAAGAGTTAACGGTGACCAGAACCGCGCAAGACCCAATGACATTTACCACGCGTTTAGCCAACGATGTAGAAAGTTTTACACTGGATAACAATGGTTTTTTTCCGACTGATGACCTGCCATTTACCACGTTCACGACATTACGTTTACGCTTGACCAATGAAGTTGATACAAGAACATTAGTTGCCGGTGACACATTTAAATTCCAAAAAGTCGGTACTACAGAGCAAGTAGCAGGTGATTTAATTGCTAAAGGTCGTTACATCACCTTTGATCCAGCGGTCGATCTTGATGTTGATGCAAGTTATGAACTTATCGTCAGTAATGGCGTGAAGGATAACCAGGGGAATAGTTTTGCGGGTTTAGAAAAAGTATTTACGGTATTAGATCCGGGTGAACGCGCATTTAAGCCAATGAACATAACCTTGAATAATGGCAGTCAGGAATCACCTTACTCAGGTGAATTAATGAATGCAGTGACCATTAAATCTGTGCTTATTGGCGCGAATGATACCACTTATGTTGATTCAGACCTGATCACTGAATTAGCCAATCTCGGTAAATTTAAAAGTGCGGCGCCAATGGTGATCCGTAAAGGTTCTATTTTAAATAGCTCGAGCTTAACAGTGAAAGTAGGTGGTGAATTCCCAACGGGTTTCAATACCGGTAATATTCGTATGACCAACATTTCTGATGCGACAGGTTATTTAATTAATAACACTAACTCTGATCATAAGTATGCACCGAAGCAATTGCATCTGTTTATGGATGTGGCGATGACCACGGATGGTTACGAAGAAGACGGCAAACTGAATGGTAAAGCCAATGGTGGTTTAAGTCAGAATATTATGCATCTTGAGTTGATTGGCACGGTTAGGACCGATGGTCCTACAATGATCATCGACGCGGTGAGTGAGATTGATTTGAAGATCTTGGGCGTGGATAATGCCCATGCGCAAATATCATTCCATATGGAAGCGTATACCGCAGACGAAACACCAGAACTTGCTGTTGATGTTAAGTCACCCGTATTCCAATCTGCTTATCCAGGCGAAAATATTACTCACTTCAGCTTGGGTGATAATGTCACGATTACTTACAATGAACCGTTAGAATTAGCATCGCTACAGAACCTTGTTCTTAAAGATGCGAATGGTGTTGCTAAAGAAACATTTATTTCGCAGGACGGTTCTTCTATTATTATTGATCCGGTTGTTAGTTTAGCTTCAGCAACTAACTATACGATCACCGGAAACATTAAAGATTTATCCGGTAATCCTACATATTTAGACCAAACATTTACAACACTTTATAAAGCGCAGGAATTAAGAAAAACCTCGCCTATGGTTGAAGGTACGGTTCCTGGTTACACTTGTGCACTGGTCGAGTCAGATTATGCTAATGATATTGCCGGTCGTTGTGCTGGCGGTTCTGATGGCAGTAACAATTTAGTCGAGGATGATAAGTTCAACATCTTTAGTTTACAGGCAGATAGGGATATCTTTATTGCCTTTAGTCAGCCAATTGACAAAGCAAGTTTAGTACTGGGTGATGCTTGTAATAGTGGTTCATTCCGCGTTGAAGTTGTCAATAGTGCGGGTGTTTGTCAGTCAATCGTTCCTGGTGTGATGCAATATGATAATAAGATCTTAACTTTCTCGCCAACCGAAAACTGGCAAGACCAAGGCGCGAATGTTTATCAATACTCGTTGATCTCACAGGAAGGTGCGACGAAAGGACAAGTTGATTGCACTAATGGCTCAGCTATCTGTAGTAAAGCTGGCTATCCATTACAAACGACATTGTTGAAAGATAGTTACGCTGAAGATCAAGGTGGTCCGGATATTAAAATGCCATTCCGGGCGGCACCAGCTGATAAGTTTGTATTTAATCCACTGATGATGCCAACGACGGATAGTAATCGTGATTATCGTTGGAATGAAGGACAGGAAACCCTGACCAGTAACTATGCGTTATTAAGAGTTAAAGACGGCAGCTTTAATGGCTTGATGCAAGATGCGCAAACAGGTTGTGCGATTGACACCAGCTGTGCTGATGAATATTCAAAGACTTTCATTAGTGCATTTATGCCAACTGAGATAGGTGAGTATGATGCGGTTAATAATCGTATTCCGGTAAAAATTCATGCTCAGCAGATGATTTCCTCTGAAGTCTATGTTCAGGCCAATTTGTTCTTACTAGGTGATAGTGATGTGCCTACGGGAACTATGATCATGCGCCCGCGTTACCCTGTTGTAGATGGTAAAACAGTTGTACCAACGGGTTATATCATTTGGAATGAGGAAACCCAGCAGCTTAATTTTATTATCGAGCTTGATGTATACATGGATTCACCAAATATGCATGTAACCTTAAATTTATCACATAATTTACACAGTTATCCAATCACTATGGATCTTCAAGGGCCGATTGAATTCTTAGATGATGGTCGTATGCAAATTAGTTTAAAAAATAAAAACAGCATTGAGATTGATGTTCTTATTGCAGACGGTAACGGTGACGGTGAAGGAGGCGCTGCAGGAATGACATTGGAAATAGTACCTGGCGGGGTGTCACTAAGACAGATATCGTTACCGATGAAATAATTGACTGCATAGTTATTTATTACAGTTAACAAAACAAAGGTCGCATTCGCGGCCTTTGTTATTTTCCAACGTTTATCTTTTCAATTCAATCCGTTTGGCTAATCTATGCAAATTACCCACATCGACTGAAAGCTGGCGTGCTGTTGCGGCCCAGTTATTATCATTTTCTTTAAGCGCTTTACTGATTAACTGTCGTTGAAATTGTTCGGTGGCGTCACGTAAATTGTCCACGGGTATGTTGGTGACGGACATCGTTGTTTCCTCAATCACATCGGTCACTTCAACTGAAAAATTCTCAAGCTTAAAATGCGAGGGCTGAAGTCTCACGTATTCATCTTTAGCTTCTGCTCTGGCAAGGATCGCGGCGCGATTAATACTGTGCTCCAATTCTCTAATATTACCTGGCCATGGATAATTCATCAGTATAGCTTGGCAAGTGGAACTTAAACTCAGGTGGCTTAATTGTAGTTTACTGCGACAACGCTCGATAAAAAAACCAGCCAATAATAGAATGTCTTCGCCACGCTCGCGCAGCGGTGACACTGTGATGGGAAATACGCTAAGGCGATGATAAAGGTCAGCCCTAAAGCGACCTGCAAGTACTTCTTCTTTTAAATCTTTATTGGTTGCCGCGATAATGCGCGTATCGACTTTTAAGTTGCGATCATCACCAATACGTTGCAAGTCACCATATTGCAATACCCGCAATAATTTCGATTGTAAAGTCAGGGTTAACTCGCCAATTTCATCAAGAAACAGGGTGCCTTTATCTGCTAATTCAAATTTACCACTGCGGTTACTGATCGCCCCGGTAAATGCGCCTTTCACATGTCCAAATAGTTCACTTTCTGCAATAGATTCTGGTAATGCTGCGCAGTTAAGGTATATCAGTGGTTTGTCGGCGCGGGAAGATTGCTGGTGGATTGCAGTGGCGACTAATTCCTTCCCAACCCCCGTTTCCCCCAAGATTAATGCGGTCATATCGGTACTGGCAACGACGCTGATCTCTTTTTTTAAGGCTTGGATCTGTGCGGACTGACCAATAATTTCAGTGTTACTTTGTGGTTGATGTTTGGCGGGATCTGTCTCTGTCACATCGCCAGCTGCTTTTTCCAGTTTATCCATCAATAGCGCAATGTTAAGCGTCGCGGCTGCAAGTGCACTCACTGTACGTAGTTCATCATTGCTGAAGTTATCAAACTGGTGGGGATCAAAGCTATCGAGCGTCAGTGCACCAATCAGGCGTTGATTTGCCATCAAGGGTAAACCAACACAGGCATGTACATGCAAATTACCTTCGTGTGAGGTAATAAGGGCGTCATAGGGATCGGGCAGCGAGCTGTCTGCAGGGAACCTGACTACATCACCCGCTCTGGCAATGGCTTCTAATCTTGGGTGTTCACTGATATTAAATTGTCTGCCCAAGACGTCAGCATTCAGGCCATTAATTGCTAAGGGTTTGAAATGCTGGCCCTTAAATTCTAATAGTGCGGATGCATCACAGCTAAATAATCTGCGCATGGTGGTGAGTAGACGTTCGAAACGATCTTGATTGGAAATATTGGTGGTGAGATCCAAGGCGATATGGATAAGGTCTTTAGTATCAGTCTGCATAATGTTAGCCGTATAAAACACTGTCTTATCGACAGTGTATAGTCATAATGACAATAAGTAAAGGTAGTCATTATGACAGTGTGTGTGTGTTGTTTTCATATAAATCAACATGTTAACTTTTGGCACGGTACCTGCAATTAGAAAGGATATAAAATCGTTAACTAATTAATTGGAATATAATATGGCTATTCATGTAAAAAATAATATCTCTTGGGTTGGACAACGTGATTGGGAAGTGCGTGATTTTCACGGTACTGAATTTAAAACTGAAAAAGGCACGAGTTATAATAGCTATCTTATCCAAGAAGAAAAAACGGTACTGATCGACACGGTTGATCACAAGTTCTGCTACGAATTTATTCAGCAATTAGAATTAGAAATTGATCTTAACAAAATTGATTACATAGTGATTAACCATGCTGAAGAAGATCATGCTGGTGCATTAGCAGCGTTATTAAATAAAATACCCAATACACCGATTTATTGTACCGAAAATGCAATTGATTCAATTACTGGGCATCACCACCACCCAGAGTGGAATTTTAATGTGGTTAAGACGGGCGATACTTTAGATTTGGGGAACGGTAAGCAGTTGGTCTTCATTGAAACGCCTATGTTGCATTGGCCTGACAGTATGATGACGTACATGACGGGAGATGCAGTGCTGTTTAGTAATGATGCATTCGGTCAGCATTATTGTGATGAACGTTTATTCAATGATGAGGTTGATACCAAAGAGTTAATGGATCAGTGCTTGCGTTATTATGCCAATATTCTAACTCCATTTAGCCCGCTCGTTACCGCTAAAATTAATGAAATATTAAGCTTTAATTTACCCGTCGATATGATAGCTACCGCGCACGGTGTGGTGTGGCGTGATAATCCAATTCAGATCATTGAACAATATCTGACGTGGGCAGATAAATATCAAGAAGATCGCATTACTATTTTTTATGACTCGATGTCGAATAATACCCGCACGATGGCGGATGCGATTGCCCAGGGTATCCATGAGGTTGATAGCCAAGTTGCGGTGAAAGTATTCAATGTGGCACGTCATGATAAAAATGAAATTTTATCCAATGCCTTTATTTCCAAGGGTATCTTAGTGGGTTCATCAACGATGAATAATGTGATGATGCCTAAAGTTGCCGCCATGCTGGAAGAGATCACGGGTCTGCGTTTTAAAAACAAAAAAGCCGCAGCATTTGGTAGTTATGGTTGGACTGGTGGCGCGATTGATCGCATTGAAACTAGACTAGAGGAAGCGGGATTTGCACCTTATCCAAGTCTGAAAACAAAATGGAAACCAGATGGTAAAGCGATATTAGCGTGTCGTGAATATGGTCGCACGTTAGCGAAAGAGTGGGCGCTAACAAGTAATACGCTTGCCGATGTAGCAGCCCCCGCTGCAAACCAAACTGTATCAGAGCAAGCAGTAGCGGAACAAGTAGTAGAAAAAGTACCGCCAGTCGTTGAAGTAGCAAAACCGACGCAGAAAAGTGCTGTGACGCAGTTTAGTGCGGATAGTTCGATGTTATGTACTGTCTGTCAGTGGGTTTACGATCCTGCCCAAGGTGAACCAAATCAAGATGTCGCATCGGGTACCGCATGGTCTGAGGTACCGGATTATTTCCTCTGCCCTGAATGTGGGTTAGGTAAAGATGTGTTTGAAGAGATTAAAAATAAGGAGGTAGCATGAGTTCACCTGTTGTCATTATAGGCAGTGGTTTTGCTGCGTATCAATTAGTTAAGTCAATTCGTCGTGCCAGTCAGGAACAAGCGATCATCGTCATCACCGCTGGCAGTGGTGATGATTATGTCAAACCAGAATTGAGCCATGTATTTAGCAAAAAACTAACCGCGCAAGACATGGTTAAACAAAGTGGGGCTGACTTTGCGAGTGAACACAATATTACCCTGATGACGAATACGCATGTTGATGAGATTAACCGCATCGAAAAAACAGTGAGTTGTCAGGGTATCGAGATAGCCTACGATAATTTGGTGCTGGCAACAGGGGCGCAATCGTTTGTGCCATTTGTTGATGGCGATGCAGCTAAAGACATTATTACGTTGAATAGTTTAGATGAATACCAGCGGTCACAGGCGCAATTGGTTAATGCGAAATCGGTGTTGGTGGTTGGCGCGGGGTTAGTGGGGTCTGAAATTGCAATGGATTTAGCCATCGCTAACTATGATGTCATCTTAACCGACCGAGCAGATGCATTACTGCCGAGTTTATTACCCGAGTTTATTTCATCTCAGCTTTATCAAACAATGAGAAGGCAGGGGATTGAGCTGCAACTGGGTAATGAACTCAGCAAGATGACAAAAACGGCTACAGGTATCGATGTCAGCTTTAATAACGGTTATACAACCCATGTTGATAGTGTGCTGTGCGCGGCGGGGTTGAAACCCAATACTGCGTTAGCGAGCGAGGTTGGTTTAGCGGTGAACCGCGGTATTGTGGTTGATAAGCAATTAAGAACTCAGGATCCGCATATTTTTGCCATTGGCGATTGTGCTGAGATTGACGGTAAACATTTGGCTTTTTTACAACCGATCATACTCAGTGCGAATGCACTCGCGAAAACGTTGACGAATACTGCGACTGATGTGACTTTTCCGGCGATGTTGGTCAAAGTGAAAACGCCATTATATCCGATCCAATTAAGCGGAAATACCACCGCGAGTGATGCTAATTGGCAGGTGGATATCACCGATTCGGGAATGACGGCGAAGGCCTATGATAGTGATGCGCAATTAATTGGTTTTGTGGTGACGCAAGCCAATATGCCAGAAGCTTTTAAGTTGCTACGCCTGTTACCTAATGTATCGACAGTACTTAAAGTAGCTTAATACTAGTAGCTAAAATAATTTAAAATTGGCAACAACAGGTTAATTGAACGAGCCTGTTGTTGTCATTATTCGGTTCAATTATTACCACTGTACCCTGCAAAGAACTTATAACGGAATTTATTATGCATTCACTTTTTCTACGAATGAGACTTATCCATTGGCTAAGTGCTATTTCACTATTTTTTAATGCTTTATTTTTTACTGAGCAGTTTCATTCACAGATATTACAATATATTGTTATTCTTTTGCTGATTATCCATGATCTTGATGAAAAGTTTTGGGGGGTAGATTCCCTAAATAAAATTACTGATTACATGCGTACATTTGAACAAAAAGATCTTTCGGTTGAATGTCAGGTCAATAGTGACTACAACAGTGAGATGAGCAAAGTATTAAGTGTTATTAATTCATTTAGACTAAATGTTAAAGGAGCATTAATTGATATTCAAATTCAAGCAATTGCATCAGATGAAATTGCAAATACGCTGACTTCAAAAACAAACGATATTGCTCAGCGTATTCAAACTCAAGATCAACGAGTTGATAATATTGCCCTGCAGTTTAAAATATTAGATGAACATTCTTTAGCATTACAAATCAAAGCTGAACAAACTCAAGAACAGGTTAGGAATACCAGAGATGGATTGCAGCTGTCAAATGAAGCGATGAGTAATATGGCCTATATGATAGAAACATATGTCAGCAGCAGTGAAAATCTGAGCAATAAGTTTGAATTACTATCAGAGCAAGTGAACTCTATTGGTGGTGTTGTATCAGTGATAAACAATCTGGCAGATCAGACAAATTTACTGGCATTAAATGCTGCTATTGAAGCGGCTCGAGCTGGAGAGCACGGTAGAGGGTTTGCGGTCGTTGCAGATGAAGTCAGGCAGCTTGCTATGTCAACTCAAAACAGCTTAAATCAAATCAATCAGATTATTGACGGTATTTCTACAGCAGTGCATCAAGCTGGCGAGCAGATAGAGTTACAGTCAAAAAATCTGAGTGATCTTTCATCACATTCAAAAAACAGTCAAACAGAGATCAATACAGCATGTGATAATATTGACGGTATATTGAATTTAATTGGACAAAAAGAGAAGCAAGGTCAGGTCTCAGATAATGTTGATATTCGTTATATCCACAAACTTGTTGTTGATGTTTCTCATGAAATACAAGCATTAAAAATGTTGTCTAATTCAAATGCTGATGATTGTAGCGAGCTTCAAAATCAAGGTAAGCGCCTTAATGAAGTATCTGATAATATTGTGAATCAACTGGCAGCGTTTAAGACCCAAAAAGATAAATCGTGAATTGCAGGTAACGAGCTCAACTTGAAAATGCGACAGCCATAGCGTAATAATAACCCTTAGAGAGGCGCTGTTGCGCGCCAATCGTTAGGGCTATGTACTGGTATCACCATGTTATGGAACAGAGCAAATAAATAATAAACAATCGGCAATCGATATTACAAATAACGCGCCTGTAAATGGGCTTTAAAGTGCGCTGGGTTTAATGTTTCCCCAGTTGCTTGTTTGACTAAGTCATTGGTACTCAGTAATGACGCATTTTGCCAAATATTGGTTTTAAGCCAAGTAAAGATCGGCGATAAATCACCGCTAGTAATGATTGCTGGTACATCCATTTCTTGCTTGATTGTCGTCATAAACTGCGCGGCATACATAGCACCTAGTGTATAAGACGGGAAGTAACCAAAGCTACCATCAGTCCAATGCACATCTTGCATACAACCATTACGGTAATTACCTTTAGTGTCTACACCAAGGTATTGCTGCATTTTAACTGCCCACAATTCCGGAATATCATTCACTTCGATATCACCATTCATTAATGCTTGTTCGATTTCATAACGTAACATTACATGGGCAGGATACGTCACTTCATCGGCATCAACCCGGATGAAATCAGGTTTTACACGGGTATAACACTGGCTTAAATTCAGCGGGTTATAAATTGCTTTATCTGTGCCTAAAAATGCTTGCTGTATCTCTGGTGTTAGCAGAGTTAAGAACTCTTTACTACGGCCTAATTGCATTTCAAATAACAGGCTTTGGCTTTCATGAATACCCATAGAACGCGCTTGACCTACTGGTAGGTGGTTCAATGCTTTTGGTAGACCTTGTTCATAACGTGCGTGGCCGGTTTCATGCACTACACCCATTAAACTTTGAGTGAAATCATCTTCTTCGTATCTTGTTGTAATGCGCACATCTGAAGCAACACCACCACAGAATGGATGAGTCGATACGTCAAGGCGACCATGGTTAAAATCAAAACCTAAGATCTGCATGGTCTTTAAACCCAGTTGCTGTTGTGCAGCAATTGGGAAATGGCCCGTCGGCATGATGACATTGTCACTGCGTTGTTTTTCTTGTGCGGCAAGCGTCAATTCCGGTAACCATGATTTAACGTCATCAAAAATAGGGTCCAGTTGGGCGCTGCTCATGCCTGGTTCGTACAAGTCCATCAAAGCATCATAATTACTGCAGTTGTTTGCTTGGCCGCGAATACTGGCTTCTTCACGTGATAGCTCAACCACTGTTTTTAAATTTTTAGCAAAGCCTGCCCAATCGTTTTCTTTACGCTGGGTACGCCAAGCATGTTCACATTTAGAACCTGCTAACGATTGAGCTGAAACGAGATCTTCTGGTACCACATTGGCTTGCTGCCAGCTACGATCGATCTCGGCTAAGCTTGCTTGTTGCTCAGTCGATAGGTTTTCAGCTTGCGCTTGGTTAATTAAACCAGCAAGTTGTGGTGCGGTACTTTGCTGGTGGATCATGACAGCGAGTTCGGCCATGGCTTCAGAGCGTGCTTCATTACCGCCTGCAGGCATCATTGCCGCTTGGTCCCAACCACAAATTGAAGAAAGGTGGTGTAAATTATGGATCTTTTTAAAATGCTTAGATAACTGTTCATAAGCTGAATTAGTCGTCATGTTAACTCCGAAACGGGAATGAGATAAGGGCTAATATTAACCTGATTTGGCTAAAATTTTATCCAATACTCTAAAGGGTAAAATACGTTTTAACAAGGCAAATAAATGGGTTGGAAAGGTGACGTAATAACGCACTTTCGGATTTTTACTTTCTATCGCATGGATGAGTGCTTTGGTTACAGCTTCAGGGCCAAGGGTAAACCGATTACTGACGTCCTTCTTATCTAAGCGACTAATTTGTTGTTGGTAATCGTCACTGTGGATACTATTCTCTATGTCAATGTTGGCTTGAAATGCTGACAATGCGTTGGCGCGAAACTGGCTCACTATCGGACCCGGTTCAATGAGCGATACCTTGATTGGAGAATCGAGTAACTCCAGTCTTAGCGTATCTGTTAATCCTTCTAGCGCGAATTTACTGGCATTGTAGGCGCCGCGATATTTCATTGTCACCAGGCCAAGTACCGAACTGTTTTGGATTATGCGACCACGGCCATTAGCGCGCATCAGCGGGATAATTTGAGTGGTCAGCTCGTGCCAACCAAAGACATTGGCTTCAAATTGGGCGCGTAATACGTCTGTCGGAAGATCTTCGACAGCCCCGGGCTGACCATAAGCGCCGTTATTAAATAATACATCTATCTTGCCATCGGTAAGCTGGATGATATGCGTGACAGCGGCTGTGATAGAGGCTGTTGAGCTTAAATCGAGTTGTACACTTTCAAAACCGTGTTCAATTAATCTTGTCACGTCCTGCATCTTTCTTGCGGTAGCAAATACACGGTAACCTGCCGCTTTCAGGGTAACGGCTGCGTGATAACCGATCCCGGTTGATGCCCCCGTTATTAATACAGTATCCATTCGGTAGTTTCCTTGCTCACTATTTTAATTAACCAGTTTGTCATGAATTTCAGACACAAAAAAGCCCGTCACTATTTTTACAGCTTAATTAAAAGCGGAGTTACGGGCTTAGTGATAGCCTTACAGGCTATCGTATGTGGTGATTAACCTTGTTCTAGTAATCTACGTAGGTCAATAACAGCCGCGTTTGCGCGCGACAAGTAGTTTGCCATGACGAGAGAATGGTTAGCAAAAAAGCCAAAACCAGCACCGTTAAGAATCATCGGGCTACCTACTGGCTGTAGTGATGCTTCTAATTCAAGGATGATTTGGTCAACACTTGCTAGGGCATTTTTCTTCTCTAATACACCTTTAAAATCAACACGTGCAGCTTTTAGGTAATGGTATAGTGCCCAAGAAGAACCACGCGCTTCCCAGAATACATTATCGATTTCTAACCATGGTGTTTTAACCATAGAACCAGACTCTGTGAATGTCGATTGCTCAGCACCCTGATCACCCGATAAATCAGTGTTGATACGGTATTGACCTACAGAAGCACTTAAACGTTGAGATAATGAACCAAGACGTTTTTCAACTTGTTTGAACCATTCTGCAAGGTTATCGGCACGGGCATAAAATTGTGCGCCTTGTAATTGAGGGTCGTTTAAT
>NZ_ABCQ01000027.1 GCF_000170855.1 Moritella sp. PE36 | reverse complement strand
CTGGGTTGATCGTGACCGCTTTATTCTGTCAAACGGTCATGGTTCAATGCTTATTTACTCACTGCTACACCTAACAGGTTACGCACTACCAATTGAAGAATTGAAGAACTTCCGTCAATTGCATTCAAAAACACCTGGTCACCCAGAGTATGGTTATGCACCTGGTATTGAAACTACGACTGGTCCATTAGGCCAAGGTATCACTAATGCTATAGGCATGGCGATTGCTGAAAAAACATTAGCAGCACAGTTCAATAAACCAGAACATGAAGTTGTTGATCATTTCACTTACTCTTTCTTAGGCGATGGCTGTCTAATGGAAGGTATCTCTCACGAAGCATGTTCACTTGCTGGCACATTAGGCTTAGGTAAACTAGTTGCATTCTGGGATGACAACGGCATTTCAATTGATGGCGAAGTTGATGGTTGGTTCACTGACGACACAGTAAAACGTTTTGAAGCTTACGGCTGGCATGTAATCTCTGTAGATGGTCATAACCCTGCAGAAATCCAAGCGGCAATCGACGCATCTAAAGCTGAAACATCACGTCCAAGTCTTATCTGTTGTAAAACAGTGATCGGTTTTGGTTCACCAAATAAAGAAGGTACGCATGGCTGTCATGGTGCTCCTCTGGGTGAAGCTGAAATCATAGCAACACGTGAAAAACTTGGTTGGAAACACGCTGCATTTGAAATTCCTGCAGATATCTATGCTGAGTGGGATGCCAATGAAGCTGGCGCACAAGCGGAAGCTGCATGGAATGAAAAATTTGCGGCTTATCAAGCGGCATATCCTGAACTAGCTGCAGAATACCTACGTCGTACTTCAGGTGAACTACCTGCAGATTGGGAAACAAAAACAACTGATTACATCAAACAGTTACAAGTTGATTCTGCAAAAATAGCGACACGTAAAGCATCACAAAACTGTATCGAAGAGTTTGGTGCAATGTTACCAGAACTACTCGGTGGCTCAGCTGATTTAGCACCATCTAACTTAACTATGTGGTCTGGTACTAAAGCAATTACTGCTGATGACGCATCTGGTAACTACTTACATTACGGTGTACGTGAGTTTGCTATGACGGCAATCATCAATGGTATGTCTTTACACGGTGGTTTAACGCCTTACGGTGCGACATTCCTGATGTTCATGGAATATGCGCGTAATGCAATGCGTATGGCTGCATTAATGAAAATTCAGAACATCCAAGTTTATACACATGACTCAATCGGTCTAGGTGAAGATGGTCCAACTCACCAGCCAGTAGAGCAAGTTGCAAGTCTACGTCTAACACCAAACATGAGCGCATGGCGTCCATGTGATTCTGTTGAATCTGCGGTAGCATGGAAATATGCAATCGAACGTAAAGACGGTCCAACGGCTCTAATCTTCAGTCGCCAAGGTCTAGCACCTATGCCGCGTACTGATGCACAGTTAGCTAACGTTGCTAAAGGTGGTTACACGCTAGTTGATTGTGATGGCAAACCAGAACTTATCCTTATTTCTACCGGTTCTGAAGTTGAACTTTGTACGAAAGCAGCGGCAGAACTAACAGCGAAAGGCCGTAAGGTTCGTGTTGTATCTATGCCTGCTACAGACGTATTTGACAAGCAAGACGCTGCATACCGTGAATCTGTTCTACCGTCTGACGTTGTTAAACGTGTTGCGGTTGAAGCGGGTATCGCTGACTTCTGGCACAAATACACTGGCTTTAACGGTAAGATCATCGGCATGACAACATTCGGCGAATCAGCACCTGCTGACCAACTGTTTGAAATGTTCGGTTTCACTGTTGCAAACGTTGTTGCAACGGCTGAATCAATTCTGTAATAAGTAAAGGCTGTGTGTCGAGATATTGGCACTCAGACTTAAGTTATTAGGGTGATGACAAAAGAGCGCTTAGGTGCTCTTTTTTATTACCTGTGATTTATTTACAGCAATAGAATTCAATACATCATCGGCTAGATTTCAGGCACAAAAAAACCAGCATAACGCTGGTTTTTCATTATTCCGTATCGGTTTGCTAACTAGGCAACCTGTACTGGAATATCGTTACTTGTACGAACGATGTCATTAACTTGATTAAGATAAACAAGCGAAGGTTTGTGTTGTTTCGCTTCTTCATTGTCCATACGTACGTAAGCACAGATAATGATACGATCGCCGACTGCTGCTTTACGCGCTGCAGCGCCGTTCACTGAAATGATTTTTGAACCGCGTTCGCCAGCGATAGCATAAGTTGAAAAGCGCTCACCATTATCAATGTTATAGATATCGATTGCTTCATACTCTAGGATCCCTGACGCATCAAGCATATCTTGATCGATTGCGCATGAACCTTCATAGTTTAATTCTGCATGTGTTACACGCGCTTGGTGTAATTTACCTTTTAGCATTGTGGTTTGCATTGTTCTAAAACCCATTCCATTAATAGTTTATGAATATACCCAAGTTGCTGATTGTTCATCTTAGAGTCGCTTGGGGATATATATATACCGCACAAAATATGTACCGGCGTCCATAGTAGCGTATTTGTTTAATTAGCGCAATTGTACTATTTGCTCAGGTAAATCGTCCTAGTTATCAGTACTATTGCGTTTATGATTAACTTAATTTAATCACTTTATTATCGATTAAACGTGCTTTCCCTAAAAATGCAGCCATTAAAACAACGGCTGTTGTACTGTTTTTAGTTATAAGCGCTAAAGTATCGGCATCGACAATATCAATTGCGTCGGTATTAAAACCTGCGGCATTGAGTTGTGCTGTGGCTTGCGTGACTAATGCTTTATTTGCTTGTTCATCAAGAGTAACTTGATCAGCAATGGTCTGCATTACATCGGCTAATAGTGGCGCAACAGTACGTTCTTCAGCTGTTAACAGACCATTACGAGAGCTCATTGCTAGGCCTGATTTTTCACGTACAGTCGGCACGCCAACAATTTGAATTGGCATTGCTAGGTCGTCAACCATGTGACGAATTAACGCTAATTGTTGAAAATCTTTTTCACCAAACAAAGCCACGTCAGGTTGCACTAAGTTAAATAACTTGGCCACGATCGTCGATACACCGTTAAAGTGACCCGGGCGATGCGCGCCTTCTAGCACCTCTGAAATACCTGGTACTTGAATGAACGTTTGTGATGCTAGACCGTGTGGATAAATCAGTTCTGGTGCTGGGGTAAAGACTAAATCGGTATCAACACTTTGTAATGCACGGCAATCTGAGTCTAAGGTACGCGGGTAAGCGGCTAAATCAGCAGCTTGGTTAAACTGCATCGGATTAACAAAGATACTGACGACCACACGATCTGCGTATTTTTGCGCTTCTTTAACCAGGGTCAAATGACCATCATGTAAATTACCCATGGTCGGCACAAATGCGGTAGATAGACCAAGACGACGCCAAGCGATCACTTGCTCTCTAAGCACATCAATATTTGCAATAATATCCATATATGAATTACCTAATAAAATGGGGCGGGTATGTTATGAAAACATGTGCTCATCGGCAGGGAACGTCTGTGCGGCAACTTCATCGATATAAGCGCTAATTGCTTTGCGCATATCACCGGTTTCGGCTAAGAAATTCTTTGAGAATTTAGGTACAAAACCTTTTGAAATACCGAATGCATCATGCATCACTAAGATTTGACCATCAGTATCACGACCAGCGCCAATACCAATCACTGGGATCGTTAAGGCTTCAGTGATGCGTTTTGCCAGTGGTGCAGGGATACATTCTACAACTAACAGTTGGATACCCGCGGCCTGTAATGACAGCGCATGCTCGACCATTTCATCGGCTTTATCTTGTGCGCGGCCTTGTATTTTAAACCCGCCAAAGACGTGTACAGACTGCGGTGTTAAACCAAGGTGGCCACATACTGGAATGCCACGTTCAGTTAATGCTGCAACACTTTCTACTAACCATTCGCCACCTTCAACTTTTATCATATTGGCACCGGCTTGCATCAGGGTGGCCGCATTGGTTAACGTCTGCTCTTTAGTGGCATAACTCATGAATGGCATATCAGCGATAACCAGTGAATTTGTCGCCCCTGCACGCACACAGCGGGTATGATAAGCAATATCTGTTACTGTGACAGGTAACGTATCATTATGGCCTTGTAATACCATGCCCATCGAGTCGCCGACTAATAATACAGGCATGCCGACTTCATCAAATAATGCCGCAAAACTCGCGTCATACGCGGTAATACTGGCAAATTTTTGTCCTGCTTCTTTCATCTTAAGCAGTTTAGATACGGTAACCTTGCTCATTGGAAATCCTTCTTCACATTACTCTGTGTTTTGATAAATAGCTAAGTCATTACGAGGACAGTCCTCAAGTAATGCTGACAATGCTTGACCACAAGGTAACTGCAATTGTGGTGCTATTTCTGCTAATGGATAAAGTACAAACTCACGCTCTTTCATGCCGTAATGTGGCACGGTTAAGCGTGGTGTACTCATTATTTCATTACCGACCAGTAAGATATCTAAATCGAGGGTTCTTGCTCCCCAATGTTCTTTACGTACACGGCCTTGTTCATTTTCAATCTGCTGTAACGCATCAAGTAATTCAATTGGCGCTAAACGGGTATCGATACAGGCAACTGCATTTATATAATCAGGTTGCTCTTGTGGTCCCATCGGCTTACTTGCATACAGGGATGAAACGCAAATAAAACGGCATGCCGTTAATGTCTCTAGCGCTGTGATTGCTGCTTTGGCTTGCGCTACTGGATCGGCAAGATTACTGCCGATCGCGATATAACAACGGGTATAACCTTGTTCGTTAATATCATGTTCTTTTAGAGATAACATACTATTAAGCATCACTTTCGTTCGCTGGCTTTTTCTTTTTAGCGCGGCGTGGACGTGTTTTTTTACCCGCTGGTGCATTCAATTCTTTAATTAAATTCTGACGGCCAGTGGCATTCGCAGTTTGGTAATCGCGCCACCATTGCGTTACTTCGACTAAGTCACCACCTTGGATTTCTGCGCGCATTTCTAAAAAGTCAAAACCGGCACGGAATTTTAAGTGTTCGAAGGCTTTTTCTGCGCGTTTACCTTGGCGACGTGGTAAGCGGCCTTGTAAATGCCAGATATCACGGATTGTTGAAGTAAAGCGACGTGGAATTGCAATGCTCTTAGTTTGTGAGTCTAGCGCGTCATTCATTGCTAATAACAAGGCATCACTGTAGTTAAGACCGCTGTCAATCACGCGTTCTTCAGCGAGCGCTTCTAGTGGATACCATAACATTGCGGCATATAAATAAGCTGGTGTCACACGCTTACCGGCATTAATACGGCTATCGGTATTTTCGAGTGCAATTTCGATGAATTTATCACAGTTACTTGAACCGTCTTCATTTTGATACTTGCTAACCAGTGGGAATAATGGCTGGAATAAACCATGCTCTTTCATCAGTTTGTATGTCGCTAAACCGTGACCATTTAAGAATAGTTTTAATGTTTCTTCAAATAAGCGGGCGGCAGGAATACTTTGTAGTAAGTTGGCTAGCTGTTTGATTGGTGCTTTTGCTTCGGGGCTTATTTGCATATCTAATTTAGCGGAGAAACGAACAGCACGTAACATACGTACTGGATCTTCACGGTAACGTGTTTCTGGATCGCCAATTAAACGTAGTTGTTTACTTTGTAAATCGGCAAGGCCGCCAGCAAAGTCATAAACAGCACGGTCTGCAATGTTGTAGTAAAGTGCATTAACGGTAAAGTCACGACGTTCAGCATCTTCACTGATGTTGCCGTAGACATTATCACGTAACAACATGCCACCATCAGACTGCTTTGATGTTTGTTGATTTTGTTCTTGTTCTTCAACGTGATGACCACGGAAGGTGGCAACTTCGATCATGTCACGGCCAAATAGGATGTGAGCAAGACGGAAACGGCGGCCAACTAATCGACAGTTGTGGAATAATTTTTTGATTTGCTCTGGTTCAGCATTGGTCGCAATATCAAAATCTTTTGGCTCTTGACCAATAAAGATATCACGTACACCACCACCAACAAGATAAGCCTGATAGCCTGATTTATGTAAACGGTAGAGTACTTTTAGGGCGTTTTCACTAATTAGATTATGGTTGACCGGGTGTTGACCCTTTTCCAATTTCAGTTCATTTAATCCTAAATTCTGTGCATTTTGTGGCACAACTGACGCAGGTACTGCAACCGAAGTTTTAGTCGAACGGGTCTCGCTTGGTGCGTTTTTACTCGCGGCATCACGATCTTTGCGTGTCTTTGACGCTGTCTCAGAAGTAGTCTCTTGCACATCTGGTGCTTGATCTATCTGCTTTCTGCTCAGTATATTTTTACAGAATCTAGTGATTTGAGTGAAAATGGTACACCTCGAATTAATATTAAAATAGGTTGAATTATTTATGCCGCCATATAATAGCGCTGAGTTGATAAAATGACAAAGATTGTCGACGAAATTTAGTATTAATCTTGCCTTATTGGCCTAATACGATTGATTTCTGTCTGGGTAGGTTTTTGACGGACCAATGTTCTGTTCCCCATTCTACTAGCTGAGGGATAGAGAGATCTTGAAGTTCGCTACCAGCTGGTAAGGCTAAAAATCTAAACGCATCAATTAATCCCATCTTAGCCTGACTTATATCTAAACCGGGGGCGTGATTCTGTTTACTTAATTTTGAGCCATCGGCATTGCAGGCCAAAGGTAAATGCAAATATGACGGTGCGGGCTGTGAAAATTGAGTAAACAAATATAATTGTCGACCAGTCGGTTCAATGAGGTCTGCGCCTCTCACAACTTGGGTAATACCTTGGTAAATATCATCAACCACGACGGCAAGATTATAAGCAAACAGGCCATCTTTACGATGAATGATAAAGTCTTCTGCTGCCAGTTCTTTATTAATATCAATTTTACCGTGCTGTTCGTCGATAAAATAATTAACCGGTGCTGTTGTCGTTACCCGCAACGAGGCATTGTCAGCGCTAAGTTGCTTATACTTACATTGGCCTTGATAAAAATCACCCTGAGCGTGGATCTGCTTACGCGTACAATTGCAGAAATAGGTTAGATGTTGCTGGCTGAGTTGAGCAATGGCTTCTTGATAAGCGGCGCTGCGTTGGCTTTGATAGATAACCTCACGATCCCAGTGTAAGCCAAAGGCTTCGAGAGTGGTTAAAATATTGGCTGCCGCACCGGCGACTTCGCGTGGAGGGTCAAGATCTTCAATACGCACTAACCAAGTACCTTGGTTGGCTTTTGCTTGTAAGTAGCTGCCAACAGCAGCAATCAGGGAGCCAAAATGTAATGGTCCTGAAGGTGAGGGCGCAAAGCGTCCTACATAGCTATTGGACATAAATACGGTTCTTAAAATAAAAAGGGCTACAAATAGAAAGAGGGCTAATAAGCCCTCAATAAAATAATGTCAGTAGAAACTGATTAGCCAACCATTTGCTTTTCTTTAATTTCAGAAAGCGTTTTACAGTCAATGCATTGTTCTGCAGTCGGTCGTGCTTCTAGACGGCGGATACCGATTTCGATACCGCATGTGTTGCAAAAACCGAATTCATCATTTTCAATAAATTGAAGTGTTTTTTCGATTTTCTTGATCAGTTTTCTTTCACGATCACGAGCGCGAAGTTCTAAGCTAAATTCTTCTTCCTGGGCTGCACGATCCACTGGATCTGGGAAGTTTGACGCTTCATCCTTCATATGAACCACTGTGCGATCAACTTCTTCACGTAGTTCATTACGCCAAGCACTTAAAATCTTTTTGAAGTGATTGCGTTGCTTCTCGCCCATGTATTCTTCACCAGGTTGTAATTGGTAAGCTTCTACACCTGCGATGGCTAAAACACCGAGTAATTTTTTCGCTTCAGGCATGCTATCTCTCCTAGTCCGCATTACGCCACAATATTACTGAGCACTGCTAAGCAATATTTATGGGCGGTATAAATACCAGAAACACACAAACTGCGCAAACTAAACTGGCAAATTGTTCAATTACACCCTCTTTCGAGTTAGTTTCGGTGTGACTTTAGTCACAGTTGAATGAAATTTGTTCTACCAGTGAAATATTGTCTGTTTCTATTGTACTCGCGTATGCGAATACTTCAACTCCTTGGTTAATGGCCTGCTTAACAAGATCACTATAGTCTCTATCTAAGTGTTTCGCAGGTTTTAGGGTCTTAATTCCGGTATGCTGAACGACAAATAATAATACTGCTCGGTGTCCGCTTTTCTTTACAGCCATCAGTTCTCTAAGATGCTTTTGCCCCCGAACACTGACAGTATCAGGAAAATAACCACAGTCATTTTCTAATAAACTGGCACTCTTCACTTCGATATAACATTTACCGAGTTTTGGATCATCGAGCAAAATATCGATCCGACTATTCTCATTGCCGTACTTTACTTCGGTGGTGAGATGTTCATAACCAGTGAGTTGTGCTATCGCCGCTGATGCAATGGCTTCTTTAGCCAGTTGATTGGCCCTCATGGTATTAATACAGATCATATCGCCATTGGCTTTTTCGGTGAGTTCCCAAGAGCGTGAATATTTCCGCTTGGGGTTATCCGATGTTGAGTACCAAATGGTATCACCAGGATCGCCACAGCCGGTCATTGCACCGGTATTGGCACAATGAATTGTTACTTCTTCACCATTCTCAAGAATGACATCGGTTAAAAATCGTTTGTAGCGTTTTATTAACGTTGCGGGCTGTAATGGACTCGGATACTGCATAATAATGCTCAATAATAGAAAACCAGCGTAGAGCATAATAATTTTTTGCAGATAAAGCTATACGCAAGCATGATGTTAAAACACCCTAACGAGGTTTGTGGTGGTAGGTAATTAATTGAATTGAGACAGATCCCGTCGCCATTGTTTATCTTCTTCAACATCCGCTTTTTGCCATATTTGTTTTACGTTAACGCTAAGCTGACCATCAATCTCATTGGCATTAAGGGTGAACGTGAGTGGGTTGGCGATATTGGGTTGCGACAAAATCTGTTGGTCGTTAAATACTTGCTCGACGATACATACTGAGGTTTTATCTTGGCTGTCGGCATCCCGCGCGAGTGGGTTATTACAATTATTCATTATATCGCCGCCGTTCGGGTAGAGTACGCCTAACCTTTGATGTTGACTGCCTATAGAGACGTCAAAGTAAATTTTTTGGCTGGCGAGGTAATGGTAGATATTAGCTGAAAGTACTGACGGGGCGCGTTCTTTATCGTTATAAAAACGCGATAATTTTAAGTAGGTAGAACTGCCCCCTGGTGCGGTCACATCGGCAGAACGGGTATATTTATGTAATATCTGCATATGATGTAACGGTAGCTTCCAACCCACTTGCACTTGCACTTTGACATTACCATTACTGAGTTCTTCAACCGCGGTAATACGGGTTTGTACTTTGGTATTGAGGATGGGTTCGATGACTTCGGTATCAATGCTGTCCCGTACTTTTAATAACTGCGCGAGGTTGAATTTCGGGCTACGGCCATGCGCTGAAAACAACCGTTTCACATCATCCAGTACCGACGTCAGTTGCATGACTTCATGATCTTGTTGGCGGATTAATCGGGCGCTTTGCTGAGTGGTGATCTGTTGTTCGGCAATGGCTAATTTTATCTCGCCTAAATTTTTTAAATGGTTATCGAATTCGTTATCCAGGGTGATCAGACTTTTTTCTATGCTGAAATTGTTACGTAATATCGCCATACTCCTGCCAATGTAATGCTCATCAAATGTTGCCCGTATTTGCTGCACCACAAATACCTGACCTTTATAGACGTCCTTATCTTTGACTATCTGTGGTTTGTTTTGCGGGGTGATATTAATGTAAGCGGCTTGAATAATCGGCACATAGTGTTTGTAGTTGGTGAGATCAACGGGTTTGTTCATTAACTTATAATTACGCACATCAAAACTGGCTTTGATACGGGCTTTTTCTTGCATAATTTGTTTGGCGCTGGCAATGCTTTCACCATTAGTGAGTTGGTGGGTAATGGTGTAGGTTTTTGACCAAAATCCCACGTGAGCAATAGCACTACCGTTATAACTGAGTATCACTAACAAAGGTAAAACAATAGACAGAGATAAGCGCATAGTAAGTTCCTTTTGCTATTCCTTATAAATAATAGACTTAAATTTAATGATTGGTGTTTTTAGGGTAAAATCATCCTATTACTGATTAATTCATTCTATTTTGAGAGGCCTTTGTGGCAGCGTTACCGATCACTTCCGTATTACCAAGTCTATTTACGGCCTTAAAATCATCGAATCAAGTTATTCTGCAAGCGCCTCCGGGTGCAGGTAAATCAACGTTATTACCGTTAAAACTACTGCAAGAGAAGATCTTCAGTGGCCGCATTCTGATGTTGGAACCGCGCCGTCTTGCCGCGCGGAATATTGCCACGTTTATGGCGTCGCAGTTACAACAAAAGGTCGGGGAGGACGTGGGTTATCGTATGCGTGGAGATACCAAAGTATCGAAATCAACACGATTGGAAGTGGTAACGGAAGGGATCTTAACGCGGATGATCCAGCAAGATCCGGAACTAAGCGATTATGATTTGATTATCTTTGATGAGTTTCATGAACGTTCATTGAATGCGGATATCGGCTTGGCGTTTGCGTTGGAAGTGCAGCAAGGTCTACGCGATGATTTAAAATTATTAGTAATGTCAGCAACACTCGACAGCGAAGCGTTACAGAAAATGTTGCCTGATGCGAAACTGTTGACAGCTGAAGGACGCTGTTTTCCTGTTTCTTATAGTTATCATCCGATGAATTTACAGCGCAGTACGATCAAGCAAGCGTTGCCCGGAGCAATAGTCGCAACGGTTAAATTAGCGCTGCAACAGCAGGGCGGTAATATTCTGGTATTTTTGCCTGGGGTGAGTGAAATTAAACGTTGTCAGCAACAGTTGCAGGAATTGGTGAATACGCATCTACAAGTGCTGCCTTTATATGGGCAACTGACTCAGCAACAGCAACAGGCGGCAATTAATCCTATTGCTAAAGGGCTGCGCAAGATTGTATTGGCGACGAATATAGCCGAAACCTCATTAACCATTGAAGGCATTTCGGTGGTGATTGATTCTGGTCTTGAGCGCAAAGTCAGCTTCTCGCCACGTTCTGGTGTCAGCCGCTTACAAACAAAGCGTATTAGCCAAGCATCGGCAACACAGAGAGCCGGACGAGCAGGGCGATTACAAATCGGGCATTGTTATCGTTTATGGCGCGAAGAAGATCACAGCCGCTTAGAGCCACAAATAGAACCAGAAATTCTCGCCGCGGATTTAACTTCAACTTGTTTGGAGCTAAAGGTGTGGGGCGTTAATAGCTTTGCTGAATTGGCGTTATTGGATCAACCTTCAGTGGCGAATGTTGATTATGCCGAAGGCTTGTTAACTGATTTAGGGGCGTTAGAGTCAGGGAATTGCAGTAAGCATGGCCAAGCATTGGCTGCATTTGGTATGTCCCCACGGTTAGCGCATATGTTATTAACGGCGCAAGCATGGGAAGATGAATTGCCGGGTATTAGTTGGTTAGCCTGTCGATTAATCGCATTGCTTGAAGGTAGTGAACGCTTACCGCTTGATTTGGATTTTGCATTGCAACAAATGGCATCGGGTCAATTTAATCAAGCCAAACGTCAAGCACAGCAATGGGCGCAGCGCTTTAGCTTCGTCAAAACCAGCAGCCACCACAGAGACACTAACGCCTATACCGGGTTGTTATTAGCGTTAGCGTATCCAGACCGCATCGCCCAACGTCGAGACAATACTGGACGGGGGCAAGCTGGCCACGGCCAAGATGTGTTGTATATGTTAAGCAATGGACTCGGGGTTAAATTGATGAACGACGCCAGTTTAACCAGTGCCGAGTTATTGGTTGTTGCTGATTTATCCTTAACAGAACAAGGCGCTGATGCCATGGTGTATAACGCTTGTGCCCTCGATCTCGTGGAATTACAAATTTGGTTACCGCAACTGTTTAGCCAGCAGGCATTTGTACAATGGGATTTAAAAGCGCAGAAGTTAATTGCTCAGCAACGTCAATGTTTAGGCAAGTTAGTATTATCACGTAAAGTATTAACCGATATCACGCCAGCGCAAAAGCAAACTGCTGTACTGGCCGGTATTCGCAAAGCGGGTTTGTCGGTATTGCCGTGGAATGAGCAAAATAAAGCCTTACTCACACGTTTACGTTGCGCGCATAAATGGCTACCTGAATTGGGCTTTGTTGATTACTGTGACGCTGCCTTGATTGACGATTTAGAAAATTGGCTATTACCCTACTTAACGGGGGTAACAGGGCCTGCACAGATGAAAAAAATCCCGTTAACAGAGGCATTATCATCCCGTTTAGCGTGGTCGCTACAGCAACGTTTGGATAAGGAATTACCGACTCATTTCACCGTGCCAACTGGATCGAAAATTAAATTACGTTATAACGATAACAGCGCGCCGAGTTTACCTGTACGTATTCAAGAGATGTTTGGTCAAGCCAATAAACCCGCCGTTGCCAATGGACGCGTGCCGATTGTGATTGAACTATTGTCACCTGCTCAACGTCCGCTACAGATAACCCAAGATTTACTGGGTTTTTGGAATGGCAGTTATGCCGAGGTTAAAAAAGAAATGAAAGGGCGATATCCGAAGCATTATTGGCCAGATAATCCACTTGAGGCGATGCCGACTCGACGGGTTAAAAAACATATGTAGGAAAGCAGCCATAATTAATCGTAATCTGCTATTATCCCGCAGAGTTCGTTCCAGACAAATAAAAGAAGATTTATCATGACTAAAAAAATCGCTACATTGCATCCCCGTAATCCACATCAGGGACGTTATGATTTAACTGCCTTAGTTAAAACATACCCAGCGTTAAAAGCGTTCATAACGCAAAACCCTAGTGGAGAAGAAACGGTCGATTTTAGTGATGATAAAGCCGTCATTTGCTTGAACAGTGCATTATTAGCCCATTTTTACCAAGTACCAAATTGGCAGATTCCGACCGGTTATTTATGTCCACCAATCCCAGGACGTGCTGATTACATTCATTATATTGCCGACTTGCTGGCTGAAATGAATAATGGCGAAGTACCAACCGGTAAGCGTGTTAAAGCGTTAGACATTGGTACAGGCGCCAACTGTATTTACCCTATTCTTGGTCATCGCAGCTATGGCTGGGGTTTTGTAGCTACCGATGTTGATACGGTTGCTGCAAAAACCGCCAACGTGATCGTACAAGCGAACCCAGGTTTAAACAAAGCGATTAAGATTGTATTAAAGAAAACGCCAGGCAGTACCTTTAAAGGTGTGATTAAATATAACGACAAATACGCAGTGACGATTTGTAATCCTCCGTTCCATGCATCGATGGCGGATGCGGCAGCAGGCACTGAGCGTAAGATTAAAAATCTGCACAAAGGTAAAGCAGCGCCAACCGACACCACTAAGTTGAACTTCGGTGGTCAGCATTCTGAACTTTGGTGTGAAGGTGGCGAACTACGCTTTGTCAAAGACATGGCGAAAGAAAGTAAAGATTTCACTGCGCAAGTATGTTGGTTCACTAGTCTTATCTCAAAGGGTGAGCATATTGAAGAGCTGGAACAGTATTTACAAGGACTTGGCGTAAAACAAATCCGTGTGATCCCGATGTCGCAAGGTCAGAAAGTCAGTCGTATATTAGCGTGGAGCTTTATGGATACTGACGAGCAACAACAGTGGGCTGCCGATAATTGGTAAACTGAGTATGGGGGTAATTATTCTCTCGTAGAGCACGACAGATTAAGCTAAATTGATACGGCAAGCATTACGCTTGCCGTTTTTATATCTGGGGCGTTTTAAATTCAGAGGAAGATCGTATGTTGGTATGGCTAGGTTACAGTTATTTGGTATTGAGCATTATTACATTACTGGTATATGGAAAAGATAAATGGGCAGCAAAACGGCAGGCATGGCGGACGCCAGAGAAGACATTACACCTGTTGGCATTACTTGGTGGTTGGCCGGGTGCTCTGATCGGACAAAAACTGTTTTCCCATAAAAAAAGTAAAATCAGCTTCAAACGTATTTTTTGGTTAACTGTTGTTGGTAATGTACTCATTGTACTCGGAATTTTTCAAATAGATCCGAGTTATGTGATAGTGAGCTAATTGTTGACTTCAAATTTTTTAACTGATTTACACATATTTACGTTATCAATACTATGCCTTTGTTTTGTTGTGGTATACCATTTCGGCCTTATTATGCTAATTACGGCTATTTTGAACGAGAATTGGGTATTCATTAATGTCGTCAATTAAGAACAATAAATTACAATTAGTGCTGATGTGGGTGCTATTAACCAGCGTATTGCTTGGTATTTTCACGCTATTACCAGTTAGCGATAAAGTCGATACCAGTACTGTAATAAAGGCTGCGACAAAGGCTGTGATAAAAGCTGCGCCGATAGTTGTTACTAATGAGTCGCAAGTAAACACGGTTAGCTTGCCAGCAGAGCAATCACTAGGTCAAACGTCAACACGATCATTAGAGACATCATCAGAGCCGTCATCAGGACTAGCAGCTGAGAGGTCATCTGTCTCTGCAGTATCTACGGATAGCGTGATCCCTGCGACAACCGCGATGGTTACAGAATCAGTAGTGGCATCAATAGCAGCAGAACTGGCCAAGTCTTATCCCAAAACAATTAACTATGTGATCCAAAAGGGTGACACCTTAGGGGCTATTTTTGAGCAATTGGATTTAAGCCAAAAGAGTCTATACCAAATTCTGGAAGTGGATTTAAATGTGCTGGCATTAGACAGTATTAAACCGGGACAAATGTTAATATTTACTGAGTTTGAAGGTGAATTAACGCGTTTGGAATTACAAATAAGCTTAGCGCATCAAGTCATTTATAAACGCCAAGGTGATAGTGGTTTTGAATTTGAACAGGTAAATATTGATGGTGAATGGCGTGAGCACAGCTACATTGGCAAGGTTGAATACAGTTTTTCAGGGTCGGCAAAAAAAGCGGGATTATCGTTATTTGAAGCGCAATTTATTGCTAGTTTATTAAAAGATAAAATTAATTTCAGCCGTGATTTCCGTATCGGTGATACGTTTAAAGTATTGGTATCTCGTCAATATATAGGTGACCAACTGACCGGCGAAAACCGTATTGATGCGGTGAGCATTAATAATCGTAGCCGTAATATTAGTGCCTATTTGTATGAAGGTGCTTATTATGATGAAGCTGGTTTAAGCATTGAACGTGCTTTTGTGCGTCGTCCGGTTAGCAGTAAATACCGTATATCATCAAGCTTCAATCCAAAGCGTTTACACCCAGTTACCGGTTTATTACGCCCGCATAATGGTACTGACTTTGCGACGCCGATTGGTACCCCTATTTTCGCTACGGGCGATGGTGTGGTATCTCGAGTGCTTAATCATAAGTATGCTGGTTTGTATATCGAGATCTCAAACGGTCAAACCTACCGTACTCGTTTCTTGCACCTGAGCAAGGCATTAGTGCGAAAAGGCCAACGGGTTAAACGCGGACAAAAAATTGCATTATCGGGAAATAGTGGTCGTATTACCGGACCACATCTGCATTACGAACTACATATGCGCGGTCGTGCGGTGAATGCCATGACTGCGGATATTCCTATTGCGTCAGCGATTGATAAGCGCCAGCAAGCGGCATTTAAACTGGCGTTAAATAATTACCATGCAGCTTGGGAACAAGTTAAAAGCTAACTTTACCGCGCATGTTTTTGGTTTTACCACGCTGAGTTTTAGTGTCCATACGTTTCTTTTTGGCATTACGACTCGGCTTGGTAGCGCGACGTGCCTTTTGGATCACGGTCGCCTGCTTAATCAGTTCAATTAAGCGTTCAAACGCCACCTGTTTGTTAAAGTCTTGACTACGCGACTCCTGACTTTTAATGATAATGACGCCATCTTTGGTGATGCGATGATCATTTAACGCCAACAACCTTTCTTTATAAAATTCAGGTAATGACGAGGCTTTAATATCAAAGCGCAGATGGATCGCGGTTGATACTTTATTGACGTTTTGACCACCGGCACCTTGCGCGCGGATAGCCTGGATATCAATTTCTGAATCGGGAATTGATACATTGCTAGAGATGAAAACCATTATGAACCTTGGTGTTATATTACTGTGCGATATTAAGCAGACCGACGTTGTGTTAGTTGTGCGTAACCGCTAGCGTCTGGTTTGCGATGCGCCTATGATACTCTTGTTTGATGCGATTGTTAATTTTCAATTGTCAGGTGTTATTATATTTTATGCGATTAGAGAATATTTATAGTGATAATTAGACCGGTCAAAGAAGCGGATGCTAAAGCCTTATCTGCGTTATTTTCTCAACTCGATGACGAAACGCCGTTTATGGCCATGGGGGAGAAAAATAACGCCACTGAACTCAGTGAGCATCTGGCCTTGTTTATCAATTCTGCAACTCAGGTGCTGTATGTGATTGAGCAGGACGGCCATAAGCTGCTTGGTTTTGCGATTGGTATAACAGGCTATATTAGCGGTGATAGTCATACAGCATCTTTGGTTATAGGTATTGTGCAAGCGAGTATCGGTAAAGGGCTTGGGCAGCAATTATTGTTACAGGTTGAAGCGTGGGCTCGGCTGCATAAATTAAAACAGCTAGAATTAACCGTCATGATAGACAATGAAAACGCGATAGTATTTTATAAAAATGCTGGATTTAAGCAACAAATCGCAAAGCCATCAGGGATGATTGACGAGCTGACTGAAAATGAATTATATATGGTAAAGGTCGTTTAAATTACCTCGCACTAGTTGAGTTGTGGGGCGTGAACAGGGTAAACTAGCGATTCTTTATTACGTCGTTTTATGAGATCGTATTAGATCATATTTGACCGTATTTGATGCAATTTCTAGGACCCTTTCCCTTGGCTAAACGTCCCGTAAGTGATGACACAAAAAAGACTGTCACGAAACGAAAACCAGCTGTAAGAACAGCAGTAAAGAAAACCACAACGAAATCCCCGGCCAGAAAAGCAGCCAAGAAAAAGACTAAAAAAGCAAAAGATCGCACTTGGACTCGCAGTATCGTCATTTTCCTTCTTAAATGTAGTCTGGCTTTTTCGGCTATCTTTATTCTTTACGGCATGTATTTAGACAGTAAAATTCAAGCTCGATTCTCTGGCCCTATTTGGAAAACACCAGCGCAGATCTATGCGCGTAGTTTAGCGTTAATACCTGGCATGTTTTTACCCCATGAAAAGTTGGTCGAAGAGCTGGTATTACTCAATTATTTAAAAGTAGCAAAACCGCGTAGTGCCGGGCAATTTTCTGTCTCCAAGACCAAAGTGGAATTATTTCGCCGCAGCTTTACCTATCTTGATGGCACCGAGCCTAATCAAGCGCTGTTTTTAACCTTCGCAGATAACCGCTTAGTCAGCATTCGTGATCAGCAAACCGGTAAATACCTTAATTCTGTTAACCTCGATCCTATGCTGATTGATACCTTACAAGCACCCAATCAAGAAGACCGTATCTTGGTTGAATTACAAAACTACCCACAACTGTTAATTGATACCTTATTGCTGGTGGAAGATCGTAATTTCTATCATCATAGCGGGGTATCGCCGGTTGCTATTATTCGCGCTGCATTCGCTAATATGAATGCCGGGCGTACTGTACAAGGTGGTAGTACCTTAACCCAGCAATTAGTGAAGAACTTCTTCTTAACCCGTCAGCGCAGTTATTGGCGTAAGTTTAACGAAGCCTACATGGCGATATTGATTAACTACCGTTTAAGTAAAGACGCGGTTTTAAGTGGTTATCTTAATGAAGTGTATTTAGGTCAAAATTACAGTGATGGTGTTTATGGTTTTGGGTTAGCTAGTTACTTTTATTTTGGTCGCCCAGTACCAGAGATAACCATAGATCAGATGGCCTTTTTGGTTGCTGTAGTCAAAGGGCCGTCGTTTTATGATCCTTGGCGTTATCCTGAACGTGCGCTTGAACGTCGTGACATGATCATTCGTTTATTGTCTAAAAATGGCAAGATAACCACCTTAGAATATCGCGCGGCTATCTCGAGCCCGTTAGGTATTATTCCGCGTGGACACATGAGTATCTCTAAAGTACCCGCGTTTTTATCCTTGCTACGCCGTGAGTTAAAAACCACGTTTGGTGATGCCCTGTATGATCAATCGGGATTAAAAATATTTACCAGTTTAGATCCGCTTGCCCAGCGTGCCGCTGAAACCGCCATTACACAAAGTCTGCCACGGTTAGAGAAAGCCCGTAACATCTCTGGATTAGAAACGGCAATGGTGGTAACCGACCGTCATTATGGTCGTGTGACGGCGATTGTGGGTGGACGTAATACCCAGTATGCCGGCTTTAACCGGGCGCTTGATGCTTCACGTCCGATTGGCTCGGTGGTGAAACCAGCGATTTATTTAACGGCGTTTGAACAAGGTTATGACCTTAACTCACCGTTAGAAGATAAACCGCTACGGTTAAATAATCAGTACGGTAATAATTGGCAACCGAAAAATTATGATCGTAAATACCGTGGTGAAGTGCCGTTATACCAAGCTTTGATGCAGTCGCTCAACGTGCCAACGGTTAATTTAGGCATGGCACTCGGCATTGATAATGTCATTGACAGTTTAAAACGACTGGGCGTTGAAAAGGTCGATAATCATTATCCATCGATGTTATTGGGGGCACTAAATATGTCACCATTCCAAGTATCACAAATGTATCAAACGATTGCGACAGCAGGTGAGTACCATAAGTTAACGGCGTTGGTGGCGGTGGTTGATGCAGAAGGTGATCTGGTTTATCAACAGAATTTAAAAGGTAGCCGCCGATTCTCGCGTGAAGATACTGATTTGACGATTTATAATATGACATTGGTGGCTAAGCAAGGCACCGCACGTCGTTTAAGTTGGCAATTTCCGGGTATTAACTTTGCAGGTAAAACCGGTTCGACTGATAACTTACGTGACAGTTGGTTTGTTGGTTTAGATAATCGCGATGTAGTCACCGTTTGGGTAGGCCGTGATGATAATAAAACCTCAACCTTAACCGGGTCGAGCGGTGCATTAACGGTGTTTGGTGATTACATGAAACTACGTAGTGCCGATAGCTTAGTAGTGAATTAAGGTACGCAAGTGTAAGTGCTCATATTGTAAAAGTAGGCTCAGTTAATGAGTCTGCTTTTTCCCTGTCCCGAAATCTGTGTAAGTAAACGCTTATCCAAACAGTCGCTAGACTGACCTATTTCTATAAACGACCTAAGCTAGATTACTCGAAGGTTCGCATCAGGATACTTTGGAATATTCCCAATGTTACGTTTTATCAATTAACTCCAAATTTAACAATTATTTACCATTCGTGTAACGTAGTCGTATCATTAATCGCTGTGAAACTGCCGTTTTATCTCATAAATTAAAGCCTTAAATATCGATAATTAACCATAAAGTCTTATTTTACTCTGTAAAATAAGATAAAGAATAGCGAGGGATCACAAAGAAATCACTAAGTTTTACCAAGCATTAAACACGCAACACGGATCACTATTTTAGCGTTATTAACTTACTACAATATATTTTGATATTTATAACAACCACTTAATGATCGTTTAAGGATAAGCGTAATGAGTATAAATAGAACTAAGTTAGTGAGAAAAGCATTTGCTCTGAGCAGTCTAACAGCTGCATGTTTAATAACATTTAACGCACAAGCAAATACGTTTGATTGTACGGACATTGCTCTGTGGGATCCGCAAACAACCTATGAAAAGAAAGACACTCAAGTACAAAAAGATGGTCTCGTATACATAAATAAATATTGGGCAACAGGAACGGATGTTCCCGACCCCGACGCCCCGACTTGGGCTAATTGGCAAAAGCAGGGGAGTTGTGAAGGAACGGGGCCCGGAACAGGTCCTGGAGTTGATCCAGACCCAACACCTACGGTAGCACTTGTGATGCCAAAGCGTGCCAATCCGGTGTCACTGAAAGTAAAAGGCTGGCCAAGTACATTAGCAATGGGGACGATCTCTGATACGACTCCAGCGATGAATACCCAGCTAGCAGCAACGCAAGTTAATTCAATCTTTGCAACGCAAGCAAGCGGTCGAGATATGCTTATTGAGCCTACGGTAATCACTCACCTTATTAAACAAGCACGTGATATCGAAGCTGGCAGCACAAATGTAGTATTACCCACAATCGGACTTAATACCGTTGATACCAATGATGGTGTTGCTGCTGATGACATTGTTCACTACGAAAATTTAGTTATCAATTTCCAAAACATGATCCGTGCTAGCGCAACAATGCAACAAAGCAAAGATGTTTCTCATGCTAATCCAGCTTCTGTTGTATTAAATGCAGGTTTATTAGAAAGTTGGCAATCACCTGAGTTTGCAACTACATATGGTCAGCAAAATACTTGGACTGTTATTGAAATTAAAAAAGCATTAAAAGAAGCAATTAGCAAAGAAACCTCTTATCAAGTGAAAGATGTAGACGGCGTTACCAGTGCACTGAGTCAACTTTATGACTTAACGGCCTTACAAACGGAAGTCGATAGCTTAATTGAGAATAATATTATTGGC
This sequence comes from Moritella sp. PE36, assembly GCF_000170855.1. Taxonomy (GTDB): domain Bacteria; phylum Pseudomonadota; class Gammaproteobacteria; order Enterobacterales; family Moritellaceae; genus Moritella. The sequence continues at coordinate 34,342 of NZ_ABCQ01000027.1, read as the reverse complement.
TGGGTGCAATCGCAAAACTTTATCATGAAACGCTTCAGTCCTGATATCGCATTTGGTTGGGTTGCTCCGCGTATTGATGGTGCTGATGTGCACGCTACTCACTCGGGCTTGGGGTCGGTTTGGAGTAAAGCTTCAAATGATGCAACCGCATTTATTTTGTCAATTCAAGCATATAAAACAAATGTGCTTCAACCGGATTTTTTAGCATTTGATAAAGCAGAAGATGATGCATTCTCTGCAGCAGGTCTTGGCAATGAGGTCTATGGTGCAAAACAATGGGATACCTATTTAACCTACGTAAAACAAGTCACTGATTTCTTAGATAAACCTGCAATGTTATGGCAAATTCCTGGTGGTCACCTGCCGAGCAAAGCCGATGCAATACCACTCACTCAAGTGTCTGCTGCAGGTAGTTATTTTATGGGCGACAAAGACATTTCAAATTCAGTCGATAATATCCGTTTAGATGTAACAAGCCAAGCGTTAGATACTACCGTGTATGGTACAAGTAGCGCTGGCTCTGTCCTACAACCCGCTAAAGATTATGATTGGGTTACTAGCCGTCTTCGTCATGCGGCATACAGCAATGTATTTGCAATTCAATGGGGGGGCGAATCATCTGTCAGTGTGACAGGCAGTAACTGGTTGCAAGATAAAGTGGTTAACTACCAAGACAAAGCTAAGATACCACTTTATTTTTCAGGTACTGGCGATGAGACTTCGAATCAAATAACTACTATTGCACAGTTAAATCAAGATTTAGCCGCCGCTGAAAATCAAATGGATAATGAAGTATTCCTTTCTCTTCAAGCAAATGGCTCTTACATCCCCTCTACCGTTTATAAGTGGGCTGATTTCTTAGCAGCACTGAGCCCAATGCATAATGTGGGCGTTGCAGACGTGAAATTCTGGTTAATGGATCCAGCTATAGATGATGCAACCAATATCTTATATGCAAAAGTAGCCATTGCCGCTTTTCTTGCTCAGAGCATGAAAGAGACAATCAAATACAACGTATGTGACGAAAACAACTGGTCAATCAATACTGGCGAGCCTATAGATTATCCTATGACAGCTTCTTGTGGCCAGCTACAGCAAGACTATGCCAGCTACGGTGAAGATTCTTTAGGTAACGATAATCCATATTCTTGTCCTCGTAATAGTAAAATGGAAGTATCTGCATTAACGAATGCAACTTGGTATGGTGCTCCAGGGCCTCTATTTGCAGCGCCCGATGCGGTATTAGCAGAAAAAGGTCTGTTAGTGAACGGTAATGTAGGTTACTGGGAAACGAGCTCTTGGTGTAATACAGCCGAAGCTGGTCCTATTGAGGAGAATAAACAAGTTTACGATCGTGAAAAATGTGAAACATATCCAGGCCAAAAGGCGGGTGGTTTTGTTTGGAATGGTATAGCAGGAAAATCAGTCGAAGGTTGTGGCTGGTGGGGACGTGGTGTTATTCAAACAACAGGTCGTTTGAACTTTGGCAAACTAAATCACTTTATTGGTCGAAGCCATGTTGACGCAGATAATATTGGCAAAGTTATTCAGGGCATTCAGGTAGATGCAGCGCCAGAAAACCCACTGTATGCAGATCTTGACCTTTGTTCTGAGCCAGAATTAATTTGTAGTTCAACTGAGCACGGTGAACTTAAATGGATTGCAGGTATCTTTTTCTGGATGAATGAAGTTCAAGGTTACAGTAATGTTGGGGGTCCTTATGAGGACTGGAATTACTTCACAGAGCTTAAAGCTTATGTCGATGGTGGCCTAGTCGGTGATAAGTTCATTAATGACACTTCAGGTATAGTGAACCGTGGTTGCCCAGATGATAAATGTCTGAAGCCAGATGGCGTATTAGATCCTGTTGATGGTTTAAAAGATCGTGCCGATAACTTCAAAAAAGCACTTAAAGCAATGGGTGTTAACGCTACTTAATACGAATACTATTTGTGTTTGATATTGACCAATAATAAAAAAAGGTGAGCTATCTCTAACTTGATTTCGTTTAGTTAGAGCGAATAGCTCGCCGTCGTTAGTTATTAAGTTTTGCAGTGTTGTTAGTGCTATTTAGAAGTGACCTTCTAAACCAACGAATACACCGTCAATGGTTGCATCTGCTTTCACGTCATCAACTTTGAAATCAAGTTGTTGAATACGGTAGCCAGCACGGATAGACCAATCTAGTACGTAACCAGGGTTTAGCATGAACGCCAGACCGATTTCAGCATCGCCGTATACATCACCTGTGATACCAATGGCATTGACCATCGCAAAGGCTTTAAGTGGGAACAGAGGTAAGCCAACTTCACCATAAACATAACCCATAGGTAAGGGGCCTGAGAATGACACATCCGTAGAACCATCTTTGAAAGTACCGTTCAGTTGACGCCATGTTACACCCGCATCAAGTGATATAATGTCATTGTCTAAGAATTCATAATACAGGGTGAAATCAACCGTTTTCAGGTTGATGTTTTCACCTGCTGAAGAGCCTTCAACGTCAATATTAGAAAGACTAAGTGCCGCATTTGGAATTAATGGAATTGGGTGTTCAAATTTAGCGTAGATACGGTAGTTGTAAGTATCTTCATAATTAGTAATAGCAGCATTATTGTTGTATTTAATGCTTCCATCAACACCTGATTGCCATACATCAGCACCAAAATAGGTGCCTATGGTATCAGCCATTACGTTGTTTGAAAGACCAGTCAGAAGAGTTAGTGCAAGTAGTTGTTTTTTCATAATGAGTCCATGTTCATTTATGTAATTTAATCGCGCAACAGTAACAGCAAGCGTTCTTAGTTAATAAGTATTAGACAATTATCCATCAAATCCTAATGCTATTAACTCACTGTTAATACTTTCGGCCGGTGTGGAAAAAAGTTTAGCGCTAATGTTAACTTTTATAAAACCGTTCGCATGCGGTTAATTTTGCTGGTCATTATACATTTTGCAGTTAAATAATCATGTTAAATGGGTTATTTATGTGATTTTAACTAAAGTAGCTAAGCTTATTTTGGACTGGTACTTTTACGAGGTAAAAAAAAGACCCAAAAAAGCCCTAATAATAGGACTTAACAAAATGATACAAATGGTACTTCTATCATACTTTTAGGGTTTAAATTGTTACGCTAACTTAGCAAAACAACGTTCAGCGGCTGCAATTGTCGCTTCAATATCGGCACTGGTATGTGCAGTTGATAAGAAACCCGCTTCAAATGCAGACGGTGCAAGATAAACACCTTCAGCTAACATAAGGTGGAAGAATTTCTTGAAACGTTCGGTATCACACTTACAGACATCAGCAAAACCAGTTACTTCAGCTTGGTCGGTAAAGAAGAAACCAAACATTCCGCCCACATAGTTTACTGCCAGTGCAATATTTTGGCGTGCAGCTGCTGCTTTAAGGCCTTCTGCTAATTGCTTGGTGCTGGCACTTAATTGTGCTGCCACTTCTGGTTTGTCAATTTCGGTTAATGCCGCTAGGCCTGCAGCCATGGCAATTGGGTTGCCTGACAATGTACCTGCTTGGTATACCGGACCTGTTGGGGCAATGTGTTGCATGATCTCTAGTTTACCGCCAAACGCGCCAACTGGCATACCGCCACCGATCACTTTACCTAAGGTTGTTAGGTCTGGTTTTACTTGATAGAGAGCTTGTGCACAACCTGTTGCCACACGGAAACCTGTCATTACTTCATCAAAGATAAGTACCGCATTGTATTTGTCACAGATGGTACGTAACCCTTGTAGGAAACCGTCTTGTGGTGGAATGCAGTTCATGTTGCCAGCCACTGGTTCGACAATGATACAAGAGATATCTTCTGGGTATTCAGCAAATAGTGATTCAACTGATGCTAAATCATTGAACGTCGCTGTCAGGGTAAGTTTAGCAAAATCAGCTGGGATACCGGGAGAACTTGGCTGACCTAATGTTAATGCACCAGAACCCGCTTTAACCAATAGTGAGTCAGCATGGCCGTGGTAGCAACCTTCAAATTTTAAGATCTTGTCACGATTAGTGTAACCACGCGCTAGACGGATCGCACTCATGGTTGCTTCTGTACCAGAGCTAACCATGCGAATTTGGTCCATTGATGGCACCATGGCTTGTACTTTTTTCGCCATGATCACTTCGATTTCAGTCGGTGCACCAAAACTTAAACCATTTTCAACGGCAGCAAGTACTGCAGATTTGATTGCTGGGTGGTTATGACCCAAGATCATTGGCCCCCATGAACCAACATAATCAATATAGGCATTGTCATCTACATCATAGATACGCGCGCCTTCGGCACGTTGAATAAAGAGTGGGCTACCACCCACGCCATTGAATGCGCGCACCGGTGAGTTAACGCCACCAGGAATAATTGCTTGAGCTTGCGTGAAAAGTTGGCTTGATTTAGACATCTGCAATCCTTTTATCTACTGTCAGAGACGACATATTTAAGAAATAGTAAGAAATATTTTAGGGCATTATTATACCTGTTAAGTGGTGTAAACGTAGTTTTTTTACATTTTTAGCGACTTGCATCTAACTTGTCTTTGTTTTCATCGGCAGAATCGTTAAAATAGCGCTTTATTTTTATGCTTCTTCACGACAAAAGGCCGACATGTTTAAGATTATTAAACCACGTTACATCGTATTATTAGCGCTCGCTATATTATTGGGTTATGGTTTTTATTACCTGAAAAGCATGGAGTCAGCAGCAAAAATAGTCATGAAAGATGATGAAATTTCACGGTTAAATACTGGTTTAGCAGAAACAACTAAAATTAAAGCCCAGATCGAAGCTGAACTGCAAACCAGCGAAATATTAGTGGAGCAGTTAACTGAGCAGCAACGTATTTTATTTAATGAAAATACCGAACTAAAACGCGAGTTGGTTTTTTATCAACGCATAATGGCGCCAGAAGACGTGATTAATGGTGTTAAATTAGAAAGCCTCACATTCATTCCGGAAGTGAGTGAAGACTATTATTTTATGCAGCTCGTATTAATGCAGGTGCAAAAGAAAAAGCGTCATATTAAAGCCACTGTGGATTTAGTTTTCTATGGTAGCCTAGCCGGAGAACCTGCAGAATACACTTGGAATGAATTAGTTGATGATACACAGCAACAACTCAAATTTTCATTCCGCTACTTCCAAACGATAGAAGCATCGATAAAATTCCCACTGGGTTTTGTGCCGGAACGGGTGCAATTTATTGGCAAGGTGAAGGGTAATCGTTGGAATTCGGGCATCAAGTTAAAACAGAATTTTGCTTGGAGTGCAGTATTACAAAACAGTGACTCGATCTCTGGGTAATTTCCTGCCATTAGTGCTACCAGCGTTGAGTGCTGATAAACGATAGTTGACTGAATTAGTCAGGTATTAGATAATTGAATGTATAAATCGAGTTTAAGTGAGATCAAATATGGAACTATTTACAGACGTTGGTGCAACTCAGGCTAACAATAACGCAGTTGTTGAACAAGCTGTTACACCTGTTGCTGTGGAAGCAAATGCAGATGATATGGTATTACCTATTCATTTTAGTGATGCGGCAGCAGCAAGAGTGAAAGAATTGATCACTGAAGAAGAAAACCTGGCGCTGAAATTACGCGTGTATGTGACTGGTGGCGGTTGTTCTGGTTTCTCTTATGGTTTTACTTTTGATGAAAAAATTAATTTTGGTGACACTGTTATCGAAAAGAACGGCGTGACTATGGTTGTTGATTCTATGAGTTTACAATATTTAGTTGATGGCACGGTTGATTACATTGATGGCTTAGAAGGTTCACGCTTCTTGGTAAACAACCCGAACGCAACTACAACATGTGGTTGTGGTTCAAGCTTCTCTATCTAAGCGTTGCTTGATTAAAAATTACGATGCTCCGTACTTAACCGTCGTTAAGTACGGCATTTTCTATCACTTTTATATATAGCCGTTATTCCCCTCATATTTTGTTATCCCGTCTTAGATTTAAACTCAGATTATAAAGAAATTAGTGCTTATAGCTTATTTTTTAATGTTTGTGACCGGTCGTCTTGTTTTTTTCTTGTTAGCGTTTATCTCTGGTTAAATATGTTGCATTATAGTTACTCAATTATGTTCAAAGGAATGATAATGAATAACTTTACAGCGCTGGCTATTGTTAAGAAGCCATTATTTCAAGCATCAGTGATCGCCGCCGCATTTGTATTATGGATGGCAAGTGGCACCGGTGGCGAGCGTGCTGAACAGGCTGATGGCACTGCAAGCAATAAAGCCAATGTCATTGTCGAAAAACCAATTCCACAAGTACGAACCGAACTATTCGAGGCGCAGTTAGTTGCTCGTTCAATTTCTCTTTATGGCCGCACGGCAGCAGATCGTGAAACCAACCTCGGTGCTGAGATAGCAGGCCGAGTCGCGGAAGTGCTCGCCAAGCGCGGCAGTTTTGTTCATAAAGGTGACATCATAGTGCGCATGGAAAAAAATGACCTGCCGCAGTTATTGTTACGTGCTAAGACCTTATATAAACAACGTGAAATTGAATATGAAGGCGCGAAAAAGCTAGCGGCACAAGGTTTTCAAGGTAAAGCGCGGTTAGCTGAAGCGGCAACCGCATTAACGGATGCTTCAACTAATGTCTTCACCATTAAATTACAGTTAGAAAAAACCGTCATTATCGCGCCTATTTCCGGTATTTTGAATGAACGCCATGTAGAAGTTGGCGACTATTTAGCGAAAGGTAACCCGATTGCCACTATCGCGGATATTAATCCGTTGATCATCAAAGCGGATGTGACTGAGCAGGATATTAATAAAGTGAAATTGCAACAAGTCGCCAAAGTACGCTTAGTCAGTGGCGAAGAAATTGAAGGGAAAGTGCGCTACATTTCACGGGTTGCCAACGCGGCAACCAATACTTTCCGTATTGAAGTTGCGATTGATAATGCCGATTTAAGCTTGTCGGCTGGTGGCAGTGCCGAGCTGTCAATACCATTACGTCAAGAGTGGGCGGTGAAGTTATCACCATCAACTCTCGCCTTGGATGAAAAGGGCGTTATTGGAGTGAAAACGGTCGTTGATAAACATGTGGTATTTATTCCCATTGATATTCTTAAAGCTGATGCTCAGGGCTCTTGGTTAACGGGGTTAGGTAAGCATCCCGAAGTGATCACTGTCGGCCAAGGCTTTGTACGCGCGGGTGACAGAGTCGACACCGTATTAACGAGGACGAAATAATGAACGGTATTATTTCTGCTGCGTTAAGTCATAGCCGCACAGTTATCATGCTGCTCCTGCTTATTTTAATTTCGGGCAGTGTGACTTATCTTAATATTCCCAAAGAAGCGGAACCGGATGTGCCGATCCCGTTTATTTATGTGTCGGTTAATCACCATGGCATTTCCCCAGAAGATGGTGAACGCGCGTTATTACGGCCGTTAGAGCAAGAGCTTCGCGGCATTGATGGTCTCAAAGAAATGGTCTCGACAGCCAGTGAAGGTCATGCGTCAATCCAGCTGGAATTCCATGCCGGTATTGACAGTAATATTGCCTTAGCCAGTGTGCGCGAAAAAGTCAGCCTAGCTAAAGCACAATTACCGGATGATTCGGAAGAGCCTGTGGTCAAAGAGATCAGCATGGCAACCCAGAAACCAGCGCTGACGGTTATTTTGTCGGGTGATGTTTCAGAACGCGCCTTAATTACGGTATCGCGCGACTTAAAACAAAAAATCGAAGCGCTGACTGAAGTACTGGAAGTCAGCGTGGGTGGTGATCGTGAAGACATGATTGAGATCTTAGTCGACCCATTATTAATGGAAAGCTATAACCTCGATCAAAGTGATATTTATAACCTTATTTCGCGTAATAACTTGCTGGTTGCCGCGGGTACGTTAGACAGTGGTCAAGGCCGTTTTCCAGTTAAAGTACCGTCGGTATTTGATTCGTTAAAAGACGTACTCGATTTACCGGTCAAAGTCGACGGCACGCGTGTTATTACCTTTGGTGATGTGGCTGAAGTACGTCGCTCCTACAAAGATCCCGTGTCGTTTGCCCGTATTGATGGTCGAGCCGCGGTATCACTGGAAGTGAAAAAACGACCAGGTGAAAACATCATCGAGACAGTTGAAAAAGTAAAAGCCTTAGTAAACCAAGAAAGTGCCTATTGGCAGGGGGTGATCAACGTTGATTTTACTGCCGACAGTTCTGAAGATGTGAAAGATATGCTCAACGATCTGCAAAACAACGTCATGTCAGCGGTCATACTGGTGGTTATTGTGATCATCGGCAGTCTCGGCGCACGTAGTGCATTGTTGGTAGGTATTGCTATCCCAGGTTCATTCTTAGCGGGTATTTTGATGCTGGCTTTGTGGGGTTATACCATTAACACGGTTGTGCTGTTTGCGTTGATTATGGCGGTGGGCATGCTGGTGGATGGTGCCATTGTGGTGACCGAGTTTGCTGATCGTGAAATGAACGAAGGCCGTAGTAATAAAGAAGCTTACGAACTGGCGGCGAAACGTATGGCTTGGCCGATTATTGCCTCTACGGCCACCACATTAGCGGCGTTTGCACCGTTATTGTTCTGGCCGGGCATGATGGGTGAGTTCATGAAGTTCTTACCGTTAACCTTAATTACTACACTGAGCGCCTCTTTGGTCATGGCATTAATTTTCGTGCCAACCTTAGGTGGTCTTGTGGGGCGTCGCCGTAACCTATCCGCATTAGAGCAGAAACAAACAGAAATGGCAGAAAAGGGCGATGTCACTCAAATGCCGGGCATGACGGGTTGGTATATTAAAGTACTTAATGGTGCGATTAAAAAACCTTGGTGGTGTTTAGGGGCTGCGGTGTTATTTTCTTTTGCCGTGATCAAAGCATACGGCGTTTATGGCCAAGGCTCTGAGTTTTTCCCTAATGTAGAACCACCAGGTTTTAATATTATCGTGCGCTCGCAAGGTGATTTATCTATCTACGAGCAAGACACGTTAATGCAACAAGTCGAGGCCAAATTACTGGGTATGCCCGAGATTGAAACCTTGTATGCACGGACTGGTAAGGATAATAAAAATGGCGAACAGATAGGTACATTGCGGGTTAACTTAGTGGATTGGCAGCAGCGCCGTAAAGCCGACGAGATCATTGCTAATATTTTAGTGAAAACGTCGACATTGGCTGGCATCGAAATCGAAGCCCGTAAAGATGAGAGTGGTCCGCCGCAAGGTAAAGATTTACAGCTGGAATTAAGCTCGCGTTATCCGGAGTTATTAGAACCCGCACTGGCCACCATTCGAGACTTTGTCGCGACGCAGGGCATCTTTACCAATGTCAGCGATAATGGCGCAAAACCTGGTATTGAATGGCAGATCAAAGTTGATCGCGGTATTGCCGCCCGTTACGGTGCTGATGCCTTGTTAGTGGGTAACAATGTCCAGTTTGTGACGACCGGTTTACGTCTTGGTGGTTATCGTGCTGATGATGTTGATGACGAGATGGATATTCGCGTACGTTTCTCTGAGCAATACCGTCATATCAGCCGGTTAGAAGACCTGCGTTTAAAAACGGCAGTAGGGCAAGTCCCATTAAGTGTCTTTTCGACCCTGACCGCTGAGCAGAAAAAAGACTCGGTGCGTAAAGTTGATGGCCGCCAAGCGTTAAAAATTGAAGCAGATTTATTACCGGGTTATAACCTAAATGAACAACTGCCGAAGTTAATGGCATTAATGAAAGGTTTAGAACTGGACCCGCGTGTGACCATACGCTTACGTGGTCAAAATGAAAACCAGAAAGAATCGGCTGATTTTTTGAAAAATGCGCTGTTAATTGCATTAGCGGTAATGGCGATCATTTTGGTGACGCAGTTCAACTCTTTCTATCAAGCATTTTTGATTTTAACGGCGGTGATCTTCTCTACGGTCGGGGTATTCCTCGGTTTGATGATAGTTCAAGAACCATTTGGTATCGTCATGTCAGGCATTGGCGTGATCTCGTTAGCCGGTATTGTGGTGAATAATAATATCGTGTTAATTGATACTTACAATGTCCTTAAACAAGAAGGACTGACTGCGGTGGAAGCGGTATTACGTACCGGGGCGCAACGTTTACGTCCGGTGATGCTGACGACTGTGACGACCATCTTAGGCTTGATGCCGATGGTATTGCAGATGAATATCGATATTGTTGATCGCACCACCACATTTGGCGCGCCATCAACGCAATGGTGGTCACAATTGGCAACCGCTGTGGCAGGTGGATTAACCTTTGCGACGGTACTGACCTTAGTATTAACGCCCTGTATGTTGGTATTGGGCGATCGAATAAGTCAACGTTGGAATAAAGGCAAAGCCGTGGTAAATGTGAGCGCTGTTGACAGTGATGTAATGATGGACTTTGATGATGAGCTGCATGTCGCTTACTCTTCAGAAAAACAGGGTTCTGAAACCATTAGCATCCGTTAATTAGCGCCACTATTAACGACTGAATTCGCTGTTCAGTCTGGTTATTCGCAAATGATAAAACACAGGTACTCAGTGAGTACCTGTGTTTTTTATAACATCGAAAAGTGTAATTTAAACTCTAGTATTATTTAATCTTGCAAGCACGCCAAACTAATAATAACCACGACAACATCAGACCGCTGCCACCGAAGGGCGTGATGTTGCTTAACCATTTTTCACCAGTTAATGCATAAAGTATCAAAGAGCCACTGAAAGTAATAATACTCACCAATTGTAGACCTGCGACCCAGCTAAAACTTCCTTCAGCAAATTTATTGTCTAATAAAGCCAAAAACAACACACTTAACGTATGAATAAATAAGTAGTCTCGCGCCGTCGCAAAGTTAGCAACCCCGTTATGTAATACCAGTTGGGAATGCCATAAATGTGCACCTAACGTGCCCACGAGAATATTGGTAAACATTAAAATGGAACAGATGATCAGGAAATACTTGAGTTTGTTGTGCTGCATGGTGCGGTTACCTTACCTTTAATAACTAGAAATAAATCAGTCGAAAGACTTAGTTTGTTGTAATGCGACATAAAATTGTCATTTATCTTACATTTTTTGTTCATATTTATCACACATCTTTGTCATATTTCACCTTTAGTATTGATTCCAATTAAAGCATCTACTCAGCTATTAACCTTTATCTTTTTAATTTGCCTAATGGAATGGAACCTAAAATGAAAAAATCACTACTTGCACTGGTATTACCAAGCTTATTCGCATCAACAGTTGGCGCGGTTGAAGTTTATAAAGACGATGGTCAATCTGTTGATTTGTATGGCCGTGCTTATGCGGGACATGACTTCGGTAGCGAAACTAGCGCTGGTGAAGTACCAACATCTGAATATGGTAATGATGCTTATATTCGTCTTGGTGCTAAGCTGAAATCAGATATCTCTGATTCACTATCAGCGTTTGCTCGTTATGAATTACAGTTCGATCTTAGAGATAGTGAAAGTGATCCTAAATCTAAAACACGTTTAGCCTACGTTGGACTTGATAGTGACGTTGGTGCATTCAGTTTTGGTCGTCAATACAATGCGCTTACAATAGCGTCAGATTTGACGGATGTTGCTTATACTAATGCATACGGTGGTAACTTAGGTAATACAAGTCGTGATAACAGCACGTTAAAATACAGCAACAAATTTTCTGGTTTACAGTTAGATGCGTCATACCGTCTTGATGATAACCAAAGTGATGTTGAAAGCGATGCGGAATACAGCTTAGCGGCGGCTTACAAACTTGATTTTGGTCTAACTTTAGCGGCTGGTTTTAGTGCAAAGTCGCCGACAGATGACTATGATGCATCGTTATTCTTAGTGGGTGCTAGTTACAAAGCTGGTCCAGTAAACATTGCAGCAACATTTGCGCAAGGCTCTGAATTTGAAGGCAAAGGTGAAGACCACTCTGCTTATGAGCTAGCTGTTGAATACAAGATTACTAAACAATTACGAGCACAAGTACTATATAACTTCCAAGAGCTCGAAGATACAGTGTCATCAACGAAAACAGACTCTGTTGATGACCTAGTATTCGGTGTGCGTTATGACTTTAATAAGAGCTTACGTACTATTGCCGAATACCGTATCAACGGTGTTGAAGGCGCGGATAACGACTTCCACCTAGCAGCTCGTTACAGCTTCTAATTGCAAAATTAGTTATCGCTGAGTTAAATCAGTCTCGCTAAACTAATATAGTTGAATACAAAAAGCGGTTAATCTTCGGGTTAACCGCTTTTTTGTATTTTAGTTATCGAGTAAGTTCTCTATCTAGTTCATATTCAAACCGTAACCTAGTTGTGTATCGCTTGAAAACAGTTGATAATGACTCGAAATTTCTCGTCGGGCATTTGATTTAGCCTCTTAGCTTAACAAGTCGGGTAAATACAATGCAGCAATTAGACCTTAGTACCTTCACTTGTCCTTTACCATTGATAAAAGTAAAACTATGGTTAAAGCAAGTTGAGCTCGGCACCGACACTATCGTATTACTGACCGATCCTGGTTCTCGTCAAGATATACCTAAATTTTTAATCAGTCTTGGTCAAGCAGTTGTTGAATTAGAAAATAGTCCATTAATGTTACGTATTAAGGTGACAAAGCTAACGCAGCACTTATCTCTCACCCAGCTAAAAACTCAATCTTAAGGCAATCACAATTTATGATCTCTGTCGTATCTCGTTGGTATCAGGAACGTTTTTCTGACCCACATGCAGTCACTTTATTCTTACTATTAGTATTCGGCTTTTCGGTTATTTATTTCGCTGGTAGCTTAATTACACCGTTTTTAGTGGCTATCGTATTGGCTTATTTACTGGATTGGCCATTAATACGATTAATGCGTTTAGGGTTGTCGAGAACCTGGGCAACAGTGATTATTTTACTGCTGTTTGTCACCATGATGGTGATGCTCACGTTAGGGTTAATACCGACTGTCTGGCATCAAGGGGTAACATTGGTTAAAGCAATGCCGACTATGCTCAAGCAAGGGCAAGAATTCTTGCTGATGTTACCACAAGAAAACCCGGATATTTTTAATGCCGAGTTGATTAAAGCAGCCTCGCTGGCAGTGCAAGATCATGTGGTTAAATCTGGCGAGATGATATTAAGTGCTTCCTTTGCGTCTTTATTTGATATTGCTGCGATCCTAATTTATTCAATCTTAGTGCCGTTATTAGTGTTTTTCATGCTGAAAGACAAGACTATTCTGGTCAAAGCCTTGGTCAGTATTTTGCCGCAGAATCGTCGTCTGGCGATGGAAGTATGGACCGAAATGAACGGCCAAATTGCCAATTATATTCGCGGTAAAGTATTTGAAATTATCATAGTGGGTTTCTGTACTTGGTTAGTATTCTTCTTTACTGATTTACAATATGCAGCACTGCTAGCGGTATTGGTGGGTTTCTCGGTATTAATTCCTTACATTGGCGCGGCGGCAGTGACTGTTCCGGTGATGGTTGTGGGTTTATTCCAGTGGGGACTAACGCCAGAATTCACTTATATGATGGTGGCTTACGGTATCGTGCAAGCACTCGATGGTAACTTATTAGTACCGCTATTATTCTCGGAAGCGGTAAACTTACACCCCGTTGCGATCATTATGTCGGTATTAGTGTTTGGTGGCCTGTGGGGATTCTGGGGCGTGTTCTTCGCTATCCCATTAGCAACCTTAGTGAAAGCGGTGTTAAACGCTTGGCCTAAACGCGGTGATACACCAGCGGAAGTTTAATTAGCTGGTTTCATCAAAAGTAGCCAAACTATACCCAAGACACTTGAAGTTGCATGTAGGCGGCAAGCGAACGAAGTCCCTGAGCATAGTTCTACTATGTGATTGGGCTGAGAGAACGCAGCCAACACTCATGCAGCTTCAAAGGCGACGGGTATATAAACAGCCCGTGGATCTAAATTTTACTTTAGGTCACGGGCTGTTTGCTTGTTTATTTATTTAGCCAGCCAGTAATGTGTCGGTTTTAGCCGCGCACACAAAATCATTCTTATGTAAGCCTTTAATACTGTGTGACCACCAGGTGATCGTTACTTTGCCCCATTCAGTTAATAGCGCAGGGTGATGGCCTTCAACTTCTGCCATATCAGCCACTCGATTGGTAAATGCGATCGCTTGTTTAAAGTTTTTAAACTTAAATTCACGTTCTAATTGCATGATGTTGTCACGTACTTCCACCGTCCAATCTGGGATCTGATTAACTAATACGGCTAATTCAGCGTCGCTGACTTGTGGGGCATCGGCGCGACATGCTTGGCAACTTTGTAAATTTAATTCTGTCATGATTATTACTCTTTTTTATAATTTTAAAATAAAAGGGTTAAATAAGGGTTTAAATACAGATTCTGCCTAATTTGTTAGGTTCATCTTTAATATCAAAGTCTAACAAGCGGCATCTTCTTTTGGTGCATAAGCTGACGGTTTCATGCCTAATTTTTTGGCTTCTTTAATCAAGCTAATTAAATCGAGCTTAATTAACTGTTGTAAGTCGGATAGCTGGTTAATCACAAAGTAATTCTTTTGTAACTCATCAATACGGTAATGGGTACGAAATGCCTCTATCACTTGCAGTGGCTGGCGATTGGGAATGTCGCTGTCTAAGCTGTAGCAAGTTTCTTGTTTCGATGACAGAATACCACCACCAAAGATCTTCAAACCTTGCTGACTTTGCATTAAACCAAACTCAATAGTGAACCAGTACAAACGTGCCAGCATAGGACGATCGGCTTTGTCGGCCTTTAACCCCAATTCACCGTAATGCTGAGAAAAATCAGCGTAAGCCTGATTGGTAAGCAGTGGGCAGTGACCAAACAATTCATGAAAAATATCCGGTTCTTGAATGTAGTCTATGTCTGCTTTGGTGCGAATGAAAGTAGCTGCCGGAAAACGTTTGGTCGCCAGCAATTCAAAAAAGCGTTCAAAACCAATTAAAGCAGGCACGTTTTCGACTTGCCAGCCTGTTAATTTTTTTAATTTACGGTTGATATCCGGCAGTTGTGGAATACGGTCGGCGCCCATTTGTAGCAGCTCGATACCGGCGATAAATTCATCACAAGCACGGTCTTTAATAATCTCGGTTTGACGGTTGTAGAGCGTCGCCCAAGTATTGTGTTCCTCATCGCTATAATTGATGTACCCGTGTTGGTCTGGCTGGTGTGAAACATATTTTGGTGTCAGGTCAATTGCTAAAGATGAGTTCATTACGACTTCCTAGTGCTGTGTTATTCAATTGATATAAGATTAACCTTAATTAAATGTGCAGTACAGATTCAAGAAAACGATAAATAAACCAGTACAGTTATGTTAATCTGTCACTGTACTGGTGAGTAATTGTGTAAACTGTACTGGTCTATGCCATGTCGACTATGCAATACGTTAAATGAAATCATAAAAGTAGCCAACATCAATGACGAGAGTAATGACTAAAGTACTGTTATATCAGCAAATAGCTGACGATCTACGCGACCTTATAACTCAGGGGGTATATTTACCAGGCGATAAATTACCCTCGCTGAGAACCTTGTCGGTAAAGCGCAAAGTAAGCATTGCCACCATTCAAAGAGCGGTTGAAGAACTTGAGATCGTCGGCCTTATTGAGGCACGGCCAAAATCGGGTTATTACGTGTGTTTTAATACCCGTACTGACGTTGCGATTGAGCTGCCGAGTATCGCCATGAAACCCAAGTCGGTGAAGATCCACGAATTGGCCAGTCAGATATTTCATCAGTGTGGTGAGCCGGATGTTGTGAATATGGGCACCTCGTATCCGTCGAGTGATTTTATGCCGACGCCGGCATTACAAAAAATAGCCAATCAAGTGATTAAGCATCACATGGCGGATATTGTCGAAGTGCAGTTTTCTGCCGGTAATGCGGTATTACGTGATGTATTAGCGAAGCGTATGAATGAGTCGGGTTGTCAGGTATCGTCAGATGATGTCATTGTTACCAATGGTTGTTTAGAGGCTTTGTCGGTGTGCTTACGTGCGGTAGCAAAACCGGGCGCGACCATTGCCTTGGAGTCGCCGGGCTTTGTTGGTTCACTGCAATTAATTGAATCATTAGGCTATAAGGCGCTGGAGATACCTTGCCATCCGGTCACCGGAATGAGCCTCGAAGCATTAGAGTTAGCGTTAGAACAGTGGCAGATATCGGCGGTATTAGTAGTACCGAGTTACAGTAATCCATTGGGATCGTGTATGCCGGAAGTAAACCGTAAACAGCTGGTGGCGTTATTATCGGCTAACGATATCCCGTTAATCGAAGATGACTTGTTAGGTGATCTATCGTTTGATGGCTCACGTTTAAAACCCTGCAAGGCATTCGATAAAAAAGGCATGGTGCTGTATTGCTCGTCGGTATCGAAAACCATCGCCTCTGGATTACGGGTCGGCTGGATCGCGCCCGGTGCGTACTACAAAGAAGTTTCTTATTTTAAAACCTTTACCAATATCAGTGCTCCTCAATTTTCGCAGATTGTCGTGGCGCAGTTTTATAACAGTGGTAAATATGAGCGCCATGTTCGCCAATTGACGGCGAAGATCGCTAAACAGCTATATCAAATCCAATCCTTTATTCATCAATATTTCCCCGAAGGCACGCAGGTATCTAATCCACAAGGTGGCTGTATTCTGTGGGTGGTATTACCCAAAGGGATTGATGGACACCAACTGCATCTTAAAGCGATTGAGGTGGGCATTGGCGTGATACCGGGGCAACTCAGCAGTGCCACGAATAAGTTTGATCACTGCATTCGCATTAACTGTGCGTGCGATCCTAAGGTTGATATTCAGGGCTGTATTAAGACATTGGCAGATATCGCCCATGCGATCTTAGGTAAATAGCGGCCGCTAAATTTATCACCTCGCCATGACCAATATCAATTTATATTGTCGGGTGGGGCTGTATAATCCCGCCTCCAGAGCTATCCCATTCTCAAGTGACGCTTTTCTTGTCGTGCTTAGATGGTCTCTTTATGAGTAAAAATTATGAGTCAAAAACCTAATCTCTCTATCGCAATGACAAATCTGATTGAAGAAGTACGCGGCGTTTTTCCTTTCTACGCCCCGGAATCGAGTATTTGTGGTGATTCGTGTGAAGGTTGTCCGAAGAAATTATTAGAATTAGTCGATTCTGAACTTTGTTATTGGGAAGACCAAGTTAAGCAGGGCACTGCCCCGACTTTTGATGAATTAAACCGCGTTGGTAAATTGTGTAAAAATGTTAGACGCGGATTAAAGCGTAATGGACTGGTTGATTAGCCGATATTCCTATATATATTCTTCGACATAAATCTCTGTGTTAACCATACCGACAACATTTACCTTATTTTTATTTTAAATGAACTGTTTTATATAACACTGTTTAGTGTTTGGCTCTGCGCATTATTGGCTTAATGCTCAATCAGTTTCGCATCTCAAAATTAAAATAAAGCATTGAAATCGAATTAGACATACACCATAATGCCAACAATTCTCATTCGCGTTGTTTGCGGGTGAAATAGTGAGGTGAAAAATGGTAAATGCCATCAAGTTGATGCTTTGTGATTTTGAAAATAAATTAGCGGAATCTGAAAATGGGCAGCAAGAAATTGAACAGCTTGTGATCCAAATGGAAATGTATATTAAGAAGGCTAAAGAACTGCAATGGCAGAGCTAATTTGGCCACAAATTAAGAAGTGAAAGTCACATAACGCATACTATGTAAGAAGTGCATCATCTACTAACGTGCTTCAATTCCCCTCGGCTTTAATTACTATTTAATGACGTAAAAGCCATTGTCTACAAACGTTACTATCGTCTGCATGAAGGTTTTAACAAAGTAGAGGAAGAAAAAGAGATGAACGTAGAGGCTATTCTGGCAGAAGCTTAATTGCGAATAGTTTCAACTTAATAAAGATTCATTTCTAAAGAAAAACAGCCATTACTGCAAAGTAATGGCTGTTTTTCTATTAGTGCATTCACTGCCAATTATTACTGTTTAAGTCACGCGTGGCGTAATCCTTATTAATTTCTAGATTGTTCAGTTCTCTTAGTCTGATTAACCCTGGTTTTGTTTAACATAACGTCGGCCCAAGACTCGCAGCATCAGTCCTACTGCTATCAACAAGCTGAAACGAAAGTCAATTGAACCACCAGAAATAGAATTATTAGTATCAGTATTAGTAGCAATATCGACTGTTGTAATTGCATTTCCAGAAAGCGTTAGCATAAAAGAACTTTCATCACTATCATCATTCGTAATCGTTATGGTTGCGGTTGCTGCTCCAAGAACGGTTGGCTGATATCTGACTTTAAAGGTAGAGTTGCTTAACGTTGTTATGGGTGAAGTCGGTTGTGTCACTACTAAAAACTGATCAGCATTTGTTCCTGTTATATGTGCTTTAGGTGAGCCGTCGAGTACAAGATCCAAACTGCCTGGGTTTTCGATAGTGAATATTATATCTGATTGTTCTTTTCCAAAATCAACACTGCTGCCACTTGGAAGATAATTAGCTCCTGCTTTCAAGTTAAACTCTGGCCCTGTAATTGTGGACTTAAAAACCATAATACGGTTATTATTATCATCACTTACAAGCAGAGTGTTGCTGCTGCTGTCCAAAGCAAGGCCGCCGCCATGGGAGTCCATATTTAGGCGGTTTTGGGTAATATCACTCCCCGAAGATGTGAAGTCAAACTGACCAATAACATTATCTGCATCCGCCCCGTCTGCCTTGGATAGAGCGTTGTCGAAAATAATTACCCTATCTGCGTTGTATCCGTCGGAGACGTAAAGTTTTCCGGAGCCATCAATGGCCATTTTACCTGGGTATTCAAGAGTACTTTGGGTGATTGTACCTACGTTGGTTGTGAAATCAGCCTGTCCGAGAACAGCATCTGCGTCAGCACCGTTCGCTTTGAAAGCCGCATTATCAAAGCGCAAAACGCGGCCATTGGATCGATCACCAACAAACAGCGTTGACCCAAAGACACGTAAACCAACGGGTCTGTTCATGCTGGACTTGGTGATTGTAGCTGTATTTGTTACAAAATCAGGCTGACCCAGCACACCGTCTGCATCTGCGCCATTCGCTTTTTCGGCGGCATTGTTAAACCATAAGACTCGGTGGTTGAAAGTATCGGAGACATAAAGTACGCCATTGGCATCCACATCAATGCCCATTGGGCGAAACGTGTTATTTTGTGTGACTCCGGATGTACTTGAAGTAAAATCAGGCTGGCCTAGCACTCCGTCTGCATCTGGTTGGTTAGCACTTATCATGTGGGCGTTATTAAACCATACGACTCTATGGTCTTCCGACGAGACCCACAGACGTCCAGTTGCATCAACAGTAATAGCGAAAGGATTATTAAAAGTATTTTGTCCGGCACTCGCAGGAATACTTCCAGAAACGAAATCCGGTTGGCCGAAAACCAGCTCTGCTGCCGGCTGATTTGAGGTTATCGGGTATGCAAAACGAAGTACGCGGTTGTTGTCTTTATCCACAATATAAAGTTTCTGGTTAATAATATCGAGTGCAGCATCTCTCGGGTTATTTAACGTGGTGGCACTTGTTCCTGATGAACCGGTTACAAAATCAGGCTGACCTATTACATACGTTGCATTCTGGCCATTGGTCCACGCCGAAGCATTTGCAGCAAAAAATATTAGTATAAGGCCAGCACTTTTTATTAAGCGTTGGAATATTATGGACATATGAAAGTCTCTCATAATTAAAAAATAAAGGGGTGAGGGTAATTATTTTGGGGACTTTATCATTTTAATTTATGGCTGAATATACTCAAAAATAAGGTGGTCAGCCTATTTATTGCGCAATAACTAGTCGATTCTTAGTGGTTTAGTTTGATATTTGATCTAGTTAATCAGGTCCGACGCGGGGAACTTGTTGTAAACGTTGCAAGTTATTCTTTGCGGTCGTATTTCTGCACTTTGTGCGTGATATTACTAACTCGATCTAATGCTATAAATACAGGGCGTTTGACCGTTTTTATCCACCTATTTTTCGAGGTTTTTTTGCAATAACCTTTCCCTTTAATAGATTCGGAGTAAACGTTTCATCTGCTTTAACTCCCCCCGGCTCTAAATACTTTTTTAAAACGAAAAAAGCCAACAACTTTGAGTAATTAAATACTCAAACGTTATTGGCTTTGTGTTGTTATTCTTCTAATTTATAAAAACTAATTAACCGCTTATTTAGCTGCTAAATAATCCAATACTACTTGGTGATGTTCTTTAGTCTTAAACTTGCTGTATTCGCCTTCTAACGGCACTGCTTTTAGCGATGCTGAAGTGAATACGTGTTCAATAGTACCGAGTTCATCGATTAAGAAAGACAGACGGTGGATACCATCAAACTCCTTACCCATGAATTTCTTTAGGCCCCAAACGCCGAACCCGTCTGCAACTGCATGGTCAGGGTCTGAAAGTAGGCTAAAGTTTAATTCATCACGGTCGCTGAATTTAGTTAGGCGCTCCACTTCATCAGGGCTGATGCCAACTACGACTACATTTAACTCAGTTAATGCTGTGATATGATCACGTAGTTTTTGGGCTTGTGTTGTACAACCCGGCGTCATTGCTTTTGGGTAGAAATAAGCTAAGACTTTTTTGCCTGCGAATGAATCAAGAGAAATGCTTTCATTATGTTGATTGAGCAGAGTAAACGATGGTGCTTTATCACCAGACTTTAAAGTTTGCATGAATATGAGTCCTAACTATTAACAGATTATGAATAAATCGTATGTGACTATTGTGCGGGAGTTTTTCCATCTCGACAAGGACTATTACAAATAGGTATTAATGGACTTAGTACATGGATAAAACAGTGAAAAATAGTATTTAAGGAGATGACAGTGCAAACATTGACTAACTTGTGGACCCTACTGAATCGTTTGAACAGATTTAGTTTCAAGGTCAATGCCGACAATGACTCTGTCACTGGTTGGCAGGGTGAAGGGCAGGGCTTAATTAAACGCCGTGCCAGTGTTAATGACATTAAATCGGACGAGCCTGGATCCGGCGCGATTATCGAAACTATCGAGCGTGGCGATTATTACATGACAGCAGATCGTAAAGTGTCGATGCATAACCAATATTTGTGGCAGTTCGAAGGCGATCATATTCGTTTAACCCATTTGCGCTTTGGCTGGGATAAACCGGTATTTTTGTTTGATATTATTGAAAATGGCCAGGGTGAATTAGTCACGCGTCAATCACATCAATGCGCGGCAGATAATTATGATGCCTCATTTGTATTACACGCCGACAGTCTGGTGATGCAGTGGCACATTCAGGGGCCGAAGAAGCGTGAAGTCTTAGATTATGTTTATTCGGTATAGGCGGCATTAGCGCGTTCTTTGTTCTTAGCTCTATCGTCAACTATACTTTCTCCTACTTATAAACACTATTTTTCATCGATAACTTTGACGTTAAATACGTTATTTGAGAGCGCCATGGAACTGCTAGATTTAATTGGTAATACGCCGTTAATTAATCTGAGCTTTCTAAGCCCACAGCCTGAGCGTGTCAGCTTGTTTGCTAAAGCCGAGTGGATGAATCCCGGCGGTTCACTTAAAGACCGCTCGGTGAAACTGATCCTAACGCGCGCCATTGAAGACGGCCTGTTACAACCAGGTAAAATAATTCTCGATTCCAGTAGCGGTAATGCCGGTATTTCTTACAGCATGATTGGCGCAGCGCTCGGCTATGCGGTCAACATCGTGATCCCCGACAATGCCAGCAACGAAAGAAAAATGCGTCTGCGAGCCCATGGTGCGCAGCTGATCGAGACCGATGCGTTAGAAGGTTACGATCAAGCCATTCGTCATGTGCATGAATTATATGCCAACTCACCAGATAAATATTTCTTTGCTGACCAATACAGTAATCAAGCCAATGTGCTTGCACATTACCATGGCACAGGCGCGGAACTCATCGAACAGGTATCAGGTCCCATTACCCATTTTGTCTGTGGTGTCGGCACTGGCGGCTCCTTAACGGGCATCGCTAGGCGGCTAAAAGCCAAGTATCCGGCGGTTGTCATCGTGGGTATTCGCCCCGAGCGTTGGCCGGGTATCGAAGGCCTGAAACCCTTGGGCGAAAAAGAAGATATCTTACCGAAAATTTTTGACGGTTCTTTGGTTGATCGTTGGCTTGATGTGAGCGCCAATGAAGCCAAAAGCATGTGTCTTACTATGGCCCGTCGAGGTTATTTTGTCGGGCAATCGTCGGGGGCATACCTTGCGGGCTGCTGTAAATTAATGGCGGAGCTGTCAGAGGGAGTCGTGACCACCTTAATGTGTGACAGTGGCGAGCGTTATTTCAGTACGGGATTGTGGCAATCATGACGATTGAAATTAATGATGCGATCAAGTCAGCGATACTGGATCAGGCTGAGTCTTGTTTTCCCAATGAGAGTTGTGGCTTTATTATTGGTTCATACGCAGCTGGCGTGGCTAAGGGCGATTATTATATCCCCTGTGACAATGATCACGGGCACAATCAACAGCGGCGTTTTCTTATTGATCCCATGGCCTATCAATTAGCCGAAGATACGGCCGATGCCAACGGACAAAGCATCATTAGTATTGTCCATTCTCACCCTGATCATCCTGACCAACCCTCTGAATTTGATCGGTTACATGCCTGGCCTGGCATCAGTTACATCATTATTGCTGTGTTTGCGGGTCGCGTGCGCAGTTATCGGTCGTGGCAATTGAGCGATGATCGCAGTGAATTCCATCAGGAAGTTATTAATCCGGGAGATTAATATGATGACAGTGACGCTAAAAATCCCATCCCCGTTGCGACGTTTTACCGATAATAGCAGTGCCGTAGAGGTTGAAGCCGACAGTGTTTCGACGGCACTTGAACAGCTATTTATTCTGTATCCAGATCTGAAATTACAAGTCATGGATGACAGCGGACAGCTGCGTAATTTCGTCAATCTATTTCACGACAAGGTCGATATTCGCCAGCAGCAAGGATTAAATACCCGTTTACACCAAGGCAGTGAACTGCGTATCGTGCCGGCAATTGCGGGTGGTAGTGACAGCCGTTTATCTGCGCTGGAGTTGAGTCGTTACAGCCGCCATATCATGTTGCCCGAAATGGGTATTGAAGGGCAAGAGTCGTTAAAATCCTCCAGTATTTTAATTATTGGCGCGGGTGGGTTAGGCTGCCCGTTGGGTTTGTATCTTGCTGCGGCGGGGGTTGGCCATTTAGGTATAGTGGATAATGACGTTGTCGATGAATCTAATTTGCAACGGCAAGTCTTGTATACCATCGATGATATCGGCAAGCCGAAAGTAGATTGTGCCGCGGCACGTCTGCGTCAGCTTAATCCTTATATTAAAATCAGTTGTTATGCCGAGCTACTGACCAGTGCTAATGCCATGCAGTTGATGGAACCTTATGACCTGGTGATTGATGGTACCGATAATTTTCCCACCCGTTATTTAGTGAATGATGCTTGTGTATTACTGAACAAACCGAATATTTACGGCAGTATTTTCCGCTTTGACGGTCAGGCAACTGTGTTTAACTATCAACAAGGGCCCTGTTATCGCTGTCTTTATCCAACACCGCCACCGCCAGGGTTAGTGCCTTCTTGTGCCGAAGGTGGTGTGCTTGGGGTATTGCCGGCGATTATCGCTTCAATTCAGGCGACCGAAGCGATTAAAATGCTGACCAAAATGGGGGAGAGCTTATCGGGTAAGTTACTGCTGTATGATGCACTGAAAATGGAATTTGAATATCTACAGATTGAAAAAAATCCGGATTGCCCGTTATGTGGTCAGCAACCGTCTATCCATGCATTGATTGATTATCAGCAATTTTGTGGTATCACCACCAGTACTGAACCACGCAGTTATCAGGACATCAGCCCGCAAGAATTGAAACAGTGGTTGGATGCTAAGGAGCCCTTAGTGTTAATCGACGTGAGAGAACCTTATGAACGCGAAATTTGTAAAATAATGCCGAGTCAGCATATACCTATGGCACAGATCGATGTGCATATGGCGGAGTTCAATACCGAACAAGTACTGGTGGTTCATTGCAAGCTGGGCGGGCGCTCTGCGAAAGTATGTCAGCAGCTTAGTGCTCAGGGTTATAAGCATGTGTTTAATCTGACGGGGGGTATTTTAGCCTGGGCGGATGCGGTCGATGATAAGTTGATCCGTTATTGAGATACCCAAGCTACCTGGCTATATAAAGACCGAGCATGAACCCGGTCCTTTATCGGTGTTATTCTTTTATAACAAGGGTTCGATTATAAACCTGATGTTGCGGCGGTTAGTTTTTTCAAGCGATGCTTTTTAACAAAGTTATAAAAGTACGGGAAACGCGCTTTAAACTTAGTGAGAACAGCGACGAACCTTTCGATTCGAGCGAGTTTTCTGTCCAATTTATCGAGTTCGTCTAACGCTTGGTTAGCGGCAACAAGCGAGATTAAATTACCTTGGGTTAGTGCATCTGTATCCGCAATTCCAGCGGCTACATTGACCAGCATACGGGTTAATTCGCTATTACCCACAGACACGCTATTTGCATCACTTTTTTGCTGGCTGTTAACGCCAAGGGTGACTCCACCCCCTTCGTTTAATGATGAAAATTTGGCATACGGTGTTTGGCTAAATACATAGACTTGTGCACATGAATACGGGGTGAGGAAAGGTTCACCCGCAGGGATAAACTCACCAGTATCAATCGGTGGCAATACACTGCAATCCCACAATGGCGCGGTGCCATCACTCAATACCAAGGAATCTTGGGTTAATGATTTCACTTCCAGATTAAGGTAGGCGTTACCGCCGTTGCTGCTATCGTTCGCACCAATATTCCAGCTTTCATGATCTTGGGTGATAGAGGAAGTATCAATTAAACGAATGTGTACGTTGTTTTCTTTTAATCTTAAAAGTTCGCCATCAAAGTTCTCGTCATTGACGCAGTCAAAACCGACACATAAGTCGCCTTCAATCAACTGAGCATCGTTAACCACACTGGCATTGGCAACGCCGCTTGATAGACTAAATAAACCCACAAGCGCGAGTGTTTTTATTACCTGTTTACTCATCTTTAATTCTCCTGAACAAATTCCAATAAAAAGGGTATTTGGAACTGTTACAGTTCTTTAATTTGAGTGATCAGCGCGTCAATGCGCAGGCTAAGATCGTCAACCTTAGTGGCAATATCGACCTCGACGTCAATTTTGTATTGGTTAAATTGCGCTACATTGACGGCATCAGTATTATTGACCCCTGCCGCCACGTGTACAATTTTACGTTCATTACCAACAGAGCCCACTGAGATGCTGTTGTCTTCTAACGTCGAGCCAGCACCGAGTGCCACGCCCCCATTTTCACCTGCCGTTAATTGTAATACCAAACTATCGCCAGTCACGTCTTTGATAAAGAAGTGGGGTAAACCGGCATTGCTATCATCGTTAGCACCCATTAACCAATCATTGCTTGGAAATGAAGATGTGCTACTGGTATCAACAAAGCGGATCTGTGGGTTGTCGTCTTTTAAGCGAATAGTATCAAAACCAAAATCTTCACCGTCGACACACTCTATACCGACACACAGGGATGAACTGATAATTAAATCATCATTAATCACTTCATCAGCGAAAGTATGCAGACTGAAACTCAGTAGGGGAATAGCCGCGAGGGTGGTTAGTTTTTTAAACGTCATGTTAAATCCTTTTAATGTTACGTTTTAGTGGAAATGTTTTTATGCACGCTGAAATCGCATATAAATATAAGAGTAGGGCAGTTTGTATTTATTATTAACCACCTGATTAGAAAGACACTTTTTCCATTCAAAGGCTAATGTATTTTATGTATGGTTATTGTTGTTTATGAGTCACTGTTTTGAGGTTTTATTTTCTTTATTATTGATTAGCGTGCTCTTTGTTATTGTCCATTCACCCTTTTATTGTTGCAAGTGGTAATCATTATCATTACACTCTCCGTCATTTAGAATCTAGACTAGATAACAAGGACGTTGTATGAAAAAAGTAAATTGGAAACGAGTCAACCGTAAAACCCATTATTGGGGCGCGGCAATCATCGCGCTACCTATAATTGTTGTGCTTATTAGTGGATTATTACTGCAAGTAAAAAAAGAATTCACTTGGGTTCAACCTGCGAGTATGAAAGGTGAGGGCAAAGTCCCTACATTATCTTTTCAACAAATTTTGGATATCGCTAGTACAGTACCTGAAGCCGAGATACGGAGTTGGAAAAACGTCAGTCGGATGGATGTTAGGCCTTCTAAGGGCATTGTGAAAGTAAAGGCTAAAAACAAAATTGAAATTCAAATTGATACTATCAGCGGTAAGATATTACAAGTCGAATATCGACGTTCAGATCTAATTGAATCGTTACACGATGGTTCATTTTTTCATGAGTATGCTAAATTATGGTTATTCTTACCTGCAGCGGTGATGTTACTGATGCTGTGGATAACGGGGATATATATGTTCTTAATGCCTTATATATTAAGACGCCAAAACCGTAAGAAATTGGAATTAAGAGATGCGGATCAGGGGTTGTCTTCATTGATTAATTAAGCAGTTGTACAGGCGGAGATAAAACATTAGACGCGGTGAGTTATTTGCTACTAACCGCGTTTTTTCAGCTAAGATATGGCAGTTTTGTGTTCTACCATGAAGTGATATTCAGCATTCAAAATGGTACACAGTCCGCTGAGTTCCGATTCTAAAACAGCCAAATCACAGTCCGACGTCGTATTTAGCGTAAAATGTGCTTTAAGTATATCTGAGCTGTCTGCCGCGGTTAATATCTCTGAGCGTAGTCCGGCTAAATTAAGATTATTATTGGTAAAGAATAATGTAAATTTCTCGATAATGCCGGTTGCATCAGGGATCGTTACTTCAACTTCAATGGTATGATCATAGCTAATTGGTTCGTGACGTTCGGTGCGCTTCATCATGGTAATTAAGTCGAGCTCTTGACTCTTTAATGGCAAGCTAGATTCAAGCTGGATCATAGCGTTCCATTCTCCAGACAACAGCATGATCAGGGTGAACTCATTACCAAAAATAGCCAGTCTGCTATCGACGATATTACAGCCGCAATTGCTGACGTGGCCAATCAGTTTGTGGACGATACCTGGACTGTTGCTGCCAAGGGCGGTGATAACTAAATTCTGCGTCATTTTGTTCCAGGTCCTTTTATTCCGAGTCAATTAAAGTAAGTAAACAGTAGAGCATGATATACCCAAGCAACTTCAAGATGCAACAATCTGTAAGCTTATCAACCAGCATATTGATGTTGGCAGCTAGCTTAGGTAGATATAACAGAATATGCTTGCGGCAACTGACTGCTACATATTACTATGCCACGTGTTTTATAGTCAGTTATAACAAGGCCAATATGTTAACAGGTAATATCGTCGCACTTATCACTCCTATGCTCGACAATGGAGACGTCGATCTTTGCTCTTTACAAGGTTTAGTTGAATATCACATCCAGAGCAATACCACCGCATTGGCTGTATTGGGCACGACTGGCGAGTCTTGTACTTTTACCCAAGATGAGCACCTTGCCGTGGTTAAAGCAGTACTGGACATGGCGCAAGGTCGTATCGCGATTATTGCTGGTTCAGGGTCAAATAGCACTCGTAACGCCATTAAGTTAAGTCAAGAATTACACAAGCTAGGCGTAACAGCCGGACTTTGTGTCACGCCTTATTATAATAAGCCAACCCAAGAAGGGTTATATCAGCATTATAAAGCGATCACTGAAGCCTGTGATTTACCTCAGATTTTGTATAATGTACCGAGTCGTACGGGTTGTGATATTAGTAATGAGATCGTGGTTAGATTAGCGGAACTTAATGCTATCATAGGTATCAAAGATGCTACCGGTGATTTAACGCGTTTAACTCAGCTTAAACCCTTCCTTCCGGATGATTTCTTACTATATAGTGGTGATGATGCAACGGGCTGCGAGTTTATGTTGCAAGGCGGTAATGGGGTTATTTCTGTTACCAGTAATGTCGCTGCCGATGCCATGAGCCGTATGTGTTCGTTAGCATTAGCAGGAAAGCGCCAAGAAGCGACTGAAATTAATAACAAATTAATGCGTTTACACCAAGATTTATTTGTCGAAGCAAACCCAATCCCGGTAAAGTGGGCGTGCAACCAGTTATCTTTGACTGCAACGGCTAATTTACGGTTACCGTTAATTGAATTAGATCAGCAATATCATGCTCAAGTGAGTGCGGCACTCGCGCTTGCAGTGGATGCATAAATTTTTGAATTAGGGAATATTAATACTATGACTATGTCATCAACAGGTCACCGCTTGACTAACGCAAAGCGTTATAGCGTATTAGCGTGTGCTATTTTAGTCAGTGCTTGTTCAGGAACAGATACAAGACGTCAGGCCAATCAAGACTTTGAATATTTAAAGCAGACAACACAGCCAGAATTGGTGATTGTAGAAGGGCTTGATACACCGTTATACACACAGCGTTATAACGTGCCTGAATTAGCCGAAGGGACTGGAAATCGCCCGGTTGGTGCTGATGTTGATGTTCGTTCGCCAGTACAAATTTTAGCGTTATCGCCATTAGTACGTGTTGAAGAAGGCAGTGAAAATGTCACGGTTTGGTTTAATAGCCGTAGTTCACAAGAGAATATTTCTGCGCAGGTATGGACATTATTAGCCAACTTCTTAGCCGACAAAAAAGTGGCGATTGCCAAGCTAGATGAGACGAATCATACTTTAGAAACTGATTGGTTAATTAACCAAGAGACGTTTGATGAGTTTAAAGAAGTATCGGAATACGAACTCAAGCAACGTTATAAATTCACGTTATTAACCGCGGCAAGTAAGCGTACTGTCGGTCTGCAAGTGGATTTGATTGATCACGAAGAACGCTTAGAAGGTACTAAGGTTGATAATAACTTAAGTAAAGGCGATCGCCGTCGTTTTGCCGTGCAGATGTTAAATCTAGTTAATATCTATTACGAAATTGACCGTATTGAAGGTAATAACAAAGAAACGGCAGAACAAAAAGCGTCGAAGCTTAAAATTGATTTTGTTGATCAGAAACACCCTGTTATTACCTTAAATATCCCGTTTGATGATGCTTGGAAGTTATTACCAATGGTATTAGGCAAAGTGGGTATGACAGTTGAAGACGAAGATAAACTTGCTGCGACTATGTTAGTGAGCTTTGATGAACAGTCTGATAAGTTCTGGACTGACAATAAAGTAACGCCGGTAACCCTCGCGGAAGATGACTACCGTATTCAGGTTGGCGAAATAAAAGGCCATACTTCAATCGCGTTCTTTGGTAAAGACAAACAACCATTGTCAGCTGAAGTGATGAGCCAGTTATTTATTAGCTTGAAAGATGCAGCTGATGCATTACGTGCAGAGAAAGCAGCAAACGAAGAGTAATGTGCAACACCTAGGGTGTTAATCATGAAATAAAAATAAGGCCTATGTATATCAATACATAGGCCTTTATTGTTATAGCTATTATTTATAAATACAACTTATTGAATGTTATTTTTCAGCGTCTTTTTTTACATCATCTGGCATTTGATTTTTATTGTATTCATTACGGTATTCATTGTTATATTCTTGCTGGTCTTTGTCGTCATCATCATCCGGTAATGCTTTGGCATGTTTTCCGGCATCCAGATGTAAAGCTTTGTTAAATTGGTGTTCAATTTCTTCTGGTATCTTCATTTTCATGTTTGCGGTGTATTTTAACGCCATGATTGACCCTAGAATGAAACCTAAGGCCACTAGAATAATGAGCCAAACCATAAATCCTCCTATTGTTAATTGATAGTCGTTATTAAATATTAATTGGGTGCTGCAACGTTGCAAATATACTGGGTATAAATCTGTTCTATATTGGCTAAAATAGCTACTTTACCTTGAATGTCCGCATTGCGAATCGTGTCCGTAATTAACGCCAGTGTGAATGCTTGCTGTGCTGGTTCGGCGATAGGCTGGTAACTTAAGTGCCAAGGTTCGCGTGACACGCCACCCAGATCTTGACGATAAGGACGATAGAAACCACAGCCGGCAATATTGTCATCTAACCAAGCTGACAGCGACGCTAAATAGCCACCTTCATCATATTCTTGTGGGATCAGTTGTAACTGATAATCCTTGGGTAACGCGCTATAGTCACACACATCAATCTCGCTGCCCCAATGATGGCGACTGGCACCCGGTAACATTGACCAACGTAATATCGCGAATACTTTTTGTTCTTCACTAAGTATAGCGTGATCGAGTGGTTGACTGTCATGATCCAGAATGGGTCTGAGACCGTTAAACTTATTATTCCAAATACTCAGTTGCTGCTCAAAAGAACGAAAGCTAGAGACGACGTCGAGATTGAATCCAGCCTGTTTAGCACGTGTTTGTAACTGCTGAAATGCAGTTAATGCTTGCTGGTGAATAAGCTTGGACTGTAATGGCAGTGCGATCACATGATTTTGCGTTTGTCCGGTTAAAGCTTGTGTGTTCAATAATGGTGTCGTTATCATTTGATTATACCGTACGATCACTATGGCCGAGATCGCGTTCTGGGGCGATAATATCCCGTACCCGTTGCTTTAATGCTTTCGCTTCGGGGAAACCGCCGTCTTGTTTACGTTCCCAAATCAATTGCTGATTACAATGGATCTCAAAACGACCGCCAGTATCTGGGTGTAAGCTTATTTTACTTATGTCTTCACCAAAGGTATGCAGAAGTTCTTGTGTTAGCCAAGTCGAGCGCAACATCCAGTTACACTGTCGGCAATAGTAAATATCAATTTCAGCTTTGATCTCTGGCACAGTCAAGGTCCTCTCTTTTGTTAATATTACTTATCCTAGCGTACTATTACTTATCCTAGCGTTAAAAATAGCTGGTGGATATGATTTTATACCCAAGTTACTTGATGCCTTGAATATACGCTTCATTCGGTTTGCTGGTTGCGCATCTTGAAGTAGCTTGGGTATATTGCTTATTTAGGGTACACTTCGGCCTCATTTTCAGCATTGGTTTTTTTAATGTATAGCATTTTATTTCAGAATAATGATTTCTTGGTTATCAACAAAGCAGCGGGCATCGGTTTTCATGATGAAGACGGCGTTGATGGTATTTGTTCTATTGTCAGAAAGGATATTGGCAGATTAGTTTTTCCAGTACACCGTTTAGACAAAGTGACATCAGGATTGTTGTTACTGGCTAAATCATCAGAAGCGGCAGCTAAATTAGCCAAGCTATTTGAATTGCATGAGATCCAAAAATATTACTTGGGTATCATTGATAGCAAACCAAAGAAAAAACAAGGTTTAGTGAAAGGTGATATGGAGCGTTCACGTCGTAGCATGTGGCGTTTAACTAAGACATTAACTAGCCCTGCTGTGACTCAGTTTTTCACCCAGAGTATTGGTGATGGCAAACGTTTAGTAGTATTGAAACCACATACTGGCAAGACACATCAATTACGTGTTGCTTTAAACAGCCTAGGTAGCCCTATCTGTGGTGATCCGCTATATCAAAGTGCTGATGCTTGGAAATATGATCGCGCTTACCTACACGCGTATTGCTTACAGTTTACCTTAGATGGTGAAGACTTTAGTTTTGTGGCTGATGAATTTAGTGGTGAGCTATTTGCGACACCAGCGTGTAAAGAAGCATTAGTTGCTTATGCACAGCCTGAGACATTGGCTTGGCCAAAAGTATAATCGTTATATAGCTATTGTGTCGATATTATATAGCCGAGCTACAGCACCGTAGTTTGGTTAAATAATGCATAAAAAAACGCCCAACGTAATACTCTCTCGAGTAATGCGTTGGGCGTTTTTGTTAACAACGATTATGTTTATTCAAATTAGAATAAGTCAGTAATCATCGCTTCTAGTTTGTTTTGGTCGATAGCGAAGTTACGGATACCTTCAGCTAGTTTTTCAACTGCCATCGGATCTTGGCTGTGATCCCAACGGAATGCTGCTTCTGTTAGTTTCGCTTTTGGTGCTACTGCATCAGCTTCTGAGAATAGCGCTTGTACAACAGGCTCTGAAGAGTTTTGTAGCTCTTCTAATAGCTGTGGTGCAATTGTTAGACGGTCACAACCAGCAAGGGCTAGGATTTCACCTGTGTTACGGAAGCTTGCGCCCATAACAACCGTTTTATAACCCGATGCTTTGTAGTAGTTGTAGATCGTGCTTACCGAGATAACGCCAGGATCGTTAGCGCCTTCATATGTTTCGCCTGTTTTCGCTTTATGCCAATCCATGATACGGCCAACGAAAGGAGAGATTAGGAATACGCCAGCTTCAGCACATGCTTGCGCTTGAGCGAAAGAGAAGAGTAACGTTAGGTTACAGTTGATGCCCATTGCTTCAAGTTGTT
This sequence comes from Moritella sp. PE36, assembly GCF_000170855.1. GTDB lineage: Bacteria > Pseudomonadota > Gammaproteobacteria > Enterobacterales > Moritellaceae > Moritella. Next base: position 1,949 of record NZ_ABCQ01000027.1, on the reverse strand, counting down.
CTGCAGCGCGGATACCTTCCCAAGTAGAAGCCAGTTTGATCAGAATGTTTTCTTTCTCAATGCCAACTGCTTTATATAAGTCGATTAATAGTAGTGCTTGTTTAACGCTTGCTTCAGTGTTGTAAGAAAGACGTGCGTCAACTTCTGTCGAGATACGACCTGGAATTGTCGTTAAGATCTCTTTACCAATTAATACAGCTAGTTTGTCACATGCCAGTGCAACTTGTGTTTCTGGCGTTGCATTTTCTTTCGCATACGCAATTGCTTGTGCTACTAATGGTTGATAAGCCGGTAATGCAGCTGCCTTTAAGATAAGTGATGGATTCGTCGTCGCATCTTGAGGCTGGTATAATTTAATCGCTTCCACATCGCCTGTATCTGCAACAATAGTGGTTAATTTACTTAGCTGTTCTAACTGATTACTCATTATTTTATTTCCACAATTATATTATTGATCGGTGTAAGGGCTTACCGTTAACTATCATTAATATTGATTATAATGTCAATACTATAAAACCAGACTTCTTCGGAATCTTCGTTTAAGCGAAATAGCGGTAATTTCTGAGTTGTATCTTAGCACGACCTTCACTTGAAAGTATGTAGGCTTTCATCACGTTTTGTTGACAAACTTCTTTGACAAAATAGTGCTTGCAATCACATTCTGCTACGGTATGTTGTTTATATATAATAAATAGGATATATGAGCAACGTAATGGAAAAAGACACCTTAAATAATGTACATATTTGTTCTGAACAAGTATTGATGACCCCTTCCGAATTAAAAGTTAAATTACCTATTTCAGATCATGCCCTTGGTTATATACAAACAGCACGTGAAACGATTGCTAATATTATTGCTGGTAAAGATAAACGTTTGCTTGTGGTGTGTGGTCCTTGCTCAATCCATGATGACAAAGCGGCGTTAGAATATGCCGGCAGATTAAAAGCACTGCATGACGAATTAGGCGAGCAGCTATATATTGTTATGCGTGTCTATTTTGAAAAACCACGTACCACTGTTGGCTGGAAAGGCGCGATTAATGATCCGCACATGGATGGCTCATTTGATGTTGAAACTGGTTTAATCAATGCGCGTAAACTACTTATTACCCTAGCGGAAATGGAAATTCCAACCGCCACGGAAGCACTCGATCCAATTAGCCCACAATACCTTGCTGAATTATTTTCTTGGTCTGCGATTGGCGCGCGTACTACAGAGTCACAAACTCACCGTGAAATGGCGTCTGGTCTGTCTATGCCTGTTGGTTTTAAAAATGGTACCGACGGCAGTTTATCAACGGCAATCAATGCGATGAAGTCTGCATCTCATTCACATCGCTTCATGGGTATTAATCAAGACGGTCAAGTTGCGTTACTACAAACTCAGGGTAATCCTGATGGTCACGTGATCTTACGTGGTGGTAAACAACCAAACTATGATTCAGTTGCCGTTGCATTAGCCGAGCAAGACATGGTCAAAGCGGGTTTACGTCCAAGTTTGATGGTGGATTGCAGCCATGCTAATTCGAATAAAAACCATGAACTACAACCGCTGATAGCGAAAAATGTTATTCACCAGATCCAAGAAGGTAATAGTTCAATCATGGGTGTCATGATTGAAAGTCATCTACATGGTGGTAATCAATCATCAGAACAGCCTATTGCTGATATGGCATACGGTGTATCTGTGACCGACGCGTGTATTGATTGGGATACGACTGATACATTATTACGTGAAACAGCAGCGGAGCTAAGCGGCTGTTTGACTAAAAGAACATAGTCCTTAGATCGATACATATCTAGGTAAATAGTACATCAAGGACGTTATGAGGTGAATGGTCAGTGAAACTGGATCCGTTAGGTAAATTAAGAGATAAAATCGATGATGTTGACCAGCAGTTGGTTGACTTACTCGCACAGCGTCTGGCGTTAGTGGCAGAAGTCGGGGA
>NZ_ABCQ01000028.1 GCF_000170855.1 Moritella sp. PE36 | reverse complement strand
GCTTGTCCACCGGCGTTGCACATACCTTTATGGCAGCGGAAGCGTTAGAGCAAGAAGGTAAACGCTTAGGGCATACCATTAAAGTCGAAACGCGTGGTTCTGTTGGCGCTAAAAATCAATTGAGTAGTGCTGAAATTGCCGCTGCGGATATTGTTATTATTGCTGCAGATATTGATATCGATTTAGCCCGTTTTGATGGTAAGAAAGTATATAAAACCAGTACCGGTTTAGCATTGAAGAAAACCACACAGACAATGGATAATGCCTTTAATGACGCGCAAGTTTATCGTCATGGTAAAACGTCGACAAGTGAACAAGCAGGCTCGGAAAAAACCGGCGCTTATAAACACTTGATGACAGGTGTTTCACACATGCTGCCGTTAGTCGTTGCGGGTGGTTTGGCTATCGCGTTGTCATTTGTATTTGGTATCGAAGCATTTAAAGAAGAGGGTACATTAGCGGCCGCGTTAATGACTATTGGTGGTGGTTCGGCCTTTGCGTTAATGATCCCGGTACTTGCGGGCTTTATTGCTTTCTCGATTGCGGATCGCCCAGGCCTTGCGCCTGGTTTGATTGGCGGTATGTTAGCAAGTTCAACTGGCGCGGGTTTCTTAGGTGGTATTGTTGCAGGTTTCCTTGCGGGTTACACCGCTAAGTTAATTGCCGAAAAAGTCCAGTTGCCACAGTCGATGGAAGCATTGAAACCGATCTTAATTATTCCACTTTTAGCGTCATTGATCACTGGTCTAGTGATGATTTATGTGGTCGGTGGTCCGGTTTCTGCGGCAATGAATGCATTAACTGAATTCTTGAATAATATGGGCTCGGCTAACGCAGTATTGCTGGGTATCATTCTTGGCGGCATGATGTGTTTCGACCTTGGGGGTCCAGTCAACAAAACCGCATATACCTTTGGTGTTGGTCTGTTAGCATCGCAAACCTATGCGCCAATGGCAGCAGTCATGGCTGCGGGTATGGTACCTGCGTTAGGTATGGGGCTGGCGACATTGCTTGCGAAACGTAAGTTTAATAATAGCGAGCAAGAAGCGGGTAAAGCATCATTCGTCTTAGGTTTATGCTTTATCTCTGAAGGTGCAATTCCGTTTGCAGCGCGCGATCCAATGCGTGTGATCCCGAGCTGTATTGCTGGTGGAGCATTAACGGGCGCGCTATCTATGTTGTTTGGCGCTGAACTAATGGCACCACATGGCGGTTTATTTGTACTGTTAATTCCAAACGCCATTACACCTGTATTGATGTATTTAGTCGCGATTGTTGCGGGTACACTGGTGACGGGCGTGAGTTATGCGGTACTTAAACAATCAGAAGAACAACAGGTAACAGCGTAACGAGAACGTTTTATGATAAAGCCTCACTCTGATGAGGCTTTATCACTTTAATAGACAGTGATAACATAAAGCCATATCAATCTGCATGTAGCGAATAAACGCCGCATAGTATTATTACAATTGGCGGCTCTCTCTTTGTTAAATTATAAACGTATATTATTCATAGCTGCGCTAACCAGTTTTTCAGCCGTCGCGACAGAACAAAGTTTAGCAACCCTGCCGCTATTTGACTGGCCTGAGAATATCGCGACGCAGTCTCTGGATGATATTTTAAATTCATTAGGTGCCAGCCAAACATATGAAAAAGAACAAGGGTTAAATTCCAGTATTATCCCGACAGCCTATTACACACCCGAAAAAGGCCTTGGTATTGGTGCCTTGTATGTGGGTTTATATAATTTATCAGACACTAAATTAAGCCAGCCTTCATCTCTTTCTCTTAATAGTTATTACTCAGAAAATAACTCTTATGGCGTGAGCCTAAAAAATAAAAACTTCTTTGAATCAGATAAAAATAGATTATTTATTCATGCCAATATTGCCAATGATGTAAGCTATTTTTATGGTTTATCTGGTCAATCTGAGAATGTCACAAGTTATAACTCAGAAGAGTTCTCTGCGAATGTTATATGGTTACGTAAAGTAGCCAGCAATATTTACCTCGGCTTTGGTGTTATAGGTGCCTATATTAATCCCAGTGATATTGATGTTAATACGACGAATAATACAGACTTACTCGTTAAAGACAGCAGTATGGGTGGCTCAATTAAGATTGATTACGATTCCAGAGATAACGTTGATAATGCTTTTAAAGGCATTAATCTAGGTTTTCAATTTAACCAGATGTACAGCAACTCACAATCTGAAACATATGAGCAATACCAAGTCTACTATAGCCAATATCATCAATTCCAAAATCTGACAGGAACACTCGCATGGCAAGTAAAAGGTGAGTTTAATAGTGATGATACGCCCTTTGTGCAACTTGCTAACCTCGGTGGTGACGAAAAGCTAAGAGGTTATATCGAAGGCCGGTACGTAGATAACAACATGGTATTTAGCCAAGTTGAATATCGCATCCCTATTTATTGGCGTGTTGGTATGGTCTTTTGGACTGGCGTGGGTTCTGTCGCGAATAACATATCTGGGTTATTTGACGATACCTTAATCAGTTACGGTACTGGTTTTAGATTTAATATTAAAGATAGAGTTAATTTACGTGCAGATATTGGCTTTGGTGATGACGGTGCTGAATTTTATTTAAACATTAATGAAGTATTTTAGGCTAATATGCTAAAAGTAGTCTTGTTCATTTTCAGCAGTGGATTAATCAGTTTTTTTGTTCGAGCGGAGGATAACGTCGTTTGTGAACAAGAAATTATTTATGACCTCTATCTCAATGGATTTCATACTGGAGAGCTGCAACGACAGATCACACAACAAGGCGCTGACTTGTCTTTTTTAACGCATAGTAATATGAGCATACTCGGTATTAGTACTACCTTCTATCAAACATCTCGTTCACGCTATGAAGCACAAACAAACCGCTATTTTACCACTGAATTTTATCAAGTTATGACTGGTTTTAGAAATAGAGAAATGCGCGTAAACATGAGTGCCAATGGTTTAGATAGCAACGTCTTACTGAATGGTGAAATAACACAATATCACAGTAAGCAATACCCATTACAAGACATGGATACCATCACCATGCAGCTCCAAATGAATGTAAGACAAGGTAAAACACATTTCTATACCTTACGACAAGCAACAGATGAAATGGAACTATTTGAATATCAGGTTGTAGGCAAGGAGACTCTATCTACTCGCTACTTTGGCGATATAGAGGCGATTAAAGTAGTTGAAATACAAGATAGTAATGCTATTTTTTGGTTTGCCCCTTCTTTGGACTATTTAATGATCAAAGCGACAAACATTGAAGGTTGGATACTGAGGGGAACAACTGAGCTCAAAACCTATACTGAAGTTTGCGCTTAAAGGATAAAACCCGAGCGCTTTTACGTTCAGGGTTTTATTTCTCTTCACTTTAGAGGAGCTGGCTACAGATAATCGGAATCCTTCACGACGTCGAAAGTAAGGTAAGCCATCTCGTATGGTGATTACGGAACTTCGACGAGATGTAATCAAGCTTGTTGTTAATCGGATAATATGGCTGTTGGAATATACAATAGTTACCAAATTATTGTATATTGTCAGGTAACTCATTATTTAAAATGAGAATTATATTTATATTGCGGAGCAAGTATGCCATCACATTTACCAAAAAAGTTTAGTCACATTTTCTTAAAAATATTTAGCTATATCGAAGCTGTGTTGCTTGTTTTCATAACTATTGCAACAATTTACGCGATGGCAAATGACTTTTTTCATGTCTATGAAGAACAAACGGTAAAATTAACGGATATCTTGTTAATGTTTATCTACCTCGAAGTACTCGCCATGATCCAGCAGTTTGTCGTTAACGGTAAGATCCCGGTTCGTTATCCGATTTACATCGCGATAATGGCTATTGCCCGTTATGTAACGTTAGGTATGAAAGAACTACAGAGTGTGGATGTCGTTTGGCTATCGGTTGCAGCATTAGTATTAGCAATATCGACCGTTATTATCCGTGCAGGTCATTTCTATTGGCCTTACAAACAATTAGGTGAGGAATAATAACAGCCTCAGTCGGAGACTTTAATTTCTTACACTGCTTAATTTATTGCACAGTTTAATCTCTGACACAAATAGCTGAAGTTTGTAGCGGTTGTTGTATTGCCGCTATTACTTTTTCTGGTGATCGAGTAAAGGTTTTACTGACTGACTTGCTATTTAGCTTGGTCTCTAAATAATGTACATAGTCGTTCACTTTATGCTGCGCATAAGCTGTAGGGTAACTGGCCTTACATGATTGATACCAGAGTACATAATTATCAAAAAACTGACTGGCATGATCCGCTGGCATTGCCGACATTAAGTTGGCCATATTACGGCTGACTTGAAAGTGCTGGTAATCAATCGGTGTATTCCAAAAACCACCCCAATATAAAAAGCCATTATCAGCAAAGGTGGCAACGACATCTTCGGCAAAACCTTGGCGTTGCTCTTTACCATATCTAAATTGCATTCTGTTCGCGTATTTAGCCCCATCCACAGGCTTGAAGCTTGCACTACCTTGCTCACCAAATTCAACGAACGGATTCTGTTTTGGGTTAATATCAATGGCTAAACCATAGGCATGAATGGATAGTGAACGCTTACCTGCGATAGGTCGATAGTTAAATGCCGAGGTATTATTATCCGCCATTGAGAGGTCGTCATTACCTTGATAGAGGCGTATTGGTTGTGCTTTATTGATTGGAAACTGCAATTGATATAAACGCTCAAAAATGGCCGCGATGTAAGGTGATACCGCGTCCATGACGATAATTGAACCGTTATTGTGTTGTTTGTTTTGAAAATCAATATAGTTAAATTGGATTTTTCTTAAACGATCACACTGTACGGGGGCGCTTGGGGACATAACACCCGCATTTGTCATTGCCCGGCAGTCTTGCTTTGATAGTTCAGTAATATTTGCAGCTGAAACCGATAATAGAGTATTACAGATTAGAGTTGGGATTAATGTTTTAAACCAATGTGTTGACATATATTTTCATTCTCAAATAATTATTTTATACAGTGTGTGCTGCTGCGACGTATGTTAATTTTCTCAGCTATACTGGATGAGACATATTGATTTAAACGCTGAAGATTGGCGCATATATTTATCTACATAAGGACGTTCGATGCATAAAATAATAGCAATCGCATTATTCACAGGTCTACTCACTGGTTGTGAAACATCATCTCAGGCTTATAATATGGCGCAACAAGGCGCCGATGCTTTTTCGTGTACCGAAATCAGTAAAGCATTTTTGGCATATGAAGCGGATCGGCAGTCGGCATCGGCGTTAACTGTGCTTGCACCGCTTATTTCTGCTGATATTGGCACTATGACTCAAAGTGCAGCAACAACGACGGACACTTATTATGCCCAAGCTAAATCGAGTGCGAATGTGGCGCTGCTGCTGAAAGGTTGTTCGCCTATTATGTAAGCGAGATTGGCGTTGCTAGCCTGATGGCATTGCTAGAATGTCGGCAACGTTAATACTGGCCGTATATTGCACTAACTTAGGTTCTTGTTGGCTACGAGCTAATACCGCCATACGGTCTGATAGCTCATTGCCTTCAATATTCGCATGACCTTTTACGTGATTAATAATTAAATTAGATTTTAATTGCTCGTACAAACTAAAGCATTGTTGAATAATCGCCAGATTTTTAATTTCTTCATTCTTGCCACGTTTCCAACCTTTATTTTTCCAACCTTTTGCCCACTTAGTGATGCAATCAATAGAGTATCTAGAGTCAGATAGCACTTGCACCGTTTTACCTTGTTCTATGTGTGAGGCTGCAAAGCGGAAAGCGACTAATAAACCATTTAATTCCGCTGAGTTGTTGGTTCCGTTCGCTTCGTACAAGCCGTACCATAATTGTGCCAGTTTATCTTTTTCATAAACGGCCATACCTGTACCCGATTTACCCGGATTAGGAGAGCAAGCACCATCACAATAAATGTTGAGATCGGCAACTTGTGGCGGTGTCGATAGGATTGACTTAGATGCACCGGCAGGACGTGTTGCTTTTGGTTTAACACCTGAACCAGTTGGACCTTCTTTGGCTAATGAGCGTTTCATTAATGCGCGAGTATAGGTTGAGGCGAATGCTTGGTCAGCTTCTTCTTTTGATGGGAAACCCATATATTGCGCATCACTGCGGCCATCAATTTGTGCTTTAGTTTCAGACCAGTTATCAAATACCCCAGTCTTCACACCTTTCCATACTACGTAATGTTTTTTACTCATAACTTAATTTAATACTCTTAAAGTTTAATGATTAAATAATAAATGTCTTACCTACAAAACACCAATGATAACCATAGTCTTGTACATAAATCAGGCGCTATAGTGTTATATCGCGGTAAACAGCCGTTATAGCTTTTCGCTTTCGATAAAGGTTTTAATTAAACGTACGACCATCTCGGGTTGTTCATTTGTGACGCCATGGCCTGTGTTTGGAATGACGACCAGGGGAGCTTGTATTTTTTGACTGAGGTAAATACCGTGTTCAACGGGGAAAACACGATCTTGTTCCCCCCAAATTAGGAGTGTCGGTGTGGTAGTCACAGGCGCTGTTAATAGGGTATCGCGGTCTGCGGATAAAGATTGGATCATGGCAATTTTTTGTTTATGCCAAGCGGCAAAATAAGTTTGATAAATTTGGTCAGCAATAAAGTCTGGCATCATTTTAGGCTCGACGAAAATACCCTCAAATAAACGGCGTAATTCATCGCTGTTCTTCGGTATAAAGAAATCCTCTGGATTATCGACTGCAAAGCGTTTGGTTAATGCGGCTAGATCATCATCACTGAAGTAGGGCCCAGGACTGGCAATAATAATGGCTTTATTAATACGATCATTTTGGTTAGCGCTGTTGAGTATATTGAAAGTGACAAATCCACCATATGAGATACCAGCGATGTTGATATTATTAAGTTTTAATTCATCAATGAGTTGGACAATGGCATTTGTTTCTGTGGTTAGGTTGGCTTCGCCAGCACTAAAAGAATCACCGAACCAAGCAAGATCCGGTGCAATAACATCATAATCTGCACTTAAGGCAAGCATTTCATCTTTCCAAGTCGTGACGGCACTGCCACCAAAGCCATGGATTAATAATAAGGGTTGGCCTTGGCCACCACGCCAATAACTCAGTGTCCCACCTTCAGCTAAGCTAATATCGAGTTGTGTAAAACCAACTGATTTAAGGCTGCTCTCATCATTGTCTATTTTCCATCGAACCAGTGAGCAACCGCTTAATAATGAGAAACATATACAGACAATAAATAATTTTAGCTTGTTTGAAATCATATCGTTAGGCCGATTGCACAGGATAGGGAAACCATACATGAGATTGAAGATAAATAAAATAACATTTCGTTAACTTAGTGATGTTGGCAGCACTACTTTTTTAGTGGTTGTTATGAAGGGTTAAGTGGCAGGACGGGAAGTAAACGTGAAAATAAAAAGCCTGCCGAATCATCTGATAACAGGCAGGATTTTAGATAAATTATTTGGCGATTAGCGCTTCTTTTTCGCTTGTTTCTGCAGTGCCATATCAAATTCGTCAGGGAACATGATAAGCCCTTCATCATCAAGATTAGGGAAGACAACGATAGCTAAGTCATCATCCATTAAACCTGATGTCCAACGGCTTTGCCATTTAGCTAATGAAATAGATTCTGTTTTACAGTGTTCCCATTCGCCAGTCGCCCAAGATTGTGCAAACTCTGCGTTAGGCCATACTGGCACACAATCTTCGTCATCGTTATTTAGCATTACACAACCGTGTTCATCCGTTAGGATCCAGATTTTGCGTTCGTTTGTTACTTCTTTTAATAAATAGCTAAGGCGCTTCTCTTCATCGTAAGCTTGAATTGTTGCTATTTGGTTCTCGTCGAGCGTGTTTGACATGTAATCTGTTCCTAATTTTTACTAATATGACGGCAATACTCATTACCGACATGTAATTATGTATTAACCAAAGACTTCATTGATTAACCAAAGATGAGCTGCCAAATGCTAGGCTTACTTTTCTTGTGATATTCTTTTCTTAAGCTATCAACATCTTCTAATTTAGCTTGCGCAACAGCGAGATTTTCGTCGGTGATATCGGCTTGTTGAAGGCTGTTCAGTATTGATTCTACTTTATCTAAACCTTGATTTGACATCTCTGCACGGTCAGGTGAAAAGTTATAGCTTTGTGCTACGGCAAGCATTTTACTCATTTTATCAATGCGAGTAGAAAATTCATCCGCTGATGTTGCTTTCATTGCTTGAGTGTACGCTAATCGCATCTCTTTCATGGTGACTTTAAGATCGATACTGTCGATGTCTGCGCTGTTTACCAAGGTAGAAAACAGTAAACTGATGATAAGTCCTAGTTGAGCAATACGATTCTTCATGATTTATATCCATAGGTAATGATTAAATGCTGTTGTTAATCACATCGAAAGTATAACAACGAGCGTAATAACAGTCAGGTCTGTGCGCGAGATTAACCGCGATACATATTTTCGAATGATTTAATTGAGAAACCACGCAGTATTTGGTCGCCAATCTTAAGGGTTGGTACCCCACGGCCACCGATAGCTGCTAATTCTTTACTGCCGCGTGGTTCATTCACACTGCATAAACGGTAAGGTATTTTTTTTTCATCTAAGTAGCGCTTTGCCGTATCGCAATTTGGACACTTCTTCTGCGTATATAATACGACTCTTTTCATTTTAGCCCCACAAGGTTCACCGTAAAAACGCGCATTATAGCAAGCTAACGGTTATTCACAATGTATCAATATGAGCAAATGATTTGAAATACACTTCTTTACACCATGGTGGAATAATTAGATCAAGGCGTGCGGTTTTAACTGTTTAATTTATACGCGTTATTTTAATGGAATATGGATTAGGTAGTGGGTTTAGGTTTCAAGCTTAGGTGCAGGTATACTGTAATTATAAACATGACAATTGAAGATAATAAAATATGAGTATTATTCTTGGTATTGATCCCGGATCGCGGATCACTGGATATGGCGTGATCCAGCATATACACGGTAAATTCCAATATTTGGGCAGTGGTTGTATTCGTACCTCGGGTGATACATTACCCGAGCGTTTAAAGCAAATTCATGCTGGGGTGTGTGAAATTATTATCCAATTCCAACCGGATAAATTTGCCATTGAAGATGTGTTCATGGGCAAAAATGCGGCGTCAGCATTGAAATTGGGTCAAGCCCGTGGTGCCGCTATCGTTGCCGCGGTATCTAATGATCTTGAGGTTGGAGAATATACCGCTCGTCAGATCAAGCAAGCCGTCGTCGGTAACGGAGGCGCAGATAAAGAACAAGTCCAGCAAATGGTGGTGAATTTACTTAAGTTGCCAGGAACGCCGCAAGCTGATGCTGCCGATGGACTCGCCGTGGCATTATGTCATGCTCAGAGTTTACGTACCTTGATTAATATGGCGGGTAAAGTTAAAGGCATAGCTCGCGGGCGTTACAAATAACCGAAAAAAGAAATTGATCTGGATATTTAACCAGTATTTTATTATGCTACTCAACATTATATTCGTATTAAAAAATGTTGGAAAATAATTGTGATTGGACGTTTACGTGGCACTTTATTAGAAAAGCAACCGCCCGAAATTTTACTTGACGTGAATGGTGTCGGTTATGAAATTAAACTGCCAATGAGCTGCTTCTATGAGCTTGGCGATGTGGATAAAGAAGTGATCGTTTACACCCACTTTGTGGTTCGAGAAGATGCACAATTACTTTACGGCTTTAATAATAAAATGGAACGTTTAATGTTCCGAGAGTTGATTAAAGTGAATGGTGTTGGCCCTAAACTGGGATTAGCTATTCTATCTGGTATGACGGCAAACCAGTTTGCACACTGTGTTGAACACGATGATATCAACAGCTTAATTAAGTTACCGGGTGTAGGTAAAAAAACCGCCGAACGTTTGTTAGTGGAAATGCGTGACCGCCTGAAAAACTGGGTGACGCAAGACTTATTTACCCCAGAAGCGGATAAAGCCCAATTACAAGGTTATGGTAATACGGCATCGAATGCGATTGAAGAAGCGGAAGAAGCCTTGATTGGTTTAGGGTATAAACCTGCGCAAGTCGCGAAGATGATCAAGCAAGTTGCACAGCCAAGTATGAGTTGTGAAGAGATCATTCGTCTGTCATTACGTGCCACCTTACAGAACTAATTTAGGAAGTTACTTTAGTGATTGAAGCTGATCGATTAATTTCTAGCGGTACCGTCCGCGAAGAAGAAGTCATAGACCGTGCTATTCGACCAAAAATGCTGTCTGATTATCAAGGGCAGGACCACGTACGTAGTCAAATGGAAATATTTATTGAAGCCAGTAAGCGACGTGATGATGCGCTGGATCATTTATTGATTTTTGGTCCGCCTGGATTAGGTAAAACCACGTTAGCGAATATTGTCGCTAATGAAATGGGCGTAAGCATTAAAACCACATCGGGACCGGTATTAGAGAAAGCAGGCGATCTTGCCGCTCTACTGACTAACCTTGAACCGAATGACGTATTATTTATTGACGAAATACATCGCTTGAACCCGTCAATTGAAGAAATTTTATATCCAGCAATGGAAGATTACCAATTAGATATTATGATTGGTGAAGGTCCGTCTGCACGTTCGATTAAACTTGATTTACCGCCTTTTACTCTCATTGGTGCCACGACGCGTGCGGGTTCATTAACATCGCCATTACGCGACCGTTTTGGTATTGTCCAACGCTTAGAGTTTTATAAAGTTGAAGATTTACAAGATATCGTATTACGCTCGGCAACGTGTTTAGGATTGAATATGGATCGTGCCGGTGCGTTAGAAATAGCCAGACGTGCACGCGGTACCCCACGTATTGCCAATCGCTTATTACGTCGTGTACGTGATTATGCCGAGGTAAAACACGATGGCGATATAGATGCCGAGATCTCGTCAGCGGCGTTAAGCATGCTTGATGTGGATACTTGCGGGTTTGATTACATGGACCGTAAATTGTTAATCGCCATTATTGATACTTTCTCGGGTGGACCCGTTGGACTCGATAATGTTGCTGCTGCGATTGGTGAAGAACGTGAAACCATCGAAGATGTACTTGAACCGTACCTTATTCAGCAAGGTTTCTTACAGCGTACACCGCGTGGGCGTATCGCGACAGCACGTGCTTATCTGCATTTGGGCTTTGACTATCCAGAGAAATAATAGCCACAGAAACGTAATCTTCATATTAAATCAATTTCATATCTTATTTTTGTCAGGTATATTAATAAGCTTGTAACGCTAAATGCTTAAATTTATGCGTTATAAGTTCGAGTTTTAGCGTTAGAGATGTAGGCTTTAAAATAATGCAAAATGAAATAATACAAAGTGAGTTTATGGCTCGCGTTTATTTTGAAGATACCGATGCTGGTGGCGTGGTATACCACAGTAATTATTTGAACTACGCAGAGCGCGCAAGAACGGAAATGTTACGCGATAAAGGCTTTTCACAAGCGTTATTACTGCAACAAGATCTTGCATTTGTGGTGCGTAAAATAGACATCGATTACCGTTATCCTGCATACCTTGATGATTTATTAATTATAAAATCACATATTAAGGAACTTAAACGCGCATCTTTGGTCTTTTCTCAGAGTATTTATCATGAAAGTGGTAAATTATTGTCAGAATTAACAGTTAAAGTGGCGTGCATTCAATTGTCTCATAAGAAACCCTGTGCGATGCCGACAGAAATTATAAGGAAACTAACCAGTGGAAGCTGCTGATATTTCATTTTTTGAACTTTTTTGGGAAGCTAGCATATTGGTTAAAGCAGTGATGTTAATACTGCTTTCCATGTCCGTAGCATCATGGGCAATGATTTTTCACCGCTCAAAAGCATTGACGCAAGCAAATGAAGCGTCGAAACGATTTGAAGATAGATTTTGGTCTGGTATCGACTTATCTAAATTGTATAAAGAAAGCGACGCGCGGAAGAATAATATTCAGGGTATGGAGTTAATTTTCCACGCTGGTTTTAAAGAATATGTGCGTATTCATAATGCCGATCAAGACAATACCGATGCGATCATGGATGGCAGTTACCGTACGATGCGCGTTGCATTATCCCGTGAAGTTGACGAGCTTGAAGTCCACTTAAATAATCTAGCGACAATTGGCTCAATTAGTCCTTATATCGGCCTGTTTGGTACGGTATGGGGCATCATGAGCTCATTTATTGCGTTAGGTGCTGTCCAGCAAGCTACTTTAGCGATGGTTGCACCGGGTATTGCCGAAGCCTTGATTGCCACCGCGATGGGGCTATTCGCCGCGATCCCAGCCGTTATTGCCTATAACCGATTTTCTGATCAAGTGATGAGAATTGAAAATAATTACGCTAATTTCATGGAAGAATTTTCCAGTATTTTACATCGCCAGACCTTGGCTAAAAAAACACAGGATTAAGCGATGCAGCCTTATCGACGTAAGCGCAGACGACCTGTAGCGGAAATTAATGTAGTACCGTATATCGATGTGATGTTGGTGTTACTTATTATTTTTATGGTGACAGCCCCGTTAGTAACTCAAGGTGTGCTTGTGGATCTACCACAAGCTCAAGCCGAGGCGTTATCACAAGACAGTAAACCACCTATAGTCGCTTCTGTTGATAAAGACGGTTTATATTACCTTGATGTGGGTGACGGTGATAAGTCGCCAATGTCGCCCGATGATTTAGCGACGTTAGTTGCAGCCCATTTAAGATTACAACCTGATACACCCGTTATCGTAAAGGGTGATGGCTCTGTGGCGTATGCACAAGTGATCCGTTTAATGGTTGTGCTACAACAGGCTGGTGCACCTTCTGTTGGTTTAATGACAGATCCAGTAGAGTAGCGTAGTTACATTAAAAATAATTAAAAGTAGTTAAGAGTAGTTAAGAGTTAAGGGTAGGATATAAATAAAGATGAAGGATAATCAGTCTAAGTACTCAGTCGCTATTATTATTTCGGTTGGATTACATGTCGTTCTACTCGTGCTACTTGGTTTAAGTGCAACATCTACACCATTAAAACCACAGCCAAAAGTGAAAACGATCCAAGCTGTGGTTGTGAGTGAGCAAGCTGTAAAGCAGCATGCTGAACGAATCAAGCGTACGGAACAAGAAAAACGCCGAAAAGAACAACAACGTTTACAGCAAGCTGAAGATCGTATTAAAAAGCTTAATCAAGAACGCAGGCAGAAAGAAGCTGCTATTGCAAAAGCCAAAGATCAGCAATTGAAAGCGGAACAAGCGGCAATACGTGCTGAAACTAAGCGTGCAGAAAAAGAAGTTGAACGTAAACTTGCCGAAGCCGCTGCGGTTAAAGCTGAACAGCACCGCTTGAAGAAGGTTGAAGAACGTAAAAAAGCCGAAGCAGCAACCAAGAAAGCCGAACAGCAACGTGCGAAGAAAGAGTTAGAGCGTAAAAAGTCTGAACAAGCCGCTGCCGCTGCTGATAAAAAACGTAAAGCAGCAGAAGAAAAAGAGCGTAAGCGCCAAGCTGCTGTTGTTGCCGAAAATAAGCGTAAAAAGGCAGAAGAAGCGAAGCAAGAACGTAAGCGTCAGGAAGCTGAAAAGAAACGTGTTGCTGAGCAAAAACGTAAAACCGCCGAAAAAGAACGTCAACGTTTAGCTAAAGTTGAACGTGACAGGCAGGAACGCTTGATGCAAGAACAAATTGAAGCCGAGTTTGCATCAGAACTTGAAAGTGAGATCCAGCAACTTGATGCAGTACGTCAGCAGGAAGTACTTAGTGAAGTTGATAAATACCAAGCTCGAATACAAAGCTCTATCCAACGTAATATGTTAACCAGTGATGCGATGAAAGGTAAGTCATGTGCGCTTAATATTCGTTTGTCCGATTCCGGTCTGGTATTAAGTGTAACCAGTGGCAAAGGTGATAGCATTGTTTGTCGAGCTGGCGTTAACGCAGTGAATAAGGTTGGGAGCTTGCCGATGTCGACAGACCCTGACGTTGCGAGCAAACTTAAAAATATTAATTTGATTTTTAGACCAGAGATTTAATATGAGTATAATTAAACGATTTTTATCTTTCTTTATTGTGTGTCTCATGCAAATACAAATTGCGCATGCGGCATTAGAAATTGTCATTACCGAAGGCACCAACAGTGCGAGACCTGTCGCTGTGGTACCGTTTAAGTGGTTAGGCGTCCAGCCTAAACCAAAAGACATGACTGATTTCGCCAGTGTTATCGCAGACGATTTACGTAATAGCGGTCGTTTTTCACCATTAGAACGCAGCTTAATGCCACAAACACCAGCAACGGAAAGTGCAGTCAATTATGCAGCATGGAAAGAAACCGGTGTCGAAGCGATTGTAATTGGTACCATAAAACCACTACAAGATGGTCGTTTACAGATCCATTTTCAACTCATTAATGTGTTATCTGGTTTTAAAAATCAAACGCCACAAAAAATTGATGAACAGTTAGTTATAAATAATGATCATATTAAACTGAATTTGAAAGGTAATTTTTCGACCCGCCGCCCTCGCCATATTTCACATCGATTAAGCGACTATATTTTTGAGAACTTAACGGGTACTCGGGGGGCTTTTTTAACGCGGATTGCTTATGTTGCTATTAATTATGATGACAAATACCCATTTAAGTTATTAATCTCTGATTACGATGGTATGAATCAGCATGTATTATTCCGCTCAACAGAGCCTGTTATGTCACCGTCATGGGATCCGACGGGTAAAAAGCTTGCTTACATGAGTATGGAAGACAAAAAACATGAGATCTGGATTTATGATCTGGTGACACAAAAACGTGAGCTAATCGAACCGTATAAAGGCAGTAATATTTTTCCGGTATTTTCACCTGATGGCTCGAAGTTGTCGATGATACTGTCTAAATCAGGTCAAGCAGATGTATATGTTTACGATTTGAAGACCAAAAAACTCGACCGCTTGACTAAAAATCGCGGTATTGATACCGAAGCAACCTGGGCACCTGATGGTAAGTCGATCGTATTTACCTCTGAACGCGGTGGCCGTCCGCAGATCTATCAGATTAATTTAGAAAGTAAGAAAATTAAACGACTTACGTTTGAGGGAAATGCAAACTTAAACCCTTCAATTAGTCCAGATGGCAAGAATTTAGTTATGGTTAGTTTGCAAAAAGGCAAGTATAGTGTAACCAAGCAGGATTTGTCAGATGGATATGTTCAAAAACTGACTAACGGTCGTCTTGATAAATCACCAAGCATTGCGCCAAATGGCAGTATGGTGATTTACAGTACGGTTGTTAAGGGAAAACAGGTATTGTCGCTAGTCTCAATGGATGGACGTTTTAAAGCGGTGTTGCCGGCAAGTGATGGAGAAGTAAAAGCACCAGCTTGGTCACCTTTCTTGACATCTAAAAAGAATTAATTATTGATAGGAAAATGAAAATGCAACTAAATAAAATCTTAAAAAGTTTAGTAATTGCGTTACCAATGCTGACATTGGCAGCATGTAGCTCAACAACAGATTCAACTACAAATGATGGCGTTGAAAGCTCTGCACAACAAACAGTAAGTGATACAACTGCTAATGGTAATACTGGTTCAGGTTCGAATGTTATTGTTGGTAGTGGTACTGACGTAAGCATTGATTCAGTTGAAAATTTAACAGTAGAAGAAGTTAAAAAACAGGTGATGGATGAACTACGTAAACGCCATGTTGTTTACTTTGGTTTTGATCAACAAGCAGTTACTGCAGAATACGGTGAATTATTACAAGATCACGCTAACTTCTTAATTGATAACCCTGCGGTTAAAGTTTTAATTGAAGGTCATGCTGATGAACGTGGTACGCCAGGTTATAACATCGCACTAGGCGAACGTCGTGCTAACGCAGTGGTTAAATACCTAAACAATCTAGGTGTTTCTTCAAGCCAGATCTCAACAGTTAGTTATGGTGAAGAGAAACCTGTAAATACTTCTCACACTGATGCTGCATTCACTCAAAATCGACGTGCAGTACTAGTTTACTAAAGGATTAGTCACCTTGATTCGAATTAATACTAAAACGGCCATGATTATGGCCGTTCTTTATAGTGGTTTAGGACATGCTGCACCCGCTACAGTACTTGATGTAACAGCAAGTACTCAGCCGGTGGTAACGAACAAAGCAACTCGTTCCGTTGAACAACGCCTTACCCGTATAGAGAATATCCTCCAAGCTCGTACCCGATCGCAATTAGAAACTCAGCAAAGACTTGATCAATTATCGATTGAATTAATGAACTTGCAGGGGGCAATAGAAGAAAGCAATCTAGAACAGAGCAAAATCACACAGCGACAACGTGATATTCTCAATGATATTGAGCGTATACGTACGACGCTTATCGCAAAACCGGTAACGCCAGTTGCAACTGATGCTAGCATTTTGAATGCAGCAAATCAGCCAGTAAATTTAACCGGTAAAGATTCTTATAATTACGCCATAAAGTTAATCAAAAATGAGCGTAAGTATGATGAAGCTATTCCTGCGCTACAAAGTTTTATTTCAACGTATCCAGAATCTGAGCTAGCCGCGAATGCACATTATTGGTTAGGGCTATTGTTACGTAAAGATAATAAGAATGATGAAGCGAAAGTTGAATTTGAAAAGATCGTGACTCAGTATCCCGCATCCAATAAACGTGCAGACTCATTACAGAAACTTGGCCAGCTTGCTAAGTTAACCGGTTCGAATAGTGAAGCGAAACGTTATTTTGAATTGGTGATCAAAGATTACCCTAATGATTCAGTCGCTAAGCTTGCGAAGCAAGAGCTGGCAGCACTAAAGTAATGTTTTAGATAGATCAACATTAACGCGCTATTGGTTTGTGTTATTTGTCATCTTATTGGCGTTAAACTGAACGGAATTCAGAGTTTTATCATTGAATTGTGATTCTAAGCAGATTTTACTTGCAGAGTTTTCGGAAAAAAGTATTATAGCCGCCATCGAGAAGGGCGTTAGCGAAACAACATGTTATGTTGATAAGTTAAATTAGATACTTCTTGATTATAGAATTGTCGCGGGATGGAGCAGTCTGGTAGCTCGTCGGGCTCATAACCCGAAGGTCGTAGGTTCAAATCCTGCTCCCGCAACCACTTCTATTACCAATTAATTTGGTATATGTGGGTCCTTAGCTCAGTTGGGAGAGCATCGCCCTTACAAGGCGAGGGTCACTGGTTCAAGCCCAGTAGGACCCACCACATTTAATTACGTACCCTAACGTAAACTAAATGAAAACATATTGTCGCGGGATGGAGCAGTCTGGTAGCTCGTCGGGCTCATAACCCGAAGGTCGTTGGTTCAAATCCGGCTCCCGCAACCAATTTGTTCGCTATGTAATATAGCAAAATTTGTGGGTCCTTAGCTCAGTTGGGAGAGCATCGCCCTTACAAGGCGAGGGTCACTGGTTCAAGCCCAGTAGGACCCACCACAAGTTATTAAGTTTGGTTAGTTATTTTGTAATATAAGTAACGAGACTTTATAAAGAAAGAATACGGGGGCTGTTAGCTCAGTTGGTAGAGCAGTTGACTTTTAATCAATTGGTCGAAGGTTCAAATCCTTCACAGCCCACCACTTTCTTTAGTTCTGATAAAGAACACACAGCATTGTCGCGGGATGGAGCAGTCTGGTAGCTCGTCGGGCTCATAACCCGAAGGTCGTAGGTTCAAATCCTGCTCCCGCAACCAGTTATAACGATAGATACAACTATCGCTAAATAAATATCGTGGGTCCTTAGCTCAGTTGGGAGAGCATCGCCCTTACAAGGCGAGGGTCACTGGTTCAAGCCCAGTAGGACCCACCACTAATATTCAGTTTGATTATATTCTTTATAAGATAAGTAATCAGACTTTATAAAGAAAGAATACGGGGGCTGTTAGCTCAGTTGGTAGAGCAGTTGACTTTTAATCAATTGGTCGAAGGTTCAAATCCTTCACAGCCCACCACTTTCTTACTGTTATTTCTTACTATTAGATAAGCAGTGAAAACAAAATTGTCGCGGGATGGAGCAGTCTGGTAGCTCGTCGGGCTCATAACCCGAAGGTCGTAGGTTCAAATCCTGCTCCCGCAACCAGTTATAACGATAGATAAAACTATCGCTAAATAAATAACGTGGGTCCTTAGCTCAGTTGGGAGAGCATCGCCCTTACAAGGCGAGGGTCACTGGTTCAAGCCCAGTAGGACCCACCACAAGTTATTAAGTTTGGTTACATATTTTATAAGATAAGTAATCAGACTTTATAAAGAAAGAATACGGGGGCTGTTAGCTCAGTTGGTAGAGCAGTTGACTTTTAATCAATTGGTCGAAGGTTCAAATCCTTCACAGCCCACCACTTTCTTTAGTTCTGATACAGAACACACAGCATTGTCGCGGGATGGAGCAGTCTGGTAGCTCGTCGGGCTCATAACCCGAAGGTCGTAGGTTCAAATCCTGCTCCCGCAACCAGTTATAACGATAGATACAACTATCGCTAAATAAATATCGTGGGTCCTTAGCTCAGTTGGGAGAGCATCGCCCTTACAAGGCGAGGGTCACTGGTTCAAGCCCAGTAGGACCCACCACTAATGTTCAGTTTGATTATATCTTTTATAAGATAAGTAATCAGACTTTATAAAGAAAGAATTTGGGGCTGTTAGCTCAGTTGGTAGAGCAGTTGACTTTTAATCAATTGGTCGAAGGTTCAAATCCTTCACAGCCCACCACTTTCTTACTGTTATTTCTTACTATTAGATAAACAGTGAACAACAAAATTGTCGCGGGATGGAGCAGTCTGGTAGCTCGTCGGGCTCATAACCCGAAGGTCGTAGGTTCAAATCCTGCTCCCGCAACCAGTTAAAACGATAGATAAAACTATTGTAAGAATAAACAAAAAAGCCTCGCTAATAGCGAGGCTTTTTTGTTTGCGTCGAAAAAAAATGACGCTAAATTACGTTTTCATGACAATGCCATGTATAATGCGCGAAGATATATTTTTTGAGCACTGAGTAATTAGCTATGATCCCCAATGTAGTAGAAATGGAATACCCATTCCCAAAAAAACCAGTTCCATTATCGGCACAAGAAAAACTGGAATATAAAGCCCGTATTAAACAGCTTTTAAAAGAAAAAGATGCAGTATTAATTGCCCACTATTATACAGATCCTGAAATTCAAGCACTTGCTGAAGAGACAGGCGGTTGTGTTGCAGATTCTTTGGAAATGGCTCGTTTTGGCAATAATCATCCCGCTAAAACGCTAATCATTGCCGGTGTTCGTTTCATGGGTGAAACGGCAAAGATCTTAGCGCCAAGCAAACGCATTATCATGCCAGCATTAGATGCAACTTGTTCATTGGATCTAGGCTGTCCTGTTGAAGAGTTCTCAGCATTCTGTGATGCGCATCCTGATCATACCGTTGTGGTATATGCAAATACATCGGCCGCCGTTAAAGCTCGCGCTGACTGGATTGTAACATCAAGTATTGCACTGGATGTGGTCGAACACCTGGATAGTGACGGTCAAAAATTAATTTGGGGTCCAGATCGCCATTTAGGTGCTTGGATTGAAAAACAAACTGGCGCGAAAATGGTTCGCTGGCAGGGTGCTTGTATCGTCCATGATGAATTTAAAGCATCAGCATTAAAACGCTTAAAAGAAGAAAACCCTGACGCTGCTGTTTTGGTTCACCCAGAGTCACCTGCCGATGTAATCGAGCTTGCCGATGCAGTTGGTTCAACGAGTCAATTGATTAAAGCGGCAAAAGAACTACCACAACAAAAACTGATTGTTGCTACGGATAAAGGTATCTTCTTTAAGATGCAACAAGCGTGTCCTGATAAAGAAATGATTCCGGCTCCAACCGGTGGTAATGGCGCAAGTTGTCGCAGTTGTGCTATGTGTCCTTGGATGGGTATGAATGGCCTGCAAACGATTGAAGATTCATTGGTTAATGATGAAGGGCATGAAATTTTTGTTGATGAAGAAATTCGTCTTAAAGCACTTATTCCATTAGAACGTATGTTGAATTTTAACGTATCAAACTAAGCGTTTAACGTTAATAAATTAATTAAGCCTGAATGCCTTTGCTTCAGGCTTTTTTTATCGCTATGCATCGCTCGGAGCCAATTTTATAGCGACGACTATAAGTCGGTTACAGTAATTCTCCCTGCCAACTTAGTGATAGTCCCTTTTCCTATTCCCTTTACGTTAACTAAATCTGTCGTTGTGACGAATTCACCATTATGTTCACGCCATTGTATTATTTGGGCTGCTTTATAGGTGCCAATACCTGGTAAGGCGGTAAGCTCTAATTGAGTGGCGGTATTAATATTTAATGGCATTAATAGCGCATCTGCTGATGTAGCGGAGTGGCTGAGATCAAATGCGGTTGTTTCGGTTGTCGCAATAACATCAAGGTTTATTGATGTCAGTTCTGATATGGCGGCTTGTTCTGCATTTGCATGTGATAATAAAAGTAACGGTGCGGTAACGGCAATATACAGGGCTAAGCGATTCATTTTTTTTAGCATTTTAATTCCTTTATCGTGATAACAATGAGTTATTCTTTCAGAATCAAACTGTAGTAATAATGAGTCTTTTTGTTATCAACAATAGCCTCGTTGTGGGAGCTATCACATCTTTGAGTAAGGAATTTCATGAATGCTCAAATTTTGAGTATTAAGAAAGTATTAGGTGTTACCAGAAGGGGGGGAGTTTAGGTGAAGTACTACATTCAATGAACTAATCATCGTGCAATGATAGTGTAATCAAATGCAGTACTCAAATAGGGGGATAGCCAGTGATTACTGAGCCTTATTTATTATCACTGTTTTCTTTTGGCATGTAGCGATAGAGATAAACCACAGTTAATACTGTGAAAGCTAACATGATACCAAGTACCCCGAATACTTTAAAATCAACCCATAGCTCTTCTGACATGTTAAACGCGATATAATGATTTAAGCCAGCAAGGGCGAGGAAGAATATTGCCCACGCGGTGTTGACACGCGACCAAACAAACTCAGGTAAAACCATTTCTTTACCAAGCATTTTTTTAATCAGATTGTGTTTGAAGGCATATTGGCTAACCAATAAAACAATTGAAAATAGACAGTAAATAATCGTTACTTTCCATTTTATGAAGCTTGAATCCTGAGTGAATAAGGTAATGCCACCAAATACAGAGACCATTGCAAAGGTGATTAATTGCATTTTTTCAACTTTACGGTATTTAAACCAGCTAAAGATTAATGTGCATGCTGTTACTGCGATTAATGCTGCTGTCGCGGAATAAATATCGTACATTTTATAAATAATGAAAAATACGATCAGGGGAAGAAATTCACTAAATTGTTTCATAAACTTTTTGACTCACGGCTAACGATGTCATCTAGTTTATCATGAAAATCGCAGATATAAAAAAACAGCCTCATGATGAGGCTGTTTTTACATGTCTTTAAATCAGTTGTCAGTATTAAGCTGTTGCTGTAACTGGTTTTTGATTAGTTGTATCGTCTTTAGTAATCACTTTACCTTCTGCACCGTGCATCCAGTAAATTAGTTTATGTGCTGATGCAAATAGGATCAGTGATGAAATCACCGCGGCTATGGCAATACCACCAAAGATAGCCATTGGGCCTGCTTCACCGATTTGTGCACCAATCATGCCTGCCACTTTATTCGCAATCGCGTTAAAGCCAAACCATGCGCCCATCATCAGTGATGCTAAGCGTAGTGGTGCTAACTTAGTGATCATAGATAGACCGATTGGAGAAAGACATAATTCACCCATAGTATGGAAGAAGTACGCACCGACTAACCAGTACATGCTGGTTTTAACGGTTAAGTCACCACCTTGCTCGAGTGTTGCAAAGATCATGAATACAAAACCAATTGCTAACATCAATAGTGCCATTGCAAATTTAACTGGTGATGTCGGCTCTTTAGGACCCATTTTAATCCAAATCATGCTTACGATCGGTGCACAGGTAATAATGAAGAATGGATTGAGTGATTGGAACCAAGCAACAGGTACTTCAAAACTACCAATCATACGGTCGGTATAATCATTTGCGTAAAGGTTCATTAGACCACCGGCTTGTTCGAAGCCAGCCCAGAAAATGATAACAAATAGACCTAAAATTAAGATAACTTTAATACGATCAACTTCAATCGCTGTCAGTGTTTGTTTTTTACCTTTATTGGCGGCGCGTTCTTTTTTTGCCGCCGCTTCGATACCAATACTACCAAGGTATTTATTCGCAAATAATTTTTGTAATACCACGCTTAGTACCATGGCGATACCAGACATTAAGAAACCATATTTGTAGTCGCCTGTGTAAACCACGACCGCGCCGACCAGGATACCGGATAGGAAAGCACCAATGTTAATACCCATATAGAAGATAGTGAACGCGCCATCACGACGGTTATCACCTTCTTCATATAGATCACCAACCATCGTTGAGATGTTTGGTTTGAACAAACCGTTACCAGCGATTAGGAAAGCAAGACCTAAGTAAAGACTTGCTGTCGTGCTGAATGCTAATACTTCTAATGGTGCAAACAAAAGGAATTGACCAATTGCCATTAGCACGCCGCCAATTATGACACTCTTGCGTTGTCCTAGGAAGTTATCAGCTAACCAGCCACCAATCAGTGGGGTGATATAAACTAAGCCGGTATAGGTACCATAAAGAGAAAGAGCATCTGCTTGAGTCCAACCTAAACCTGGAATACCACCTTGGTAGTTAGGATCGGTTAATAATGCGGCAGCTTGTTGGTCTTGCGTTACTGAGACTAGAAAAAGAACAAGAATTGCACGCATGCCATAATAGCTAAAGCGTTCCATCATTTCTGTACTAAATAAAAGGAATAGTCCTTTTGGATGACCCATAAATGTATCTGAATTATTAGGATTCATAATATCGCCTGTGTTGTATTTTTGTATTTGTTTTTTATATTTATAATTTCATGCTGATAATTAATCTTTTATCAGTTGATTCATTCTTTTATATCCCTTTTGGTAGAGACTGACAAGCGTGGATATCAATTTTAAGAGCTGTATCACCCTAATTCGAGTTGTTGTTCTATTGTTGCAGCCGCAATGTTATATAAGTGTTGTTTTTATGAGTCTTTATGGTTGATATATATACATTTAAAAGTAATTTTCATTTAGGCTTTAATTTCATCAAAGTTGACGTAAAATTAAAAGTGAGATCATGATTAGGATAATCAAGTCAAAATGGCGGATGATAAAAAAGATTGGTACTTACTTTACTGTAAAGGAAAAGAAGAACCTAGGGCATTAATAAACCTAAAAAATCAAGGGATTGAAAGTTTTTACCCCACGATGACCGTTGAGAAGAAACTGCGCAACAAGTTAATTTGCCAAGAGATTGCTATTTTCCCCAATTATTTATTTGTTGCAATAGATAAGAATACGGCAAATTTTAATAGTATTCGCTCTACCCGTGGCGTCATTGATTTTGTTAAATGTGGGGCAAATTACACGAAAGTGCCTGCTGCATTGGTTACGGAGTTAAGAGCAACACAACGATGCCGAGATAAGTCGGCAAACGAAGTGACCGTATTTAGCGAAGGTGAAACAGTGATTATTCAAGATGGCGCTTTTAAAGGCATTGAGGCTATTTATCAATGTAAAGATGGACTAGAACGTTCGATGTTATTGATTAATTTGATCAATCACTCCACAACAATGAGTGTCGCTAACGGTGAGATAAAAAGTAAGTCAGACAGCGAATATTAAGTATTTGGCCTAAATTAAGGTTTCTTTTCACCACATCGGTTTTAAGTTACAACGCTTATTTTTTGTTACCAGCAGATGGCTGGTAACCGCGTTAAATTATGATCTAAACTCAATTCTCGACACTCACTATCATTGCGTTGCTCATTTATCGCTGTTGCGGTTACTCGGTACTGATTGTTTGCTGCAATGACAATACTGTACTGGTATTTACTGCTGCGGAGCTCAACTGCTAAATTATTCAACTCAAGGTATTGTTGCTGCCGACTAAAATGATCTGTTTCTAATAAGCTAATTGCTGTTAACTTAATTTTGGCTTGATCTCGATGTGTTGCTAACGTGTAGTTTTGGTAATTGGGAACCCCTATACCCGCTAAAATAGCCACGATGGCGAGTGTGATTAGTAATTCAATGAGCGTAAACCCTGATGGCCTAAACAATTTTAGCATTATGTTTCCCGTTATTATTAAGTTGGCTTGAGTCTAGGTAATCAATCGTCTGTTGATGATGTTTTAAACAGTGTTGTGATGGTGATTAGGTTCAGGTGAAGGTTAATGGTGGTGGAACAAGGTTAACTGGCCCGCATTAGCATTTAGTTGTTGTGTCTGGCGCCTTTTTGTTAGATCATCACCCACTATTTTATTAAAAATTTACTGTTTGAGGTAAGGAATGAGTCAGGCCGAAGTACGCCCAACGAACTTTATTCGTCAGATTATTGATGAAGATTTAAATTCCGGCAAACACACTAATGTGCATACGCGTTTTCCGCCAGAGCCGAATGGCTTTTTGCATATTGGTCATGCCAAGTCTATTTGTTTGAACTTTGGTATTGCTGACGATTACCAGGGACAGTGTAATCTGCGTTTTGATGATACTAATCCAGAGAAAGAAGACATTGATTACGTTCATGCAATTCAAGAAGACGTAAAGTGGTTAGGGTTTAACTGGGATGGCGAAGTTCGCTATTCATCAAATTACTTCGATAAGTTATTCGAGTATGCAGTTGAACTTATTCAAGCCGGTAAAGCGTACGTTTGTTTCTTAAATGCAGAAGAAACCCGTGAATATCGTGGAACCTTGAATAAGCCAGGAAAAAACAGCCCATACCGTGACACGAGCATTGAAGAAAATTTAGCGCTATTCAATAAAATGCGTGATGCTGGTTTTGCTGATGGTGAATGTTGTTTACGTGCAAAAATTGACATGACTTCATCATTTATGTGTATGCGTGATCCTATTATCTACCGTATTAAACGTGCTCATCATCACCAGACTGGCGATAAATGGTGCATTTACCCAATGTACGATTTCACCCATTGTATTTCTGATGCGATAGAAGGTATTTCACATTCTATCTGTACATTAGAATTCCAAGATAACCGTCGTGTTTACGATTGGGTATTAGACAATATCTCAATCGATTGTCGTCCGCGTCAGTATGAATTCTCACGTTTAAATATTGAATATACGATGATGTCTAAGCGTAAGCTTAACGCACTAGTGACAGAAAACCATGTAACTGGTTGGGATGATCCTCGTATGCCAACAATTGCTGGTTTACGTCGTCGTGGTTATACCGCTGCGTCAATTCGTGAATTTTGCAAACGTATCGGCGTAACGAAGCAAATCAATACGATCGAAATGGGTATGTTAGAAGCCTGTATCCGTGAAGATCTTGAAGATTCAGCACCACGTGCAATGGCGGTTCTTGATCCGGTTAAATTAGTCATTACTAATTATCCAGAAGATCAAACTGAGCAATTAATTGCACCAGCACATCCTAAACTAGATATGGGTACCCGTACTCTGCCATTTAGCCGTGAACTATTTATTGATCGTGCGGATTTCCGTGAAGAAGCGAACAAGAAATATAAACGTTTAGTATTAGGCAAAGAAGTTCGCTTACGTAATGCATACATTGTTAGAGCCGATGACGTTGTCAAAGATGACGCGGGTAATATCATTGAAATTCACTGTACTTACGATGATGAAACACTGGGCAAGAACCCAAGTGATGGTCGTAAAGCGAAAGGCGTTATTCATTGGGTATCAGCTGCTGACGCTGTTGATGCGGAAATACGTGTTTATGATCGCCTATTTAAAATAGTAGATCCTACAAGCGTTGAAACATTAGAAGAAGCATTGAATGAACAATCATTAGTTGTGATTAAAACAGCTAAAGTTGAACCGGGTCTTGTTGCAGCGAAAGCCGAAAGCGCATACCAGTTTGAACGTGAAGGTTACTTCTGTGCCGACAGTAAAGATTCAACTGCGGATAAACTTGTGTTTAACCGTACAGTATCTTTACGCGGCTAAGCATGTTTATAAGTTAGCAATTTAACCCCAAGACATAATATTTTGTTTCTTGGGGTTATAGCAACGTAAAAAGACGCATAAAAAAGGAGCCATAGGCTCCTTTTTATTTATCTGGTGTTTAGTATGTGGTTATTTATGGTTACACTTGCCATCTAACGTACGGCCATACAGGTATAAACTGTGGGCTTGTAATGTCATTCCATTGTCGGCCGCAACGTCACGTTGACGATCTTCGATCAAGTCATCATGGAATTCAATTACGTGGCCACAATCAAGACATACAAGATGGTCGTGGTGTTCTTGAGTTGCCAATTCAAAAACAGATTTACCGCCTTCAAAATAATGGCGTGTCACAATTCCGGCATCATCAAACTGGTTAAGTACTCGATATACTGTCGCTAGACCAATTTCTTCGCCTTTACTCAGCAATTGTTTGTATAAGTCTTCGGCACTAGTATGCTGACTGCTAGGGAGTTGTAATAATTCTAAAATTTTAATTCGTGGCAGCGTTATTTTTAACCCTGCTTTTTTTAATGCGCTTTTTCTATCAGTCATAACGTTCTCATTTTAAAATAGAGAAAAGTATTTTTTCTTTATATTCTTAATCATTATATGACGAGACGCAAAAACAATAAACCTCATATTTGTTAAAGCGGGATATAATTACAGAAATTTAAGTGTTAACCTGCAATTTGTTAAGTCTGGTATGACCAGATGTCGTTTTGTGAGGGTTAAATGCAACATTTTTTTAAATATTCTAAAGTTATTCAATCTGGTCTCAACCTATGGCCACCTTTTCGTGGCGCAGGCATCCGGATTGAGGAGTTATCAGCGGATTATTTACGTTGTAAAGTATCATTGAAATTTCGTTGGTGGAATAAAAACGCCAATCGTACCCAATATGGCGGCAGCATGTTTTCGATGACGGACCCTATTTATCCGTTGATGTTTATGGGCATTCTAGGTAAAGAGTATGTGGTGTGGGATAAGGCTGCAGAGATCGAATATCTTGCGCCAGGTAAGAAGCGACTGTTGGCCGAGTTTGAATTGAGTGCTCAGCAGATAGCCGATATTGTTGAAGCAACAAAAACGGGCAACAAAATATTTCCACAGTTTGAGGTGTTAATTAAAGACACCAATGGTACCGAAGTCGCAAAGATTAAGCGTACTCTCTATATTCGTAAAAAAGAGAAGTATTGTATACTCGAAACTGCAGTCGCGTAATGAGGTACTAGGGTGAGGATGTCAGTATAAGAAATAAGTATAGGGAGATAGAAGATAAAGGTAAATAACGTGTTAGCACGTCGTTTTACCTTTATCTTAATATACTCAAACTATAGTGATTTGCTGAGCGCAGACCTTGATGAGGTTTGGGTATAAACTAAAAGATTAGTCTTCTAGTTCAGCAAGGCACATTTCGCTGTGGATCTGTTTTACCCAAGCTTCAACACGTTCTGCTGTTAATTCTGGTTGACGGTCTTCGTCGATACCTAAACCAACAAAGTGATTGTCATCAGTGAGCGCTTTCGAGGCTTCGAAATCATAACCTTCAGTTGACCATTCACCGATTATTGTCCCACCTTTTGCTTCAACAACGTCACGTAGTGTGCCCATTGCATCGAGGAAGTACTCAGCGTAATCTTCTTGGTCACCGCAACCAAAGATTGCAACTAGTTTGTCAGAAAAATCAATTTCTTCTAGTGACGGCATGAAATCATCCCAATCACATTGAGATTCGCCATAATACCAAGTCGGAATACCTAATATTAATAGGCTGAATTCGTTAATATCTGCAGTTGTTGATTTTGCAATATCTTTAACATCAACAAGCTGTTTACCCAGTTGTTTCTGGATCATCTTAGCAACTACTTCAGTGTTACCAGTGTCACTACCAAAAAATAAGCCTACGCTAGCCATTCTTAAATTATCCTAATAGTTTTAATTTAAACTTATCTTGCTACATGAGTGTGCAATAATTGTTGTATATATTCACTGCGTGTCATATTAGCACTTTTTGCTTTCATATTTAACATATCAAATAAGTCT
The DNA here is from genome assembly GCF_000170855.1 of Moritella sp. PE36. Lineage (GTDB taxonomy): Bacteria > Pseudomonadota > Gammaproteobacteria > Enterobacterales > Moritellaceae > Moritella. The sequence continues at coordinate 26,617 of NZ_ABCQ01000028.1, read as the reverse complement.
TGTTCGACTTTTAATTCAATACGTTTTAATCCATTAGCCTTATCTCGGCTCAATTGATTACGTTTATTATGTTTCAACTGCTCTTTGCGTGAGAGTGGGTTGGTTTTAGGTCTACCTGCACGCTTCTCTTCAGCAAAAAGGTCAATCGTGGTTCTATCTAAACTTTCCTTTGCCACGTTTTTTTCGCCATTGCAGTTAATCGTATTAGTAATTAAATCTGGGTTTCCCAGACAGTGATCAATATTTCTTTAAACACAAAACCAGCCATACCAAAACAAAGTACAAACCAAACCGATATACGTCCGAATCGAGGTACGTTACCTTTTTTTAGTACGTCGTGAATTGCCATGCCGATCAAGAAAAACAGCACGACAAAGAATAGCTTAATGCCTACAGTTTCTATTAAGTCAATGTATTCATACAACATATCAATTTTCACCTAAAGTACGAATGGGCAAATATATCACAATGTGACTAATGACTAAATAAAAAGTCGACTATTATTTTATTAAATATCACCGGTTTTTCGGCATGTAACCAGTGTCCAGTACCTTGTACTAATTTTGCTTTTGCCTGTGGGAAGTATTTGGCGATCGCCGATTTATGCGCATTAGTAATATAATCTGAATTCATCCCCTTGATAAATAACACTGGTTTATCATACTGTTTATTCACTTCTGGCCAATCAGAAATAGCGTCGTATTGGGCAATAATTGTGTCTAACGCATAGTAAAAATCAAACTGGCCTTGGCTATTTTTATATAAGCCTTTGAGCAGGAATTGTTGCACACCAGCTTCTTCAACATGCTCAGCCAGTTTTGCTTGCGCTTCACTGCGGCTGCTGATGTCTGCTAACGGTATATTTTTTAAACCGGCAAAGACATTATTATGTCGAGGTGGGTAATTCACTGGTGCTATATCGGCTACCGCCAAACTCGTCACGCGAGTCGGGAAGTTTAGTGCAGTACGCATCGCAATTTTACCGCCCATCGAATGGCCGACGATGTGGGCTTGTTCAATTGTTAAATGATCCATCAACTGAATAATATCATTTGCCATATCATCATAATGCATACTATCATGGCGCATAGATAAGCCATGGTTTCTGACATCAACTGCGATGACTTGATAGTCAGTTTTTAGTTGTTTAATTAACATGCCTAAGTTAGTGGCGCTGCCAAATAAACCATGGATAACGATAACAGGAACACCCTGACCGTATATTTTGTGATTAAGTAACATATATCTCTCCGTTATTGTGGCTGATTCTACCGCAATAATTAGCTTAATGTCGTGTATGAATTGTCGATAAATGCATCACAGAGGTAATATTTTGCTTATAAGCATAGAGAGAAATCTATTCTCAAGGTATAATTAAACCAAATTTATAAGCAAGGATTTACTAGTTAAATATGAAAACGATTGAGCTTGAAGACGACCTATATCGTTATATTGCTAGTCAAACGAAAGATATTGGCGAAAGTGCATCAGATATTTTACGTCGCTTACTTGATGTATCAACAGATGTTTCTGCAGATTTGACGAATGTTGAAGCATTGCAGCAGCATGTAGTGGACACCAACAGTGAGACTAAGCAAACGGTAACTAAATCACCGGTAATAGTAGAACCTACACCTGTATCTGCACCTATTGTGGTCGATACAGAAGTAGAGGTAGTTAGCCATTCTACATTGCCAACCAGTATCGCTAAGCTTATTAAAAATAAGAAATTTAAAGAAACGACGGTTTCGGTGACTAAGTTTATTCAGATTTTATCTGTGCTTTATGCTGAAAACCCGAAAGAGTTCGATAGTGCGACTGATATTAAAGGCCGTAAACGTATTTACTTTGCAAAATCTGAAAGTGAATTGTTAAGTGCTGGTAATACCACTAAGCCGCGTCATATTGAGCATACGCCATATTGGGTTATTACTAATACCAATACGGGACGCAAACGTAATATAATTACGCAACTGATGGCTGAAATGGGCTATACCCATGCGTTAATTGATGCTGTAAGCCAATCTATTTAATTACAGCCTGCTGACAAGGTATTTGAAATGTGCTTAAGCGTTATGCTGACATTATTTGAAGTGCCTTGTCTGTTTCTTTTAGATCCCCCACTTAAATTATGATCGACCTACTTAAATTACAGCGTGCTAGTACGCAAAAAAGTCGAACTACCCTTATCTTGTTATCTATTTTCCTTGTTGCCGTTACTTTTATTTCACTCGCGTCGGGTAATTTTAGTATTGGTGTCGATGATCTTGTTAATGGTTTATCGCCTTTGCAACAACAAGTATTATTTGAATTACGTTTTCCACGTATTATTACCGCTATTTTGGTCGGTGCCGCGTTAGCCGTTGCGGGTTGTATTTTACAAGTCTTGCTGGCTAATTCACTTGCCGAGCCTGGTGTGATCGGCATCTCATCGTTTGCCAGTTTGTTTGCGGTGTTATCGATTGTTTTTCTTGATACCTTATTCCCACAGTGGGCCGGTCTACAGCATTATATTTTGCCATTATCGGCTTTTATTGGGGCCAGTTTAGTCACGTATTTACTGTATCAAGTAACCAAAAATAACTTACCCACGACAAAAATATTATTACTTGGCGTGGCGATCGGCATCTTTTCTGGTGCCATTATGACCTGGCTGTTGTATTTTTCCGATGACAGTAGCATGCGTCAAATGCTGTACTGGATGATGGGGAATTTAGCTTATGGCGCTGACCTGATTTATATTGCTGTGATCCCCTTAAGTTTGAGTTTTATATGGATAATGGGCCGTATTGATGCACTAAATCTTTTACAGTTTGGTGAACAGGGCGCTTTCCAGTCGGGTATTGATGTGCCTAAATTACGTATTCAGCTTATTTTATGCGTTGCTGTATTAACGGGGATATCTGTTTCAATGGCGGGGGTAATTAGTTTTATCGGTTTAGTTATTCCGCATATACTCCGCATATTAGTGACCAGTCAATTACGTTTTCTGGTGCCTGCTTCGGCATTACTTGGGGCGAGTTTTTTATTATTGGCAGACCTGATTGCCCGCAGTGCATTTGCTACCGCTGAGTTACCTGTTGGGGCCATTACTGCCAGTCTCGGCGCCCCCTTTTTTATCTATTTGCTATTACGTAAGCAAGTAGCTTAATGCACATTAGTATGGATAAAAAATACGATGAAGAAACCGGCAATATTAACGCTTGTCGACGTTAACTATCAACAACGTTTATTTGATATCAACATCTCAATTGATGACGGTGGTTGTTTGTTTTTATTGGGGCCTAACGGCAGTGGTAAAAGCACGTTATTAGCATTGCTTGCCGGTCATACGCAAGCTTGCGATGGCGAATATCGACTGGCGGAACGTAGCGTCACTGATTACCCTATTGCCGAATTAGCGCTTCAGCGTGCTTGGCTACCACAAGCATCACCGCCCCCGTTTGCTATTCCGGTATACCAATTCATTGCGTTAGGCTTACATCCATTGGGTATAAGCTTGGAAGATGATCAAGCTTGTCAGGTGATTAATCAGTTATTATCGCGTTTGGATATCGCTAAGTTAGTTGAGCGTAATTGCGATCAATTATCCGGTGGTGAATGGCAACGCGTATTGATTGCCCGTACCTTGGTACAAGTATCACCGCTACTCAATCCACAATCAATTTTGTGTTTGTTAGACGAGCCATTGACAGGACTTGATTTAAAACATCAAATTGAAGTACTGCAAATATTAACAGAACTTTCTGAGTCAGGTATTACGGTGATCGCCTCTATCCATGATCTTAACCTTGCCCTTAATCATGCCTCTGAAGTGTTATTGTTAAAGGCGGGGCGTGTGGTTGGGCAAGGTGATGCAGCTCAAGTATTAACGGTTGATACCATTAAACAAGTCTATGATGTCGATACCGAGTTGTTGGCGGTTAATGGCCGCCAATTTATTGTATCTGCAGCGCTGCCTGTATCAGTTTAGTTAGACTCTTAACGCTACGTAATAAAACTAGGAACAGTCTATGCAACTACGTAATACCCCTGTAGATGAGATCGAATTTTTAGGCCATCAAGTTTACGTTAAGCGCGATGATTTATTGGACGTGGCTTTTACCGGTAATAAAGCCAGAAAGTTTTATCACTTTTTACAACAAGATTTATCCCAGGTCGATATCCTGGTCGGTCATGGCTCTGCTCAAGCTAACTCGCTGTATTCCTTGTCTGTATTAGCTAAATTAAAGCAATGTCAGCTGCATTATTATGTTGATCACTTACCACAGTACCTCATTGATAACCCCCAAGGTAATTATCGTGCAGCGTTAGAGCAGGGCGCTAAGATCATCGTGGTTGATTCTGAACTTACTGTCATTGAGCATATACACCAGCAAGTATTACCGAGTTTGGTTGAGCAAGGTCAACACGCGGTGTTCATTCCTGAAGGTGGTCGTTGTCAGTATGCTGAAACGGGATTGAAAATACTTGCCGATGAAATTATGGCGTGGGCGGAATCAAAATCGTACTCGGACATTCGCGTGGTATTACCTGCTGGCACCGGCACTACCGCCTTATTTTTACAAAAACATTTACCCTTTGAAGTGCAAACCTGTGCGTGTGTTGGTGGCGATGGTTATTTAAAACAACAGTTCTTGGAATTGTGCGCGGACGAGTCTTTACATCCAACGATTATCGCAACAGAGAAAAAGTATCACTTTGGTAAACTTTACCTGCCTTTTTATCACATTTGGACGGAGTTAAAACAAACTACCAATATCGAGTTTGATTTACTCTACGATCCGCTTGCTTGGTTATGCTTACAGCGGGAGTTTATTGCCGAGAATACCAATATAGCAGCAGGGCTTGAAAGTACCGATAAACGCCCCATTCTGTATATACACCAAGGTGGATTGCAGGGTAATGAAACCATGATACCGCGTTATTTGCGCAAGCAGGCATTGGCAAAATAAGCTCACGCCGGTTTAACTTTTATTATTTACTCTTATTATTAGTATTTATTATTGGTATTTATTATTGTGCAGCGTACAATCCGCTGCTGCTTTATTATAAACATTATTTGAAACTGCAAACGGCGGTTTCTTGAGAGAAGAATATGACATTTAAAATTCATGACAAGCAAACTGCTGAAGCAGTTGAAAAATCACCAGAAGCGCGTTTCAACTATTTCGTATTTCGTGCGGTTAAGTCTGAAGAAGTATGGACACTAGCAGATGAAAACGGTTTTGTTGTTAGCGAAGCGGATGGTGAGCGAAGCATTCCAGTTTGGCCACATGCCGAGTTTGCAAGTGAATGGATCCAAGGCGATTGGTCTGCGTGTCAGCCGCTTAAAATTGAAATGGGTGCTTGGCGTAACAACTGGTTACCAGGTCTTGCTGCAGATGGCGTTGTTATCTCAGTATTTCCAAAAGCAGACCAAGAAGTCGTTGTTGTTGATAGTGAAGAGCTTATCGCTTCATTTAAAGATGAATACGACGCTCAAAAATAGCATTGATAAAATAGTACCAAGCCAACAGCTTTACCCATTTTAGTTAGTATAAAGGACATAATTTAGATGAAATTATTCGTCAAAGATCTTACTGTTATTGATTCTTCAGTATTGGATTATTCACGTGGCATTATTGGCCAGAGTTGGTTAGTGGATATTGTTCTGCATGGTGACTTAAATGAACAAAGCATGATCCTTGATTTTGGTATTGTTAAAAAGTTAATTAAGTCGACGGTTGATGAACTCGTTGATCATAAATTGATCGTACCTGCACATGCTAAATTTTGTGATGTGATGAGTGATGGTGCGTTTACCTATGTTGATGCTTGGCGTGAGCACAGTGAATCAATTCACTTAGCTTGCCCTGACCAAGCGTTTGCACTTATCCCAGCAGAGCAAATTACTTTAGCAAGTTTAGAAACGTATTTAACTGAGCAGTTAATGTTACGTCTACCAAATAACGTTAAAAAATTAGATGTGAAATTACGTGAAGAAAAAATTGATGGTGCAGATTACTGTTACAGTCATGGTTTACGTAAACATTTAGGTAATTGCCAGCGTATTGCCCATGGTCATCGCTCGACGATTGAAATTTTGCGTAATGATGAGCGTGATACAGCCCTCGAATTTAGCTGGGCTGAGCGTTGGAGAGACATCTACCTTGCTGAGCATTGCGACATGGTATCAGCATCTGAATTATCACTTTCACGTGCCGGTATGGCGGCATTAACGCCTGAACATTACTGCTTTAAATATCAAGCTCCACAAGGTGAGTTCCAACTTGCGATTAGTAAATCAATTGTCGAAATTATGCCGACCGAAACAACGGTTGAGAATATTGCTCAGTATATTGCCGATACATTAGCAAAAGACTGCAATGACTCACTGACTGTATTTGCTTATGAAGGTGTGGGTAAAGGCGCGATTGCTTCTGCTTAATCGTCCTTAGCGGAGACGTCATTTACAGTTAAATTAATTAATAAGCCCGTTAGCCACTACACTCATATTGTAGCGGTTAGCGGGCTTTTTTGTTGTGCTTATCACTGAATCAGGCATAGATAATGAGCGATCGCGGATAACAGGTGTATTTGTATTTGTTTTCACTTATTATTGAAGTACTTATTATTGAATAAATTAATTTTGAAATGGAGTTAAAAATGGCAGAAGAAACGATTTTTCGCAAGATCATTAATAAAGACATCCCAGCCGATATTCTCTACCAAGATGAGTTAGTGACTGCATTTCGTGATATTAATCCAAAAGCATCAACACATGTATTAATTATCCCTAATAAGCTGATCCCTACGACGAATGACGTATGCGAAGCCGACGAGTTAGTACTAGGGCGTTTGTTTACTGTGGCACGAAAAATTGCCGAGCAGGAAGGTATCGCTGAAAATGGCTACCGTCTTATCGTTAATTGCAACAAGCATGGTGGACAAGAGGTTTACCACTTACATATGCACCTTGTTGGTGGCGAACAGCTCGGTGCTATGGTTACTATAAAATAGTACGCAATACAATGAGAAAATAAAGTCTGTTTATTGACAGTTCGTCACACAGCATCAAGATGACCGCTTATCTCATGACATTTTGTATCGGTCATCTTATTCACTATCTGTAACGTTGGGGGGAGTGTACATGAAATGGATTCTCACATTAATGTCTCTGCTGAGTGCATTATTCGTTACTGCTTGTACATCACCAGCAACACCGTATCAACAAGTGATGACAATCCAGCTGGAGACGATACAAGAACACCCGTTAACCACACAAGTGCGAGAGCTAAACTGGGTATTATTGCAGCAAGCTTTCTTTGTGCAAGGTACTTTTGAGCATGGTCAACGCCTTTATATTACTTATCCTAATAGTGCGGTTACGCTCCCAATTACTCATCAAGAACTACAACGTGCCAGTGCTGAAACACTGGCGCAACTCAACTGGTTTGATATTCATATTATCACTGAGCAACAACGTCTGCGTAGCAACAATACTGATTTTATAGAAAGTATAGAAAGTAGTTATTCATTAGTGATTAATATTGTGAAAGTTGAAAACACCATCAATAAGCATACGTTAATGATTAAATTGATTAATAACCGTTTCAACACGATTGAAGCGCAAGTTAGCCGGGTGATCTTATTATGACTCTACATATATGATGAAAAAAGTACCTGAATTTGTCGTGCAATTTAGCCCCGAATCATTTTCTTTAACGCCGGTACCAGGTGGTTTAAGCAATCATAATTATCGATTGCAGTTTCAACAACATGGTCTGAACAACCGCTACTTTGTCCGCCAGTTTTCCGCGACTTATCTTGGTATGGATAATGATGTTGAGCTCGAATACGCCGCGCAAATTCAAGCCGCAAATATTGGTTTAGCGCCGAATGTTATTGTTAAGCATAAACAGGGGATGATTTGTGATTGGGTTACTGGTGAGCATTGGGATCAAACCGCGCAAGTTCGAGATGAAAATATTGAAAAATTAGCCCAATTAGTCGCCATGCTTCACCAGCAACCTATGCCTAGCCATCACCTTGATATGGTCGAGCGCCTCCAGCATTATTATCAGACACTTAATACTGAATTTAAAACGGTGCAACTCGCACAGCAGTTGACACTTGTTATTGATTTAATTGAGCAACATTTACCTGCGAATAGATTGGGTTTTTGTCATCATGATATGAACCCATTGAATTTTATTGAAGATGAGCAGGCTAAGTTATATTTGTTGGATTGGGAATTTGCCGCGGCGGGTCATTGTGATTTTGATATTGCCACCTTGTTTCAGACATTCGAGTGGCAAGACGCTCAGCAGGCGCTGTTTATAAGGTATTACAATCAGTATTATCCCGCCGCGAAAGTGACATTCGAGCAATTAGATGTGATGGCTGTTGTCGTGGAAATGATGACTTTGTTGTGGTGTATTGTCATGTATCAGCAAGATAAAGATGCCACCTATTTAAGATTATGGCAGCAATCTGAATATGCCATAACAGATAAAATTAACCGATTGAGTAAGGAATTGCAGTGGGACCAGTAATAGTAGATGTTAACGGTTATGAATTAACGACTGAAGATAAAGAGATCTTAGCGCACCCATTAACAGGCGGGTTGATCCTGTTTAGTCGGAACTATGGTGATCATGCTCAGTTAACCGCATTAATTAAATCAATTCGTAAAGCCGCTAATGCACCGATTGTGATCTCGGTTGATCACGAAGGTGGCCGCGTGCAACGTTTTCGTGAGCAGTTTACCCGGATCCCGGCAATGGGAAAAATAGCGGAATTATATGCGGATGATCGTGAGACAGCGAAACAGTTTACCCAGCAATGTGGTTGGATGTTAGCCGCTGAGCTATTAGCGTTTGATATTGATTTAAGCTTCGCACCTGTGCTTGATTTAGAGCGTGGGAGTCAAGTCATCGGCGATCGCTCATTCCATGCCGACCCAAGCTGGGTAACAGACCTGTCCACACAGCTTTGTATTGGGATGCATAAAGCCGGTATGAAAACCACGGGTAAGCATTTTCCTGGTCATGGCAGTGTGTTAGCCGATTCACATATTGCCCTGCCGATTGATGAACGCAGCTTAGCTGACATAACAGCAACGGATCTATTGCCATTTAAATCCCTCATTGCTAATGCGCAACTTGATGCCATTATGCCTGCCCATGTTATTTATCAGCAAGTCGATAGTAAGGCTGCTGGTTTCTCTCAATACTGGCTACAAACAGTGCTAAGACAACAGCTGGACTTTAAAGGTGCTATTTTTTCTGATGATTTATCTATGCACGGTGCCAGTGTTGCGGGTAATTATTTAGCGCGTGCGGAGCAGGCGATGTGGGCTGGCTGTAATTTATTGCTGGCATGTAATGATCGCAAGGGTGTTGAAGCATTACTCGATGGTTTAGATAATAATTTAACCACGGATGATTTTGGCCTTAAGCATACCAGTAATTTTTCATTAGCGGAGCTTAAAAATAGCCGCTTATGGCAAGATACGGCGACGTCGGTAGCCAAGTTTAATCAGCAATTTAATTAAGGGTTAGATTGCGTTAATATTCAATTTAACCAATGATGTATTTTTTTCATTAATTGGTCTTCACTTGCAGGCTTCATTAAAAAGTCATTCATACCAACAGCAAGGGTATTCTCTCGGTCTTCGGTCGTGGCGTTGGCGGTCATTGCGATAATCGGTGTGTTTATATTAATATTAGACATTTGACGTATCCCTTTCGTTGCGTCAAAGCCATCCATTTCGGGCATTTGTAAATCCATTAATATTAATTGATAATGCTGATTCTCACAGGCTGCAATAGCAAGTAACCCATTACCTGCAACATCCACAATATAACCCGCACGTTGTAAAATAGTTTTGGTAATAAATTGATTGGCCTTATTGTCTTCAACGAGAAGCAGGCGAGCGGGAGGGCCTTCTCTGACGACTTGAGCTTGTGATGCCGGTTGCTCAGTAACTGGTGCCATGGTATTTTCTAGTTTTAGTTTAACCCTAAACTCACTGCCCTTATTTAATTGGCTGGTGACTGTGATGGTTCCTTTCATTAAGGTAATCAGCTGTTTTGAGATAGCAAGACCTAAGCCAGAGCCTCCGTATTCTCGTGAAAAAGAGCTATCAGATTGAACGAAGTCATCAAAAATGTGGCTTAGCTTATGTTCCGAGATACCAATTCCGCTATCTTTGATGGTGAAACAGACTTGCGTATAGTTTGGCTCTTTTACCACGTTCATCATCACATTGACTTGACCTTGCTGAGTGAATTTAATGGCATTATTGGCCAGATTGATGAGTATTTGCGTTAAGCGATTATCGTCACCGAGCAACCATAAAGGCGCTTCTATATTGCTGGCATGATTTAAGATGATGTGTTTTTGCTGCGCGAGTGGTTCAAGGACACTCGTGACACCTTGCAAGATCTCTTGAATATTAAAAGGGCGATGTTCGAGCTGTAATTTTCCAGCTTCGATTTTGGACATATCGAGGATGTTGTTTAATAAACCAAGTAATATATGCGCTGACTTTAGGCTAGTATCGATAAAATGCTGCTGTTCTGTATTCATTTCACTTTTGTCGATTAGCGACAATGCCCCCAAGATAGCATGCATTGGATTTCTTATTTCATGGCTCATGGTCGCGAGAAAAGTCGATTTGGTGGTATTCGCATTAATGGCCTGTTCTTTTGCTGCGTGTAATTGTTGCTCACGTTGTTTTTGCTTATGGGTAAACGCTTGAATAAGGTCGACTGATTCATTTAAACGGTCTAATTCGTTGGTTGATACTAATATAATTTGTTCATCGGTATGATGGAGTTGTGATAAGTGTAATAGTCGCTTGTTGATATTGGTTATTGGTTTTAGTACTGAGGAGTGCAGAAATAACGAGATCGCGAGCGCTAAGCATAATAGTATTAACGCAATGAGTAGGCGAATTAAATTTACGTGTTTAGTTATATCAGCTTGTAAACGCGCAGTGCTGACTGCTATTTTCATATAGCCAAAGGTTTCACCACCAAAAATAACAGGCTGTTGAAATACTTGGTGCTGCAGGCTATCTTCTGCTGGTAGCGTCCCCCAAGTGACTAACACTGTCTGCAGCTCATTATAAATTGCGAAAAACTCGATATCGGGATAATTCGATGATATTTGTAACACGATGGTTTCAAGTAACGGGATATCTTCTGTGATCAGACTATCAATAGTTGTTGCAGATAAGATATTAAATGTTTGTTGTATTTGTAAGGTTAGGTTATTGGTTAGGTAATTATATTCAAAGCGCCGAGCCAATTCTCCTGCCGCCAAACTTGTGACGATGGTAATACACAAGGTGGCAAATAGGATCTTGGACCAGAGCGGTAGATATTTATCTAACTTGGTCATTTAATCGTGTTAACTGAGAAAAATCGATTATCTTTCATTGACTTACGTATGATGTCATAGTCACTATCATCACCTGCTAGAAAGCCATTTTTACTCAGTGAGTTTTTGTATAATGCATTGGATTCATTACTTGCGATTAACAATGCAGATAAAGCTTGAAAAATTTCATCGTCTAATCCTGCTTTTGCCACCCAAGGTTTAGTCACATTGGGAAAACGTGCTATTTCACGTAGTAGTACGCCTTTATTACGTAATTTATTAAATGTACTTTCTTTTAATGCGCCTGCATCATAGCGTCCCGCAGCGACAGCGGCGCCGACTGCATCGTGTCTGCCTAAATAGTCAAACTTGGCTAAATCTGTGGCGAATATATGATGGTCTGCAAGGTAAGTTTGTGACAAGTAGCGGCCAATTGTGGATTGTTCAGAGCCAAATGCGAATCGCTTACCAGCTAATTGCTCAGGCTTTGTTATCGGGCTATCAGTTTGGACAGCAATCACACCATCAAAGCGCTTTTTACCTTTTTTAGCTTCAATAGCAAGCAGTTGTAAGTCGGCGTTGGCATTTTTAGCGGTGATATATGAGGCTGGGCCGAGACGAGAAAAATCAACTTTGCCACTGGTAAGGGCTTCGACTCCATCATTATAATTACTCGATATATGCATTCTAATATGAACTGGCTGTTGTAGCTTATGTGTCAACTGCGCTTCGAGCGTATTAATAAACGGACGAAATTTAGTGACCATAGTGGTTGGTTTATCGGATGTATATAGACCAAAAATAAGATTGATCTCGGCGCTGCTCGGAAAACTAAACAGTAGCGTAATCAACAATAGTAGTTGGCGAAAGTGTATAACACGCACGCTCTGTAAATGAGCAAATCGTTGCCTAGTCATATCCGACTCCTTAGACACTATTTATTAAATTGATGTTATGGGGTTCACAAAAAGCATTAATAAAGTGTGATTATTAATGATTGTTTACATTGACTTAAATTGCCAACTTTGCATCTTGTTAGCACCATGCAAAAAGCTATCATGGTTGTTTTAGCAGCAAAAGTTACAACAATTGCAGATGATTTGATCACACGCAATCTTTAGGCGGTGACAATCATTGATAGCAATGGGATACTGGTTAATTGCCACTTTGCTATAATGAAGTTAGATAGGACAACGAGTCTAGTCGGGCTTCTGTTAGGGGAAGGTGATATTTTTGGATTAAAAATAATTAATCCTTAGGCGAAAAATTAATAAAACGGTCATAATCTTATCCGATTATAGGGAAAGCAGACCAGATGACGTTAAAAAATAAGTAAGAATAACGTAATAATTTTATATTAGGGAATATCATGAAAAGAGCGGTTATAACAGGTATCGGTATTGTATCAAGTATCGGTAACAACAAAGCAGAAGTATGTGAGTCACTGAAAGCAGGCAACAGTGGTATCGAATTTTCACCACAATTCGCTGAACAAAACTTGCGTAGCCACGTCTGCGGTTCTGTTAATCTTGATCCTAAGGAAATCATTGATCGTAAAGCAATGCGTTTCATGGGTGATGCAGCCGCTTTTAGTTATATTGCTATGCAAGAAGCGATTGATGATTCAGGTTTAACAGCAGAGCAAGTATCTAACGTACGTACTGGCCTAATTGCTGGTTCAGGTGGTGCATCATCAAAGAACGTTGTTGATTCTGTTGATATCGCTCGTAATAAAAGCGTGAAGCGTGTGGGTCCGTATATGGTGACTCGTACTATGTCGAGCACAATTTCTGCTTGTCTTGCTACACCATTCAAAATTAAAGGCCCAAGCTATTCAATTACGTCGGCATGTGCGACAAGTGCGCATTGTATTGGCCATGCCGTAGAGCAAATCCAATTGGGTAAACAAGATGTGGTATTTGCTGGTGGCGGTGAAGAGATTGACTGGACATTAGCATTAGAGTTCGATGCGATGGGCGCATTATCAACCAAGTATAACGACACACCACAACAAGCATCACGTACCTATGACAAAAACCGCGATGGTTTTGTGATCTCTGGTGGCGGCGGTATGGTTGTCGTAGAAGAACTTGAGCATGCACTTGCTCGTGGCGCAACTATCTATGCTGAAATCACCGGTTACGGTGCAACATCAGATGGCTACGACATGGTCGCGCCATCGGGTGAAGGTGCTATTCGTTGTATGAAACAAGCATTAGAAACAGTAGACGGTGAAATTGATTACCTAAATACACACGGTACATCGACACCTGTAGGTGATACAAAAGAACTTGAAGCGATTCAAGCGGTATTTGGTCATAAGTCACCAAAAATCAGTGCAACAAAATCACTGACTGGCCATGCATTAGGTGCGGCAGGCGTACATGAAGCTATTTATTCATTGATCATGATGGAAAATAGCTTTATCGCAGCAAGTGCCAACATTGAAGACCTTGATGAAAAAGCAGACGGTCTAGACATCGTTTCAGGTCAGGCAATTGATGCCGAACTAACGAACGTAATGTCGAACAGCTTTGGTTTCGGCGGGACGAATGCGACGCTAGTATTTAGTAAATTTACTAAATAATTGTGCATTAAAGCGCTTAAATAACAAGGTTTCAGTGACGGTACATACTACCGTGATGAAGACACTGTAAGCCCATTTATCAGATTATTGATAAATGGGCTTTTTTTTTATCTTCACAACGCGCAAAATGACGCTAGTCGTATTATTAAGAGAATACTTAAATGAAGATCCTAGTTGATGAGAATATGCCTTATGCAACCGAACTGTTTTCTCAGTTTGGTGAAGTAGTGCCTTTATCTGGCCGTACAATTCAAGCAGAGGATTTACACGATGTAGATGCCTTGATGGTACGTTCTGTCACGCAAGTGAACGACGAATTACTTGCTCAAGCCAATAAATTAGCGTTCGTGGGGACCGCCACGATTGGTATCGACCATTTAGACCAAGTTTGCTTACAGCAACGAAACATTGAATATACCAATGCGCCAGGGTGTAATGCCGCATCCGTTGGCGACTATGTTTGCAGCGCATTATTAGTATTAGCTGAGCAGCAAAGTTTCGCCTTAGCAGATAAATCTATTGCGGTTATTGGTGTTGGTAATACAGGTTCGCAAACGGTCAGCAGACTAACGGCTTTAGGTGGACAGGTGATGTTATGCGATCCACCTCGCGTTGAAAAAGAAGACCTGACGGGGTTTGTTAGTTTAGAGCAAGCATTACAAGCGGATATCATTTGCTTACACGTGCCCTTAGTTAAAACAGGCCGTAATCAAACCAAGCATTTATTAACCGCCGAATTACTGGCGAATATTGCGCAAGACGCGATCCTGGTTAATAGCGGTCGTGGTGATGTGATTGATAATCAGGCGTTATTGGCATTAAAACAAGCAGGACATGGGATGACCTTGGTATTGGACGTATGGGAAAATGAACCCACGCCATTACTTGAGCTTATCCCGCACGTGGTTATTGCTACACCGCATATTGCGGGCTATAGCCTTGAAGGAAAAGCCCGTGGTACGGAAATGATTTATCAGGCCTACGCTAAGTTTTTAGGCCTGCAAGCTGATCGGAGTATTAGTGATATTCTACCTGTGCCAGCGATCAGTCGCATTGATATTAACCAAAGTGCAGATCAAACATTCGTTAAAAATTTGGTTCATTTGGTATACGATGTGCGCCGAGATGACGCTATTTTTAGAAAAAACATAATGAAAGCCGGTAGTTTTGATGAAATGCGTAAAAATTACTTAGAAAGAAGGGAGTTTTCCTCATTGAGGCTAGTAAATGAGTCACATTATGCGGTAGAGTCGTTGTATCAACTTGGGTTTGCCAAATAATTTTTTAGGAGTCGTTGATGAGTCAACTATATGATGTTGCAGTATTAGGCGCAACAGGTGCTGTAGGGAAAATGATGTTGGAAATTTTACAAGAACGTAAATTTCCAATCGGTAATATTTATCCATTAGCAAGTAGCCGTAGTGCCGGTGGTAAAATCACCTTCAATAATAAACAAGTTACAGTATTAGATGTTGAAGAATTCGATTGGACCCAAGTTAAAATTGGTTTGTTCTCTGCGGGTGGTTCTGTGTCAGAAAAATGGGCACCAATTGCAGCTGATGCGGGTGTCGTCGTTATTGATAACACCTCACACTTCCGTTATGACGATGATATTCCTCTGGTTGTGCCAGAAGTAAACCCAGAAGCAATTGCGCAATATACAAACCGTGGCATTATCGCGAATCCAAACTGCTCTACAATTCAAATGTTAGTTGCATTGAAACCTATCCATGATGAAGTGGGTATTTCACGTATTAACGTAGCAACATATCAAGCGGTATCGGGTTCAGGTAAAAGCGCAATTGATGAACTAGCAGGTCAAACTGCCAGTCTATTAAATGGACGTGAAGTTGAAACTAAAGTATATCCAAAGCAAATTGCATTTAACGTGATCCCACAAATTGATGTGTTCACGGATAATGGCTATACCAAAGAAGAAATGAAAATGGTGTGGGAAACGCAAAAGATTTTTGCTGACGACAGCATTATGGTTAATCCAACCGCGGTACGTGTACCGGTATTCTATGGTCACTCAGAAGCGATCCATTTAGAAACGCGTACACCGATCAGTGCTGAAGAAGTGCGTTCATTGATGCGTAATGCACCTGGTGTTAAACTGATTGAAAATGAAGAAGACTATCCAACACCAGTTTCTGACTCTGCGGGTCATGATGACGTGTTTGTTGGTCGTATTCGTGAAGATATCTCACATGCGAGTGGTATTAACATGTGGGTTGTAGGCGATAACATCCGTAAGGGTGCTGCAACGAACAGTGTGCAAATTGCAGAGTTATTAATTCGCGATTACCTGTAAGAGTAAGTTTAGCCTTTGGCTAGGAATTTATTTAAATTGCATGTTTAGCACCCAATATTGGGTGCTATTTTTTTATTTGTAGTTTATTTTTCTGATTTGTATCATAGTTTCAATTCACAAATTTTTTTTATTAAAATTAACCATTAGAATAGTTATACCTGCTCGTCTCTGATATAGCATCTTGAAGTAACTTGGGTATATATGAAGATACCAGTGAATTCATGTGTATACTGGGATTTCGGATATGTTATATTAATTTTAAGTGTGTTGGTGTTGTTTCATAGTAAGGGTTAGCAATGATATCGGGTTTATCTAAGTTAAAATGGGTTGTTTTATTTCTGCTGATTCCTATGGCGAGTATTGCAGCTAATTCAAATGGATTTGTGCTTCAATTAAAAGGTCCTGAAGTTCATACTCCGTCATCTCCTGGACGCTATGGCCCTGTTGTCAAAGCCGATACATTATGGTCTGTTGCAACGGCGACAAGGCCCAATAACAGCTTGAGTTTATATAAAACCATGGCTGCAATCTTAGCGCTTAACCCACATGCATTTTTAGACGGTGACATCAACAAGATGATTGATGGCAGCATACTGAAGATCCCAAGTGCAGCTGAAATACAAGCCACAGACGGTTCGAGGCTAAAGCGCCAGCTGACAAAGAAATCAGACTCGAAAGCTAAATCGACTGCCGCAAGTAAGCCTGCAACCTCAAATTCGAAGGCTATCCCTAAAAATAAACACGACCGAGATAAACTGGCTTTACTGCAAGGTGAGTTATCAGAAAGTAATGAACACCTCCTATTATCAAGTGAAACTAATCGTCGCCTTAAGTTACAGCTTGAAAGTATCCGTATGGAACTCGCTGAACTGAAAGAACAAATGGCGATGGATAATCAATTAAAAGCAGATTTGAAAGCCTTAATTGAGCAACAAAACGCACAGATTAGTGAGCAACAAGCGACGATTGAAGAGGCGAAACAACAAGCGGTTCTGGAAGCTGAATCCCAAAATAACTGGTGGTTAATCGGCAGCGTATCGGGGTTATTCTCGTTGTTATCTCTTATTTGGTTAGCTTTATGGTTAAAAAATAGACATGACCAGAAGCATAATATTGAAGATAATGTGATGTTTGATACAGACAACACGGTTGACGAGCTCAGTGATTATCTTAATGCCGACAACTATTCTACTGACTCGGCTGTTGATAGTGCTATGCCTGAAGAGGCGCGAGTAGCAGAAGATAAACCCAATAACGAGATAAATACGTTGGCGGAACCAAATTTCAATTTACAAATGGAACAGGAAGCGACTTCATTTACCGAGGCGCATGATAACTCACCGGCTGAGCCTATTGTCACCCAATCAGCAGCGCCGATTGTGGCAGAAGTGATTGAACAAGCGCCTGTGATGCCAGAGTTAAATTTGAACGATAACGATTTTAGTGATATTGACTTAACATTAGATGATGAAAGTACCAGCTTTGAAAATGACAGTATAACACCCGATTTAAGCTGGCGTGAAGAGCTTGACGAACCAAGTCTGATCCCAGAACAACCGACCACTAAGCCCCAAACGTTAGATGAAGACTTAGCTGAAGTTGATTCAATGTTAGAGCAATTTAAGTTAAGTAAAGCACAAGCTCCTGAATCACCGTCTGTAGTAAATGATGAATTTGTGAACATGGACGATATTGATAGCATCCTCGCAGAAGCTGAGCTAGAAGCAGTCGCTCAAGCGGAAGTTGAGGATATTTCAAATAATGAGCCGCAGGTTCCGGCGCAGAACGAAGCTGTTGCGATGGATGATATCGATAGTCTTTTAGCTGATGCAGGGCTGGATGCTATCGGGCAATCCAACGCTGAGAGTGTCTCGGCTAATCTAGATGACCAGCAAATAGTCGATATGGATGACATCGATAGTCTATTGGCTGAAACGGGATTCGACACCAATATCGCAACGCCCACAGACACAGAATTATCGAACAATGACAATAACCTTGATGTTGAAGTTGATGATATCGATAGTATTTTGGCAAGTGCTGGGGTTGATGTGCCTGCGAAGGATATAGCGGCAGATAACGATGAACTGCCTCAAGCGCATGGCCAGACTGTCGATGAAATGCTCGCTGAACTTGACGGCACTGCGAATAAAGCGCCTGAAGTAGCAAACCCACCTGCTTCTAACGATAAACCAGTAGATGATATTGAAGCGATGTTGGCGGAGTACAGCCCTAACGCATTTAGCGAAGCACCAAGTGAGCAAGCGCCTATTGATGTTGCAGCTGCACAAGCTGAAGAGTTTATTGATATTGATAAATTGTTAAATGAAGCTTCTCAACAACCCACCAATATTGAAAATGAACCTTACGATCAAGTAAAACTAGACGTAGGGCTTGATGAGTACAGCAATACACTGCTTGATAGTAATACTGTTGCTATTGATGATGAGACTAATCGCTTTAGTGCGCAATTAGATCTTGCCCGTGCTTATCTTGAAATTGAAGATAAAGAAGGCGCGAAATCAATTTTAGAGCCATTAGCCGGTGCTGGTGATACTGTTCAGCAAGCGGAAGTGAATAAGCTGCTGAGCCGACTATGAGTATTTGACTATCGAGCGCTAGCTACTTTCAAGTTGTAACTTGAAGCGGTATAATCGGCGAATACAATTATTGTGTAATATTTAGTAAAGCGGTGACGAGAGTCACCGCTTTTTGTTTTAAGAAATTAATGAAAGTTTAAGTTGGAATAAAAATGCGAATTGCACTCGGTATAGAATATGACGGTAGTAAGTATTACGGTTGGCAACGACAAAAAGACGTGATCAGTGTACAAGAAAAATTGGAAGATGCATTGTCACGCGTAGCGAACCACCCCGTGAGAGTTCATTGCGCTGGACGTACCGACTCTGGTGTTCATGGTACCGGTCAAGTTGTGCATTTTGATACTGACGCTGTACGTCAAGACGTTGCTTGGACGCTGGGTGTGAATGCTAATCTACCTGACGATATTGCTGTTCGTTGGGCACTAGAAGTCGATGAAGAGTTTCACGCACGTTTTAGCGCTACCGCTCGACGTTATCGTTATATTATCTATAACAGCCAGTTACGCCCTGCAATTTTGAGTGCTGGTGTTAGTCATTACTACGGTGATATTGATGTTGAATTGATGCATGAAGCGGCGCAGCAATTAGTGGGCGAACATGATTTCACCTCTTTCCGTGCGAAACATTGTCAAGCCAAAAGTCCGATTAAAACCATGCACCATATTAATGTGATTCGCCAAAATTCGTACATTATTATTGATGTGAAGGCGAATGCATTTTTACATCATATGGTGAGAAATTTAGCCGGTTCATTAATGGAAGTCGGTAAAGGTAACAAACCAGTATCTTGGATTGCTGAGTTATTAGCCGGTAAAGATCGTTCTGTTGCCGCTGCAACAAGTAAAGCGGAAGGTCTGTACATGGTCGAAGTTGATTACCCAAGTCAGTTTAACCTTCCGAGACCTGCTGTAGGGCCACTGTTTTTACCAGAACAATTTTAACTGATTGCTTTAATTGCAATTAAATTGATTTTAATTTAAAGCACCAATCATTACCAGCGTGCAGAATAAAGCGATTTTAAATCGCTAATATTGATTCTGGGAGGTGACTTTTTATTAAATTTGGATGGGAAGTCACAAGGGTATGACCAGTTTTATATAAACTTATTGGATAATTTGTGATTTAATTGTATTACACGATAAATGTGAAGTATTGTTGAGTTTGATGAACATCGACTTAACGCATTAATTTTTGTTAATTGATTTTGAAATTTTTCTCATCATCGTATTAACAACGCATTTAACATCATATACTTCAATTAATTAGAACAAATTATAAGTAGGGTTCATGAGCTGGATTGAAAAAATACTACCAAAAAGCAAGAGCGCAACTGCGCGCCGTAATATTCCTGAAGGTGTGTGGACCAAGTGTTCCTCTTGTGATCAGGTTTTATACCATGCAGAACTTGAGCGTAATCTAGGCGTTTGCCCTAAATGCGATCATCATATGCGCGTGAATGCACGTGAACGCCTCAATAAATTGCTTGATAAAGATGGCCGAATTGAAATTGGTGCTGAATTTGAGCCAAGTGATAAGTTGAAATTCCGCGATACCAAAAAATATAAAGATCGTTTATCTAACGCGCAAAAAACAACTGGCGAAAAAGATGCATTGGTCGTAGAAAAAGGGACGGTTAAAGGTATTCCCGTTGCTGTTTGTGCATTTGAATTCTCATTTATGGGCGGTTCGATGGCAACCGTTGTTGGTGCTCGTTTTGTTGCTGCAATCAATGTATGTATGGCTGAAAACCGTGCGTTAATTTGTTTTTCTGCCAGTGGCGGTGCGCGTATGCAGGAAGCATTATTCTCATTAATGCAAATGGCGAAGACGAGTGCAGCGTTAGCGAAGCTATCAGCCAAAGGTTTACCTTATATTTCGGTGCTGACAGACCCAACAATGGGTGGCGTATCTGCAAGTTTAGCCATGCTAGGTGACGTTAACATTGCTGAGCCAAAAGCGCTGATTGGTTTTGCTGGCCCACGTGTTATTGAGCAAACCGTACGCGAAAAATTACCAGAAGGTTTCCAACGTAGCGAATTCTTGCTAGAGAAAGGCGCGATCGATATGATTGTTGATCGTCGTGAAATGCGTGATAAACTTGCAGGCTTATTAGCGAAGATGATGAACTTGGAAACGTCTGATCACATCAAGACTGCAGCAGCAAGTACAGAAACGACACCTGTTATTGTGCCAGCAGCCGATGAAATTAAGACGCCAAGTGACGCTCAAAACATTAACGAGTAAACACTGACGAGTAACTATTACCGATGTTGAACAGTATTAATAAAAGCCAGTCTCTCGCAGACTGGCTTTGCTATTTAGAAAGTATTCATCCTGTTAATATTGAAATGGGATTAGGTCGAATAGGGCGTGTTGCTGCAGATCTCGCATTAACGACATTTGCTGCTAAAGTGATTACGGTTGCTGGCACAAACGGCAAAGGCTCTACTTGCGCCTTCTTAGAACGTATTTTACTTGATGCAGGCTTCAATGTCGGGGTAACAAGTTCTCCACATATTCAAGATTATCGAGAGCGTGTTCGCGTTAATGGTAAAATGCTCACCGCGCAAGCTCACGCTGACTCCTTTGCGTTTATCGAAGCGGGGCGTGGCGATACTACATTAACGTATTTTGAATTTACGACATTGTCATCCTTGAAGTTATTTCAAGATGCGGCACTCGATGTGGTTATCCTCGAAGTGGGGTTGGGTGGCCGTTTAGATGCATCGAACATTGTATCTGCTGATGTTGCCGTTGTGACCACAATCGATATTGACCATGCCGATTGGTTAGGCACAGATAAAGCGGTGATTGCACGGGAAAAAGCCGGTATTTTTCGCGCTGGTAAAAAAGCCATTTGTGGCGTTATCAACCCACCATCGACAATTGCAGCGTATGCTGAGGAAGTTGGTGCAGATCTGATTGCCGTTAATCGTGATTATTATTATACGCAGCACGCAGACACCTGGGACTGGCAATCAAATCCAACCGAGCAGCAAGATGCTAGCGCATTAACATTTACTGCACTAGAGATCCCGCAGTTGCCATTGCAAAATGCAGCAACGGCGATCGCCGCTATTCAAGCATTAGGGTTAACAGTGCCTGATACTGCGATCCACAGTGGTGTTGCCAGTGCGAGATTACCGGGTCGTATGCAGCAATTAGGCACATCACCGCAACAGTTTTTAGATGTCGCACACAATCCTGAGTCAGCACGTTATTTAGCCTCGCAGCTTACACGTTTAAAACAACAGGCTAGCTCACCAGTGAAGATCATTGCTGTGGTCGGTATGCTTAAAGATAAAGATATTGCGGCAAGCTTGGCAGCGTTAACTGACGTTATCGATTGTTGGCACCTAGCGGCATTGCAGGGGGAACGAGCTGCACCCTGTCAGCAAATTGAGCAGGGATTAGTTGCAGCAATGCAACAGAATAGTAAAAGCCGTGATAGCCTTAGGCAGCAGCCTATGAGTCATGATACAATAGCGAAAGCTTGGCAATCAGCAAACCAAAGCGCTGATTGTAATGATATTATTATTGGTTTCGGCTCATTTTTCACGGTAGCGGAAATTATCCAACATATAAGTGGTTAAATAAACGTGGCATCGACATTTCAACATCGCTTAGTCGGCACTATCATTTTAGTGGCGATTGGTATTATCTTTTTACCTGACTTACTGGATGGTCAGAAGATAACGTATCGTGAGAATACCGCGAGTATTCCTTTGCGCCCAGCGCTTGTTGAACTGGCGGATCCCGTTAACTTTGATTCGTTAGAACATAATTCATTCGATAATGAAGTAGTCGATACTGAGTTACTCGTTGAACCAGCGCCGACAGTCAACTTAACCTCAGTAGATAAAGTTGAAAAAAGGGTTTCAACACCAAGGGTTATCGCTAAAACGCAGAAGCTCGCCCCATTAGTTAAGCCAGTTAAAACCGTAAAGGTGATACCACCAGTCGGTAATAGTTGGAGTCTTCGTTTGGGTACGTTTAAAAATTCAGCCGCCGTCGATGATTTAGTTAAAAAAATCAGGAAGGCTGGATTTGATGCCTACCGACTCCCACGTTATAAAAAGGCGGGTCAGTTAAACAGACTCTATGTGGGGCCTAATGTTGACAAAAATGAGTTAAAGCGTTTATTGCCAAAATTACAAAAAATCACTGGTTTGAAAGGTGTCATTGAAAAATTTGACCCACGAGACAAGTAATTAAAAAGCCGACATTTATGTCGGTTTTTTTGTTTTTAACTATTATCAATCTCGGATCTAACTTGTTACAATGGCGCGAATTTCAAATGAGTGGAACAAAACATGGCATGGATTGATTACCTTATCTTAGGTGTTGTTGGTTTATCTTCAGTGATAAGTTTAGTACGTGGTTTTGTCAAGGAAGCGTTCTCTCTTTGCACTTGGTTTTGTGCTTTCTTTATATCTCGTTTTTATTATCAAGATATCGCTGCTTACTTAGAAAATTTCGATGCGTTTAGTGCCGCGTTCAGTGAACAGTTAGTTAAAAATGGCGTGGCGATAGCGCTATTATTTATTTCGACCCTTATGTTAGGGGCTTTGTTAAATTACATACTTGGTCAGCTAGTCGATAAAACGGGCTTGTCAGGTACGGATAGATTACTCGGTGTATGCTTTGGTATTGCCCGAGGAGTATTAGTGGTGTGCGTGTTACTGTTATTTTTACAGTTATTCACCAGTTTCCCGGAAACGGCTTGGTGGCAGGGCTCGCCACTAATAGCTGAGTTAAAACCACTCATTAAATGGTTTTTTGAACATCAAGCTTCTGCATGGGACAACATGCAGGGTTTATGACAAGTGAAACGTTATAAATAGCATTTTATCGAAAGCACAGTAAACGAGGAATTTAGGTTATGTGTGGAATTGTTGGCATTGTTTCTACAACCCCTGTTAATCAGTCTATCTATGACGCATTAACAGTATTACAGCATCGTGGACAGGATGCTGCAGGGATTGTAACCTTAAGTGATGGAAACTTTAGGCAGCGCAAAGCAAATGGTTTAGTGAGCGATGTATTCGAAGCTAAACATATGCAGCGTTTGAAAGGTAATATTGGTATCGGTCATGTTCGATACCCTACAGCAGGAAGCTCGAGCGCTGCAGAGGCTCAACCTTTCTATGTTAACTCTCCGTTCGGTATTTCCCTTGCTCATAACGGAAATCTAACCAACGCCGCCCAATTAAAAGAAGATCAATTTCATAAAGCCCGTCGTCACATTAATACCACGTCTGATTCAGAAGTATTACTTAATGTTATGGCGCATGAATTAGATAAATGCCCAAGTTTACATTTGACTGCAGAAGATATTTTTACTGCAATTACAGCTGTACACAAGCAAGCACGCGGTGCTTATGCTGTGGTATCACTGATTATTAATCATGGTCTGGTTGCTTTTCGTGATCCTAATGGTATTCGTCCGTTAGTATTAGGTATGCGTAACGAAGGCACACAAAAAGAATATATGGTTGCTTCTGAATCTGTTGCACTTGATGCAGTCGGTTTTAATTTTGTACGTGATATTGAACCAGGTGAAGCGGTTTATATTACTGACGAAGGTGAGCTATTTAGTGCGCACTGTGCTAAAGATGCAAAGCATAACCCATGTATTTTTGAATTTGTTTATTTTGCACGTCCAGACTCAACCATTGATAAGGTATCGGTTTACGAATCACGTCTTGCAATGGGCGAGAAACTCGGTCAAAAAATTAAGCGCGAATGGGCTGATATTGACATTGATGTGGTGATCCCAATTCCTGAAACGTCATGTGATAGTGCCTTAGAAATTGCAAAAGTGCTGGAATTACCATACCGCCAAGGTTTTGTTAAGAACCGTTATATTGGCCGTACGTTTATCATGCCAGGACAAACGTTACGTCGTAAATCTGTACGCCGTAAATTAAATGCCATTTCATCAGAATTTGTTGGTAAAAATGTACTATTAGTCGATGACTCAATTGTACGTGGTACTACATCCGAGCAGATTATCGAAATGGCTCGTGAAGCGGGTGCTAAAAATGTTTATTTAGCGTCAGCTGCACCAGAAGTGCGCTATCCGAACGTTTACGGTATTGATATGCCTAGTACTGACGAGCTAATCGCTCATGGTCGAAGCGTCGATGAGATTGCCACGATGATCGGTGCAGATGCACTTATTTTCCAAGATCTAGATGATTTAATCGCGGCTGTTTCAAAATGCAATCCTGAGATTGAAAAGTTCGAAACCTCAGTGTTTAGCGGTGAATACGTGACGGGTGATATTGATGCTGCTTATTTACAGCGTCTTAACGATGTTCGTAACGATGGTGCTAAAATAGTCAAAGAAAAAGAAGAAATTGCTAATTTAGAAATTCATAACGAAGGCGAGTAAGCTTAGTGTGAGTTAAACAACTTAGTACCGTGATTTAAAAAGGAGCGTAATGCTCCTTTTTTTGATCTGTAATTCATAAGAGCGATGTTATCTTTTTTACGCGTCTTTTAAAAATGCACGTTGCTGGAGGTCATATTGACCGTCACGCCAAATAAGCACACTGCCTTGGTCAAACCAATCACCGAGTACGATCCGCTTTCCGAGTTTATCAGCTGTCAATTGAACATCATGGATATTTGGTTTGTGAGTATGACCGTGAATTAGAATATCACAGTGATATTCTTGCATCTTGTTGACCACTTCAGACTCTGTCACGTCCATGATTGTCATGCTTTTTTGTTGATTACCTTGTTGGCTTTTTCCGCGTATTTTATCGGCAATCGCTTCGCGTACGAAGATCGGCAAACAGGTGAATAATTTTTGACGCCATGGGATATTTACTGCGGTACGAAATGCTTGGTATTTTTCATCAAGCGTACAGAAGGTATCACCATGTGCGATCAATACTTTTTGGCCATCAAGGTCAATTGACGTGTAATCTCCAAGTATCGTTACCCCGGTTTCTTTAGCAAAACGCTTACTTATCAGAAAATCACGATTACCTTTTACTAAAAAGCATTTGATGCCACTGTCGGTTAAGGCTTTAAGTCCATTTTTAACACTATTGTTAAGGGTATTGCGAATATCATCACCTGACCAAAATTCAAATAGGTCGCCCAAAATGTAGAGTGCGTCAGCTTCGCGCGCTTCGGTCGCAAGAAAGTGTAAAAATAACTGGGTAATTTGCGGACGGCGTTCATCAAGGTGCAGATCTGAAATAAACAAAGTAGTCATGTGCTGGTATCATCCTTGTTGGAAGTAATATCAATGGCATTAAATAATTACTGCCTTATTTAATGCCATTGATATACAAAAATACACTACCTAAGCAGTGTATTTATTTTTCAGAAACTGAGTGAGCGATTAAGCTTCTTCTACAGTTACTTTAGTAATGATGATGTCTTCTAATGGTACATCACCGTGGCCAAGTTTGTTGCCAGTCGCTACTTTTTTGATTTTTTCAATCACGTCCATACCTTCAACAACTTCAGCAAATACGCAGTAACCCCAACCTTGTGACGTCTTGCTTGTGAAGTCTAGGAAGTTGTTGTCTTTGATGTTGATGAAGAACTGTGAACTTGCTGAATGCGGATCAGAAGTACGTGCCATTGCTAATGTACCTAATTTATTCGACAGACCATTGTCTGCTTCATTTTCGATACATGCATTTGAACTTTTCTCTTCCATACCAGGAAGCATGCCGCCGCCTTGAACCATGAAGCCATCGATTACACGGTGAAAGATAG
>NZ_ABCQ01000029.1 GCF_000170855.1 Moritella sp. PE36 | reverse complement strand
GATTCAAGGTCGTTCACACCACCTTTGTCCATGCCTCTCGACGCACTTTCACCTAAACCGATGATGTTGAGTTCGCCGTCAGGTAGTAACTCACCAACGACAACGGCAATTTTTGAGGTACCGATATCCAAACCTACAATTAATTTTCGTTCCATCGACTTAGTCATTATCATTACTCTTTATTGTCATTTTTCCAGCCAACTGAGAAACCTGTATCGTAACGTAAATCTATATAGGCTATTTTGTCTTTATCTAATACTGCAACATAATCGATGTAGCGCTGGATCCGTGATATCGCATCTTCACGCCCTAAGCGCAGCATAATACCATTACTTAATACAACCGTTATTGCATTTCGCAAATTAAGTGTCATTGTAACGATTTTGTACTCATTAAGCTGCAGTAGCCCATTGAATTGATTGTATTTAGATAATGTTTGTTCGATTCTATCACCGGGACTATAAAGTTTCACCAATGATTTCGGCGCACTGTTAATCTGAGCATCAAAAACAATACCGTCTGCATTCAATAACTGCGTATCATTCCATACTGCAACAACGGGTTGTTCTTGAATATATACCCGTAATAAGTCAGGCCAACTTTTACGCACCGAGGCATGATAAACCCAAGGTAATGATTCGATTTTGCGTTGAATATCATCAACGTTTACTGAAAAATAATTCTCTATTGCCGGTTTTTGTAACAATACCCTGCGGATATCATCATCGCTGACATAATGACGCTCACCTTGAATAATCAGCGCTGACATTGGCATCTTACTGGCATCAGTTAGATAGTTTTCCATGCTGCTAAACATCCAGCTAAAAAAGACTATCACCATAAAGAAGAAAAATAGACCTAAACCACGTTTTAACCGTGACGACGCTAATTCTTCAACGCAGGACTCATCCGCTTGAATTTCAAGTTCGGTGAGCGCATAGATATTATCATCAAGCGTGTCAGGTAACGGCGTAACCGTCGCGGTGGCCATCATCGATTAATGCGCGAGCGCTAATACCTTAGACACTAAACTGTCAAAGTTATAACCCGCGGCATTCGCAGCCATTGGCACTAAACTTTTTTCGGTCATACCTGGCACCGTATTCACCTCCAGTAATTGGAACTGACCTTGCGCATCCAGCATCGCATCAACACGACCCCAACCTTCAGCAGCTACCGCATGAAATGCTTTTAATGCATAGGCTTGTAATTGCTGACGTTGCTCATCGGTAATGGGTGCCGGGCACAAGTATTCGGTGGTATTGGATTGATATTTAGCTTGGTAATCATAAAAGGTATTTGGCGTTTTAAGTTGAATAACCGGTAATACTTCGTCACCGAGAATAGCCACGGTAAACTCTGGACCTTCAATCCATTGTTCAACTAGGATCTCGTTATCATAGGCAAATGCAGCCGTCACCGCAGTTTCTAACTCCGCCACGTTATGCACTTTCGCCATGCCTATACTTGACCCTTCTTTCGCCGGTTTAATGATAACTGGAGAGCCAAGATCAGCGATGATATCGCTAGCGATTGTCGTATTAAAATTAATAGGTGTCACAACACGGTAAAGTGCGGTTGGTAAACCTTGCGATTGCCAAATTTGCTTAGTACGGATCTTGTCCATCGCTAATGCAGCACCTAACACACGGCTGCCTGTATACGGAATTCCCAGTTGCTCTAATGCACCTTGCATCACGCCATCTTCTCCACCACGACCATGCAAGGCAATAAACGCATGGGTAAAGCCATCACGACCAAGCTGATGCACATCGTACTCAGCGGTATCTAATGCATGCGCATCGACACCAGCACGCAGTAATCCAGCGGTCACCGCGGCACCTGATTTTAGTGAGACCTCGCGTTCGGCAGAATGCCCGCCAAATAATACCGCGACTTTTTTAATGCTTGTTACGCTCATGATTACTTCTTCCATTGTTTCATCGTACTAACATTCATTTCCATTGCAGCTAGTTCCTTAGCCAGCGCCCCCACATTACCAGCACCTTGGGTCAATACCAAGTCACCGTCTTGTAAATGCTCAGCTAAAATTGCCGGAATTTCATCAGGGCTAGAAACAAAAATTGGTTCTATATTGCCACGTTGCCTAATACTTCGACATAATGAGCGACTATCCGCTCCCGGTATTGGCTCTTCACCGGCTGGGTATACTTCTAATAAGAATAACAAATCAACCTTTGATAACACGTTGGCAAAGTCTTCATACAAATCACGGGTTCGGGTATAACGATGTGGTTGGAATACGGATACTAAACGTTTTTCAGGCCAGCCTGCACGTGCTGCAGTAATGGTAACATCAACCTCGGTCGGGTGATGACCATAATCGTCTACCAACATCACATTACCGGCACCTGAATCAAACTCACCAAGCTGTTCAAAGCGTCGACCAGTGCCCGCAAAATTAGCTAATGCGGTAACAATCGCCCTATCATCAATGCCATCTTCAGTGGCAACCGCAACCGCAGCCGTGGCATTTAAGGCATTATGTTGACCCGGAGAGTTTAAACTAACACGCAAATCATCACGATCTTTACGACAAATAGTAAAGTGACTTTTATGGCCTTTTTGCACATAATCAATAATACGTACATCGGCATTTTCAGCAAAACCATAAGTCACCACCTGACGACCAACATCAGGAATAAGTTTTTCAATCACCGCATCATCGGCACACATCACCGCTAAACCGTAAAATGGTAAATTGTGCAGAAAATCAACAAAAGTTTTTTCTAACTTAGCGAAGTCACCACCATAAGTGTCCATATGGTCAGCTTCAATATTGGTGATCACCGCAACCATTGGCTGTAATAATAAGAATGACGCATCACTCTCATCCGCTTCAGCAATCAAATAACGGCTAGTGCCTAAACCCGCGTTGGTGCCGGTGCTTTTTACTAATCCGCCATTAACGAATGTAGGATCTAAACCTGCTTCATGGTAAATACCGGTCACCAGCGCTGTAGTCGATGTTTTACCGTGGGTACCAGCAATCGCAATACCATGACGAAAACGCATTAATTCAGCTAACATTTCAGCACGCTTAATCACCGGAATACGGTTTTCATGGGCTGCAACAATTTCAGGATTAGTTAAATCGATAGCCGTTGATACCACCACGACACTCGCATTCCGCACATTTTCGGCAGTATGCTCAAAATTAATTTTTGCACCTAATTTTACGAGGCGATCAGTCACTGGATTCGGCGCGAGGTCAGAACCCGTAATCTGGTAACCTTCATTGGCTAATACTTCTGCGATCCCACCCATGCCAGCACCACCGATGCCAACAAAATGAATAGTTTTAACACGGCGCATCTCTGGCACTATTGTTCTTAATTGTGCGATCTTTTGTTCAGGCATTATCTATCTCTCTTCACTTAACGCTGAACAGGCAGTTGCGACCTGCTCAGTTGCATCTAGAATGGCAGCACTTCTGGCTGCATTTGACATAGTCACAAGGTGTGCTTCATCATCAATCCATTGCTGTAATAATTTGGCTAAATCCACGGCATTTAATTGGCGTTGTGGTATCAATACCGCGCCACCTGCTTGTACCAATGATTGCGCATTTTTAGTCTGATGATCATCCACTGCATGTGGTAATGGAATAAAAATAGCCGGCAGCCCGGCAACCGCGACCTCTGACACAGTTAATGCACCAGCGCGGCACACTACCACATCTGCTTGACCATAAGCTTGCGCCATATCATCAATAAAATCAGTTACCTCAAGTTCAGCTGTCACACCAGCAGCTTGATAAGCACTAATCACCTTGGCTGCATTATTTTTACCTACCTGATGCCGTACACAAATATGCTCTTGCGGTAATAATGCCAGCGCAGCAGGTAACGTATCGTTGAGTACTTTTGCCCCTAAACTACCACCAACCACTAATACTGTCAGTTTGTCTTTCTTCATACGCACTTGCTCATGCAAAGCTAACACGTCTTCACGCACAGGATTGCCGACTAACTGACCATCAGCAAACGCACCCGGAAAGGCCATCAATACCCGTTTGGCAATTTTAGCTAATAACCGATTGGTTAAACCTGCTGCCGCATTTTGTTCGTGCAATACCACGGGAATACCTTGCAGCCATGCAGCCACCCCTCCGGGTCCACTGGCAAAACCGCCCATCCCCAATACCACATCGGGCTTAAAATCTTGCATCACTTTACGCGCCTGCAACACCGATTTTAATATTCGAAAAGGTGCAGCACATAAACGCTTAAAACCGTTACCACGTACACCGGAGATATCAATAAATGAAATATCAAACCCATGCTGCGGCACTAAATCGGCTTCCATGCGATCGGCAGTGCCAATCCAATGGATAGTCCAGCCCTGCTGTTGTAAATATGTTGCCACAGCAATACCGGGAAACACGTGACCGCCAGTACCACCAGCCATCACCAATAAACGTTTTGTCATCATATTATCTTTCATTTGTTATGAGATTTAATTCATTATTACAGTGAGTGTGGTCATTCATGCGCTACTAAGTTGGGCTTGGCATTATTTTCCATCGACACTTTTCGTGCCCGATATTCATAATCGATCCGCAATAATACCGCCACGGCACAGCTCATCACTAACAAGCTAGAACCACCATAACTCACTAAAGGTAAGGTTAAGCCTTTGGTTGGTAATAACCCCGATGCCGCACCGACATTAACCAAGGTTTGAAAACAAAACCAAACACCAACACTGATCGCCAAGAAACCCGCAAAAGATTGATCAGTTTCTAAGCTACGACGGCCAATCTGCAGTGCTTTAAATACCAGTAGCATTTGCAGCATCAATACGATACATACACCGATAAAACCTAACTCTTCAGCAAGGATCGCAAATACAAAGTCGGTATGCGCTTCAGGTAAATACTCTAATTTTTGGATTGAATTACCCAGTCCTTCACCGCTAAAGCTGCCACGACCAAATGCCATTAACGACTGCGTTAGCTGATAACCACTACCAAATGGGTCATCCCAAGGGTCGAGAAAAGAGGTTATTCGACGCATTCGATACGGCGATAATATCACCGCTAATACCCCCAGTAAAATAGCCACAACACATAATGCCATGAAGTGGACTAACTTTGCACCACCGATAAATAACAGCGCCACACTGGTGGTTAAAATAACCATGACAGAGCCGAAATCGGGCTGAAAAAGCAACAATGCAGAAATAACAGCAATGACTAATAAGCCATTCACAAAACCTTTATAACTTTCTTGTAATAAATTCTTTTGACGAACCAGGTAACCGGAAAAATAGGTAAATAAGGCAAATTTAGCAAATTCAGCGGGCTGCATATTCAACGGGCCGAATGAGATCCAACGGGTACTACCATTCACCGTACGCCCAATCACTAATACCAGCACCAATAATCCAATCGCCACAAATAAAAACCGCACACTATTTCGTTCAAAAAACGCAATAGGCACATTCAATACACACGTTGCCGCACACAGAGACACAGCTAAAAAGATCAAGTGCTTTTTCACGAACATAAACGGATCGTTGCCCAAGGCGATACCTTCTGGCAACGAGGCTGATGCCACCATCACTAAACCCACCATCATCAACACGATGGCCAGTAATAATAATTGTCGATCATACACAGCGCTTTGCTGTGCTTCAGCACCGAGTAAATAGTGTTTCGTGCGGATTAAAAATTCCATTACAATGCCTTAACTAGCGCTCTAAAATGATCGCCTCGCGCCATAAAGTTCGCGTACATATCAATACTGGCGCAGGCTGGTGATAACAATACCCAATCACCCGGTTGTACCAACTGACTAATTTCTGCAATCGCGGTATCTAAATCAGCAACCAACTTAGTATTCTCGGCTAAGCCAGCAAAACGTACACCGTCTTTACCAAAGCAATAAGTCAGGGCTATATCATCACGTAATGCCGGCACTAAAGGACCAAAGTCAGCGCCTTTACCATCACCACCGGCAATCAGATATAAGCGTCCTTTGACACTGCTTTTCAGACCATCAAGTGCCGCCAGCGTGGCGCCGACATTGGTAGCCTTGGTATCATTGATCCACATAACATCATTCAATTTACGGATAAATTCGCAGCGATGTGCAAGTCCCGTAAACTGTTTTAAACCCGGTAAGGTTTTAATTCGGTCCACACCCGCAGCATCAAGTAGCGCTATCGCTGACAACGCATTCATCAGGTTGTGTACACCCGTGATCTGCAAATCATCAGCGCTGATAATACCTTCTCCTTGATAAGCCAGCCAAGTACATCCTTGCTGTTGGATCAAACCATAGTCAGCATCATCTGCACCAACGCTATGCTTGCCCACATCGCGATTATCTTGGGTAGCACAAACCGTTAATACATCATCACGATTGGTCACTATGGTTTGCGCATCTTGGTAAATCGACAATTTAGCCTGACGATACGCTTCAAAATCCGGATAACGGTCGAGGTGATCATCCGTTACATTAAGCACGGTAGCTGCGACAGCCTTAAGACTATGAGTGGTTTCTAATTGAAAACTGGAAAGTTCGAGCACATAGAGTTGATAAGGTTCGGCAACATCCAATAGATCTAATGCCGGAATACCGATATTGCCACCGATTGCGGTTTTCACACCCGCCGCATTGGCCATCTCGCCGACCAGTGTCGTCACCGTCGATTTACCGTTTGAACCTGTGATGGCGATAATAGGTGCTTTTGCAGCTCTGACAAACAGCTCGATATCACCAATCACTTCAACACCATGTTGCTGTGCCGCCGCAATCTCAGGGGTCGCAATCGCAATACCTGGACTAACAACTAATTGTTTAGCCTGTAATAAAATCTCTGGGTGTAAGCCACCCTTGTATAACCTTACCTGAGCTGGCAATTCATCTTGCCCCGGCGGTGCATCACGACTATCAACCACAACAGGCACTATGCCTTGTTTTAGAAAATAGCGCACACAAGACAGACCGGTTTGGCCTAAACCAATAATAACAATAGAATCAGCCATATTTCGCTCAGATAAGTGTGTCATTAGCGTACCTTCAATGTAGCTAAGCCAATGAGTACTAATATAATAGTGATGATCCAAAAACGTACAATTACACGCGGTTCAGGCCAACCTTTTAATTCATAATGGTGATGAATAGGTGCCATTCTAAAGATACGTTGACCACGTAATTTATAAGAACCGACCTGCAAGATAACCGATACCGTTTCCATGACAAACACACCACCCATGATCAGCAGCATAAACTCTTGGCGAACTAATACCGCGAGCGTACCTAAACCCGCACCTAAGGCTAATGAACCAACATCGCCCATGAATACTTGTGCTGGGTAAGTATTGAACCACAAGAAACCGAGTCCTGCACCAACCATTGCCGCACAGACAATCACTAATTCACTGGCTTGTGGGATGTAAGGGATAAACAGGTATTCGGCAAATTTAACATTACTGGTTAAGTAAGCCACTAACATAAATGCACCAGCCACTAACACTGTAGGTAAGATAGCTAAACCATCTAAACCATCGGTTAAGTTAACCGCATTACTACTCCCTACAATCACAAAGTAGGTTAATACAATGAATAACAGTCCCAATTCTGGCATGTACTCTTTAAAGAAAGGCACCACTAATGTTGTCTCTGCCGCAGAACCTGCCGTGACATAAAGGTAAACCGCAATGCCAATTGCAATCGCGGATTGCCAGAAGTACTTCCAACGCGCGATCAGGCCATCCGTGTCTTTACGGATCACTTTGCGATAATCATCAACAAAGCCAATTGCACCAAAAGCGACAAACACAAACATCATGATCCAAACATAGGCATTATCCAATCTTGCCCATAATAGCGTCGAGATTAAAATTGCAGCCAGGATCATCACGCCACCCATTGTTGGCGTACCACGTTTACTAAAATGCGATTCTGGACCATCATCACGCACGACTTGACCAATCTGCATATCTTGCAAATAACGGATAAGCTTAGGGCCCATCCATAAGGTCAGGAATAGCGAGGTGAGTATCGTGATAATTGCACGAAAAGTGAGATACGAAAAAACTCTAAATAGCGAGAAATGCTCACTTAACGATTCGAACAACCAAACTAACATTTTCTTTCCTTTACTGTATTTTCAACTAACGTTGTATTTTCGATTAATATAGCAGTGTGCTCAGCGAGCTTAGTGGTTAACAAGCCGATTGCTTGTTCCATTTTTGCGCTGCGAGAGCCTTTAAATAATAAGGTAAACATCTGCGTATCTGGCGCAGTCGTCACTAATTCCACCAGTGCATCAACTAACGCACTTTGGGCTAAAAAAGCACGTCCGCTTTCACCTGCAGTAAGTGCAGCTTCACGGCTAACCGCCCCGCAAGTATAAACATGATCGACCTGTTGCTGTTGCGCATAGTGTCCAACCTGTTGATGCATATCAGCGGTACTGCTGCCAAGCTCGCCCATATCCCCCATCACCAATACATTGGTTGATGGAAAATGGGTTAATACATTAATGGCCGCTTTTACCGACGCAATGTTGGCATTATAACTGTCATCAATAATACGAATACGCGGGGTTAACTGCGATATTTTCAATCGACCCTGCACATTAACCATCGATTCAAGACCGCGCTTAATGGTGCTAATATCAATACCAAAACAGCTCGCGATGGCAGCAGCCGCCAATGCATTAGCGACATTATGACGCCCAGCGACAGCCAAGTTGATCGTGCAATCGCCATTTGACGTACATAATTTAAATGTTGGATTACCCGCATTATCAAATTCAATATCAGCGGCAAAGTAATCGGCGTTATCATCGACAACCGAAAAGCTAACCTGTCGCTGCGCATCCACCTTACGTAACCAGTATGGATAAAACTTATCATCACGATTGAGTACGGCGATGCCTTGCTGCTTAACACCTGATAATATTTCACTTTTTGCAGATGCAACGCCTTGTAAATCACCAAAGCCTTCTAGATGTGCGGCATCAACATTATTGATTAACACTACATCTGGCAATACCAACCCGGTGGTATAAGCAATTTCTTTCTTGTGATTAGCACCAAGCTCCATCACCGCAAATTGGTGTTGTTGCTGTAAACGCAATAAAGTGAGGGGTACACCGATATCATTATTAAAGTTACCAGCCGTCGCCAATGTGGGTGCGACTAATTTCAAAATAGCCGCCAACATCTCTTTGGTGGTGGTTTTGCCATTACTGCCGGTAAGCGCAGCAACTTTAGGAGCAACGTGTTCACGTACCATTTTGCCTAATAAACCTAAGGCAATACGGCTATCTTTGACAATGATTTGTGGGATATCCACCGCTTGTTTTTTTGTTACAATCGCAGCGATGGCCCCTTCTTCTGCCGCTGTCGCTACGAAACGATTGGCATCAAAGTTATCACCACTTAAAGCAATAAATAAATCGCCCGCTTTGATCGTGCGGGTATCTGTTGACACAGCAGTGATAACAACATCATCACCCTGCCACTTACTATTAAGCTGTGCAGCAATGGCACTTAACGCTAAACTAATCATTGTTGGTTATCCAGCATTTCGGTGATCGTTTCACGATCACTATAATGGTGTTTCTCGACACCGATAATTTGATAGTCCTCATGGCCTTTACCCGCCACTAAGATAATATCGTCAGCACTGCTTTGTTCCATCGCCCACTGAATGGCACGACGGCGATCGTGAATAACGTGCGCAGCATCAGGCTTAGCAAGGCCGTTAAGCATATCAGTTACAATCGCAGCGGCAGACTCAGTACGCGGATTATCATCAGTAATGACAGCCATATCTGCAAATTGTTCAGCAACTTGTGCCATTAATGGTCGTTTACCTGTATCTCGGTCACCACCACAGCCATAAATGCACCAAAGCTTGCCTTCACAATGCACACGTAATGCTTGTAATGCCTTTTCCAATGCATCCGGTGTGTGGGCATAATCAACCACACAAGCGGCTTGTCCCGCTTGCTTAAATAGTTCCATACGGCCACATACGGCGGTTAATTTTGGTGCTACTCGTAATAAATCATCCAGATCATAACCGAGCGCTAATAAACTCGCGCAAGCCGCCACTACATTAGAGGCATTGAACTCGCCGATTAAACTGCATTGCAGGGTACCGTCACCCCAGCTGGTTTTTAACTCACAGCTAAAACCACCAGTATCAAAACTTAACTCGTTGCAATAAAGAAAAGCACCGTGATGTGCAGATAAATCTTGTCGTACCGAAAATTGGATAGCATCAGACCATTGCTGAGCCCACATTTTACCGTAAGCATCATCAACATTGAGGATCTTATGCTTTACCGCCCCTTGAAATAAGATTTTTTTAGCATCGGCATAAGCATCCATGTCACCATGATAATCAAGATGATCACGGGTTAAATTGGTAAATAATGCCACATCAAAATCCAGCGCATTGACGCGACCTTGGATCAAACCGTGTGAAGATACTTCCATGGCGCATAATTCGGCACCTTGCTGTAATTGATTGGCTATTTCAGCTTGTACATCTAAACCACTACCCGTGGTATTTTCTGCTTGGGTTAACTGAGCAAATAAACCATTACCTATGGTGCCCATTACTCCCGCTTTACCTGCTAATAAAGTTACCCAATTAGCAATGATCTGGGTAATGGTACTTTTACCGTTGGTACCAGTAACACCGATCAACTTTAATTGCTGTGAAGGCGATTGATAAAAGTTATCAGCTAATGCGGATAGGGCCTGATTAAGACCAAAGAAAGAGATGATAGGGCGCTGGTCGATATAGTCGATATGACCATGTTCAGCCTCGTTATCGGCATCTTTGAGTACCGCCGTTGCACCACTTTTTAATGCCTTACTGATAAAGCGACGACCATCAAGTGCATGACCATTGATCGCGACGAAACAATCGCCAGCTTGCACCTTGCGACTATCAATGATCAACGCATTAACCACTAATTCAAGATCAATATTCCATGCTTGCAGAGATAATACTCGACATGACGAATTCATTTCTAAACCCTTAATATTTAAAGCCCTTGGCATTTTACAATCCTCAGCACCAACCAATCCTAAGTACCAAACAATCCTTAACGCCAGAGCGTCCGTTTATTTTTAAGCGCCTTTTGCTGTTATCGTTAATGATTGTTTTTTATCTGGAGTGACATTCAACATTTGTAATGTTCTTTCCATTACTTCCGCAAATACTGGCGCCGCGATCACACCGCCGTAATAACGATCACCACTTGGTGAGTCGATCACCACCACTAATGCAAAGCGCGGATTAGACACTGGCGCGACACCGGCAAATAACGCAACATAATCATCGCCATAACCACCCGCAATCGCCTTTCTAGAAGTACCGGTTTTACCTGCAACGCGGTATCCATCGATGCGCGCTTTATCACCCGTACCGCCTTTTTCTACCACACTTTCCATCATGAGTAATAGCTCTTGCGCGTGCTGTTCAGATAACACCCGCTCTGACAAGGGCGTGGTGTCTTGTTTTATGATCGTCAATGGGCGATATAAACCACCAGAAGCAATCGTGGCATAAGCATGAGCAAGCTGTAATGTCGTCGCCTGCATGCCATAACCAAAGGATAATGTCGCATTCTCAAACTCTGACCAACGCGAACGGCGTGGCATATAACCTCTACTTTCACCGTTTAAGATCAAGCTACTTTCATTACCAAAGCCAAATTGATAGTAAGTATCGAGCAAACGTTGATGGCCTAATTTCAGCGCAATTTTACTCACCCCCATGTTCGACGAATAACGCAGAATATTGCCCAGTGAAATTTCACCGCGGTTACGGGTATCTTGTACTAAACGCCCGCCTAAACGCATACGGCCAGGGTTGGTATCAATGATAGAATCAGCAGCAATAATGCCATGATCTAAGCCACTGGCAACAACCAGTGGTTTAATCGTCGAACCCGGTTCGTAACTATCCGTGATCGCGCGATTCTTTAACTTATAACTGTCATATTTACTGCGATTATTGGGATTAAACGACGGGCTATTTACCATCGCTAATATTTCCCCGGTTTTCACATCAATCATCACTAACGAGCCAGACACCGCGCCATTGTATTGCACCGCTTTTTTCAACCGTTGATAAGCCAATGATTGAATACGCTGATCGATACTGAGTTGGATATTATTGGCTTGTTCACTTTGCTGAATAACCGAGATATCTTCAATGACATTACCTAAGCGATCTTTACGGACAATTCGTTTTCCAGGAGTGCCCGTAAGGAAATCATTATAAGCTCTTTCAACGCCTTCAATACCGATGTCATCAATATTGGTCATGCCGACAAGTTGGGCACTTACTTCACCCGTAGGATAGAAGCGACGCGACTCTGGAGCCTGACTCACACCGACTAATTTTAATTCATCAACATACTTAGCAACCGCAGGACTAATTTGGCGCTTGATATACATAAAACGACCATTAGATGCCATGATCTTGGTTTGCAGCTCAGCAAGATTTAGATCTAAGATTTCGGCAAACGCTTGCCATGCACGTTTGTTATCAAAGCTATTTTTATTCTTAATGGTACGAGGATCAACATGAATGGCCATGACCGGCACACTCACCGCCAATTCAACACCGTTACGATCGGTAATAATACCGCGTTGCACTTGCTGTGATGTCACCCGCAGAGAACGCATATCAGCTTGTTTACGCAGATGTTCAGGATTGATCACTTGGATGTAAGCAGTACGGGCGAGTAAGCTTAAAAAGATAATAACGACCGTGGCCGCAACTAAATGATAACGCCATAAGATAAAATTGGCGGGTTCTACGCTGGCAATATTTCGACGATTTGTCACTGCTGTATCACCAATTGCTCTTCTGCGGTACTTGGGCGATACATACCGAGTTTGTGTTTTGCGGTGTATTCAATTTTACTGTGTTCTTCTAGCGTACTTTGCTCTAACAATAAATTGCGCCATTCAATATCAGCAAAGTCGCGCTGAGTCAGTAACTGCTCTTTATTATTCGTAAGCTGGCGGGTTTCATGCGTTAACATGATCACGGCAAAAGCGGCAATTAAGATAGCCAATAGCAGACTAACAACGCCTCGATGTTGGCCGATATCAGTCATTATCACTTTGCCTAAATCCCACTTAATGCCGAACATATTACAATTTTTCCGCCACGCGTAATACCGAACTACGCGCTCTAGGATTTAATTCTAATTCATCTTCCGAAGGTTTTAGCATTTTACCGATCGCCTTCATGGTACGCGTTTTATCAATTTCTTCTTGCATGATAGGTAAGCCGTATGGCACTTCTTTACCACGCGCTTGTTTACGAATAAATTGTTTCACAATGCGATCTTCTAACGAATGGAAGCTGATCACAGATAAACGGCCACCTGACTTAAGACATTGTAATGCGCCAGCTAATGCACGTTCGATTTCTTCTAATTCACTGTTGATGTAAATACGGATAGCTTGAAATGAGCGAGTGGCCGGATGCTTGGTTTCTTTTTTAGATTTTGGCACCACACGGCAAATTAAACTTGCTAACTGTGATGTTGTTTCAAATGGCTTGTCGTCACGATCAAATACCACAGCACGGGCAATCTTACGGGCAAATCTTTCTTCACCAAATACTTTCAACACCCACACGATATCATCGTAATCAGCTGTCGCTAACCATTTTGCGGCGCTAATACCGGATGTTGGGTCCATACGCATATCTAATGGGCCATCACGTAAGAAACTGAAACCACGTGATGCGTCGTCTAACTGTGGCGAAGAAACACCAAGATCGAGCAATACACCGTCGATGTGTCCTGTCAGTCCTTTATTTTCCATGTAGTCAGCAATACCAGAAAATGGTCCGTGAACAATGTCAAAACGCGGATCTTCTAATTTTAATGCTTCGCCTACCGCGATAGCTTCAGGGTCACGATCGATTGCGATCAAGCGACCATTTTCACCCAGCTGAGACAAAATAAAGCGAGAGTGACCACCGCGACCAAAAGTACCGTCAATATAAATACCATCCGGTTTTAGGTCTAGCCCAGCTACGGTTTCGTTAAGTAAAACGGATACGTGTGCAAATTCTTGTGTCATGTCGATGAAAGCTCTTAAAAATACTTTAGATTATAGCAGGTGCTAAAATGGTTATTGTAACGTAAAAGGTCTAGTTTAGGGAGGGGTTAAACGTATTGCAAGTGATGTAGGTAATCAGAAGGAAAAAATAAACAAGAACTTATCTATAATAAAGAAGATATAGATAAGGTCTTGGAGTTGGTCGATAAGCCGGGTTTTGTCGTGGACAATCATTCCTCTAGGTCTGCAATCACTCACAGACTCAAGCAACCTACCCGCTTTCAGCGTGGGCCACGCCTATAGAAAGCCTATTTGGTCTTGCTCCGGGTGGAGTTTACCCTGCAACGAACTATTACTAGTCGTCCGGTGCGCTCTTACCGCACCCTTTCAGCCTTACCTGTGCTTCCGAAAAAGCCATCGGCGGTCTTCTCTCTGCTGCACTTGTCGTAGGCTTGCGCCTCCCAGGCGTTACCTGGCACCCTGCCCTGTGGAGCCCGGACTTTCCTCCCCTCTATAACCTCGATATAAATACCGAGTCATAAAGCGGCGATTGTCTGACCAACTCCAAGGCGGAGGATAGTACATAATCTACATCAGAAAATCCAGCGATTAATTAAAGTTTTCTAAACCCCATTTATACAAGGCGTTCTTTTTGCAGCCGTAGATCTCGGCAGTTAATGCCGCTGCTTTTTTAAGTGGTAATTCTTCATTTAATAACTCAAGCGTTTTCAACACCTTAGCTGGAATTTCCAGGCCGGTTGGTTTATAACCAGAAACGAGTAACACAATTTCACCACGACTACGGTTACTGTCTTGGGCAACCCAAACGGCTAATTCTCCAACAGGCATAGTGGTAATGCTTTCAAACGCTTTGGTCATTTCGCGTGCAACACACACTTGACGTTCAGGGCCCATGATCGCCGTTAATGCATCTAAGGTATATTGCAGACGACGCGGTGATTCATAAAAAATCATCGTGCGGGTTTCTTCTTTCAACTCGGTGATTTTATCATTACGGGCTTTTTCTTTCGAGGGTAAAAAACCTTCAAACGAGAAACGATCAGACGGCAGACCAGAACCACTCATCGCGGTGACTGCTGCGCAAGGTCCTGGTAACGGCACCACTTTAACACCATGTGCACGACAGGTATTCACCAAGTGATAACCGGGATCACTGATCAACGGCGTGCCAGCGTCTGAAACCAGCGCGATGCTGATACCAGATTGTAATTTGGATACTAAATATTCGGCTTTTTGTTGCTCATTATGATCATGCAACGCAAATGTTTTAGTCTTTATTTGATAATGGCTTAGCAGTTTTCCGGTATGACGGGTATCTTCTGCGGCGATCA
Organism: Moritella sp. PE36; assembly: GCF_000170855.1. Taxonomy (GTDB): domain Bacteria; phylum Pseudomonadota; class Gammaproteobacteria; order Enterobacterales; family Moritellaceae; genus Moritella. The sequence goes on along the minus strand of NZ_ABCQ01000029.1, from coordinate 37,436 downwards.
AATCCACACTTCTTAGTATCTCTAGAGCGCGTTCAGTGATATCAGAAAGGTTGCCAATCGGGGTTGGTACGATAAATAAAGTTGCTTGTTCAGACATTTCATTCTCATGGGTAGTTTTTTGTTAAGCGATGATGCTTTAGTATAGGGGTATTATAAATCTCTTTGCAGGATAATACACCAATGGAATTTAAGCACAGCTATTCCCGCTTGATTATGTTTTTTAGCTTGAGTTTACTGCTCAGCGCGTGTTCAAGTATCACGACATCTGAAAAAGCAACATCGACACCACAACCAATCGTTGCACCAGACGTACTGACAAAAATTGATCAGCCGGCACAATTCTACATTGATAAGATTGCATTAGCGAATAAACCACAAGCTATCGCATGGCAGTTATTATCTGCACGGGCTTTGATTGCAGAAGGCCACTCGCAGCCCGCACTGGATATGTTACTGTCGGTTGAACGTAATCCATTATCCACACAGCAATTATTTGAGATCGCGTTAATTAAATCTGAAGCCTACCTATTAGAAAAGCGCTATCAAGATGCTGCGACAACACTTAACTTTAGTTCCACACTGAGCACCACTGAACAGCCCCATTGGCAACGTTTCTACTTATTAAATGCGACTATTAGCGAATTACAGAATAATAACGCTAAAGCGGTTGAATACCGTGTTGCGCTAAACGATTTCCTCGATGCTGAACTGCACAGCACCAACAATTCTCGTTTATGGGAATTGGTTTCGGTAATACCATTGGCTGAACTACAACCATTAACACTGCGTTTTAACACTGAAAATCCGACGTTATCAGGTTGGTACCACTTAGCGGCAATCGCACAGCAATATCGTACTGAACCACAGTCCTTGATCAATGAGTTACAAGCATGGAAAACAACTTACCCACAACATCCTGCATTAAGTGGTTTTCCTATTGAGCTTGTTAAAGCCATGGCAACAATCCCTTACGCGCCAAGTCAAATAGCGGTGCTGGCACCATTAACCGGTAAACGCGCTGTCGCTGGTAAAGCCATTCGAGATGGCATGCTAAGTGCTTACTATCAAGTTAACGCCGCTGACCGTATCGATTTACGTTTCTATGATACCGCCACAGTAAGTGCTGGTAAACTGTATTTGCAAGCCCTTGATGATGGTGCAGACTTTGTGGTTGGACCATTATTAAAATCAAATCTAGCGAAAGTATTACCGCTAGTGAAAGACGTACCCATAATTTCGTTAAATAAACTGCCAGAAACACAGGCAGCAGAAAATATCTATTACTTCTCATTAAGCTCAAATGACGAAGCCATTGCCGCGGCTAAAAAGATGCATCACGATGGCATCAAACAACCTTTAGTCCTGGCACCAAATAACCGTACAGGTAACCGTTTATCTGAGGAATTTAACAAACAATGGCAATCTTTGACGGGGGGGAGCAGCGAAACATATAAATATAAGAGTCGTAGCGATATGCAAAATACCGTGACCTCGCTGTTTGCTGTTACTTCAAGTAACCAACGTATTCGCTTAATGCAAAATTTGGTTGGTGCGGACGTTAAAGCAAAAACCCGTAGTCGCCGCGACATTGATGCGATTTATATTATCGCGACGCCTTCTGAAGCGATGTTAGCAATCCCTTACATTAGTACCACGCAGAACCCGTATGCACCACAAGTAGCCGTATATGCGAGTTCACGTACCCATGGTAATAATTTATCTCGGAGCCAAAACCGTGACCTTAATGGCTTGATCTTCAGTGATATGCCTTGGTTGTTGAACCCAGATCGCGAACTAAAACAACAAACTTTGGCACTGTGGCCAAATATGTCTAAAATACAGCAAAACCTGTTCGCGATGGGCTACGATGCATTTAAATTAATTCCGACTCTGCAACAGCTACGTAATTTCCCTAATTTACGCTTAGCGGGCCAGACCGGTATTCTTTATATCAATGATAATGGTATTATTGAACGCGAATTTAGCTGGGCAAAATACCGCTCAGGTAAAATAAAACTTGAGGAAAGCTACCCTGAATCGAAAACAGCCCCGTAAACGCGGTGAGTATTTTGAAGGCATAGCGGCCGAATTTTTACAGCGCCAAGGATTAATTATCTTGGCGCGAAATTTTGCTTGTCGGCAAGGTGAAATTGATCTAATTTGCCAACACGGTGCCAGCTGTGACATAAAATCTTCAACAACACTACCCACCTTAGTATTTGTCGAGGTAAAATATCGTCAATATACCCATTACGGCGGTGCTATTTCTGCAATTCCGGTCGCGAAACAACGAAAATTGCGTTATACAGCGCAATATTATATGGTGCGCCACGGAATAAATGAAAACTATACTCCTTGCCGTTTCGATGTGATTGCTATTGAAGGTTGCAGTGATAATATTCAATGGATAACCAATGCTTTTTAGAGTAGATACCCATGTTAGAGCTAATTAAAGAAAATTTTACTGAAAGTATTCAAACTAAGATCGCCGCAGCCGAGGCGTTACCAGAATACATTCAAAACTCAGCCATGATGATGGCTCAATGCTTATTAAACGGTAACAAGATCTTAATTTGTGGTAATGGTGCATCAGCGAGTTTGGCACAAAATTTTTCTGCATCTCTGTTAAACCGCTACGAAACAGAACGCCCAAGTTTACCGGCTCTGGCATTAACCCCAGATTGCACCTTAATGACGGCCATCGGTACCGATACCAGTTTCGATTTTGTGTACTCAAAACAGGTGCGAGCCTTGGGTAATGACGGTGATATTTTGGTGGTAATCTCTGCCGGCGGTCATAGCCGCAATGTAATTAAAGCCATTGAAGCAGCCCTTACCCGTAATATGACCATTGTCGCTTTAACCGGTAAAGACGGCGGTGAGATATCTGGATTACTAGGGCCTCATGATGCTGAAATACGTGTACCCTCACGTCGAGAAGCCAGAATACAAGAAGTACATGCACTGATCATTAATTGTCTGTGTGACATTATCGATCAAACTTTATTCCCGCAGCAAGGGCACGAGTAATAACGATGCTTCTAACAAATAAATTAAAATCTTGGTTGCCGACCGCCGTGATGCTATTTAGCCTTGTGAGTATTCAAGGCTGTACTAACAACGTTAGTTTTAGCCAATTAATTGATGATGAAACCATTACCCTCGATATCACTGCAGGGCTTAATGATAACAATAAGCAATTGTTGCTCAATAATAATCTGCATATTCTCACTAACAACAGCAAAGTGCTATTGTCGGGTCAGGTAAGAAGCGCTACAGAACGTAATAAAATCGTCGAGATTGCCGCAGAAACCGCATCGGTACAACAGGTGTATAACCAGATCCGCTTAGGTGTGCCAATCTCATTTGAGCGTGCCAGTAAAGACACTTGGTTAACCACCAAAGTAAAAACCAGTATTCTCAATTTAAAAGGCATTGAGCCACTCAGTATCAAAGTCATCACTGAGAATGCAGAAGTATTCTTAATTGGACGAGTAACAAAAGCACAAGGCGATCAACTTGCAGAAGCCGCACGTTATGTCGTGGGGGTAGATAAAGTGATTAAGGTATTCGAGTATCGCTAATTAGCGCGTATATCGATAAATATGAAATAGAAAGTAGAAAGTAAAAAATGCAGTACTGAATGATGTCCGTCGACATATTCAAGTACTGCACATAGTCGTTAATTAAGTATTATGTTACTTAATGACCCGTAAAGCGGGTTTACCTTTCGCAGGTTTTGGACGTTCTGGCGCGTCACTCTGACTTTCAGAGCTCACCGCAGGCGCACTGACCAACGCAGGCTTGCTTTTCTCTTCACTTGGCTCAACAGCCACTTCAGCGCTATCTTGTTCAGCTTGATCGATATATGCTTGCTCTGGTTCAAACATACTACCAGCACCGTTTTCACGCGCATAAATAGCAGTGATCGCCGCAATAGGCACATAAACATCAAAAGGTACACCACCGAAACGAGCATTAAAGCTCAATGCAGTATTGTTTAACTCAAAAGCAACCACGGCGGTAGGCGCAATGTTCAAAACGATTTGACCATCTTGAACAAACTGTTGTGGCACGTAAACACCAGCAATATGCGCATCAACCACAATGTGCGGTGTTAAGTCATTATCAAGTAACCACTCATAGTGGCTACGTAATAAATAGGGACGAATTGGGGTCATTTTATCCATAAATTACATTAACATTCTCATTTCACGTTCTTGTTCAGTTAAAGATGCTTGGAATGATTCACGATCGAATACTCGTAGCATATAGTTCTTTAACTCACTTGCTGCTTGGCCTGGAAGATCAATACCTAGTTCAGGTAAACGCCATAATAGCGGTGCCATGTAGCAATCTACTAAGCTGAATTCTTCACTCATGAAGTATGGGTATTCAGCAAAAATAGGGCTGATACTCATTAATGCTTCTTGCAGTTGCTTACGCGCTACAGCAGCTTCTTCAACAGAGCCTTTCATGATCTTAGTTACTAATGAATACCAATCGTTTTCGATACGGTGCATCATTAGACGGCTACTACCACGAGAAACAGGGTAAACCGGCATCAAAGGTGGATGCGGAAAACGCTCATCCAGATATTCCATGATGATACGTGAGTTATATAATGTAAGTTCACGGTCGATTAATGTCGGTACTGTTTGGTAAGGATTTAAGTCGATTAAATCTTCAGGTAGGTTATTACGATCAACCTGATGAATATCAACACTTACGCCTTTTTCAGCTAAAACGATTCGGACTTGATGACTATATAGATCAGTCGGCTCCGAATATAACACCATAACTGAACGTTTATTAGCAGCTAATGCCATGCCACCTCCAATAAATTGTAAACACAAACGCCAATGATAGCCTAAACTAGCATTGGCGATACGTAATTCTTTTACCAGCAACTTTTACAAGTAATGCGGCAACATATCAGTGATTAGTGGATATCACGCCAGTATTCGCGGTTCAGGAACCAAGTAAATACAAGTAGAATAAGTAAGAATCCAATAACCCAGAAGCCCATTTCTTGACGTTCAAGCTGATTCGGCTCTGCTGAGTAAACTAAGAAGTTTACCAAATCTAACATTGCTTCATCAAACTCTTCTGCTGATAACTCACCGTTTCCATCGGGACTTAGGTAGCTAGTCAGAATTTCACCTGTTGCAACACCATTAGCGTCAACAACTGCGGTTTCTTTAACAATTCTAGCACCTTCCGGCAGATCTAGCTCTTCTTCGTTATGTTTTATTTCTAAAAGACGCGCTGTACCTTGTAGTTCTTCAAGTACATGCGGCATACCGACACTTGGGAATACCACATTATTCACACCAAATGGGCGAGTTTCGTCAATATAGAAAGAACGCAGATAAGTATAAACCCAATCAGCACCACGTAAGCGCGCTTCAAGTGTTAGGTCTGGTGGTGTAGCACCAAACCATTTAGCACCACTTTCAGCAGGCATCGCCGTTAGCATTAATGAGCCAACTTTCACCCCGGTAAATACCAAGTTTTCAGACATTACATCACGATCGATACCCAGATCGTCAGCAACACGTGAATAACGTTGATATTGCGTAGAGTGACACGTAGAGCAATAATTCATGAATATTTTAGCACCATTTTGCAGTGATGCTTTGTCTCTTAAATCATAATTGGCTTCATCTAAATGTACAGCATTACCAGATGCAAAGGCGGCCATAGGCAATAGGGTAAGTAACGTGATAAATAATTTTTTCATTACATTGTCACCCTTTTTGGTAATGGTTTAGTGGTTTCATTCTTACTGTAGAACCACAGCAGAGCGAAATAGCCAAAGTAACCTAATGTGGTAATTTGCGACAATAATGTACGACCAGGTGTTGGTGCTAATGTCCCTAATACGCCCAGAATAATGAAACAAATAACAAACTGAGATAAATTAAGTTTATGCCAAACACTACGATAACGGATTGATTTCACTTTCCCGCGATCGATCCAAGGCACTAAGAATAGCATCACAATAGCGAGGCCCATCATGATCACACCACCAAGTTTGTCCGGAACCGCACGTAAAATGGCGTAAAACGGGGTGAAGTACCACACTGGTGCAATATGATCCGGTGTTTTTAATGGGTTCGCCGCTTCGAAGTTTGGCGCTTCTAAGAAGTAACCACCACCTTCAGGCATAAAGAAGATCACAATACTACATAAGATAAGCATCACCACGACCGCAACAGCATCATGCACTGAGTAGTAAGGGTGGAATGGAATAGCGTCTTTCGGCCAACCATTTTCATCTTTGTTTTCTTTGATTTCAATACCGTCAGGGTTATTAGAACCAACATGATGCAGTGCCACGATGTGTAAGAACACCAATACCACAAGTACTAATGGCACAGCAATAACGTGTAATGCAAAGAAACGGTTTAATGTCGCACCCGAGATCACATAATCACCACGGATCCAAAGTGTTAAGTCATCACCAATAATTGGGATCGCACCAAATAAAGAGATAATAACCTGTGCACCCCAGAATGACATTTGACCCCATGGTAATAAGTAACCCATGAAAGCTTCAGCCATCAGTGCTAAGAAGAGGAAACAACCAAAGACCCACAATAATTCACGTGGTTTCTGGTATGAACCGTACATCAGACCACGGAACATGTGCAGATACACCACAACAAAGAATGCGGAAGCACCCGTTGAATGCATATAACGTAACAGCCAGCCAAATTCAACATCACGCATGATGTATTCAATTGACGCAAAAGCACCGTCGCCAGATGGGTTATAATTCATCGTTAACCAGATACCCGTTAGGATCTGATTGACAAACACAACCGTGGCTAAAATGCCAAAGTAGTACCAGAAGTTAAAGTTTTTCGGCGCTGGATATTGACCAGCGTGTTTATTCCACGTATCCGTCATTGGGATACGTTCATCAATCCAATTGACTAATTTACCAAGCATTAGGCAGCTCCCTTATCTACACCAATTAGAATCGTCGTTTTATCAATATAATAATGCGGTGGTATGACTAGATTCAACGGTGCAGGTACACCTTGGAATACACGACCAGCCATATCAAATTTAGAACCATGACATGGGCAGAAGAAACCAGAAGAAACACCTTCGACTTGTTCGCCAAAGCTATCAGGCAGATAAGTTGGAGAGCACCCTAAGTGAGTACAAATACCAACGGCTACCAATAACTCTGATTTAATCGAGCGATATTTGTTCTGTGCGTAACTCGGTTGTTGTTCTTGTTCTGATGCCGGATCGCGTAACGAACCATCATGCTGTTCAAGTTCGTTTAACACGCTTTCTGTACGAGATACAAGCCATACAGGTTTGCCTCGCCATTCAACACGAATTAACTGACCAGGTTCAATTTTACTAATATCAACTTCCACCGGAGCACCAGCTGCTTTAGCTTTAGCACTCGGATTCCAAGATTTGATAAAAGGTACGGCTGCGCCGACAGCTCCAATACCACCCACTACACATGTAGCAGCAGTTAAAAAGCGACGACGACCAGAATCAACAGGCGCATTGCTCATCCAATTATTCTCCCATTCGGACTCAGCGCAAATTATTTTTATTATCTTGCAGTGAATACCATTTCAAAAAAGATAACTTTTTATTAGCTAAAAAAGTTACATAAATGCCGTTGAATTTTAATTAATTGGTTACATTTTTACAAGGACAATGAGACATTAATCATGGATTTTCAGTGATTAAGTCAATATCTGTCGCTTATGACCCAGTAAATAGCGTAAGTCGCTCTCTTTCTGTGTCAAGTACTGCTATGCAAGTAAGAAACAGCATTACATTTAACAAAGCTGTAACCGCGTCAATTAAATAAACGATAAAAAAAAGACAAAAAAAAGCCTGGCATATGCCAGGCTTTCGTCGCAATAAAGCGAACCACCAAAAAACGAATTAACGTTTTGAGAACTGTGGACGTTTACGTGCTTTTCTAAGACCAACTTTCTTACGTTCAACTTGACGAGCATCACGAGTAACAAAACCAGCAGCACGTAGAGCAGGACGAAGAGTTTCGTCATATTCCATAAGTGCGCGAGTGATACCGTGACGAATTGCGCCAGCTTGACCAGTAGTACCACCACCTTTAACAGTGATGTTTAGGTCGAATTTGTCTTGTAGTTCAACTAATTCTAGTGCTTGACGAACAACCATACGAGCTGTATCACGACCAAAATAAACTTCCAAAGAACGTTTATTGATAGTTAGTTGACCCGTACCAGCTTTCATGAATACACGAGCTGTTGAACTTTTACGACGACCAGTGCCGTAGTATTGATTTTCTGCCATTTGCTTAAATTCCGTAAATTAGATGTCTAGAACTTGTGGTTGTTGAGCAGCATGATTGTGCTCTGGACCTGCGTATACTTTCATCTTACGGAACATTGCACGGCCTAGAGGACCTTTTGGCAACATACCTTTAACCGCAGACTGGATAACACGCTCTGGAGCTTTTTCAATAAGCTTTTCAAAGCTAATTGATTTAATGCCGCCAATGTAACCAGTGTGCGAGTAGTAAATTTTACCTTTCGCTTTGTTACCAGTTACAACGATTTTTTCACAGTTTACAACGATGATGTAATCGCCAGTATCAGCATGAGGAGTGAACTCAGGCTTATGCTTACCACGTAAGCGAGAAGCGATTTCAGTCGCAAGACGACCTAAAGTTTTACCTTCAGCGTCAACAACGAACCATTCACGTTTGATCGTGCTTGGTGTAGCAACAAAAGTTTTCATTTTATATTGAACCCAATAAAATTTGTTTAAACTATCACATATAGTTATCTATACGTGAACTATATACCTTGCTCATCCCTTCGAATAAGTACATGGCGTCATTAGGACAAGGAACCACCACAGCACCTTGTTCGTGGGCAGCGCGTATTATAAAGAGAAATGAGCGAAATTTCACCTATATTTTAAAAAAATATAGATTAATCTCAAAAAACATCAACATAAGGCCAAGAAAATGACTGAAATTAAGATTATTTCCGCAATTTAACTTGATGCACTTGATGATTTAGGTCTTTAGTAAGAATTAGGTTAGCACGTTCTCGCGTTGGTAAGATATTTTCTACTAAGTTTTTACCATTAATTGTACGCCAAATGTTCAATGCCACATCTTTTGCTTCATCCTCACCTAATTTAGCATAGTGATGAAAATAAGAACTCGAATCGGAAAAAGCACTTTCTCGGAGCTGTAAGAAACGTTGCACATACCAGTTTTCAAGGTTTTCAGTATCAGCATCGACATAGATAGAGAAATCAACAAAATCGGAGACGAACACGCGATGCGGATCATTGGGGTACTCTAATCCCGATTGCAACACATTTAAGCCTTCGAGAATCACAATATCAGGCTGCTCAACAACGACTTCGTTGCCCGGTTCAATATCATAAGAGAAATGTGAATAGACGGGGGCGGTAACACGCGCATTACCTGATTTAATGTCAGCCACAAATTTAACTAAGGCATTAATGTCATAACTTTCAGGAAAGCCTTTACGCTTCATCATGTCATGTTCTTTTAAATACGCATTAGGATACAAAAAACCATCGGTGGTGACCAATGCAACTTTGGGATGCTCACGCCAGCATTGCAACAAGGCCTGCAAGATCCTTGCTGTGGTACTTTTACCAACGGCAACACTACCCGCAAGGCTGATAATGTAGGGTACTTTAGCTACTTTGCGTCCCAAGAATTGATCACGGACAACACGACGTTGCATACGATTAGTGACATATAAATTAAGCAAACGCGACAACGGCAGGTAAATATCGCACACTTCTTCAATTGAAACGCGTTCATTAATACCCTGCAACTGCTTTAATTCGATTGCCGATAAGGTCAGCGGTACCGACTCTCGCAGCTCAGCCCAATATTCCCTGTCAAACACTTGATATGGTGAGTAATTCATTAAACTAAAAGCCTACTTAACGCCCTAATAATCACTTACTTCACGCATTTAGAAGCAAGCCTTTACGATGAATTTAATGACGTAATAACACTATATACGTCACTTTGTCAGTTCATGTCCGCCGAAACAATAGCCTATATACTCATCGTAACTCAATAAATAAATGCGTTAGTTAGTGTATTTATTTTAATAACGTGTACAAAAACTACCTATTCGGTGCTAAAGCAGTCATGTTCATAACGCAATCGGCACTAAGGTAAATGTTCACGCCCTAAATATTCATGCGATTGCATTTCTTGCAAACGTGATAAACATCGGCGAAATTCGAACTCTAATAAACCACTGGTATATAACGCCGACATTTCTAGTTCAGCTGACATTATCAAGGTGACATTGCGTTCGTAAAATTCATCGACCATAGCAATAAAACGACGCGCGACATCACCCGTTAACGGGCCCATCTGTTTTACATTAGCCAGCAAGACCGTGTGGTAGATACGCGAAATCTCCATATAATCAACTTGGCTACGAGGTCCGCCACATAGTTCATTGAAATCAATCATCAACACGCTATCGGCTTCAGCCAATGTCGGTATCTGGCGATTTTCAATGTCGATTGGTTGATTATAGTTACGGGGATCACAAGATAACTGCTGAAAATATTGGTCTAAATTTTTCTGCGCAGCACTGTCCAGAGGAAAATGATAGATCTCCGCTTGCTCTAAGGTACGTAAGCGATAATCCACCCCACTATCGACATTGATGATGTCGCAGTTTTGATTAATCAACTGGATCGCAGGTAAAAAGCGGGCCCGTTGCAAACCATTACGATAAAGCTCATCCGGAATGATATTCGATGTCGCCACAAGAATGACCTGATGGGTAAATAACTCTTCAAACAAGGTGCCTAAAATCATTGCATCAGTAATATCCGACACAAAAAATTCATCGAAGCAAATAACCCGCGTTTCATCTGCTAACTTTTTTGCAATCACTTTAAGTGGGTCTTTCTGCTGTGCTAAACCTTTTAGCTCTTGATGAATTCGATGCATAAAACGGTGAAAGTGAATGCGAGTTTTATTCTCGAACGGCAGACAATCGTAGAAAGTATCAACTAAATAGGTCTTACCTCTTCCCACTCCGCCCCAAAAATAAATCCCTTTAATTGGATTAGCTTGCGTCGGCGTCTGCTTTGTCGTTAAGCCTTTTAGCTTGGCAAATAAACCGCGTTTGGCAGGTAGTTCCGGTACCATTAATAATTCATCAAACAAGCGTTGTAATGCCATTACTGCATTTTCTTGTGCGGCATCAAACAGAAAATCAGGGCGCTTTAAATCAAGCTGATATTTTTCTACTGGGGTCATTATAATTGCTAATCCTTTACTGTTTCTAACGCCTTGTTCACCACGCATTAATAATAATCAATGCTACCATGTTGTATTCTTTTGAAATACACTATTTTAAAACAAAGGTGCTTATATTAAAGTATCAAAAGAAACACGCTATTTTAGTGAGTAAAATTATCATTTAACGAGGTCTATATGCCCTATCTTGAAATACTAATTAGTTTAATTGTCGGTCTTGTTCTCGGTTTTTCTATTGCAAAAGCAACAAATACAAAAGACCAAACCGGTAAGTTTAAGGGTAAGTTATTAGCCAAAGAAGCTGAGATTGAACAATACAAGCATGATGTGAATGAACACTTCACCAGCACTGAAGCGTTATTAATGAAATTATCTGATACCTATGTTGAAATGCAGCAACACTTGGCCAATAACGCCAAACATTTATTAGATAATGTTGCCGTTAAAGATATTCCTTTTCAGACCAAAGCAGTCATCGATCCTGCAGAGCCCGTTGAAGGTCAGCCAAAAGATTACTCAAGTACGGCTTCAGGATTACTAAACAAATAACTTGAACTTTTATATCCTGGCTACATCTAACTATTTATGCTTATAATTTTCAAAGGCTTAAATAGTTATGAACGTAAAATCACATTTAACGACTCTTACCGCACTAACATTAAGCACGGCAATAGGGTTAGCAAGTCTACCTGCAACAGCAGCACTCCCACTCGCTGTTGCAGGACAATCAATACCGAGTCTTGCCCCCATTCTCGAACAAGTCACGCCTGCCGTAGTGAATATTTCAGTTTCTGGTACTAAGGTATCGCAGCAACGTATACCTGAAGCTTTTCGCTATTTCTTTGGGCCTGAAGGCCATGGTTCACAACAACAACGTCGACCTTTCCAAGGTCTGGGTTCGGGCGTGATCATCGATGCTGAACAAGGTTATATCCTCACCAATAATCATGTTATTGCCGATGCTGACGAGATCAAAGTCATGTTGAAAGACGGGCATGAATATGAAGCAAAACTTGTTGGTGCCGATAAAAGCAGTGATATTGCCTTATTACAAATTAAAGCCGAAAATTTAACCGCGATTAAATTCGCCGACTCGGATAAATTACGGGTCGGTGATTTCACTATCGCGATTGGTAATCCCTTTGGCTTAGGTCAAACAGTGACGTCAGGTATTGTCAGTGCCTTAGGTCGCACAGGTTTGCAATTAGAAAACCTGGAAAATTTCATTCAAACTGATGCGGCGATTAATAGCGGTAACTCCGGTGGCGCCTTGCTTAATTTACGTGGAGAGTTAATCGGGATTAATACGGCGATATTAGGACCTAATGGGGGTAATGTCGGCATTGGTTTTGCAATACCAGCGAATATGGCCAATAACCTAGTACAGCAAATCATTGAACATGGTGAAGTTCGCCGCGGCGTATTAGGTGTTTCAGGCCAAGAGCTGACCCCTGATTTGGCGAAAGCGTTCGATATCGATATACAATATGGCGCGTTCATCAACCAAGTAACCCCAAACTCCGCCGCAGCAGAAGCGGGCTTGATAGCGGGTGATATTATTGTCAGTGTTAATAACAATAACATCCGTAGTTTTAGCGAATTAAGAGCACGAATAGGCACGTTAGGGCCAGACAAACAAATCACGTTGGGCGTGGTCAGAGACGGGACCGAAAAGCGCGTAACGGCAACGTTAAAACCGGCAGATAACAAACTTGCCAATGCCAGTAACTTACACCCGGGGCTTGCAGGCACTGCATTGGCCACAGCCGACAACAATCAAGGCGTGCTGATTGCGAAAGTCGAACCCCGTTCAATAGCGGCGGCATCGGGCTTAGAGGAAGGTGATATTATTATTGGTGTTAACAAGGATAAAGTGAAAAACTTAGCCCAGTTACGTGAATTACTCACTGAAGAAAAAGCCACTCTCGCACTTAATATCAAGCGCGGAAATCAGCATTTATTCTTGGTATTACGCTAGTACTTACATCACTTTACGTTATTTCCTACATTATAGTAGGCAGAGGTGCTATTCTCTACGTTGCGATTTTTAGTGGGTAACGTAGGGATATCTCGGTGCAAGGTTTGTGGTCATATATTTCAAAAAGTATCTTACTCGGTATCGCTGTAGCGGCAATACTGCTTTTGGCGTTACCGCAATTACAAAACAAGCAAAGTTTAGGACTGACTCAGCCATTTTCATTGGGCCTTAATGATCAAATGAGTTTTTCAGCTGCGGTAAAACGGGCTGCGCCTTCCGTGGTTAATATTTATACCCGCACCTACCAAAAATCAACGATCAATAGTAAACCAACATTACGCCCACAAAGCCTAGGTTCTGGCGTGATCATGAATAACAAAGGTTATTTACTCACAAACTACCACGTCATTGCTAATGCAGATCAAATTATTGTGGCTCTGCAGGACGGTCGATTTTTCACTGCGGAATTAATTGGTTTTGATCGATACACCGACCTGGCCGTATTACACATAGATGCTAAAAATCTACCCAGCATCCCCCAAAGTAAACACGAACAGACCAATATTGGTGATGTAGTTCTGGCTATCGGTAATCCGTACAACTTAGGTCAAACCATCACTCAAGGTATTATCAGTGCACGTGGTCGCATTGGCATGAGTACCACAGGACATCAAAACTTCTTACAAACCGATGCGGCCATTAACGAGGGGAACTCGGGTGGTGCATTGGTTAATAGCCTGGGTGAATTAGTGGGTATTAATACCGCGTCATTTCAGGTCGCGAATAATGTTGAAACTATGGGTATCAGCTTTGCGATCCCTTATCCGTTAGCCGTTAAAATTATGCATGCATTAATTGCCAATGGTCGCGTGATCCGTGGTTATCTCGGTATTGAAGGCACATCAATTAATGCCGTGATGGCAAAATTACTCGGTTTGAAAGCCAATCAAGGTATTGTGGTGCAAAATACCGCACCTGATTCGCCCGCAGAAAAGGCCGGATTGGTCGCAGGCGATGTAGTGATCAAATTCAACGGATCTGAGATTGATAATGTTATTTGGTTAATGGATGTGGTGGCAGAACAGCGCCCGGGTTCAAAAATTAATTTAACCGTCATACGAGAAGGCAAGCAACTCGAGATCTCTGTAACACTCGGTGAATTGCAAGCACTACAACCACAGTCATAACTTAAGAAAAAAACAGATACAAAAAAGGCGCATATCAATGCGCCTTTTCTATAATATATATTCTATATAATAACCGAATACAGGTTATTAGCCGTTATTCACACGACAAAACGTCGAGCAATATTAGCCTTCAATACGGGTAATGTTGCCGCCTAGAGCTTGTAGCTTATCTTCAATAAACTCATAACCACGGTCTATGTGATAAATACGCTCAACCGTTGTTTCACCTGTCGCCAAGAAACCAGCAATAACCAGACTTGCAGACGCGCGTAAGTCGGTTGCCATCACTTGTGCGCCAGTTAAACTCTCGGTATCACGACAGATAGCCGTATTACCTTCCAGTTCAATGTCTGCGCCCATGCGGGCTAATTCAGGCACGTGCATGAAACGGTTTTCAAAAATCGTTTCAACGATCGTTGATGTCCCTTTCGCGACGGTATTTAATACCGTGAACTGTGCTTGCATATCCGTTGGGAAACCAGGGTAAGGCACTGTTTTGATATTGACCGCTTTTAAGTCACGGCCTTTCATATCAAGTGAGATCCAGTCATCACCCGTTTCAATCTTGGCACCCGCTTCTTCAAGCTTGAGAATGACGGCGTCAAGTAATGAAGGGTCTGTTTTATGGCATTTAATTTTACCACCCGTTACCGCAGCAGCAACAAGGAAAGTACCAGTTTCAATACGATCAGGTTGCACTGTATAGGTACCACCATGAAGCTTTTCAACACCTTCAATGGTTAATACGTCAGAGCCCATACCACTAATTTTCGCACCCAGTCCATTTAAGAAGTTTGCTAAATCAACCACTTCAGGTTCTCTTGCGGCATTCTCAATAGTGGTAACGCCATCAGCAAGTACTGCGGCCATTAATAGGTTTTCAGTGCCGGTTACGCTGACCATATCCATGAGGATACGCGCCCCTTTTAAACGGCCATCAACGCGGGCTTTAATATAGCCTTCTTCAACGTTAATATTCGCTTGCATCATTTCTAAACCATGAATATGTAGATTCACTGGACGAGCGCCGATCGCGCAACCACCCGGTAAAGATACATCTGCCGTCGAGAATTTCGCAGTCAAAGGACCAAGTGCCAAAATTGACGCACGCATCGTTTTAACTAATTCATAAGGGGCTTTTTGGCAGTTAACGGTACCAGCAGTGATAACAACATCACCGTCGGCATTACGCTCAGCCTGTGCACCAAGCTCACGTAACAATTGCAACGTAGTCTTAATATCTCTTAATTCAGGCACATTCTTAAGAGTGATAGTTTCATCACTTAGCAATGTAGCAAATAAAATCGGCAGTGCCGCATTTTTAGCACCCGAAATAGTCACATCGCCATTTAACTGACAAGGACCTTTAATTAAAAACTTATCCATTCTAATCCAGCCTAAGAAGGTAATATGAATTTACGTTCGCGAACCCATTCTTCAGGTGTGTATGCCTTGATGGATAACGCATGAATACTATTTGATGCAATCTGCTCTTTTAATGGTGCATAAATAGCTTGTTGTTTTTTTACACGGTTCATACCGACAAACATCTCGGCGACAGCGATAACTTCATAATGGCTGCCTTCACCTTTCACGTGTAATTCCTGAAAGGTATATTCACTTTCCAGCAATGTTTGTAATTCTTTAATATCCATAATACTTAAATCCTATGATCGCCATTCTAAGCCGAGTTAAAACTGTACATGTCGCTAACATGGATCTATATAGACCCCTTACAACACGTTTAGTTTTAAGTGAACGGCGATATATCTGAGAAAGTTGCGCTTAAAACTAAAGTATTAAAATAGCCAAGTATTCTAAAAGTAATCGCTATAATACACAATCACAAAACATCACTATGTCAGGATTTTTATCCTGCAACCTTGAATAATAAACAAGATTTAACAATTTACCTTTTCTTTCAGTGCAAAAAGACCGAAAATAGTGTTCTTTCTTACCAACGTTTAAATTGTGCCGATGCTAACTACAAATATTATAATTTTAATTCTTGGATTTATTGGTCTCGTCATTAGTGCCGATAAATTCGTCTATGGTGCTGCTGGACTCGCGCGAAACCTCGGTATTTCACCACTGATCATTGGTCTAACAATTGTCGCGATGGGTTCGTCTGCGCCCGAGATGATGGTCGCGGTATCGGCATCCCTTAATGGTTCACCAAACACCGCCATTGGTAATGCGATTGGCTCTAATATTACCAACATCACCTTAGTATTAGGGATCACCGCGTTAATAAAGCCATTACTCGTAGGCTCGACAACAATCCGTCGTGAGATCCCGATGGTATTAATTACCACACTACTGGCGGGTGTTGTGCTGTGGGATTTAAAACTGGAGATGTACGAAGGCGTGATTTTATTATTACTCTTCTTCATTACTATCCTCACTTTAACTATCCTCGCATTAAAACGTCCAAGCAATGATCCACTTACCCAAGAGCATGACGATGAAGTTCCTGAAGGCGTACCAACCAGGAAAGCGGTTGCTTGGTTAATCTTCGGCATGATTGCATTACCTGTCAGTTCACATTTCCTGGTCGGTTCAGCCGTTGTGATTGCCCAGCATTTTGGCATGAGTGATTTAGTCATCGGCCTGACTATTATTGCCATTGGCACGAGCTTACCAGAACTCGCCGCATCGATATCGGGAGTATTAAAAGGTGAAGATGATCTTGCTATTGGTAATATCATTGGTTCTAATATATTCAACATCTTAGCTGTATTATCACTACCAGGTATTTTAGCTCCCGGCATGATTGACCCGGCGATTATTAGTCGTGATTTCTATTATATGCTTGGCGCAACGGTGGTCATGCTAGTGATGGCAATCGGCTTTAGAGGCCGTCCAGGACGTATTAGTCGTGTTGAAGGTGGTATTTTATTAGCTGGTTTTGTCGCATATCAATTCATTGTATTTAGTAGCATTTAACCGTACTTAATATTTTTATATCTCAGTATTAAACAGTATTTTCATTAGGGAATAACCATGTCGAGTCAGTTTAACTATTGCCAAAGCGCGCTTAATGTCATTAACACGGAAGCGGCAGCGATTTCTCAATTAAGCCAATATATTGATGCCACGTTTACCGCAACTTGTGAATTATTAATCGCACGTAAAGGCAAAGTCATTGTGACTGGCATGGGTAAATCAGGTCATATCGCCAATAAAATTGCCGCGACATTAGCCAGTACCGGTACCCCTGCATTCTTTGTGCATCCAGCCGAAGCAAGCCATGGTGATCTGGGCATGATTGAACGTGGTGATGTGGTGATGGCATTATCTAATTCCGGTGAATCAGATGAAATTTTAGCATTATATCCGGTGCTTAAACGTTTAAGCATTCCCATTATAGCAATGACAGGTAATGCTGATTCAACCATGGCGCGCGAAGCAAAAATTAGTTTATGTATTAAAGTAGATAAAGAAGCTTGCCCGCTGGGATTGGCACCAACATCAAGTACCACAGCAAGTCTGGTGATGGGTGATGCGATCGCGGTGGCCTTGCTCGAAGCAAAAGGATTTACCGCAAATGACTTTGCACTGTCTCATCCCGGCGGTCGCTTAGGCAGAAAATTATTATTACGTATTTCAGATATTATGCATAAAGGTGACGGCGTACCAAGCGTACAACAGAGCGAAACTATTTCAGAGGCGTTATTTGAAGTCTCTAAAAAAGGGCTCGGTATGACAGCCGTTAATAATGGTAAAAGGTTGGTTGGCATTTTCACTGATGGTGATTTACGTCGTATTCTTGATGCACGTATAGATATTCACCAAACCCCAATCAGTGAAGTAATGACCCGAAGATGTGTTACTATTAATGAACATATCTTGGCCGCAGAAGCCCTCGCCGTCATGGAAAATAAAAAAGTTAATGGTTTAATTGTCGTTAATGAACAACAAGAACCGGTCGGCGCCTTCAACATGCATGACTTACTACGCGCAGGTGTATTATAAATATGATCAACACATTATATGGTCCAATCCCACAAGAGATCTTAACCAAAGCAAAAACATTAAAGCTACTCATTTGCGATATAGATGGCGTATTTTCTGATGGTCGAGTGTATATGGGTAACAATGGTGAAGAGCTAAAAGCTTTCCATACCCGTGATGGCTTTGGGGTTAAATCACTCCTCAATGCAGGTGTCGAAGTGGCGGTGATCACCGGACGGCAGTCAA
This sequence comes from Moritella sp. PE36, assembly GCF_000170855.1. GTDB lineage: Bacteria > Pseudomonadota > Gammaproteobacteria > Enterobacterales > Moritellaceae > Moritella. The sequence goes on along the minus strand of NZ_ABCQ01000029.1, from coordinate 18,757 downwards.
CGATTGTCACCAACCGCATGCAAGGTTTAGGTGTTAAACATATTTATCAAGGTCAAGACAACAAAGTTATCTCCTTTAATATGTTGCTCGAAAAATTAAACTTATCACCAGAGCAGGTCGGTTATATCGGCGATGACGTCATTGATTTACCGGTAATGAATCTCTGTGGACTCAGTGTTGCCGTTGCCGATGCCCACCCTCTGGTTAAAAAAGGGGCCGATTTTAGCACCTCAATCCGTGGTGGCTTTGGCGCAGTAAGAGAATTAGCAGATCTGATCTTATTAGCCAAGGGCGTTTTAGACCAAGCACAAGGCACCTCGGTATGAGTCGGCAAAATATGGGGATTGTTATCCTCTTTTTGTGTGCCCTGGGTATTTGGCGCTTTCTTTCGCCTGATGAACCGTCAACAACAACCGCCTCAACCGAATATCAGCCTGATTTCACCGCCGAGGTCCTACGCAGTGTCGAATTCAGTATTGAAGGGAAAATCATACGTCGCATTTTTGCCGATAGTATGGAGCATTATGGCGAGTTAGGCATGACAATGTTCACTAACCCCGTTATTATCCTTTATGATGACAATGCCCAAGCGACGTGGAAGATCCAAGCCAAAGAAGGTAACTTCAGCAGTGAGGATGTCGCCACCCTACGCAATGATGTGGTCATCAAGAATATGAAGAAAAATGATTATATTGATGTCATCACCACCAGTTATTTACAATTAGAACTGACCAAAAACTTGGTACGCAGCGATCAACTAATTACTATCACAGGAGCCTTGTTCAACCAAACCGGCATTGGCCTTGAAGGTGATTTAAAGCAAGAATACATGACTATCCTTAAGCAAGTTAAAGCGATATATACTAATGATGAAAAAATATAAAATTTTACTGTTAACATTATTGATGAGTAATTCAGCGCTCGCTTTAGAGTCTGACTTTGCAGAAAATGTTGTCGTAAACGCCAAACGTCAAGAAGTGTTTATTAAAGAGAACCGCGTTATTTTTTATGATAATGTGGTGGTGACTCAAGGCACAATATTAATTCATGCTGATAAGCTAACGGTATTAAGTCCTGGTGGCAAAGGTACTGAAGTGATGATAGCGACAGGTAACGTAGCCACTTTTTATCAAGAGCTTGATGACGGCAAAAAAATCAATGCTGAATCGAATGAGATCCGTTATGAACTCGGCAAAAAACGTTTAACATTAACAAAAAATGCCCGCTTACGTCAGGCTGATAGTGAAGTCAAAGGTAACAAGATCATCTACCAAATTGATAAGCAAGAAATGATAGCCGAAAGCGGTAATAATGAATCAGATCGCGTGATCACTATTTTCACCCCTGAAGACAACAAAACTAAGTAGAGTAAATAAATTCATATGGCGCGTTTAAAAGTATCACACTTAGCAAAAAGTTATAATAAACGTAAAGTTGTTTCTGATGTGAGTCTCGAAGTTGAATCAGGCCAAATTGTTGGTTTACTTGGGCCCAATGGCGCAGGTAAAACCACCACCTTTTACATGGTGGTTGGCTTAGTTAAGCGAGATCATGGACAAATCTTCATTGATGACCAAGAATTAACCCATGAGCCAATGCATATTCGTGCACAACAAGGTATTGGTTATTTACCTCAAGAAGCCTCAATTTTTCGTCGCTTATCGGTAACTAAAAATATCATGGCAATTTTAGAGTTGCGCCCAGAGTTAAGCCGTTTTCAACGAGAAGAGAAATTAGAAGAATTACTCGAAGAGTTTCATATTACCCATATCCGCGATAGTTTAGGGATGAGCTTATCTGGTGGTGAACGCCGCCGAGTTGAAATTGCCCGCGCACTGGCAGCTGATCCTAAATTTATTTTATTAGATGAACCCTTTGCTGGTGTTGATCCTATCTCGGTTGGCGATATTAAAAAAATTATTCAACATCTGCGAGATCGTGGTTTAGGGGTATTAATTACCGACCATAACGTACGTGAAACACTGGATGTATGTGAATACTCTTATATTGTAAGTCATGGGCACTTAATTGCGTCTGGCACTTCAGAAGAGATTTTATCCAACGCACAAGTGAAAGAAGTATACCTTGGAGATCAATTCCGACTATAGTTTGATATTGATACATAGCCGCATTAAGGAAGAGAGAGTAGTCGTTAGATGAAGCCATCATTACAACTTCGTATGAGTCAATCTCTGGCAATGACGCCACAGTTACAACAAGCTATTCGATTATTACAATTATCGACCTTGGAGTTACAGCAAGAGATCCAAGAAGCGTTAGACAGTAATCCGCTACTGGAACAAGAAGATCCCAACACCACGCTGTCAAATGATGCAGAAAGTAGTGACGCACACAACGCGGATAACGCGGATAATAATGACTCCATTACCGATAGCAGCCAAATCGAAGTCGGTGATGCCCTCGCCAGTGATTCCATCCCTGATGAACTGCCTACTGACAGCAATTGGGATGACGTCTATACCCCACAAATACAAAATCACAGCGGCGGCAGTGCCGGTATTGATGGACTTGATCAGGTTTACCAAGGTGAAACCAGCGAAGGTTTACACGAACATCTTATGTGGCAAATGGAATTAACCCCATTTACTGATATCGATCGCGCCATTGCAGTCGCTATTATTGACGGCATTGATGATCATGGTTATCTCAATCAAAGCTGCGAAGAGATCCTGCACAGCGTGGTTCTCGGCCACCAAGAACACGATGATAATAACGAAGATCAACTTGAATTAGATGAAGTCGAAGCGGTATTAAAACGTATTCAACATTTTGATCCTATCGGTGTAGCAGCGCGCTCACTACAAGAATGTTTACTGATCCAACTTCGACATTTACCTAAAAATACCCCTTGGTTATCAGAATGCCAACAAATAATTCAATCCTATATGGATTTATTGGGCAATCGCGACTACCGTCAATTAAGTCGTAAAACAAAATTAAAAGAACCACAACTTAAAGAGATAATGCAATTAATTCAGAGCTTGGAACCAAGACCAGGTAATGTGATTGATCAGTCGGAAGGGCTGTATGTTATTCCCGATGTATTAGTAAAGAAAAAAAATAACCAGTGGATAGTCGACTTAAATCCTGACATTGTGCCAAGATTAAAAGTGAACACTGAATATTCTCATCTGTCGACCGGTAACCGTAATAGTAGCGATGGGCAGTTTATTCGCGCTCATGTGCAAGAAGCAAAATGGTTTATTAAAAGCCTAGAAAGCCGTAATGAGACATTATTAAAAGTAACAAAGAGTATTGTTCAACGCCAAGTAGATTTCTTTGAATATGGCGATGAAGCCATGAAACCTATGGTGCTGAATGATATTGCAGAAGAAGTAGAAATGCACGAGTCGACAATTTCGCGGGTAACAACGCAGAAATTTATGCATACACCACGTGGTATTTTTGAACTGAAGTTCTTCTTTTCAAGCCACGTCAGTACTGACAATGGCGGTGAATGCTCATCAACCGCTATTCGGGCATTAATTAAAAAATTGGTGGCGGCAGAAAATGCCATTAAGCCACTAAGTGATAGCAAGATTGCTGATTTACTTGCTGATCAAGGTATCAAGGTGGCTCGACGTACGATCGCAAAATACCGAGAGGCACTAAGCATACCACCATCTAATCAGCGCAAGAGTCTTTTATAGCACTCATCCTACCTTCATAAGGGAGACATATATGCAAATTAATTTAACCGGTAGACATGTAGAAATTACAGATTCACTGAAAGATTACATTGATAGCAAGTTTTCCAAATTAGAGCGGCATTTTGAGCACATTAACAATATTCATGTGATCTTAAATGTCGAAAAACTACTGCAAATTGCAGAAGCAAAAATACATTTAAATGGGGGTGAAATCTTTGCCGTACATGAACATAACGACATGTATGCTGCAATTGATGGCTTACTGGATAAGCTCGATCGCCAAGTGATTAAGCATAAAGAAAAATTAATTCGCCATTAACTTTAGTCCCACAACAAATAACCTAAAGGAAAAACCCTTTTCCTTTAGGTATTAATGTTCCTGACATAATTAAAACATATCATATCCAAATCAATTGCGGGATAATGAGCAAATATTTTATATCGTGATGAGTTTAAAATTAGCCAGCTAACTTTTACTCTGTCCACGATATATTCGCTGCGCAGATGTGAGGACAAAAAATGAAGTTAATAATAGTCAGCGGCCAGTCAGGATCCGGTAAATCAATTGCATTACGGGTGCTTGAAGATTTAGGCTACTATTGCGTAGACAACCTGCCAGTGACATTACTCCCACAACTACTGCAAACCTTAAATGCCAAAACTGAACAAGTAGCAGTCAGCATTGATGTACGTAATTTACCGAAAGAAAAGCAAGAATTAAACGATATTATTGCCGAGCTAAAAGCCAGTACTGAGCTAACCAGTTTATTTCTTGATACTAACCAATCTGTCCTTATTAAACGCTACAGTGAAACACGTCGCCTGCATCCATTAACAAAAGACGACTTGTCACTATCGCAAGCCATTGAAATAGAACAACAGCGCTTACGTCCTTTAGCCTTACTTGCGGATCTGAAAATCGATACCACTGAGCTTAATATTCATGAACTCAGTGAACAAATCAAAGAACGTATTTTAGGCAAGAAAAAAAACCAACTGGTCTTAGTCTTCCAATCATTTGGTTTTAAACATGGCTTACCAATGGATGCAGACTATGTATTCGACGTACGCTTTTTACCAAACCCACATTGGATCCCAGAATTAAAACCTTACACAGGTCTTGATGAACCAGTCATTAACTACCTCAGTCAGCAACCAGAAGTGATCAGCTTTGCGCTGCAAATTGAAAATCTATTAACGACCTGGTTACCGCTGCTGGAAAAAAATAATCGCAGCTATGTTACTGTTGCTATCGGTTGTACTGGCGGCCAACATCGCTCTGTATTCATTGCAGAGAAATTAGCGAAATACTTTAAACAGCAAGATTACGTGGTACAGACTCGTCACCAAACGTTAGAAAAAAACAAACATAAAATTAGCTAAGCATTCACTTAGCCATAGCATTAACAATCAATACAGTTCATTATTATAATTTATTGTTAATGCTGATTATAGATACCGATTAAGCTAGAATTGCACAGCATCAACAAGCAAGGTCTTGCAGCAGAATAATAAGAATGGGGACGACATATGCCAGAACAGATGGAGCATGAAAGTACACACCTACGTTTAAGTGAAATGAATGAAGCACTCGAGAGTGGTATGTTTGTTCACGTGAAGCGAATGCTCTACCAAACACCCCCTTGTGATATCGCCTTATTACTCGAATCATCACCACCAACAGGTCGTAAAGTCTTGTGGCGATTAACCGACTCTGAAATGCAAGGTGAGATCCTCGATGAACTCAATGAAGATGCTAAAACCAGTATCCTCAAACTCATGGATACCGAATCCTTAGTCGCGGCGACAGAAGGCTTGGATACTGATGATTTAGCCAATGTGCTGCGTAGCCTGCCAGACAGTATCTACCAAGAAGTTATTACCCAAATGGATACCCAAGATCGACATCGTTTAGAAACCGCGATGGCGTATCCAGAAGACACGGCTGGCAGTATCATGAATACCGATACCATCACCTTACGTCCAGACGTAACCGTCGATGTGATCTTACGTTACATACGCTTACGCGGTGAATTACCCGAAGCCACTGATACCTTATATGTGGTGGATAAAGATGATCGTTTGATCGGTGATGTGCCTTTATCTATGCTGTTAACCACAGATCCAAACAGTGTCATCAACACCATTATGGATCGCCAGGCAGAAACATTATCGGCCAATATGGATACCTCGGAAGTAGCTAAACTGTTCGAACGCCATGACTGGATCTCAGCGCCAGTAACGGATGAAACAGGTAAACTACTTGGTCGTATCACGATTGATGACGTGGTTGATATTATCCGCGAAAATGCCGAGCATGACATGATGGGTCTGGCTGGTATGGATGATGATGAAGATACCTTCGCCCCCGTGCTACAAAGTACCAAACGCCGCACACTTTGGTTGGGGGTTAATTTAATTGCCGCACTAACTGCCGCCTCCGTCTCTAACATGTTTGAAGCGACTTTAGAACAACTCGCGACGCTGGCCATTTTAATGACCATTGTACCGAGCATGGGAGGTATTGCTGGTAATCAAACCCTCGCACTGGTTATTCGTGGTATGGCGGTCGGTCATATTAGTGACGACAATAGCCGTTGGTTAATCGGTAAAGAAGCCATGGTGGGCGTGCTTAATGGCGCTATCTGGGCAATATCCATCGCAATCATCGTCTCATTATGGAAGGGCGATCCATCGCTAGGCCTGATCATTGGTGGGGCAATGTTTATTAATATGTCGATGGGCGGATTGGCCGGCGTGGTCATTCCATTGGTGATGAAAAAATACAATATCGATCCCGCACTCGCAGGTGGTATGGCGCTTACCACCGTGACCGATGTGGTTGGTCTATTTTCCTTCTTAGGCATGGCAACACTGGTCTACGGTTAATCTTTTCAACCAAGCTAGCGAGCAGAACGTAAAATTAAAAGTAAAGCAAAGTTAATAGCCCATAACGTAAAAAGCCTGCGTCATCATGACGCAGGCTTTTTCACTTAACTTAAATCGAGGGGATATTAGTTACCCGCAATCTGCATTGACTCTAATAGTGTCGAGCCCATTAGAATACTGCTGCGTATATCGATATCGTTACCGACAGCAACGAGGTTTTTGAACATGTCCGTTAAGTTACCTGCAATGGTAATTTCATGCACCGGATACTGCAACTCACCATTTTCGACCCAGAAGCCTGACGCGCCACGGCTGTAATCACCGGTCACAATATTAACGCCCTGTCCCATTAGTTCAGTCACTAACAAGCCGGTGCCCATTTGGCGACACAGTTGGTCTAATGTTTCGCCTTTACCGGTGACATTCCAGTTATGAATACCACCAGCATGACCGGTTGTTTGCATCCCTAATTTACGACCACTGTAACTGGTTAATAGGTAGCTCTTTAAAATACCTTGTTCTACCACATTTAAATCTTTAGTACGCACACCTTCAGCGTCATACATTGACGACGCTAATCCACCTTTAATGTGCGGACGTTCTTGAATGTTTAACCACTCAGGGAAAATCTGTTCACCCAGCTTATCGAGCAAGAATGATGATTTACGGTATAAACTACCACCACTGATGCCCATCACCAGTTGACCCATTAAGCTACTGGCAACATCGTGATGAAAAATTACCGGGACATTACAAGTATCAATCTTACGTGCGCCTAAACGGTCTACAGTACGATTAACCGCTTCGGTAGCAATCTGCTCTGGTGTCCACAATTTACTTGCGTCACGCGCCATTGAGTAGCCGTAATCACGCTCCATTGCGCCATCTTGTTCTGCAATCAATACCGAACTCATGCTGTGACGGGTACTTGCATAACCATTTACTAAACCATGGCTGTTGCCGTAAACTTTAATGCTGCTGTGACTGGTAAAAGAACCTTCACTATTGACGATACGTGAGTCTTTCGCTAACGCTAAACGCTCGGTCAAGCAAGCTTGCTCAATGGCATACTCAGGTTCGATCTTAATCGGATGGCATAAATCTAAATCTTCCGGTGCAAACGCCATCAGCTCAAAGTCAGCTAAACCAGCAAATTCATCTTCAGCAGTATGTAAGGCGATATCTAACGCGGCGGCGACTGCGCTTTGAATTGCCGCTTCACTTAAATCAGAGGTTGATGCATTACCTTTACGTTGACCGCGGTATACACAGATACCTAACGCGCCATCATGGTTGAATTCAACATTTTCAACTTCACCCATGCGTGTACTAACAGACAAACCCGTTTGTCGCGAAATAGCTACTTCGGCATCACTCGCGCCCGCCTTTTTGGCAAAATCGAGTGCTTGAGTAACGGCTAATTCCAATTTATTTTGTTCTAAAGTAATTTGCTGTTTTAAGTTCATGGGCTCGTTTCAATAAGTTATACTAGATTAAGCATACCATGTTGCGATAAAAATTCCTGCAGCAACTGCGCAATTAGCAATAAACTGATACAATTAACATATCAATCGTTTTGAAAAAGAATATTATGAGCGTAAAAGAACGGAATATTACCAGCGAAAAGTCTTACCGACGTGCTGAAGACGACGAGCTATATCAAAGTCGTGCAAAAAATAAAATTGAAATTGCCGAGACACTGAAACTCGCTGGCGCGATCTCTTTACTCAGTAAAGCAGAAGTTGCCAAAATGGGTTTTTCTGAACACTTACTCGCAGCAATTGTGACAGCAAGAAAAATTGCATTACGTACAGATGCTTACAGTAGACATCTATCGCACATGAGCAAGATCATGCGTAGCGATGGTCTCGAACCGATCCAAATGGCATACGATAAGATCACCAATAAACACAACCAAGCAACTATTGAGTTAAAAAAATTAGAGATGGTTCGTGATGAATTGGTTGCCGGTGGTGATGCTGCGATCACTGCATTATTAGAAACATATCCAAATGCTGATCGTCAGAAACTACGTCAATGGATCCGCCAAGTGAATAAAGAACTTAAAGCAGAAAAGCCGCTTAAAGCTGCAAAACCAAGCAAAGAGATCTTTAAACACCTCCGCGAGATTGCCGGTATATAATATTAATCTGCCATCTCAGCATAATTAATGTTTAACCAGTATCAACAATAAAGCCCTAACAAGTCATTTATATACTTGCTAGGGCTTTATTTTTATCCACTAAATGTCAAAATAACAAATTAGCGACCAGTGCCACCCACCGTCATGCTATCTAGTTTCAATGTCGGTTGACCAACACCTACCGGGATACTCTGACCTTCTTTGCCACAAATACCCACACCTTTATCTAATTCTAGATCGTTACCGACCATTGAGATGTGCTGCATGGCTTCATGACCATTACCGATCAAGGTTGCCCCTTTAATTGGCGTGGTGATTTTACCATTCTCAATTAAATACGCTTCAGATGCGGAAAATACAAATTTACCCGACGTAATATCAACTTGGCCACCACCAAAGTTAGGCGCGTAAATACCCTTCTTAACCGTGCTAATGATTTCTTCTGGTGAATGCTCGCCAGCTAACATGTAAGTATTGGTCATACGTGGCATCGGTAAATGCGCGAATGATTCACGACGACCGTTACCCGTAGACTCCACACCCATTAAACGCGCGTTAAGCTTGTCTTGCATGTAACCTTTCAAAATACCCTTCTCAATCAACATGGTATTTTGTGTTACCGTACCTTCATCATCAATATTCAATGAACCACGGCGGTTGGCTAAGGTGCCATTATCCACAATCGTACACAATGGCGATGCCACTTTTTCGCCAATTTTACCAGCGTAAGAAGATGTGCCTTTACGGTTAAAGTCACCCTCGAGACCATGCCCCACCGCTTCATGTAATAATACCCCAGGCCAACCAGCACCCAGTACGACTTCCATGGCTCCAGCTGGTGCATCAATAGCATCAATATTAACTAACGCTTGACGCACTGCATCTTTAGCATAGCTAAAAGCACGCTGTGTACCATCAACGTCATCTAAGAAGTAGTCAAAACCATAACGACCACCGCCGCCAGCACCGCCTCGTTCACGTTTACCATTCTTTTCAATTAACACCGAACAGTTCATGCGTACTAATGGACGTACATCTGTCGCCAGTGTGCCATCTGTTGCAGCAACCAATATCTCTTCGTATACCGCCGATAAGCTCACGCTCACTTGCGTTACGTGCGTGTCTAATGAACGCGCGTACACATCAACTTCATGTAATAAGTCAATTTTACGCTGTCGTTCCATGCTAGTTAATGGATCGAGTGGCTGATAGATTTCACTACCTTGTGGTTTGCTCCACGCTTTAACTTTGCCTTGACCACCACTTGCCGCAATACCACGTGCCGCTTTGGCAGACTGCGTTAAGGCGTTTAAACTGATCTCATCAGAATAAGCAAAACCGGTTTTTTCGCCCGATACTGCACGTACGCCAACACCTTTCTCGATGTTAAACGAACCTTCTTTGACGATACCGTCTTCTAATCCCCAAGACTCATGTTTGCAAGCTTGGAAATAAAGATCACCATAATCAAGTTGATTACCCATCAATAATGATAATGTATTCTGCAGCTTATCTAAGTTTAGATCCGCAGGCAGTAAAATTGAATTTTCGACTTGTTCAAATCTCATCTGAGTTGTTACTCTTTATTTTTCAAGCTCGCCGTAAAGCGCGCGTGTTGTAAAATCGGTATATCAGTACGTATTTGTACTAACTTATGTTTGTCTAATCGTGCACAGCTAATGCCGCATGCCGACGTTTGCTGAGCCAGAATGTCGCCCCAAGGGTCTAAGATAACAGAGTGGCCCCAAGTATGACGGTTATGGCCGTGATCACCCACCTGATTCGCCGCTAACACATAGCATTGATTTTCTATTGCTCGGGCTTGTAACAAAGGTAACCAGTGCGCTTTACCTGTCGCATAAGTAAATGCGGCCGGTAATAATAAAACATCGACGTTCGCCACACTGAGTACCCGAAATAATTCAGGAAACCGTAAGTCATAACAGATCGCCATACCAAATTTAATATCACCGACAGTAAAGGTCGCAACCCGATCACCAGCAATAAAGCTATCTGACTCTTTGTATACTTGTGTCGTTGATCCAGTGGTAACTTGGCTATCACTCGTGGCGACGGATACGGTTGGTACATGCGCATCAAATAAGTGGATCTTATTGTAATGTTGCACCAATTCCCCATTGGGGTCAAATGCTAAACTGGTGGTATAAATACGATCATCAATATTACTAAGAATAGGAAAAGAACCCGCAACCAGCCAACATTGATACTGCTTAGCCCAAGTGGCAAGTTGCTGTTGTACCGGCCCTTCACCTAATGGCTCGGCATGGGTTAAATAATCATCACGATGGGAAAATAAGGCAAAGTTTTCCGGTAATAATATCAAGGTCGGGGCAACCTGAGTATTAATCAATGCCAATTGCGAAGCCACATACGCTAAGTTTGCTTCAATATCAGCACCCGAGGTCATCTGTATCGCCACTAATTGCATTATTTATTCCTCGTTCTTTTCGGCCCAGCAGCATTAATCAGTTTATCAGGCACAGTAATCGCTTTTTGATTACGTTTGACTTCGGTAAATACCGGATTTTCAAGATCGCCGCTGACGTTAAATTTAAGTTCAGTGATCACCTCTACCACGGGTTCGAGTAATTTCGACAGTGCAAAAACAGCCAATGCTGTGGTCGGCGTTACCGCAAACGCAGTCAATAGCGGTAAACTCGATGTCACATCTGGGAAGAAACTTAAATTATAATTGATGGTATCCGTCACTAAATCAATATAGCCGTTACCAGTAATTTTACCGCTACTGGAATTAAGTAAAAAATCTTTATTATTAATCGCACCATCGGCAATCTGTAGCGAGGCCTGCATTGATGAATACGGAAAGCCGTCATTAAACACATCACTAAAGTCTAAACTTAATCGCTTCACCAATGACTGTAAACTCAGCACACTTAAGAAGCGGGTGCCTTTGTCACTGACATTCGTGATCCGCCCTGCTTGAGTTGTTATCGTCGCGTTACCCTTCAGTGATTCAACATCAACATCGAAGGGCTGGTCTTGCCAAGCTAAACGAAAATCAACCTCTGCAGGCGTCTTTGCTAACGGACTAATTAGCCCTAAACCCGTCATAAATTCTTCGATACTCTTGGTTTTTAATTCACCTCGCAATTGCGTCGCTTGCTTACCTTGCGCATCAGTAAACCAGCGCCCGGTCATCGCCACCGTTGAGTGTTCCATATCAATATCAAGTGCTTTAAGTGTCAATCCAGACGCGCTCTTAGTCACTTCTACAGATGTACGACCTAAATTAATTTCACCCAGAATACAGGCACCACAATTGAAGTTGAAACCGGGGACATCTTGCCAGACCAGTGTTGTTGCTTTGGCTTCTTGCGCGGCATCATCAATGACATCTGACGGCAACACCAGATCAGGTAAATAGAGATAATCAAAATCGATATTGATATTACCGATATCCGGAATAACAACCGAACCATTAAACTCACTCGCTTTAAGCTCAATACCCCAGTTACGATAGCCTTTGGTCGCCGTTATCGTTAAATCATCCAAGGGCTGTTGATAGTAAATCGTATTTGCTACCGCGATTTTAATTGAGGATAAGGGCTCTACCGCGCTACTCACATCAAATTCACTATCAGGTAAACCGCCATACCATAATTGCCACTCGGCGATATCAATATTATCAACATTAACCACGATAGCATTAGCGGTATCGCTGATCAGCAGTTTGTCAGCATTACCAATTTGTACTAACGATTGAATCAAGGCTACATTATCATCGGCGTAATTAACTTGCCCAGAGAAATACAAGATATCACTGCTGTTTAACTGGATATGAGCTTGTTTATCATTACCAACCACAGAGATATCGGTTGGCCAATCCTGACTCGCCAATTTTTCCAACGGCATCGGTAAGTCGAGTTCGAACTGAGTTAAATCACTTTGCACATCAAATTCATAATTAAAGCCTTGCTCAGGAAAGCGCATATTTAATGTGCCTTTCCAGTTCACATCACCAGACACGTATTGCTGGTATGTAGGCATTAACTGTGCCATCACCTTGTCACTAGACCAACGCCCAGCCAGTTCAACATTCACTTGATAATCATTATTGTTCTGCACGGTACTAAAATTAATATCAAGCGGCTCACCGAGCAATTTAGCTGTGAACCGGCTGGATAACAGGCCATCATCAGCAAATTTGAAGCGACCATTAACATTCGTCAAGGTTAATGCTAATGCGGGTAAGTAAATACTGTCATCGACCAAGTCTATTTCACCTTTGACCGTGACTTGGTCATCGTCGGTGAATGGAATAACCAGATCGAGTGTGCCGGTTATATCACCGCTAACTTGCAGGCTGTTCAATGCAGCCGTCACTTCTGGTAACGGACTTAAATCAATAAGCGCTTTGGCTTGCTTGCCGGTCGTTTTAAACTGCGCCTGAATACCCAGCGCTTTGACGTCACTTAAGTTTGGTAACTGTAAATCTACTCGCGATAAGGCAAGCGGCCCCAGGTTACCGTTGCGGGATGACATAAATAGATCATCATTATGAAATAATAATGCTAACTGTAATTCGGTTAAGCTTGGCCATTGTGGATCAAATTTAAACTCAGCATCAACGACATTTAAGCGCGTCTGAAATATGCCATCACCTTGAGAATAAGGATAATTGGCAAACTCACCAAACCATAATAATTGACCATTATCCGCATGCCCTTGTTTTAAAGCATCACGCAGGTAATCAATGAGTGTTTCCCCCATATACGCCGTTGGGTAGTAGTAATAGGCTTTACTGGCATCACGTAATGTTAAATCGCCAGCAAGGCTGAGAAACGGCGCAGCATTGGTCGGAATATCTAATAAAAATTGACTATCGAGGACCAGTTCAGGGGTATCAACAAATACCTTATCGGCGATAATTTCAACCCCAGAACGGCTAAATGTACCGGCTAAATCAGTATTGCCATAGCGCTGCCAAGTCAGCTCAGTGGAAAACTGATTAACCCGAATATTTTGGTCTAAGTATTGTGTTAGATCTAATACCGCATCCTGCATAGCAATGCTGATCTTACCGCTATTTAAGTTACCCGTCACCGCAATATCAACATTGTCGATACCCGGGAAACCCTGCCAACTTTGTAACTGCAGATCTTCCACTTGTAACTGATAACGCAACTGAGTCCAATCTTGCATTGGGATCTTAATTTTAATGTCACGCACTAGACCATGTGGATATAGGGTTTTAAGATCATTAAACAAAGCTTCATCAACATGACGAGACAAGGCCACAATCGGCGCCAACTTAGACAACTCAACTTGATTAACAAAAGCAAACAGTTCATTGCCTTGCTGCCTGACTTGCAAATCAAGCGGTGGCCAGACAATACCATTAGTCACTAGCGCTAAATCACGGCTATCCAATTGCCAACCAGCATCCGTTAACTGCCATTCCAGCTCTCCCCCCCATATATTCAGGTTTTGTTGGAGGTTAGCACTTGTCCAAGTAAATGCTGACGGTTGTAACTTTAATAATGCCGATGTCGGTTTATTGCTAACAATATCAATCCAACTTTCAAAACTTAATGCACCTTGTTTTAAGCCTTCTCGTTTAAACAATACCTTTTCAAACCAACTGGATAAACTCATGTTTTCGGCTTGCACATAAATCTGACCACTGACATTGGTTAAATCATGTTTGGCACTGGTAACATCAACCATGATGCGTAAATTGTTATCATCAATATCATCATTAATGTATGCCCAACCTTCGCCTCGATGACGATTGCCTTGATTTAACCAAGCAAACTCTGGAATATGAATGATCTTTTCTTCACCCGCAGGGGTTAATATCCGTAGATTACTATTGGTTAATTCGAAATGCGTAAGTTGACGGAAAAATACATCAAGAAGACGAGTTAATTCGGGAGAGGCAAGTTTAGGGTCTTTTTCGTCAGCATCCTGAAACGGAGAAAGGGGTAATTTTATCTGCACGCCATCTAAGATCAGATTATCGACCAGCAGTTTTCGTTCTAATATACTGTTCCAAAAATCAATACTGATCTTGATACGTTCAACGTCAAAGTCATACGGTAATGACTCATCAAACTTAACGTCTAAGGTATTAATAATTAATACCGGGCCGAATTTATACCAGCCCGCATCAATACTTTGTACTTCAATACTCACCGATTGATCCGCCACCAGCCAATCAATCACCCGATCATGATATTGATTCAGGTAGGGTAAACTCGCCCGTAGCAGACTAATCGAAACCGCAGAAAAAACAGCTAAACAGGCAAAAGTATAAAGGCATATTTTACCACATCGTCTTAGCCAATTTCGTTTCCCTGCCACGTTACATCATCACCACATCAAACTGCTCTTGTAAGTACAGAGGTTCAGGTTTGATCTTCACCTGCTTACCCATGAATAATTCTAATTCCGCAATACTGTGAGATTCTTCTTTTTCAATATACTCAGCAACGGCGACAGACGCATAGACGTTAAACTGGTCCGCATCGTAAGCACGATTAACACGGGTTACTTCACGGAAGATCTCATAACATACGGTTTCCACTGTTTTCACCGAGCCGCGACCGTCACACGTGGGACAATCAGAACATAACACATGTTCTAATGATTCACGGGTACGCTTACGGGTCATTTCGACTAGCCCTAACGCCGAGAAGTCATGAGTATTAGTTTTAGCGCGATCATGGCTTAATGCCGCCTCTAAACATTCCATCACCCGACGGCGATGCTCAGAACTTTGCATGTCAATAAAATCGATGATGATAATACCACCCAGATTACGTAATCTCAGCTGTCGTGCAATCGCTTGGGTTGATTCCACATTGGTATTAAAAATAGTATCTTCAAGATTACGATGGCCAACAAAAGCACCGGTATTAATATCAATCGTGGTCATAGCTTCAGTCTGGTCAATAATTAAATAACCACCTGACTTTAACGTTACTTTTCGCTCTAAAGCACGCTGAGATTCATTTTCAACATCGTACATTTCAAAGATCGGACGCTCACCGGTATAGAGTTCTAACGCGCTGACTAATTCAGGCACATAGGATTCGGTGAATTCACATAACTCAGTATAAGCAAGACGAGAATCGACCCTGATCTTATCCAGTGGTGAACCCACAAAATCACGAATAATGCGGAATGCTAATGACGGATCTTGATACAACATACTCGCACTTGGATTACTTCGTTGACGCTGTAGTACTTTGGTCCATAAACGTTTTAAGTAAGCGATATCTTGTTCGATTTCTTTATCACGCACCCCATCCGCGGCCGTGCGAATAATATAACCACCAAGCTCATCGACCTGAGCTTCGGTGATAGCTTTTAAGCGACTACGCTCTTCTTCACAATCAATACGTTGTGAGACCCCCACGTGAGAGCTGCCCGGCATAAACACTAAATAGCGCGAAGGCAGGGTAATATCTGTGGTGAGACGTGCACCTTTGGTACCCATCGGATCTTTCACCACTTGTACGGTGATATCCTGGCCTTGACGCACCAGCTGAGAAATATCAGCAACTTTAAAATGTTTTTTTTCACCCGCAGCAACACATTCGGTATGCGGGACAATATCCGATGCATGTAAGAATGCCGCCTTATCAAGACCAATATCAATAAATGCAGCTTGCATGCCCGGTAATACCCGACTTACTTTACCTTTATAGATATTACCCACGATGCCACGTTTCGCTTCTCGCTCTACATGTATTTCTTGTAATATGCCATTTTCAATCAAGGCAACACGTGTTTCGCTCGGGGTGACATTTACTAATAACTCTGTCGTTTGACCCATATTATTTAGCCCTTCATTACTTATTCTGTTCTGCCTTAAAGGCTTGAATTAATTGCTCGGTTTGCATTAATGGTAAGCCGACAACAGCGCTATAACTACCGCTCAGATGACTGACGAATTTACCTGCAAGACCTTGAATTGCATAACTACCGGCTTTATCGCTGGGTTCACCAGTACGCCAGTAATCCTGCATTTCAGAGCGTGATATTTCTCTAAACTGTACTTGAGTGGTGACGAGTTCAACCCAGCAACGCGTGCTATCGGCCAGCGCAACCGCGGTCATCACTTCATGTTCATGACCTGATAATAAACTTAACATCCGAATCGAATCTGCTTCATCAACCGGTTTTTCTAATACTTGTCCGGCATAGACAACGATGGTGTCAGCACCTAACACCACGTATTCAGCGGCGGTATTCATATTAACCTGTGTTGCGTGTGCATTGATTAGCGCAGCAACACCCGCTTGCGCTTTATCCCGAGCCAGGCGTGACACATAATCAGGTGCTAATTCACCCACTTGCTGTTGCTCTTCTACATCAACGGATAATACCGAGAATTCAACGCCAATTTGGGTTAATAACTCACGGCGACGTGGCGACTGCGACGCTAAATACATATTTATCTGTTTCATCTTATTATTTTCTACTCAATTAAGCTATCTTCAGGCCATTATCTAATCGCAAATTGACGACGGATTTTCCGTAAAATCAAGAATATCCATGGCCATATTAACATCGTGGTTAAGATTGACCATAAGTACATAGGTGTTATTGAGATGTCGAAAAGTAATTTTTCAGCCCAGAATATGATTAACTTATTCAGCATCGTTAAGAAGCCAACAATTAATGCTTGCTGCCATAATGATATGTTCCGGATCAGACGATGATTCATCACGATAATATAGATAACAATAGACAAGGCCAAGGAGTGGATCCCTAACGGTGCACCTAATAATATATCTAGCGTTAACCCCGTGATCCAGGCATAACCAATACTGACGCGATATGGCAGTGCCATACACCAATAACCCAATACCAATAACAGCCAATCAGGGCGGAAATGATTTAAAGGCTCGGGCACAGGAAGTGCCGTGAGTAATAACGCGACGATTAAGGTCAGGATTATTTTAAAACGACCGTTCGCAGATGTCATAATGCCTCCACCTTGTTACTCTGTTCAGCGTTGTTATTTGACGTATTATCTTCATCCCAGGTTAATAGGACGTAACGGATCCGCTCCAATTCGACAGCCGGTTTTGCTTCGACTTGCGCATAAGGTTGACCCGTCTGATAAGTAAAGTCCGTGATTGTCGCAACGGGATAACCTTCGGGAAACACGCCTCCGAGGCCAGAAGTCACTAACACATCACCCACTTTAATATCGGTACTGTGTGGCACATAGGGTAGATTTAGACTGTTTAACTCACCGCTGCCATTGGCAATCGCACGAATATCATTACGTTGTACTCGCACCGGAATACCATGACTAATATCAGCAATCAGTAATACTCGACTGTATGTGGCAGCCACATCGACAATTTGTCCCACCACACCTTGTTCGTTTAATATCGGTTGGCCAATATAAACGCCATCCGTAGCGCCTTTATTAATCACCACTTGCAGTGAAAACGGATCGGAATTAACAGTGATTATTTCAGCAACTAACTTACGCTGGTCAGAATGCACGGGTGAATTAAGTAACGCCCGTAGCCGTTTATTTTCTTGTTTTAGATGCTTAAATTCCAACAACTGGACTTGCTGAATGAATAGTTTGTCTTGTTGTTCTGTCACTTTTTTTCTTAAGTCTCGGCGGCTGACAACAGTATTTGATACACCTTTGAGCATTTCACTGGGGATATCTGCGGCATAAATTAACGGTGATACCGCGGTATTTAAATAAAGTCGCACATTCGAAAATGAATCAAATTTTGAATCAAAAACAATCAATGAGAAAGAGGCGATAACAGCCAGGAACAAGCGCAGTTGTAAAGATGTTGAAGTAGCAAAAATAGGTTTCATTAGATGGTATTCTCAAAGGATGGCGCGTCCGCCATCCTATAGGATTATTTAATCACGTGCTTAATCGTAATTAAACAGATCACCACCGTGCATATCAATCATTTCTAATGCTGTACCACCACCACGAGCCACACAGGTAAGTGGATCTTCAGCGATAACCACAGGATACCTGTTTCTTCAAGTAATAAGCGGTCAAGCCACGAATTAATGC
>NZ_ABCQ01000030.1 GCF_000170855.1 Moritella sp. PE36 | reverse complement strand
GTGCCGAGTGAGCCACCATTGAGGATGATTTATATTATTAGAAACGATGAGTAACATGCGATCTTCAACAGGGTTATAAGTTAAGCTGACTTGGCTCATTCTTAGTCCTTACTGGATGGTATACGTTGTTTTGATATTACTTAATAGTAGTTTTTACATTGTAAAGTGCAAACGCAAATGAAAAACAGTTTTTAGGTAATTGTAATGCGGATTTGATAGATATGCGCTAAGGGCGATAAGCGGGAAATGGATAGAGAATAGGGGGGACTTAGCCCCCTTTAATCAATTATGCAGTCAAAGTATTATTATGCTTCAGCAGTTGCTTTTGCTGGTGCTTTAACAACTTTTTGTACTTTTGCTGGTTCAGTTTTTAGTTCACTGATCATAGTAGCAAGTAAATCAATTTTGCTTTCTACTTCATTCAGTTTTTGACCTTGAACACCAGTAAAACGGCTAGTAATGCTTTGCGCTTTAGTTTCAATTGATTCTAAAGAGATTTTTTTACCTAAAAGTGCAGAAACTTGTTCTTTTACTTTAGGTTCAACTTGCGTACCGCGCTCAACTAGAGATTCAAACAGTTGAGTTGCTTTATCTGATGACTTTGCTGCTTCATCAATGATTGTGCCATAAACACCAAAACCTGCAGTGATAGATGTTTTTGCTGTTTCTTTTGCGACATTGTAGATAGTTTCTACTTGGTTTAGTAAGTTAGCCATGATGATCACTCCTAGTGAAAGTATTTCGGTTAAGGTTTTTTTCAACTGAGTTAATCATATTGGTTTTATTTAGAAATCACATTCCAGAGCGAAATAAAAGATGACAAATTGTAAATAAAAAATGCATCACCTCAGGTAAGGAATTTTAGGTTACTTTTGTAATTGATAAGCAACCGTTGTACCACTGACTTCATTAGCGATTAATAAGAGCGGTTTACCATTTGGGCTTTTATGCGCAGCAATAAATTTCATGCCTTCAGGACCGAGATCGCCAACCACACTTGGGTCCCCCTTTGTCACGACGCCGTCTTCGATCTCAAATTTAGGCGCAAAGTCACGATTAACAATGTAATCAACGAAATAGGCATGTTGTGGTTCGGTAATATCATAAATCATAAAACCGGATGTGCGCTCTAGGCCAATAAAGGCATATTGGCGACCATCAATGCTGCCAAGCGCTAATGCTTCAGGCTCAGGACCTTTATCGTCACTGCGGTTATCGCCTTTGTTTTTACTATTATGGTTATTAAAATTGATCCCTAAGCGGTCAGCGGTAATACGTTCAAAGTCATTGCCACTGTCGAATACTTGTTTGCCTTGTGCATCCCAAATAGAGAAAGACCGTGAACCGTAGCTGTAGATCTTGTCGATGTCACCGTCATTATCGGTATCACCAATACTGGTCGTTACTTTGAGTCGTCCTAGCTGTTTTTTATCTTGAATAGCGTCAAATTGTGGGTGGTTTGTATCGAGTGTTAGTTTACCTGCTCGGGTCTCTTCAGAGAAACCTGCATAATCACGCGCATCACCTTCGTTGGCGGTGACGATGAAATCAGCGCCATCAATACTGTAGCTGGCTATGGTATCAGGCTGGTAAAGACCGTATACACCAGGGTAGGTTTGGATATTTACTTTGCCGTCTTTATCACTGGCATCGAAGGCGTTTTTCGCTAAACCATAATCTTTGCTGCCTAAATCAATAATGCGTTCAACACGTTGTGATTTTAGGTCGATAACAGCAATGGCATTATTCTCTTGCAGTGATACAAACGCTTGTGAACTGTCGTGGGATATAGCGATATATTCAGGTTCAAGGTCTTGGCTAATCGATGATTTTGGACCATTAATTTTTACGCCTTTGGGTAATTCATGATGACGTGCAGATTGAATATTAAAGTCGTTAAAGTTGATATTCGTCGCTTGTTGTTCTGGTACGTTGTTATTGATATTAATGATTGAAATAGAACCTTCTGGATCAACAGTATAAGCATCATTCGGCTCACCTTCATTTGCCACGACAACTTTATTGCCACCATGGGTGAAAACAACATTATCCGGTAGGTAACCAACTTCGACAGCGTGTAAATACGTTGCTTTACCTGTGTTATCGAGTGTATAAAATCCGATAAAACCACGACCTTGGACTGGATTATCTTTGCCGTCTCCTCGTTCGATCGCGACAGCCAGTAAATTATCAAAAATAGCGACACTGTTTACTGAACCTAAGCGCGCCAACTTCAAATCTGACGCTAAGTTTAATGTCGCTCTTTTAGTTAGATTATTAAGAGCCAATGGATCTTTAGCTGCTTGTGCAGAGCCAATTATACTGGCATCGAGAATATCTACTTGGCCACTTTCTGCGTTAACCACGAAAATAGAGTTACTTTGTGGGTGATAATCTAAGATCTCTGCAGCACTCACACCGTATTGGCCTGATTCATAACGCGCCAGCATAGTGACAGCAAGGGGGGATGGTACTTGTTGCTGTGATTGTGCAACAGATGTGGCATTTTGTTTTGCTGTGCAGCCTGTTACAACAGTCATTAGTGCCAGGGCTATGGTTGTGCTTATCAGTGTCTTTTTCATTTTATTCACTTATTTAATTGTTTTTATGAATGCGTATATTGATAAATATAGGGTAGATGTAATGCATATTAGTGATACTTATATGACAATTTTGTGAAATATTGATATTCATCCACCTAAATAAGACATTTAAAGTTATACTTTCGCTTCTTCAAATTCCCAGGTTGCTTAGGTAAATTGTTGCTTGGGTGAATTATTCGTTTGTTAATTAAGGATGGAACAATCATGGCGTTCAAACATATTGTGATGTGGACTTTACTCGACACAGCTAATGGTAATGATAAAAGCACCAATGCTAAATTAGCTAAAGAGGTGCTTGAAGCGCTTAATGGTCAGATCCCTGGGTTACAACGTTTGGAAGTGGGTATTGATTGTCTGCAAGGTGCGGGCTCTTACGATTTAGTATTAATTGCTGATTTAGATTCTCGTGAAACGTTAGATGTATACCAAGATCACCCTGCGCATCAAGCTGTGTTACCAATGATGAAAAGTATTACTAGCAAGCGTGCAGCTGTAGATTACTAATACCTACTATATAAAAATATAGATTGAGAAAGGAGAGCGCGCGCTCTCCTTTTTACTTTCTGGCGTGGCTATAACGCTTAGTTAGAAAATGTATCGCGTAAGTGATGTGCCGCAGTCACCATGTTCTTCAATGCTGCTTCTGTTTCTTTCCAGCCTCGTGTTTTTAGACCGCAATCAGGGTTAACCCATAAGCGTGCCACATCGATGTATTCACTGGCATTAGTGATTAACTGCGTCATCCACTCTACACTTGGTACATTTGGCGAGTGAATATCATAAACACCCGGACCAATATCATTTGGGTAACTAAAATCGGTAAAGGCAGATAACAGTTCCATGTTAGAGCGTGAGGTTTCGATCGTGATCACATCTGCATCTAACGCGGCAATTGACGGCATAATGTCATTAAACTCGCAGTAACACATGTGTGTATGGATCTGGGTATTGTCTCTTACACCTGACGCGCTGATTCGGAAGGCTTTTGTTGACCAATCTAAGTATTCTTGTTGCTCGCTTTTACGTAGCGGTAGTCCTTCACGCAGCGCTGGTTCGTCAATTTGAATCACTTTAATACCGGCATGTTCTAAATCAACCACTTCATCACGAATTGCCAGTGCGATTTGATTGGTTTGTTCTTCACGGCTGATATCATCGCGGGTAAATGACCAACAAAGAATAGTGACTGGGCCTGTTAGCATACCTTTCATTAGCTTGTTGGTTTGCGCTTGAGCATATTTACTCCAAGCTACTGTCATCGGTGCAGGGCGAGAAATATCACCAAAGATGATTGGCGGTTTAACGCAACGCGTACCATAACTTTGTACCCAACCATTTTTAGAAAATGCGAAACCATCGAGTAATTCACCAAAGTATTCCACCATGTCATTACGCTCAGGTTCACCGTGTACCAGTACATCTAGCCCGAGTGCTTCTTGGCGTTTTACGACATCTTTGATTTCTGCTTGCATCTTGGTGATGTATTGATCTTGGCTGATGATATTTTGTTTAAATTGATTACGCGTTTGACGAATATCACTGGTCTGTGGGAATGAGCCAATGGTTGTGGTTGGGAATAGGGGTAAATTCAATTCTTGCTGCTGGCTTGCAATACGCAGGGTAAATGAACTATGACGTTGTGCATCCTGGTCGGTAATTGCAGCAACACGTTCTTTAACCGCTGTGTTGTGAATTCGCGAAGACGTTGCTCGAGATGCAACAACCGCTGTTGATTCCGTTACTCTTGTGGTTAATTGCGCGGTTAACTTTTCCGAATTATCACCGTTTAGCAACGCATTGATGGTGCTAACCTCGGTTAATTTCTGTGTCGCATAAGCTAACCAAGATTTAAGCTCGGTATCGAGTTTGGTTTCGTTATCCAGATCAACAGGGCTATGTTGTAATGAACATGATGAAGCCACCCATAAACGTGCACCTAACGTTGCTTTAGCTTGTTGTAATGAACGTACTGATTTTGCTAAGTCGTTACGCCAAATATTTCGGCCATTGACGATACCGGCAGATAAAATAGCGTGAGCAGGCAGTAACGCTAATGCGGTGTCTAACTGCTCAGGCGCACGTGATAAATCAATATGGAAGCCAGCAACAGGCAATGAGAATGCTAACTCTGCATTATCACCTAGCGCACCAAAGTAACTGGTGAGTAACAGTTTGTTGCTACCTTTCGCTAATTCAGCATAACTGGTTGTCAATGCCTGTTGCCATTCACTTGTTAGATCTTGAACGAGAATAGGCTCTTCAATTTGTAGCCATTCAACACCTTCTGCGGCGATGTTAGCAAGTAGTTGTTTATAGGTTGCAACAAGTTGAGGTAGTAATGTAAGTTTATCAAAATCACTGTTGGTTTTACTTAACCACAGGTAGCTTACTGGACCTAGTAGATTGGCTTTAATTGGGAAACCAAGTGCTTTTGCTTCTTGTAGCTCTTCAATAAGCTGGTTGTAGCTTAACGCGAATTGCTGGTCTTCGTTTAGTTCTGGAACAAGATAGTGATAGTTGGTATCAAACCATTTGGTCATTTCACATGCCGCCGCTTGTTGACCGCAACAAGGGCTAGAACCACGCGCCATATTAAAGAGCGTATCAAGGGTGATCGTTTCTTGTTGATGGCGCTCTGGGATCACACCTAAGGTCGCTGACAATGCCAATACTTGGTCGTACCAAGCAAAGTCACCCACCGTGATGAAGTCTAGCCCAGCATCAATTTGCTGCTGCCAATGTTTAGCGCGCAGTTGTTTACCAACGGCTTCTAACTCAACTTTGGAGATGTCATTTTTCCAATATGACTCAATTGCTTTTTTTAACTCGCGGTCTGCACCGATACGTGGGAAACCTAATATGTGTGATTTAGCCATCTGTAACTCCATTTGCGTAGATGTATTTGTATGCTTGAGCCTTAAACTTTAAATTAAAACGGTAAACTTAAGGTGTAGACGCTTAGCTGTTTAGATGGCTAAAGTATTGAATATTATTTCACATGAATCAAATTCATATTTTTACTGATTAAGTTGAAATTAATTGATGTTGGCATTATGCTAAATTTAGTCATCCGTTTAAAAGGGAATTAACGATGCTCGAAGTTAAGCATTTGAAAACTATTATCGCATTAGAAAATACCGGTTCATTAGTCGAAGCATCTGAAAGTCTTTATATGACGCAATCTGCGTTATCACATCAGATAAAAGATCTTGAAGACCGTTTGAATACGGCATTGTTTATTCGAAAAACCAGACCATTGCGCTTTACCGTTGCAGGGGAGCGGGTACTTAAACTGGCGAAATCAGTGTTACCTATGTTCACCAACACTGAACGTGATATCAGCCGTTTGTTATCAGGTAATGCAGGGCGCTTACATATGGCTATCGAATGTCACAGTTGCTTTCAGTGGCTCATGCCGGCAATTGATGTGTTCCGTGACCACTGGCCAGAAGTAGAGCTTGATTTGACCTCGGGCTTTAGCTTTGCCCCTTTGCCAGCATTAAAGCGGGGTGACGTAGATTTAGTGGTGACGTCCGATCCCCAAGTATTATCAGGTATTCATTACGAACCGCTGTTTAGCTATCAACCGATGCTTGCAGTGAGCCGTCATCATGCTTTAGCGGATAAAGCGTATATCGAGCCAGAGGATCTGAGTGATCAAACGTTGATCACGTATCCTGTAGAGCAGGAGCGATTAGATATTTTTAATCTGTTTTTAGACCCAGCAGGGGTTTCCCCTCATGCTATTCGACATGCGGAATTAACCATCATGATGTTACAGCTGGTGGCGAGTGGCCGCGGTGTTGCGGCATTACCTAATTGGGCGTTAACAGAGTATTTAGAGAAAGATTATATTCTAGCTAAACCACTTGGTGAGGAAAGTTGTTGGACTACGCTATATGCGGCAATCCGTGTAGAGCAGCTGGAAATGCCATACATGAGTGAGTTTTTAAAAGATGCCAAAGCCAGCTCATTTCAGCAGTTGAAAGGGATAAAAATAGCGAGTTAATTGTAATCTCTCGATGTAAAGGGATCTTATGATCCCACGTGTAGCTTGCGTGTTTTATAAGTATAATTGTTAGGCGGTTACTTTCATTCTTCGAATTCGTTTAACATTCGCATTCATCAAATAGCGCAGCAGATAGCGAAACAATGGTTTTTTAATACCGGTGAGATTACTGCCTTTTTCTTTGTAAAAATCATCGGGTTGATCATATAAGCCAAAGTCATCCGCAATCCCTTCTTTTTGTATATAAGTACTATTTCCTTGCCATTCATTGTCTGGTTTTTTTAAGCAAGCAGTGGCAATAGCAAAGCCACTAAACGATTCACATTGATCTGGAAATTGAGCTTGAATGACGGATAGATATTGACTGTCAATAATGTAACCTTCCAAATCTAACCAGCGCCCTTCGAAATATATTTCGACCCAACTGTGAATTATTTTTTTTGGTGAGAAACTAAACATGTAGGCTGGAATTGCGCCACGTTGTAGCTCGTTGAAGATTGTAAAGCCATGAAATCTAGTTTGGATGTTTAACGCGCGCAATAATGCCATCAATAACGTGCCCTTAGTATTACACTGACCATAACCATCTTTTAATACTTGGCTGGCCGTTAATGTATCATCACGGTTGTAGCCGAATGCGATATCATCACGAACAAAATTGTATACTGCGCCAATGGCATCGTATTGAGAAAGATCTCGCCATCCATGCTGGGTGATTAATTGTTGAATATCCTTGTTGAAATAATCCAACATAGGGGTTGTTTTAAGATAGGTCTGATTAGCTGTCATGATGATTTACTCCGTTCACAGGTTTGAGTGATTAGAATAAGTTAAGCTGTGAGTTAAAAATTGAATAAACTGGCTAAGTTATTAACTTTCTATTTAGATATGTATTTCGTGGGGTATTCAATAATTTAGAGCAATGACGATTTGGCGTCACGTAATGTCATTCCAAATATGTTGTGAAATGTTCTGCTTAAGTGTGCGCTATCGGAAAATCCGGCGAGGTAGGCCGCTTCTGTGGCATTATTTCCGTGTTTTATTGCCTCAACAGCACAAAGCAGGCGTCGCCATAATAGATAAGGTCGCCACGCGATCCCCATTTCTTGTCTAAACAGATGTAGGAATCGACTTTCAGAAATGGCTAATTCACTTGCGACTTCATGCGCTCGCCAACGACTTGGTTTTAAACATTCACTGCCAAAGCAATCATTAAGTTTATTAACTAGCTGTTTTATTCTGTGGTCTAGTTGCTGACCGTCAATATTCAAAAGTTCAGCTGTTTTCTGCCAGTTAATATTAAGGGCGAGAAGTAGGGGAGTGAGTAAGGCTATTGGGGTGGTTGAGTCTGCCATTGGCTGGATTTTAGCGGAAGAAAAGTATGCTAAATCGGTTATTTTTCGAAACCTTGCTCCTTGTAAATATTCAGAGAGTAAAACACCTAACCAGGATTGTGGCTCAACTAAAATAACCCAGCCTTCTTGCATCACTAATCTGTGTTCAATATCGGAAGCAAGAACGAGGGGCTTTGTTATTTGTGTTTCAAGCAGTGTGACATTTGAGTTTGCACTGGGCCAGACGATTTGTATGGCATTATGTTTATGCGGTTTGGCTTCAACGGAAGCGCCATATAACATAAAAATTCCCGGTATAGCCCAGAGGTTCGGTATCATTGTAATTGCAGCTGCTTGTTTATTAAAAATTATTGTTCATTTAACAGTTGTTGCACCAGCATTCTAACCGTATCAATATCAAAAGGTTTATCACACAGTGCAGAGACACCGGCTTGTTTTACCGCGCTTAACTGCGCACTGCCTTCTTCAGATGTTACCATCAAGATTGGTAGGTATGATAATTCTGGGTTTGTTCTGATCTTCTCAACTAACTCTTTGCCATCCATTTCTGGCATATTGTAATCGGTCACAATCAAATCGAAGGTATTTTGTGCCAAATATTCTAATGCTTCAACGCCATTTTCAGCGGTTGTCACCCCCACAATACCCATACTGAAGAGTACACGACAGATATGCTTTCTTGCCGTTAAACTATCATCGACAACAAGTATTTTTAATGTGGTTACATCGTATAAATCCAGCTCTATTTCTTCTGGTTCAATGAAGCTAAGCGTGGCATTGAGGGCGCGTTGTAAATCAACAAATTTAAACGGCTTGGGTAAAATTGCGATAGCGCCAGCTTGTTTCACTTTATCTAACACAGAAAATCGTTGTTCACTCGAAATGAGCATAAAGGCAATATTTTCGGTGAGAATATTTGATTTAACGAATTCAGCAAGTTCAGCCCCCGAACCATCTTCAAAATACATAGCACTAATGATCAAATCAGGAATGAATCCAGTTAAACTTTGCTTTGCTTGTGCGATTGAGGATACACACTCGATGTTATCAACACCGGCATCCTGCAATTGTGTAGTGATAAACCTGCTTTGTGTAGTGGAAGGCTCAATTAATAAAATAGACAGGTCACGAATTTCAAGACTCATATGATCCCTTTTTATATAAGTTTATATTACGAATAAGTAGCCAATATCATGACAAATATGACTTTGTAGACACTATAAATTATCGTGACCGAGTAAGCTAGTGTAGCACTACCGCTATGCATCGTGACCTTGATTACTAATTTATAATTACGGGCACTTGATAGGTTTCAATGCATTGATTTTTAAAATAGTTTAAGTTATTTCTATTGAATTTTTATCATAACAGTGGGGATAAAATAAAATGACCAGATTCTTCTTTGTATTGTCAGTATGGTTATTAGTGGGTTGCTCTCAATGATAGGTTAACCGAACATTGCGCTAGTTGGCAGCCTACTTCTGGGGTTTACGACTGCGGCGTATACCTAACATCGGACCGTTATGGTATTCACTTTGTTGACCACTACAGTTTTCACTCTCTACAAATGTTCTTAATCGTATTGGAACCTCACGAATAAAATTAACTTTTAATACCCCACCACTGCTGTTTAAAAGTTTGTCGATCAATGGCTTTTTTGTCAATCCCAAAAGCGTTGACTGATTGTCCTTCGCTGAGTAGCAATGAATTAAATGAATAATCCCAAATTGCCAATGCGGAACCAAAGTTTTTATCAAAATGTTGTGTTGCTGCACTGTGGTGAATTTGATGCTGTGCAGGGCTGATAAATAGATATTCGCATTTAGCAAACCCTAGCCAAACAGGGCTATGCCGTAAATTACTCGCGGCAATATTAAAGATAAAAACAAATAGATTAACCCCTAATATTTGGCTAATACCCAGCGGGTTTTTAAACAGATAAATAAACAAACCACTCATCATTGCGCCGATGAATAAACTACGCAGGCTATTAATTAACATCTCCACTGGATGAATACGGTACAAGGTCAAAGGCGTCATCGTGGTTGCACTGTGGTGTACGGCATGAAAACGCCATAAAAAACGGATTTTATGGAAGGAAAAGTGAACTAAAAACTTCCCAAAGTCTTGGCCGATAAACAGGCTAAAGGTAAAAAATACGACCAGCAATGACTGATTTATTTCCCAATAATTTCCTGTTCCAAATAAAGTATTTAAAAAATTATTAATGGATAACGCATAACTGACTTGTAAGGCTAATAACGGCACGACCAAAAATTTAAAAATCCATTGATTGATAAACAACCAGCAGACATCGACCAAGCTGGATTGATTAAACCACAGCTTTACTGAAAATAACTGTTTACCAGAAATAAAAAGAGCAACAAGACCGCTAGTTAAAAGATATAACCAGTATATACGCTTGTCTGCTTCAAATAAAAAAAACCAAGGGGAGATAAAATGTTCTAACCAATTCAAATTGTTACCACTCTCTGTGTAAGCATAAATTTGTTTATATATTTAGCAAAAGCTTGCATTAACTAATGATAATAATTATTATTCGCCAATGCAAATAACTATCATTATATTATGATGTAAATCAAAACAAGGAAGATAGCTTCATGTTAAACAAAAAAATCATTGCTGCTGCACTATCAGCTGCTGTTGTTCTTACTGCATGTGCCGAGCAAGCAGAAGATCACGAGCCGGCAACGATAACCGTCACTGAGCAGGATGTAAAAGATAACTACATCATGATGGCACACGCCGCTTATGCAGATTCATTGACGACCGCG
The DNA here is from genome assembly GCF_000170855.1 of Moritella sp. PE36. GTDB lineage: Bacteria > Pseudomonadota > Gammaproteobacteria > Enterobacterales > Moritellaceae > Moritella. The sequence goes on along the minus strand of NZ_ABCQ01000030.1, from coordinate 41,125 downwards.
TTAACTCTGCAAGCAAAAGTAGAGACCTTGTTAGCCGCACCGACAGTGCAAAATTTAGACAATGCGAAAGAAGCGTATAAACTTGCACGTGTGCCGTATCAGCAGTCAGAAATTCTACGCTGGGATACGGATATCACTATCAATGCGGGTCTTGATAAAGACGGCGGCCTAAACAGCGTTGATGAATGGGAAGGGCAAGTGAATGCATGGCCTTTAGATGAGCAAGCTATTGATTACGTTGAAGGTAATGAAAACTCCGGCATCATTAATCAAAAAAATGGTGCTGATATCACTATTGATTACCTCATTGCACAAAACGGTGTTGGCGGTGAAGCAAACGTAACAACTGGTTTTCACGCAATTGAATTCTTACTTTGGGGTCAAGATTTAAACGGCACTAAAGCAGGTGCGGGTGAGCGTAGTGTTAACGATTTCCAAATGGATAAAAGCGGAACATGTAGCGCATCTAACTGTGACCGTCGCCGTGATTACTTGAATGTTGTAACACAACTGCTTGTTGATGACTTAACAGCAATGACTGCAGAGTGGACAGAGCAAGCGGCTGACACTAAAGGCACACTGGCAAATAATTTTAAAACCTCAGCAGATGGTATCCGTTATATGTTATTTGCCATGAAAGCAATGGCAACCGATGAGTTAGCATCAGCACGTATGAATGAAGGGTTAGAAGGTTTAGATCCGGAGCAGGAACATGACTGTTTCAGTGATTTAAGCCACGTTGCCATTTATTATAACCTACAAAGTGTACGCAACGTATTTTACGGTAGTTACCAAACTATCGATGGTGAGAAAGTCTCAGGTGCGAGCCTAGCTGATTTTATCAATCAACAAAATCCAGCTTTATTTAAACAATTTGATGATGCTTTAAACGCAATCGAAAAAAATATGCTGGTGGTTTACAATGCAGGGGAACAAGCAGAGCCTATCCGTTTTGATCAAATTATCGGCCAAGCAGATGATGCACCTGAGAAAAAGGCAGCATATGCGGCAGTTTACCAATTAGTAGACTTGCAATCCTCTTTCAATTCGGTGGAAGAGCTGTTATCACTACAAGCCTTGAATTTATCTGGTAGTGGTGACTAATATTTCCCAGTAAATCCCTTTAGCTTAAGACAGTCCTTAGTAAAATAAGCGCTGTCTTTTTAGTTTGTAACAAATAAAAAACAAGTAATCATCATGAAAAAAATCACCCTTTCATTATTAGCGCTTTTTTCCGTTAATTGCCTGGCAGCAGAGAACATCGATAAACAGCAGCATCTTTCTGCAGGTGAAACCAGTGTTAAAAGTATATATGCCTCTGCCTTCTCTTCACATTCAGCCAATATTAAAACCGCGAAACAAATATTAAAATTTAACGGCGGTAATAAATTCTTCGAAGAGCCATGGGCACAAAGTGCAGGGTCAGTTAGCTCACAAGACGGTTTAGGGCCATTGTTTAATAATAATGCCTGTCAGGACTGTCATATTCGTGATGGTCGAGGTCATGCCTCACAAGCCGACATCGGTAAAAAAGGTACCGATTTTAATAGCATGTTATTACGTGCTTCAAAAAGTGTGATCACTGCTGAACAAAAAAAAGCAATCCAGCAATCATTAATGGCAAATGTGGCTGATAGCTGTATCGGCGGACAATTGCAACACCAAGCAAACTTCGCTATTCAAGAAGAAGCCAGCCAAGCGGTCAGTTATGAATATTTAACTGTTAAATTTACCGATGGTTTTGCGGTGGAACTACGCAAACCAACCTGGCATGTTAAAGCCAACGGCTGTGAAATCGAAGAAGATACAGTGCTGTCTGCTCGAGTTGCACCACCTATGATAGGGTTAGGGTTAATAGCATTAATTGACGAACAGCAGATTGTTGCAAAACAAGATATTGAAGATAGCAACAAAGATGGTATTTCTGGCCGCGCTAACTACGTTTGGTCCGTTGCAGATGAAAACATCAGGTTAGGCCGTTTCGGTTGGAAAGCCGGTCAACCGACTATTCGTCAGCAAGCCGCCGGCGCGTTTTTAGGGGATATGGGTTTAACCACAGACCTTTTCCAAACAGAAAATTGTTTACCGCACCAAAAAGATTGTAAATCATCACCTAACGGTAATGGCGATATGGTTTCTGAGTATGACTATGAGGTATCAACTAAGGTATTAGACAAAGTGACTTTTTATTCGAACCATTTATCAGTGCCGCAACGTCGTAACGCTTATGCAAGCAATATATTAGCAGGCAAAAAAGTGTTTAACGAGATTGGCTGTAACCAGTGCCACACCGAGAGTTACACTACGATGGTATCAACCGAGTTTCCAGAGCTATCCGAGCAGAAGATCTACCCTTACACGGATATGTTATTACATGATATGGGTTTGGAATTAACTGACTTTGATAAACACAGTCAGTTTGTAGAAGGTGATATCCAGGTGGAATTTTTAGCGCAAGCTAATGAATGGCGTACCTCACCGCTTTGGGGATTAGGCCTTGCCCAAACCGTTGATCCACGTGCAACTTTCTTACACGATGGCCGCGCCCGCTCTATTTTAGAAGCTGTATTATGGCATGGTGGTGAAGCAGAAAAGCACAAACAAGCAGTATTAACACTCAACAAATCTGATCGAGAGAACCTTATATCATTCTTGAAAGACTTATAAGCCGGAACATAACGGCAGCACTCCCAATTTTCTCATATGAGGATTGGGAGTGATTTTTCACATCACAACTACTTACCTCCCCATATTAGGCGCTGCCCATACAAGTCTAATGGGTGAGTGATATATTGCCTCAAGCAGCTCAATTCGATTTCAGATGGTATGGTTATGGTGTAATCCTACTTAGCTGTTAATCAAACTTATCTAACCGCATCTCAGTTCATGTTTCCATCCGTTTCCTGCTGAGTAATTTCTATTAACATTAAATACAGCTTTAAATATAGAAAACAGAAGAAAGGCGCAAGAATCAGATTTTTATTTTTCGACACTTAGCTAATATGGTTAAATACAAATTAACACAGAGTGGGACTCATTATGACATCTTCTATTAACACCTCAATGAATGCACGCGTATGGGCGATGCTTATTTTGCTTTCCATGCTATGGGGAGGATCGTTTTTTTTCGTCGGTATAGTTGTGACAGAGCTTCCTCTGTTGACAATTGTTACCCTTAGAGTGGGGATTGCTGCCATGACGTTATGGGTTATTGCTCTAATGATTGGACTTCGGCCACCCAAGAAACTAAGTGTATGGGGAGCTTTTCTAGGGATGGGATTGCTAAATAACGTGTTCCCATTTGCGCTGATTGTGTGGGGACAAACTCAAATCGCATCTGGACTGGCATCTATTCTTAACGCAGCCACACCCATTTTTACCGTTGTGGTGGCAGGATTATTGCTATCTGATGAACGTCCTACTCCATTAAAACTTGCCGGGGTAGCCGTTGGATTTATAGGTGTTGTTGTTATGATTGGACTCCCTGCTTTAAGTGGCAATGGCAGTTTACCTGCTCAGTTGGCCGTTATTGCTGCCGCTTTGTCTTATGCCTTTGCAGGTGTTTATGGTCGCCGATTTAAAGCTATGGGCATAAACCCCATTATTACTGCCGCAGGGCAAGTTACAGCATCCACACTAGTATTGTTTCCTATTGCCTTAATTGTAGATGGTCAATTTGATGTTGTTGGAATTAGCTTAGAAACATGGTCTGCGATTGCAGGACTTGCCGTTCTCTCGACTGCAATTGCCTATGTTATCTACTTCAAAATACTGGAGTTGGCAGGAGCAACTAATGTTTTATTGGTTACGTTATTGGTTCCTGTCTCGGCTATTTTGCTAGGTTCGCTGTACCTAAATGAATCCTTGGAGACTATTCATTTTGTTGGGATGTTGCTGATTGCTCTGGGCTTGTCTGCCATAGATGGAAGATTATGGGCTCGAGTTAAATCTGCTAGGGCTTAATTTTCAGTATTGGAAACAGAATAATATGGATGAAAAAACGATAATTCGTGGACTAGAAGCGCTTAGCCTAATAGATAAAGATCTTGAAAAGGCATTTAAAGAATTAGGGGCTCCACCCGCTCGAATAAATCCTCATGGATTTGAGTCCTTACTATTTACAATTGTTAGTCAGCAATTATCTACGCAGTAGCCGCTGTAATTATGGACCGTGTGGTTTCTCTGATGCAATCAAGGCTATCACTAGTCTAAAAGGGGTTGGTTGCTGGAATGCCGAGATTTATTTGATGCTTTATCTAGAGCGACAAGATATTTTCCCTGCTGATGACTTGGGGTTATTAGTCGCTCGTTTTGGATAAATTAACAGTAACATCACCTTATTCCCATCTTTGTCGAATTAACTAAATACGCTAAGTCATTCCTGTCTAGGTATGGTTTAGCGCATCTATTCATCAATTATATGTTCACATCGGTTTGCCATACCACAACTGCTCACGTGAAGACGATTTATAGTCTGTTTGGATAAAATCAATGAAGCAATCTGCCATCGAATATTGGGTAACAATGCCATCAGCTTCCATCATGGTTAATGCTTCATAACCTTCTTTACCTTTCATGGTATAAGCGGAGGAGCTTCCGTGATAAATCATTTCATGATCAATATCGTTCCAACCATCTTCTTCCGTATAGATAGTAAGTTTAGTAATTCGCTTACCAAGGGGGCGTTCGGCATAATAGCTAAAATTCAGATTGTAGGTATAAGGGTAGCTTCCCGAACCAGAGCCAAGAACCCCATTATTGGTGGCGTTGTTGATTGCACCCTCTAGTGCCTGTGCGATATATTTGCCTTTGATGCGATAAACACCAATGGGAACGGCAAAGGGAAGTAGCTTACCTGCAATATCACCAATTGAAATATTACCGCGGTGTAAAGACGTTCTCACACCTCCAGCATTATGAATTGCAAAGTCGACTCGATGACCATTTTTATTCATCATATGAGCAAAAGATTCGGCTACTAGCGGGGCAATATCACTGCCTCCCTTCAGATCGGGAACGCGGATATGTCGCATATCCTCTGCTAACTTAGCAATCACAGTATTTTGCAGTTTACGTACTTTCGGGATATATTTATCCTGTAGCAAGCTTTGTAGTGTCGGATCTTTTTTACACACAACCACGTTTTCATGTTGAGTGAGGTAGAGGCTCGCTTTTGCATGGATTTCATCATCATTGGCTGTTAACAAGCTCGCATCAATACAAAGTCGGCGACCAATAAGCAGCTCATTTTTGCCCTTGAAAGTGCTCACCGAACCATCGGCTGCGAAATCAATGTCACAGTGGCCAAGTGCCTGTGAGTGAAATCCCGCTTGAACAATATAAGTACCATTAACCTGATATCCGTATTCAGATTCTTTTTTCAGTCCTAAGTCACTAAAATCTCCGAGAAGGGTGTGGCTATGACCGCCAACAATCAAACTGATATCATCCACTTCTTTAGCTAATTCACAATCACCATCAAAACCAAGATGACTCACTAATATTATCTTATTAATACCTGATTTCCGGATAGCCCGAACAGTATTTTTGGCGGTTTCAAAGGCATTAATAAATGGCGTGTCCGGATCTACATTCGCTATATCAGCCATCTTATCCAATGACACCCCGAATATAGCAACGGGCTCGTCATCTACAACACGAGTCATCCAGCGTGCAGTCTGCTGAGCAGCCTGATAAGAGAATAAGTTAGATCGCCCGTTTAAATGATGAGACTTCGTTTTTATTTCGTTAGAAAGGTCCCAGTTACCAGCTAACAGTGGGAACTGAATACGATCTAAAAATGTAGCCACAGGTTCATTGCCCATATCGAGTTCATGGTTACCAATTGTCATCACATCAATGCCCAGTGCATTGAGCATATCTGAGTTGGCCTTACCTTTAAATAGCGAGAAATAGAGCGTCCCCTGAAAGCAATCTCCAGCATGAACAAATATAAAATCTCGATTATTTTTCAGGGCAGTCGCTTTAAGTTGTTTAGCTCTGGTCGCTATACGGGAAAACCCGCCATTACTAACATAAGGCGATATACTTTTTCCCTCAATGTTAAGCTGTAACTGCAGTGACTGAGGTTCAAAGTAGGAGTGCGTATCATTTATATGTGCGAGTGTTATCCTAACTGGCTTATTATTCTTTATCATTATTTTCCAATTTTCATCGTTCGTTGTCACTGAATGGAAAGCCTTTTCAGATAAGTTTAACATATTCGATTAAGGTTTTTTCTGTAAAGACTGTACAGCAAAAATTTTAAAAAACATTATAATAACTCTAATTCGATTCTGCCCCTTTTTGGCTTAGAGCTTCAACTCACCAACTATATGTTCACATCGGTTTGCCATATATTTTCTCATGTGATGGATTGGAGTGATTTGTCATATCACAACTGCACACGCTATTTTGCCCCTGTAGCGACTTGTATCCCATATTAAAAAAGCATTAGAAACAAGCTTTTTAATAAAAATTAACGTGAAAGTGAGATTCACCATAACAGTGCAAAATGATCCATCCAGAATTACGGGTTAAAATTGGTTTTAAAGGGGTAAAATAAGCGTTAGAGAGGACTTTTTTCCTGAATAGTGAAATGACTGTTAGGGCAAGTTTAAAATGTCACATCGGTTATTTATTTAGAAATGTCACATTGTTATGCCTTTAATCCCGAGATGAACTTGCCTTGAACTCTACATCAGTAAGGTAAATCGGGTTCATCAAACGCTTGGGCGCCTTGCGGCTTGTCATTCTTGAGTTACGGTTACGACTCGGTTCATTTACTCGTTCATCCTGTGAACGCTTCGCCGCAGCTAAGACCGCACCCAATCGTTTATTACTCACAACCTCAGCTTGCTGAACATGCCTAAGCTTATCAAATATGCTGTATTCAAATGATTCACCGCAATGTTGAATGGAAAGCGTGCCATCAGGGTAATCATAAATCATGACTTTTTTACCTATTAAGCACTTGGTTTTATCGGTAGGTGTGAGCATATAAATGACTTTATCATACTGCAATGTAAGCGATGAAGTTAAGCTGCGGCTCACTTGACGCGCAAATATATCATCAAGCTCCACGTTAGATTCTTGGAGTAGGCGATGCTTATCGTCGGTACTGTGGGGTAAGCACGCAAAGCGTGCGTTATGGAGTGACATATAGTGTGGAACCCAGGCATTAGCTTCTTCAATCGTATTGATACCAGCAAGCCTCATCTCCTTGATTAATCTATCTTGCAGCGTAAAGTTTGCACGCTCTACACGTCCTTTAGCTTGCGAGCTATTTGCACAAATAAGCTCGATATTTAACTCGTATAACGCTCGGCTATACTGCGTCATTTGCTTGCTTGTTTTACGACTAGGATTATTGATTTTAAAGACGGAATGCTTGTCGCTATAGAGTGCAATCGGCTTCCCATGTTCAGAAATATACTGACGTGTTACGTTCATATAATCATAGGTGGTTTCAGCTTCACAGAAATAAAGGGACATTAATTTACTTGTCGCATCATCAATAAACACGAGTAGGCAGCATTTAGGTGAACGGCCTTCAAACCAATCATGATGAGAACCATCGATTTGAATTAATTCACCAACACAATCTCGTCGATATCGGGGCTGATAGATTTGCCGTTTCTTGCGACGGCGAACAGTCCACAGGCCATCTGCAACCATCCATTGACGGAGCGTTTCACTAGATAGCTTGATGTTGTGATTCTCTAATAGTTTTTCACAAGCAAAAGTGGGTTTGAAATCACTGTATTTATCTTTGACTATGTTGAGGATTTGTTCTCTAAATTCGGTTGGGTAACGCCGATTACTTGGCATGTTACGGCGCTTAGATACGAGTCCAAGATCGCCATTAAGACGGTATGCATTAACAAGTCGCTGAATATGTCTACGGGTTAAATTTAACAGTGTAGCAGCCGCTACTTGAGTGATCCGTTTATGACAAATATCTTTAATAACACCTAAACGATGCAGTTCTTTTTCGCTCATAGTAATCAACATTGCACAGCTCAATACCTGGATTAATTATCACCAAGCATATCAGAATGTGTCATCTCTAAATTGTTAGAATGTGACATTACTATATTGCACTTACAGAATAGTGAAATGACACTGCGCATTATCACCTTTATGTTCAATAGGGCTTATATTGACTATATGACCCTTCCCTTGTTAGAGCCGTTGTTCACTCACTATATACTCATATCGATTTGTCATATATTTTGTGCATAAGCTTGGCAACTTAAGTTGACCATATTTATATCTCATAACGGTTCGATGGATTATTTTGTAAAAGATGGTGGTAAAGCCGTCATAATTTGTCAAAAAACGTTCAAGTTGATCTTGCCAACTAGAAATAATATCAATACACTCAGTTAGATAGATGTTATTTTGCTTTTTATAGGATACGTATATTGTTTAGAAATCAAACGGGTGTTTTATTTGCTGTTAACGGACTTACTGCACTTGCGTTTGCGTTTGTTCTTCCAGTCATGAGCCTATTTTTAGTTACTGAATTGAATGTGGAGCCAGCATTCATTGGCATTTACACTACTTTAACTGCAATTATGACAGTGATAGTCAGTCAAAGACTAACTATCCTCATTGATAAAGGTACATCAAGCAAGCTGTTATTTGTCATTTCTCTTGTCGGTATTGTTCTATCAGCAATAGGGTTCTCATTAGCAAGTGAATTTTGGCATGCATTATTAATTGGGTGTACGTTGATGCCTATTGCGTCATCGTCCATTCCACTTATTCTTACTATTATTAGAAAATATGCGGACTCAACAGGTAAAAACACCGCTAAACTTAATTCACAAATGCGCTCTTCGGTATCGTTGCTGTGGATTTTTGGTCCTCCGTTGGCTTTCATGTCTGTGGACAAACTTGGGTTTGAGTCCAATTTTCATCTTGCCGCGTTTATAGCCTGTTCAGTTATTGTTTTAGTCATCATATTATTGAAAGCTCCGGTGAGTAGCTCTCTCGCTAAAAGAAATGAGCGTATTGAAAAATTACCCAACTCAGCTTGGTTTTTAGGTGGTGTAATATTACTTGCTAATATTGCAAACAGTACATATATCAACACAATGCCAATTTATTTGACTCAAGAGTTGGGCTTATCTACATCGTACCCGGGCTTATTATTTGGTTTTACGGCTGCCATTGAAATTCCTGTTATGCTCTTAGCAGTAAGTTGGTCGCAACGATTTGGTAAAACTACAATCTTGAAAGTTGGTTTTATATCGGCCGCAATTTTTTATATTGGTATGTATTTTTCGTCGTCTTTCGTCTCTTTTTTTGTATTACAAATTTCTAACGGTTTATTCTTTGGCATATTTGTTGGGTTAGGCGTAACCATGATGCAGGATCTTGCTCCAAAATGTGTTGGTAAAGCATCGGCGATCTATACCAATGCGATGTTGCTAGGCACTATGCTAGGGACGAGTTCTATGGGGCTTATCTCCCAGTACTATGGTTTCAAAACGCCTTTATTATTGTGTTTTATTTCGGTACTTATGTCCTTTGTTGCTCTAACGTTTTTTGACAACATATATTCAGTAAAACGAAAACGGTTTACTGAATATAACAAGCACTCAAATTAATATTTAACCCGTGGCGTATCTTTTACTTCACAACATCATATTTCACGGTTTCGAGCTGGTCGTTAAAATAATTGAGTAGTCCTTTTTTTTGGCATCTTCATTAGTGGCGAGCAGTATTAATCTATCCATACTTTCTCTAATTCTGACCATATTATTTAAAGCATAAATCTAAGTCATATGTCCATTCACTGCTTCCGACCACTGCGCATAACGCATGTTATGTAAGATCAGAGTCTAGTGATGGTTCGCTACGTTAAATCTAGCGAACTAACTCCCACCAAGAATGATTCCAGGCACGTAGCTAACGGCCATCAAACATCCCAATGAAATTTCCTGTTGTGACAACAGATAAATATTACTTAGTAATACTTATACCCACGACCTAAGCCTGTTGCATGTTTCACCTAAATCAAATTTACAATTTGACGATTCATTTACGACTTTCGATACCGATCATCGTTATGCGCGTGATCGTCTTTATGTTCAATAGGCCGTACAGGGACGATTTTATCTCCAGATCAAAAACCTCCGATAAGGAGGTCTAATTTACTGTTCAGCTACAATTACAAAAAAGTAGTTAATAAATTACCAGAACCAACATTAAATCCTCTAGCATCCTTCGTTTTATCAGTCTTTGGATTGTAAGTCCCCAACTTAAAGCCTTGCTTGTCTTTTATTGTCTGAACACCATTGCTTGCAGTTGATATCTTTCCCAATGTAAAACCACGCTTATCTTTTAATACTTTAACTGACATAAAAATTCCTTTATTAAATTGGATTGTATTTCGACTCTAACAAGAACTTTATGAGGCCGAAACAACATGAAAATATTAGCGATCATAATTTCAGCGATAAAATGGAAGAAGCATTGCAGCTACAAATATCTAAATATGATTTAGTTTTTCAAATGCAATTTAAAAAATTCTGCTATAGAACCTAAATCAAACTACCCCATAAGCAATATACAATGGTAAGATTATGATTAATCTATAAAATTGTGTATCAAAAATTATAGTTTCCATTTAAATCTATACAATTGAGTTATAACGTACTCATTAACAGGGTTATTAATAATGAAAGTAATAAAAACATTAATGCTACTAAGCATACTCTTCGTGACAACTGGATGCGTAACGAGGCTTGAAGCAACGGTGTCTCCAGGCCAGTCATTAACCAATTTGAGCAAGGGTAAAATTTATGTTCAGCATTTCACACCAGACAAGCGTAATCTAAATTATATTATTGCGGATAAGCTGTCCTTACTAGGACACCCTGCAACACCGCTTGATTCTAATGAAGTCCCAGAAGATGCAGACGTAGTGATTACATACGTAGACAATTGGCAATGGGATATGACCAATTATTTAATCAAGATTAAAATTGATTTTAGAAATGCAGAAAATAAACAGCTAATAGTGACTGGAGAATCGTTTAGAACATCATTAGCTCGTAAAGATCCTGACTATATGATTCAGGAAGCACTTGAAAAAATATTCCAAGAAGCTGGAATAGCATATAATCATCTTCCAAAAGGATAGCTAATGCGACTGCGCATAACGCATGTTATGTTTAGTGGGAGTGAATGGAACCGCTTGATTCCTTCACGTCCCCTACAAAATCTAATGTGTATTACCTCGGCTAGTACAATAATTCTAAGCCAGTTATGTCCAAAAATGAGATTCAACAGCTAATAAAATAACTTCATTTAAAGCCTGCTATAGCTAAAATTAAGGGGGGACACAACTGGAAAACACTGTGTCCCGGCACTATTAATTGTTCAGTACTAGTTGTTCACTATTGAGTTTGTCGTTACTTGTGTCGTTTCAACCGTTACATCTTCAGTTGAGGTTTCGATGAGGTTGTTTTCGATCTTAGTTTCGGCATCGTCAGTAATTGCAACATCACTATCTTCTGTTGCAAACTCAGCTAACTGAGCTGACAACTCACGCTCAAAGGTACTTACTTGTGCTTTGTATGACAGGTTAGACAGATCTTGGTTTAAAAATTTAAGTCCTAAACCTTCTAATGTGGCACGATAGTGTAAAACAATTTCTTCACGCTGGTTTTTATCTAGGTTATTGATCCAGTTAACATCGGCTGCGATATGTTCAGCACTTTGTATATCTTTTTTAATCAGGCTTGCCGTGTCTGTGAGCGCTGTTGTATCACGTGGCGCTGTCGCGATAACGTTATTAAGCTGCTGTAAACCCAGCAAAACCTTATTGTAACTTTGTGGAATTAATCGCTTATTTAACTGATGGAATTGTTTTTCTAATGGGGCGTAATATTCTGCAATCACTATGTTGATTTCGAGAGCATGAATTTTTTTCTGTATTTTATCACGATCAACTTTTTGTCTTGATACCGCACGATTTCTTTCAATATTATTAATGAATTGAATGATGTTTTGGTTAATATTGTTGAGCTCTCTTTGCCATTCCTTACCGACTTTTGGGGTCAGGTATTCTATGTCAGCTAACGGCTGAGCTAAAATTGTCGTGACTTGCTGCTTGATTTTTTGCGCTTGGATTAATTGGTCACTGACTTCTGCAATACTCGCCAATACTGAACTCTCTGATGGCCCACCAAAGAAGCCCTGGTTGTTTGGATCAAATCTATTCACTAGTTTACGTGTACTCACTAAATCCTGCTCAACAGACTGCCAAGTACGCGGGGCATAATAACTGAAGTTCTTATCTTTAGCCTGCAGGTAATCTTGCTCAACTTGTGTTATTGCGTCTTGCACTCGTTGGTTAAGTGCTAGATTGGTTATTTTATCTTGTTGTAGATCGGCAGCTACAGACGAGCTCTTTTCAAAGCTGGCACAACCTGTGGCAAGCGTGATAAATAAAACAATAGCTGTAAGTTTCAATATTCGCATATGGGTCCATCCTAAACGAGAGTGTTGGAAGTCGTGGTAACTTAGTTTTTATATAAAATTAGCACGAATTAAGGTATTTGCAGGCTGAATGATATGAGTACTTTAGAACTATTCAAAACTGTGAGCTAGGATGAAAGATAATACAGGGTTGAATTATGTAGAACAAAACCGACAGCTTAGCCAATAAAGACTAAGCTGCCGTACTATTTACATGTTCCCATTATATGCTCCCACTTGTCGGTAAGCTAAAACTGAACGTTGTACCTTGGCTCAATACACTCGACACCGAGATCTTGGTATGATGTAATGACAGTAATTTCGCTACGATAGCGAGTCCTAATCCCGAGTTTCCTTGTTGACCATTGACGGTATTTTTAGCTCTGAAATGGGCATCGAAAATATGCGCTACATCTTCTTTTGGTATACCCACACCTGAATCGGCAATACTGATAATCAGCTGATTATCTTTCGGTTGTAATTGGATCTTAATACTATCACCGGGTTGGCAGTGCCTTAAGGCGTTATCAACCAAATTGGTAAATACCCGCTCTAATTTAGCAATATCGGCAATTGCTTGTAGGCTAGGATCTTTAGGTTCAACTGACAGAGTGATGTCTTTTTGTTGTGCTTGTAGTTGGAACTTATTCAAGACGTCCTGCGCAAGTTCGGCAACTGCCACGGGCTCTTGATATAGGCTCACCGTATTACTGTCTAGCTGAGCGAGCTCGATAATCTGCTCGACAAGACGCTGTAATTGGTTCGCATTCTTTTGCGCGACTTGAATGAAGTCACTGCCAGCAGCCTCTGGATATTGTATTAGCCAAGTTTCAAGATAACCTTTTAATGAGGCTAGTGGGGTTTTGAGATCGTGAGAGATATGTGAAAGCATTTCTCGACGGAGTTGTTCTGTTGATTTAATTTGCGTTAACTGCTTGTGTATTTTATTTTCTAATGACGAAAAGTTATTATGTAAATTAATGATCTCATTCGCGGCGTATTGATGCGGTGTTGATGTTGAAACCGTGGTGAAGTCATTTTGGACAAAAGTAGTTATATCTTGATCTAGTTGACTAATAGGCCTGACGAGTCGTGCAAATATGAAGACTAACAGCGCGAAGGCTAACGCGAAGAAGATGACTAGGGCAGCAAGGATTTTATACATATCACTGTCGAATGCTAAGTTCTTCACAATACTGTCGTATTTATCTCCACCGAGAATAACAAAAACATAACCAATTTTTTGATGGTCTTTAAATATAGGGGCTGTTGAAAATAGTTTTTGCTGATCAAGACTTCTTGGATTATCAGCATAAATAGGATAGTTAACGCCTTTAATAAAGCTATCTAATGGTTTTATATTAATCGTATCACGTTTGATCTTACTTGGTTCTGCGGCATATACTAATAATTTACCTTGGTTATCGGTGATGTATATTTCATAACTAGGACCAAGTAGCATTAAGCTATGGAAGGCGGGTTTTAGTGCTGTTCGACTAATATCACCTTGTTGTAAATCCTCTGAATAGTGGATGATTTGTTGAGCTAAATTTTTGTGTAGGGTTTGTTCTACGCGGGCAGAGTTGGTATCGGTAATTGCACAATAAATAAAAAACAAGCCCGCAGTCATAGTGACAAACAAAATAATCAACGGGAATGTTATCTGCCCTAATAAGGATCTATGTGACATCGCTGACCTCCAGTTTATAACCAACGCCCCACACAGTTTTGATGTAAGTGGGTTTTGCTGGGTTTGGCTCAATTTTGTTTCTTAATCTATTCATGTGTGAGTTGACAGTATGCTCATAACAGTCGTTATGATAATCCCATACTTCGGCAAGTAATTGCTCTCTGCTATATACTCGACCTGGCGATTTAGCTAAAAAGGCTAATAACGAAAACTCCGTACTGGTTAGTGTGATTAACTGTTTATTTCGATACACACTATGCGTTGCTTGATCTATGACTAAATCTGCAATCTTAATCTGTTCAGGTTCAACATTTTTTATTGCTTGCACATTACTACGACGCAACAGGGCTTTAACCCGAGCCTGTAACTCTAATACACTAAATGGTTTAGCAAGGTAATCATCCGCACCGGCTTCTAAGCCTTGAACACGATCGAGCTCTTCTGTGCGGGCGGTTAACATCATGATTGGCACGATGGCATCATTGATTCTTATTTTTTTACATATATCGAGTCCATCCATATCAGGTAGATTTAAGTCTAACAAGATAAGCTGAAACACATTGTCGCGCAGTTGCTGAAATGCATCTTTAGCGTTATGGCAACAAGTTACTTTTTTGCCAATCATTTCTAGATTAATGCGAATTAAATTAGCGATATCCTGCTGGTCTTCGACCACCAATACATGTGTATCCATATGTGTCCTTTTATCTCTTACGTCATCTTGATATATTTTTATTTATCGTATTGCAGTGCATTTATCTATTACAGCATGTTGATAACTATTTATGTATATAGATAGTATGGCAACTGTAAAAAACAGGGCATATTAGCCTTGTTAACTGCGATCTATGTTGGTTTTTTTGCAACTGCTTGTATTGATATCATACATCTGTGAGTTTATTCATGCATTTTTATTTATATTGGCTACCGTTACATTATAACCCCCCGCAAATAGAGTGTAACAGCATGCTTGGTCAGATAACTGAAACTGATAAATTAATCTTGTTATATCAATTTGAAACTCAAGGCGAACTAGCGTCTGAATCCGTGCTTGATATTTCTGACGAAGAAGCGCGTTTTATTCGTACTTCTGGCGAGTATATTTTGTGGGAGGCGGGTAAGCGTGACTTTGACTACCCTGAAGTTGCGAACTCTCATTGGCTAGAAACAACGTACTGTGGTCAAGCGGCTAAATTAGACTGTTTACAAACTCGTGATGCGGTCTTATGCCCTTTGTTTATGAGTGAGCAATTCCATGGCGAGTGGCATATCCATAATGGTTTTTTACGGATGAATATAGAGTCACCACATCATCATATCGAATTGTTCTCTGTGGCCAGTTATGACAGTAATATTCATTCATTATTGCTGTTTAAGGATAAACAGTTAGAAGGATCAGCAAATATAACGTTAATGGTGTAGGAATCGTGACGGAATTACAGAGCCAGTTTTCACTGTTTGATATGTAAAACCATTTGATTTGATAGCTATAGCTGATTAATCATCATTTAAACAACCGTTTTATTGTGGAATCTCTATTTTTTGTAACTAAAAATTAACCTATGCAGCTGTAAAATTAGCCATCAATTACCAACAAAAACGATAAAATGTAAAAAAATGACACTTTATAATAAAAAGTAACAACATATGTTTTTTTATTTCACTGTGTCATTTTTTCATTTTATAGCCTTTCGATATCGTCTACCATTTCAAACGAAACCTTCTTTGCTTAGTCATGTAAATCATTGAAGATTAAACCAATTTAATCTTGTCAACCACACTTCAAAGATGCTTTAATCCGACATGGATAATGATCTATTTTACTTTTAATCCACATTTTAGATTCCAAATTCCATTTGAAATGCGGTAAGGTCAAATAAATTGTTGTTGCGTTAAGTCACATTTTTGTGAACAATCGTTAGTGACAAATAACCCATTTCATTTTTATTATGAATGGTTTGAATCCGATACTTTGTACTTATGCTTCTCCGTACCTCATGCTATATGAGATACACATGGAACGTAGTATTTTATCTTTGATGTTGAAACAGACAGGAACAGATGATGCAAATAGGTATACCAAGAGAGAGCCTCAAAGGTGAAACTCGAGTTGCTGCCACACCAGCAACTGTTGAGCAGTTACAGAAATTAGGTTTTTCTGTGTTGGTTGAAAGCAACGCAGGTCAACTAGCTAATTTTAATGACGCTACTTTTGAAGCGGCTGGAGCAACAATTTCGGAAGATACCAAACAAGTTTGGGCTTCTGATATTGTACTAAAAGTTAATGCACCAGCAAATGACAAAGAAATTAAGTTATTACAAAAAGGCACTTCATTAATCAGCTTCATTTGGCCAGCTCAAAATGAAGAACTTCTAGAGAAGCTTGCAAAACGTGACATTAACGTTTTAGCAATGGACTCAGTGCCGCGTATTTCACGTTCACAGTCACTTGATGCATTAAGCTCAATGGCTAATATCGCTGGTTACCGTGCGGTAATCGAAGCAGCAAATGAATTTGGCCGTTTCTTTACCGGTCAAATTACCGCCGCTGGTAAAGTACCACCTGCAAAAGTACTGATTATTGGTGCTGGTGTTGCTGGCCTTTCTGCCGTAGGCGCTGCGGGTAGCTTAGGTGCGATTGTTCGTGCGTACGATACACGTCCTGAAGTTAAAGAACAGATCACCAGTTTGGGTGCTGAGTTCTTAGAGGTTGATTTTGAAGAATCAGCTGGTTCTGGCGACGGTTATGCGAAAGTAATGAGCGAAGACTATAAAGCTCAAGAGCAGAAGATGCTTGCTGAGCAAGTTGCTGATGCTGATATCATCATTACCACGGCATTAATTCCTGGTCGTCCTGCACCACGCCTAATTAGCCAAGAAATGGTTGATGCAATGAAAGCGGGTAGTGTGATTGTCGATTTAGCCGCTGTGAATGGCGGTAACGTTGAACCAAGTGTCGTTGATAAAGTTATTACCACTGATGGTGGCGTTAAAGTCATCGGTTATAACGAAATGGCACGTCGTCTACCAGCACAAGCATCACAGCTTTACGGTACCAACTTAGTTAACTTGCTTAAATTACTTACACCAGAAAAAGACGGTGAAATGATCATCAATTTTGATGATGTTGTTCAACGTGGTGTAACGGTAATTAAAGACGGTGAAATTACTTGGCCTGCGCCACCGATTCAAGTTTCAGCTGCACCTCAAGCTGCGAAAAAAGAAGAAGTGAAAGAAGCGCCAGCTAAACCTGAAAAGAAAAAAACGGGTATCTACAAGGCGTTATTAGCCGGTGGCGGTATCTGGGCATATTCAGCGCTAGCAAGTTATGTTCCTGCTGAATTCTTAAATCACTTAATGGTATTCGCACTGGCTTGTGTGATTGGTTATTACCTGATTTGGGATGTGGCAGCGTCATTACATACGCCGCTGATGAGTGTAACTAATGCTATTTCAGGTATTGTTATTCTTGGTGCTTTCTTCCAAATGGGCGCAGAGAGTGGTCTTGTAACCTTGCTCGCATTCCTCGGCACATTTATTGCCACTATCAACATCGCCGGTGGTTTTGCCGTTACTGAGCGTATGCTGAAAATGTTCCGTAAATAAGGATTTTTTATAATGTCTCAAGAATCAATTGAAGCTGCACAAAATGCTATCAATGCTGCGCAAGCAGCGGTAGATGCAGCAACACAAGCCGCGCAATTGGCACAGATCACAGTTGCAGAACAAGCACCTGTTACTGTTAACGTGGTACAGGAAGTTGCAGTCGCAACGAGTGGTAAAAGTATTTTAGAAGCAGCATATATCGCTGCAGCGGTACTGTTTGTACTTGCTCTTGCTGCGTTGTCAAAGCAAGAAACTGCGCAGAGAGGTATTTATGTCGGTATTCTGGGTATGGTTGTAGCGGTTGTTGCAACATTATTTAGTAGTGACGTAACAAATGTCGGCTATATCATTGCTGCTATGCTTGCTGGTGGTGCATTTGGTGTACGCTGGGCAAACAAAATCGGCATGACTGAAATGCCAGAAATGGTTGCGATCCTAAACAGCTTCGGTGGTTTAGCCGCGGTACTTATCGGTTACAACAGTTATATCGAACACGGTATTACAGAGCCAGTCATGTTAAGCATCCACTTAACACTGATCTTTTTAGGCGTGTTTATCGGTATCGTGACATTTGTTGGTTCATTAATCGCTTGGGGTAAACTAAACGGCCGTGTTAAATCGAGCGCGTTAATGCTACCACACCGCCATAAAATGAACTTAGTTGCATTACTTGCTACGATTTATCTGATGTTCTCGTTTGTTGGTGCTGGGTTTGAAGGCAACACGACAGCATTAGTATTAATGAGTCTTATCGCAATTGTATTTGGTGCGCATTTAGTACTATCAATTGGTGGCGCAGATATGCCAGTGGTTGTATCTATGCTTAACTCTTACTCTGGTTGGGCCGGTGCGGCAACAGGTTTGATCTTAGGTAATGACCTATTGATCGTAACGGGTGCGTTAGTTGGTTCTTCTGGTGCAATCTTAAGTTATGTAATGTGTAAAGCGATGAACCGTTCGTTTATCTCTGTTATTGCAGGCGGCTTCGGTAACGATGTTATTGCGCCAACAGGTGATGAAGAGCAAGGTGTTCACGTTGAAACATCTGCAGCTGAAGTAGCTGAAATGCTAATGGGCTCTAAGCGTGTAATCATCACTCCAGGGTATGGTATGGCTGTTGCGCAAGCACAGTATCCTGTATTCGCAATCACCAAGAAATTGCGTGATGCGGGTGTTGATGTACGTTTTGGTATTCACCCTGTAGCGGGTCGTTTACCTGGTCACATGAACGTATTACTTGCTGAAGCAAAAGTACCTTACGATATCGTATTAGAAATGGATGAGATCAACGCAGATTTCAACGACACTGATACCGTACTTGTAATCGGTGCGAATGATACGGTTAACCCAGCAGCGAAAGAAGAAAACTCGCCAATCTCAGGTATGCCGGTACTCGAAGTATGGAATGCAAAAAATGTTGTTGTGTTCAAACGTAGTATGGCGACTGGTTATGCTGGTGTTCAAAACCCATTATTCTTCAAAGAGAATACAACTATGCTATTTGGTGATGCCAAAGAAAGTGTAGAAGAAATCTTCAAAGCAATGTAATTGCGCTGTCAGTATCGGTTAAATGATACAAGATTCTTTGAAGATTGAAGGAGCCGAAAGGCTCCTTTTTTTGTTTTCAAATAAGGGATGATTCATCACTGAATTTATTTATCATATCTCTGTTATTTTTTCGTCACATTGCTATGAATTTAGGAGTTGTGATGGTATAAATAAGTCAAATCTTAGGTTTAATACGTAGTTTAATTACAAACAGATAGGGAATACCATGTTTGAGAAAATCGTTACAGCAGCAGCAGATCCAATCTTAGGTTTAACAGAAGAATTTGCTAAAGATCCACGTGCCGAAAAAATCAATTTAGGTGTGGGTATTTATAAAGATGAAACCGGCCAAACTCCTATCCTAAAATCAGTTAAATTAGCAGAGCAAAAGCTAATTAATGAAGAGAAAAGTAAAAGTTATTTGAGTATTGAAGGCCATAAATCCTATGCGTCTGCAGTACAAAAACTATTATTTGGTGCCGATAGCGAGGTTGTAACTCAGCAACGTGCAATTACAGCACAAGCACCGGGTGGTACTGGTGCACTACGTACAGCTGCAGATTTTATCAAAAGTCATTTAACCAGTGATCGTATTTGGGTAAGTAACCCAACATGGGCAAATCACGGTAATGTGTTTAATACTGCGGGCCTAGAAGTTAAGCAGTATGCTTATTATAACGCAGAAACACGCGACTTAGATTTTAATGCGATGTTAGCCTCTTTAGCTGAAGCTGAAGCGGGTGACGTGGTTCTTTTCCATGGTTGCTGCCATAACCCAACAGGTATTGATCCTACGCTTGAACAGTGGACTACACTTGCGCAGTTATGCGCGAACAAAAAGTTATTACCACTGTTTGATTTTGCATACCAAGGTTTTGCAACAGGTGTTGAAGAAGATGCGGCTGGTCTACGTGTATTCACAGAGCATTGTGAAGAGCTATTAGTTGCTAACTCATTCTCTAAAAACTTTGGTTTATACAACGAACGTGTTGGCGGTTTAACGCTTGTAGCGAAAGATAAAGATGTTGCTGCTGCGGCATTTAGTCAAATTAAATCAGGTATTCGTGCCAACTATTCAAACCCACCTGCACATGGTGCGGCAGTTGTTGCAATTATTCTTGATGATGAAGTATTACGTAAACAATGGATTGCAGAAGTAGCTGAAATGCGTGTACGTATTCACGAAATGCGTGAGCTATTTGTAGCAACACTTGCTGAAATGGGAGTGACTGGCGACTATAGCTTTATTACTCGTCAAAATGGTATGTTCTCGTTCTCGGGTCTTACTAAAGAACAAGTGGCGACATTGAAAGATGAGCATGCTGTTTATATCGTTGGTTCTGGCCGTATCAGCGTTGCTGGTATGACTAAAAACAACATGCAACCGCTATGTAAAGCGCTTGCAGCGGTACTTTAATCTTTACTCGATGATTAATGACAAACCAGTTATATAGCGAATAATGAAATGAGTGCTTCGGCACTCATTTTTGTTTCTGGGATTTAGTATTGAATTAGAATGAGTTCGATTCTGCAATCATTCTCGCTATAAAAGAAGTTGCCAATTTGTGCGATATGATGAATCAGTGTACATAAATAGGGTGAGTATAATAAAAGCTAAAGATCTGGTGTTATTAATATATTACATATTTGGCTTATTTTGGTCTGTTTAGCTGCAAATAACAGCTACTATGTAGAATTCAACCTGTGACAGCCCGTTCTGTTTATGTTTTATATCAACAAAAATAAGATATTTTAAATTAAAAGTTGTACCTAGATCACAAAACGTGTAAATTGCCGCAATCTTTGTAATTTTGAGGCAATAATGAGTAATAAACCACTGCAAATCCTATTAGCTGGCATCGGCATAAACTTAACCATCGGTATCCTATACGCATGGGGTGTTTTCACTGTACCTCTAGCAGAAGCGTTAAACGTTGATGCTGCAGATGTAAAATCACCGTATAAAATTGCTGTTTTCACATTTGCTACTTGTTTACTTATTGCTGGTATCTTACAAGACAAGATTGGTCCTAAAAAAGTGGCCATGCTTGGTGTGACGCTAGTTGGTCTTGGTCTTATTGCTTCAGGTTACACTACGACTTTAGCTGAACTTGAATTTACCTTTGGTGGTATTGTTGGTGCCGGTATTGGTTTCTCATACGCATGTATTAGCCCAAGTGCAATGAAATGGTGGCCTAAAGGTAAGAAAGGTTTAGTAAGTGGTCTAACTGCTGGTGGTTTCGGACTTGCTTCTGTATACCTAGCGCCATTGTCTACAAGCCTGATTGAAAGCTACGGTATCTACGATACATTCAAAATATTAGGTGCGGGTCTATTAGCTATCGCAATCCCATTAGCATCTCTGTTAGTTGCGCCTCCTGCTGGTTATGTTGCTGATGTATCTGAAGCGAAAGCGGCAGCGTCAAGCGATGATATCAACCTTACTTGGCAACAAATGCTGAAAACCCGTCAATTTTACCAATTATGGGTAATGTTCTTGGTTTCAGCTGCTGCAGGTATCATGCTTATTGGTAGTATTGGTAACATCAGTAAATCAATTGGTCTGACATCAGAGCAAATTGCATTCAGTGTTGTTTTACTTGCTATCTTTAATACTGGTGGTCGTGTTATAGGTGGTTTAATTTCTGATAAGATTGGCCGTGTTAATACTCTTGCTTTAGTATTCTTACTGCAAGCGGGTAACATGGCGTTCTTCACTACCATTACAACGCAAATGCCTCTTATGGTAGCGATTGCAATTGGTGCGATGTCATACGGTGCACTATTAAGTGTATTCCCAACGATTACTGCTGATAACTATGGTCTAAAAAATTACGGCACTAACTTCGGTATCCTTTATTCTTCATGGGGTGTATCAGGTTTCTTCGGTGGTTTCTTAGCGACTGTTGCAGGTTCAACTAACAATACTTATTTTGCTTTCGCGGCATTATTACTGGCTGTTACTGTGATTGCATTCTTTACTAAGCCTGTTGATAAAGCAGCTGTCTTAGCGAAAGAAGAAGGCAAATTAAAAGCCGCTAAAGCTTAATCATTAGCGCTTAACAATTTGTGTCAAAGGGATAGCTCAAGCAATTGACTATCCCTTTTTGTCAGAAATGAACATTCCCGCCTAAACTAAAATATTTTAAATCAGCTTCAATCACGGTATAGCCTGCTTCTATCGTAAATGCGTCGCTGAGCTCAATACCAAATAGTACACCGCCAGAAAAACCGTCGTCTTCCCATTTCTGCGTATTTGATTTTAATGTTTCTTCTAAATAACCAGCTCTTAATTTGGCGTAAAATTGACCCGGTGTTCGATAGGCTGCGTAGATAGCGTAAGATTCGTATTCAAAATCAATATTGTTCTCATCCATATCGACAAAAGTACCTTCAAATTCTAATCCGAAGCCACTTTTTTGAATTCCAATCATAAAAGTAGCGGGAACTTTTGGGTCGAGTTCGTCAAATGCAGTATATATATAACCAGTTTTAGCACCAAGGTAAAAATCGACGTCACCTGATGTCTTGTCGCCAGCTAGGGCGGGGGTTGCTACAATTGAACCGAGTGATAAAACGAGAGGGATTAATATTTTCATCGTGGATCCTTGATTTATGTGAACTATGACGTGTTTTTTTAATCATAGTCTTAACAGCTGATTTCGCTATAATATGAACTAATTCTCAGTCTAGAATCTAAGTAATAAGCCAATTTTAACGATATTTATCCACTGTATTCGATACGTAATAGCAGATCTCGTATTGAAAAATGGTTATTTTGTAATATAACTACATGGGTTTTTATTCTAAAGTGGTCGAAGTGGGGTTAATCGTATTTATTTATCGACATATTCAAATAAAATTATTTGATGAATACAGCTGTTAAATACTGATTTTAAAGTATTATTTTGTATTTTATTAAACCATGGTGAATTGAAGGCTAATATCGTTTGGTGTTTATTTACTGTGATATGATCCGAATTGAGTTATAGATTAAAATCTGTTGGCGTTTACGGCGGGATGGCAACGAGGAGAGCTTGTGAGTAAGACATTAAAAGGCGATAACAACAAAAGTCGCAAAGGTTTATGGTGGACGTTATTATTGATCCCGGTGTTGATCGGCATCGCAGTCATGATTTATTTAGATGTGATTATTCGTTCTACTTTTGATGAAAATCAATGGGCGGTACCATCGACGGTTTACGCGCGCCCGCTCGAGTTATATGAAGGTGCAGCCGTAACAGTCGCCGACTTGAAAACCGAACTTGGCTTGTTGGGCTACAAATTTGTGGCTTATCCAACAAAACCGGGACAAGCAAACATCCAAGATGATCAGGTCCATATCTATACCCCAGGTTTTCAATTTAGTGATGGTTTAGAACCGCCGCGTAATATCTTACTGACAGTGAAAAATGGCTTAGTGGCGAAGCTTGACACTGATGACCGTGCCTCGTTATTACGTTTAGAGCCTGTCGTGATTGGTGGTATCTACCCTGCTCATAATGAAGATAGACTATTAGTACAATTGTCTGATGTGCCGGAATCGTTACAAGCAATGTTAGTGGCGGTTGAAGATGATGGTTTTTATGATCACTTTGGTATTTCTTTGCGTGGTATCGCTCGTGCGTTAGTGGCGAACATTAAGCAAGGTGGCATTGCGCAAGGCGCGTCTACACTGACTCAGCAGCTAGTTAAAAATTATTATCTCAGTTCTGAACGTACTTTAAGCCGCAAAGCCCAAGAAGCCTTGATGGCGATCCTGCTCGAATTTCATTTTTCCAAGGTTGATATCTTAGAAGGTTATATTAACGAAATTTACCTTGGTCAAGACGGACCTCGAGCCATTCATGGCTTCGGTTTGGCCAGCCAGTATTATTTCAAAACACCACTTGCTGAGCTGTCACTGGATAAACAAGCGTTATTGGTTGCACTCGTGCGTGGCGCAAGTTATTACAATCCATGGCGGAATCCTGAACGGGCACTTAAACGCCGAGACTTAGTGCTGAATATCGCAGTACGTGAAGGTCGTTTGGATGCAGATTTAGCGGCTGCAGCAAAAGCCCTGCCACTCGGCATGGGAGAACAAACCGCAAGTAGCACGAAACGATTCCCGGCTTACCTTGATTTGGTGCGTCGTCAATTACAGCGCGATTATAAAGTCGAAGATTTAAGTGAAAATGGGTTATCTATTTTTACCCATTTCGATCCCTTGGTGCAAAGCAGTGCGGAATCAAGTTTAACAAAAGCTATCGCTCGACATAAGCGTGATGGGTTGAGTGCTAAGCTTGAAGGTGCTGTTGTTATAACGCGGCCAAATACAGGCGCGGTGATTGCTATTGTCGGTGGTGTTAATGCGCGTTTTGCTGGTTTTAACCGTGCTATTGATGCAAGACGTCAAGTTGGTTCGTTAATAAAGCCAGCGGTGTATTTAACCGCCTTAGAACAACCACAGCAGTATAACCTAGCGACTTTAATTAGTGATGATGAATATAACCTTAATCTGCCCAATGGCGATATTTGGTCACCTAAAAATTATGATAAAAAAGATCACGGTGAGGTGCTGTTATATACAGCGTTGGCTAAGTCTTACAATCAATCAACAGCCCGTTTAGGTAACGAATTGGGGTTAGATAAGATCGCAGATACACTGCGTCGTTTGGGTGTTGAGCAAACTATTCCTGAGTTACCCGCTATTACTTTAGGTGCTGTGGATATGTCACCGATTTCTGTGGCACAGATGTATCAGACATTATCTGCAGATGGATTTTATACTCCTTTATTAGCGATTAGTGCCGTCGTTGAGCCTGGTGGTACTGTGTTGAAAAGTTATCCATTAGCGGTGGATAAACGTTTTGATGCAAGCTCGGTGTATATGCTGCGTCATGCCATGCAGGCTGTTACCCATGAAGGTTCGGCAAGAGCATTACAGTGGCTGTTACCTGATTTTGAAGTTGCTGGTAAAACGGGCACGACCAATAATCTAAGAGACAGTTGGTTTGCTGGGTTTTCTGGTGACATGATGGCTGTCGTGTGGATGGGACGTGATGATAATGCCTCGATTGGTTTAACAGGCTCGAGTGGTGCGTTACGTGTATGGGCTGAAATTTTCCGTCAACGTTCAGAATTACCGATTCAGAATCTGCCACCAAAAGATATTACCGTGGGTTGGGTGGATAAAGATACCGGCCAAGGTAGCCAGGGTAGCTGTCTTAACTCTATTCCACTCCCCTTTGTGAGTGGTTATGAACCTGAAATTGAATTACGCTGCAATCAAGGTGTTAAGCGTGTCCTTGAATGGTTCCGAGATCTTGTTGAATAATGCTATTTGTCATTGAACGGTACTCTTTGTTATTGAAAATTAACAGTGGAAATAAAATGAAAATATTAAAACGCGTGTGTTTGTTGTCTTTACCCTGGCTGCTGACGGCTTGTGGCACAATACCGACGTATAACGCGAATGGGACTCAGGTTCAAGAGACTAATAATACCGTCCCAGTGTTGGGTAAACAAAGTAAACCTGCACCTGTCGATGAGACGGCTCAAGCGCCTGCTGCGGTATTATCGTTAATGAAACGTGCTGATAAACAGCTGAGTAATGGCGATAATAACGGTGCGATTGCCTCGTTAGAGCGGGCTATCCGCATCGCGCCACGTTATCCAGAAACTTATTACCGTCTTGGCGAGCGCTATTTTTATCAAGGTAGTTATAAACAAGCTCGTTCATTGGCCGAAAAGGCTATCACATTGGGTGCTGATTGGCTGTTACGTCGACAAGCGGAGTCTTTAATTGAACGCGCCTCGGCATATCAATAAATTATCAATAGAGTAAAGAATGGAAATCGAACTACTAGAAATTAAAAATTTTATAAGCCAGTACCAACCTTTTGACCAACTACCTGAAGAAGCATTGTTAGAGGTGGTTAAGAGCATTGAGATCTCGTACTTCCGTGCAGACTCGATGATCATTGAATATGGTCACAAGATCCATGATCTGTATTTTATTCGCAGTGGCGTAGTGGAAATATACCGCCGCAAAGGTGAATTATACAACCGCTTGGATCAAGGTGAAATATTTGGCCAGATGGGCTTATTGGCCAATAATAAAGTTCGACTTCCTGCTAAAGCGGTAAAAGACACGCTGCTTTATTGTATTCCAGAAGCAATCTTCCATGATTTTTGTGAACGCTATGAAGCCTTTTCTGATTTCTCTGAAGTTGAAGGTACTATCCGTTTAAAACAAGCGGTTGAAGATAATAGTGATGATGCCAACTCATTAACCACCTCAAAAGTGAAAACATTATTAAGCCGAGACTTAGTGATGTTAAAAAATACTACGTCAATTCAAGATGTTGCTAAGGTGATGGCGGAAGAGAGTGTCTCAGCCGCGTTGATTAATGACCCTACTATTATCCATGAAGATGGCAGTAATCTTGTCGGTATTATCACTCAGCATGATTTATGTGCAAAAGTGATTGCGACGGGGATGAGTGTTGATAATCCTGTTTCTGATGTCATGTCGACAGAGCTGATGTCACTTGATCATAATGCCTATGTGTCAGAAGCAATGCTGATGATGCTACGCTATAACGTTCATCATTTACCTATCCTAAAGAACAAACAGCCGATTGGCCTGATTGAAGTGGCTGATATTATTCGTTACGAATCACAAAATAGTTTGTTGTTGTCGGGCAGTATTTTTCAGCAACAAAACATTGAAGACCTTGTGTTACTTTCTAAACAGCTCAAAGATTGTTTTGTGCGTATGGTGAATGAAGATGCCAATTCTCACATGATCGGTAGCGCAATGTCCGAGATTGGTCGCAGCTTTAAACAGCGATTACTTGAACTTGCCGAAGAGGAGTTAGGTCAGCCGCCGGTACCTTATTGCTTTCTAGCGCTAGGCTCGATGGCGCGTGATGAACAACTGATAGTAACAGACCAAGATAACGGCATTATTTTAGATAATAGTTATGACGATGCCCTGCATGGCGAGTATTTTGAAAAATTATCTAAGTTTGTCTGTGATGGATTAGCGGCTTGCGGTTATACCTATTGTACAGGCGATATTATGGCAACTAATCCAGAGCATCGTAAAACGCAATTGCAGTGGGAGGAATGTTTTGCTGACTGGATTGATAATCCGAACCCACAAGCGTTATTAAACTGTTCTATCTTCTTTGATTTAACCGGTGTTTATGGTCGTGTTAAATGGGCTGAACAATTAAACGCCTTTATTTTACGTCGCGCCAAGAAAAACAATCGATTCTTAGCATGTTTAGCACGTAATGCTTTAAACCGTACGCCGCCATTGGGGTTCTTTAAAAACTTTGTGATGGAGAAAGATGGTCGTCATAACAATTCCATTAACTTAAAACGTCGTGGTACAGCGCCGCTGGCCGATTTGATCCGGGTGCACGGATTGGCGATTGGCTCGCAATCGCAAAATTCATTTGAACGTTTGGAAGATATTATTGAAGCGGGGATCCTACCGCCGTCAAAAGGGCAGGATCTACACCATGCGATGGAATTGATTTCCTTAGTCCGTTTACGCCACCAAGCGCTAGACGTAGAATCGGAAATTGAACCGGATAATAATATTGAACCAGAAAATATGTCGGAATTTGAGCGCCGTAATCTTAAAGATGCATTTTTGGTGTTAAGTAACGCCCAGAACTTTTTAAAGTATCGTTATACCGCTAATAAAATGTAGGGATTATGAATGTACAATTTTATTAATAAAGAGATTTTAAACTGGGGCGCGTTCTATAAACTGAAAATAGAGCAGAGCAAGGATGAACGTTTAAAGTCTTTTTATCGCGCAGGTACGTATCACGATGAAACGAAATTAGGTGATATTGATTTTGTCGCATTAGATTTTGAAACGACGGGGCTAGACTCTGAACAAAACAGTATTATTAGCATTGGCCTTGTGCCGTTTAATTTGCAGCGTATTTTTTGTCGCCAAGCGCAGCACTGGTATATTGAACCTGAAGATAAGCTGAAAGAAAACTCTATTATTATTCATGGTATTACTCATACTGACTTGAAAGGTGCACCGGATTTATTGCGTATTCTAGAACCAGTATTAGATGCGTTAGCAGGCAAGGTTGTGGTGGTTCATTACCGCCGTATTGAACGTGATTTTTTTGATAATCATCTTCGCAGTTTTATTAATGAAGGCATTGTGTTTCCGGTTATCGATACGATGCAGATTGAAGCAGATGTTCAGGAATCGCAAAATAACAGTTTTTTTAGCCTGTTTAAACCCAAGAAACGCCAAGAGTCGATTCGTCTTGCTAATAGCCGTGCACGTTATAATTTACCAGCCTATCCGCCACATGATGCATTAACGGATGCAATTGCGACAGCCGAGTTATTACAAGCGCAGATCCATTATCACTTTTCACCTGATACGCCAATTAAAAAACTGTGGTTATAGTGTGGTGATAGCTCGGTGATAATTTGGTGATAGTACGGTTAAAATATTTTTAATGTTGTCGTATTTATTCAATCTTTGTGTTTGCTACTACCTTAATATTGACGTTATCGACTGGTACACGACTTAGCTAATAACGACTATTAACGGTTATTACGAGTAGTCCCCAGTCATAACAAATCAGTAAATTATAGGTATGACAGATGTTAACAATTAAGAAAATTGAAGAAACCGTGCAACTTGATACACTAAAATTACAGTATCTTAACACCACTACAGCCGCCCTTGATGGTATGTGGTTATGTGGTTTCTTACCGATGGCAACCCACTTTGGTTTTTATGAAAATGAAACCTTAGTGGGTTACTGCGCTATTAACGCCGACGATTACCTGCTGCAATTTCATCTTGATCCACAAAGCCAGCTACAGGCGATAGAATTATTCACACTCATCGTTGAGCAAAACAGTACTGTGATTGGTGAAGTGAAAGGTGCGTTCGTCAGTACCGCGGAACCGTTATACTTATCGTTATGCTTAGATAACTATGCAAATCACCAAACTCACTCACTAATGTATCAACAAAATCGGGCAGCAATACCATATCAAGGTGAATCAATCGAAATGCAGCTCGCGAGCGATGCACAGTTATCTGATTTTGTGCAATTTGCAGTGAACGCGATTAGCGCCCCTGAAGAATGGCTTACTGGCTATTATCAGCGTTTGATTAATCGTCAGGAATTATTCGGTTATTGGGAAAATGATAAATTATTAGCAAGTGGCGAATGTCGCCTGTTTGATACTGTCCAAACTGAATATGCTGATTTAGGTATGATAGTTGCTGAGTCTGAACGTGGTAAAGGCCTTGCGACTCAAGTATTAAATTACCTCATAAGACGTGCTGAATCGAAAAATTTAACCGCAATGTGCTCAACAGAAATGACCAATATTGGTGCGCAAAAGGCAATTGTCAGAGCTGGCTTTAGTTCATGTCACCGCATTATTCAATTTAGTAATGGTCACAAGATGGACTAACGTTTAGATGTATGGATTAAAGTTGGATGTATGTACTAAAGTTGAATGTAGAAATTGATGTATGGATTTACAAATTAATGTATGGATGTAGAGATTAGATGATAAATTGGATCCGAGCGCCTAAACGTCCTGATATAGCCAAGTATGTGGAAAGTTATTGGTTGTTAGTCAAAGAAACGGAGAGTGAGTCACATCAATCACCAAAGTTAAATCCACATCCAGAAAGTCATTTGATATTAGCCCCGCAGGCACAAAGATATCGTTATGATTTAAAATCAGGGGTGAAACAAGGGCTAGGTAGCCATTGGCTGTTTCCACAAGTACAGACTTTGCAGCTTGATCATGCCCATGCCTTTTTGTATCTTGGCATCAAATTTCGGGTTGGCGCATTATACTCACTCGCCATGCCTTCATCGCAACCGCTCATTGATGAGGTGGAAGATGCGGACCTTCGTGCATTGTTTAATGAACATAATTTAGCGACAGATGAAGCATGGGTTGATCAGCATATACTGGCCATCGCCAAGGACGATCCTGAAGCATGTTGTGATCGTTTAGATGATTATTTAGCGACTTGGTTAGCGAATAATCATGAAGATAAACACAGTCAATTGACGCGAAAGGTCTTACCCTTGTTAGCAACAGTACCTATCGCACAGCTAGGTGAAACGCTTTATTGTTCACAACGGACTATCGAGCGCAGCTTTAACCGAGTAACAGGTCTTACGCTCAAGCAATGTCAGTCAATGCAAAAATTAGAAAGCTTGCTGGAATATTTATATCAACGTGATAAACAAGATATTGATTGGGTCGAATTGGCTTATCAGTTTGGTTTTAGTGATCAGCCTCATCTCATTCGTTATTTAAAAAGCCAAATCGGTGCAACCCCTAATAACTATGTGACACAACGAGACTTGACGATTGATGTTTATGGCGGTGTCGAATGAAAAAAGTTGAATAACAAAACCAGCAATCTACCGATGAAGACTGCTGGTCAAGTTAAGCTGTTGGGCTTTACCCGGTGATAGCTATTTATCGCTATTTATCAGCATCAAGTCCTTGCTGCCAAAATGCAATTTCCATACGCGTCGCCGTTCTAAACACATGAATTAGATTGCGGCCACGTTGACTGTTGACGTCAATCTCAGCGAGTAACTCATCAAGATGTGCAGTGCCTTGTGCGACCCCTTGTTGGAATTCATCTCCACTGTAGAGTTCAATCCAACTGGCAAACGGGTTATCAATTAGCTTGGTGTTTGCATTCGCAGCGAGTTTACGGCCAATTTCGGCGTAACCAATAGAGCAGGGCGCTAGCGCAGCGTAGAGATCGACGATATCACCCGCCATACCCGCATCCAGCACATAACGTGTGTAAGCAACGGTGCCAAAGTCTTCTGGTTCTGCTTCTAAATCTGATTCTGTTAATCCCCACTTGCCACAGTAAGTAACGTGGTGACCAATTTCAGAATCCAGTAATGCATGCACACTCGGCAGTGCTTTACGCATATCTGCTAAAGTACGGGCTTTGTAAATTGCTAAGGCGTAAGCACGGGCATATTGTTTAAGAAACAAGAAATCTTGCTTAAGGTAATGTAAGTAACTCGGCTGTGCCAATGTTCCTTGTGCTAATTGTTGCACAAACGCATGCTGAGTATACGCCTGCCAATCTTCACTGCAGGCATTGATTAGATCTTGATGATTCATAATTTTCTCGATGATTTTATACAGTAATGGCGAATTACAGCGTCGGCACGTAATCTTGTGCTTTGGGTAATGTTTTGATGATCTTTTGCGAATACATGAATTCGGCATAATCGTCATAACGTTTTAAATCAACCGCAGAAGGACGCAGCGCGAAACGAGTAAGGGTATCGTTCCAAGCGCGTTTATTTAACTCGTTATTTAGCGTGTCAGGTGCATAAGCAGCAAACTCTTTCCATGATGCTTGTGGGTGATTAACTATGTAGGTAGTTGCTTTCTCCAAGGCTTTATTAAAGGCTTGGATAGCGGTTTTGTCATAGGTATTGGCGTTAGCGACAAATATTAATTCGTCATAAGCTGGTACACCGTGCTCTTCTGGGAAAAATGCTTTTGCTTTAAAGCCTTCAAGTTCCAGTTGATTGGTTTCAAAGTTACGTAAGCCACCCCAGATTGCATCCACTTTACCTGATGCAAGTGATGATGATAGCGCCCAACCAACATTAATTATTTGTACGTCATCATAATTAACGCCGCCAGTCTTTAGCATAGTGCCGATTGTCGCTTCTTCGTTACCCGCAATAGCGATACCAATTTTTTTACCTTTTAAATCAGACATGTTGTTAATTTTGTTGTTGTCGAGCACCATTAAGGTATTAAGGGGTGTTGCGATCAAGGTTGCAGAACGGATTAGCGGTAAACCAGCTGCGACATCAATGGTTAAATTAGGTTGATAGGTGATCGCCAGATCAATTTTATTCGCGGCGACAAGTTTTGGTGGCATGCTTGGATCCGAGGGTTCTTGGATCACGACATTAACGCCTTGCTCTGCAAAGTAGCCGCGCTCTTTAGCAATAATAATAGGGCCGTGGTTAGGATTAACAAACCAATCTAACATCAGGGTTAGGGTCTTTGTTTCTGCATGTACGTTTGCCGACAATATAGCTGCGGTAAATGCCGCAGCCTTGAGTAAAGTGTTGTTTTTCATTAAATGTCCTTTTTATATTTATAGTGTTGTATTTAATATGAGTGCATTCGTTATTTTTAATAAACACTGTGTTAGTCACAGCTGCTTGATTATTTTTCCCAAGGAATGAGTTTTTTCAATGCTTTGTCAGTGACAAAATAAAGCAAGACTGACAGGGCGGATAGGATCAGCAATGCGGCAAACATTTCATCAATCATCATGCGTGCATTAGCCTGGAGCATGAGATAACCCAAGCCAGCACTGGAACCGACCCATTCACCTGCTACTGCACCAATCGGTGCAATAACGACAGCAACACGGATACCCGATGCTAATGTCGGCAGTGACGCGGGGAGTTGAATATGGCGTAACAGCTGCCATTTAGTCGCCCCCATGGTTTTAGCCAGATCTAAATAACCTGTTGGTGTATTACGTAAACCGTCATAACAACAGGTCGTGACGGGGAAGAAGATAATTAAGGCGGCCATGACAATCTTGGATGCCATGCCATAACCCAGCCACAGCATCAGTACCGGTGCAATGGCGAATACTGGGATAGCTTGACTGGCAATCAATATCGGTAATAACCAATGCTTAATGGGTTTAAACAACAGCATCTGCAGCGCAAAAAATAGCCCCATAAATAAACCGAGTAACAAGCCAAATACAATTTCTTGCGCGGTGACTAATGTATGTTTTAACAAGACGTCATGACGCTCGATTAAACGTTCAAAAACAGCGAGTGGCGCGGGAAGAATGAAAGAAGGCATGTCAAAAATAACTACAATACTTTGCCATAATCCGATGATAACCAGTGCACTAATGATCATGCGCAGTACCGGGCTAATAGGGACTTGTTGTTGCTTGTCTTTGCTATTCTGCAGATGCGTAAGGTTTGAATTAACAATGTTATTCATGTTCAGCTCCATATTCCTGTGCTAAACAAGTCATGATTTGTTGCTGTAACTGTGCACATTCAGCATCGAATGGACGCGGTGTCGCTGTTGACGGTACTTGCAAACGTTCTGCGCCAGCAGGGTTGCCTTGCATAATATAGATATGATCGGCGAGGCGGATCGCTTCTTGCGGTTCGTGGGTAATTAATACCACGGTTTTATCCTTTAGCAATTCACAGGCGAGATCTTGTAATCGATAACGGGTGACGGCGTCCAAGGCTGAAAAGGGTTCATCCATTAATACCACCGGTTTGTCTTGCATTAATGTTCTTGCCAGAGCGACACGTTGACGCATACCGCCAGACAGTTGTTGCGGAAAACGATGGGCGTTATCTGCAAGTCCAACTTTAGCGAGCAGGATCAGCGCTTTATCTTGGCCGGACTTAGACGTTTCGGCGCCGAATTTACTGCTTAACGTGACATTATCGAGCACGGATAACCAAGGCAGTAGTAAGTCTTGCTGTGCCATGTAAGCAATTTGATTACTTAAATCAGGTAGTTCTCGATTATTAGCGCTAATTGACAGTGCACCTGACCACGTCACTTGCTGATCTAATAAGCCCGCAAGATAACGTAGCATTGAGGTTTTACCACAGCCGCTACGACCTAAAATACAGGTCCATTGTCCAGCCGGCATCGCCATATTAAGGTTGCTTAATACGGGGTCAATACTGTCGTTATAACGTAAATAACCGTTGGTAATTGTCATGTTTACGGTAAGGCTATTTTTGCTGTCTTCAGGTTCTAACATTACTTGTGATGAGCTAGACATCGGCATGGCCAGCAAAGAAGTGATTTACTGGACCATGGCCGCTACCTATATCTAATTCGTCAGCATGGGCAATAGCATTGGATATGTATTGTTTACCCAATTTAACCGCTTGTAGCAGATCATGGCCTTGAGCTAAATAGGATGCGATGGCAGAAGACAGGGTGCAGCCAGTGCCATGGGTATTTTGGGTATGGATGCGTTTTGCTGTTAACAGTTGAAAATGGTCTTGGAAGATTAGCAGGTCATTACTGTTGTCATCTTGTTCTAAATGACCGCCTTTTAATAATACCGCATTGACGCGAAGTTGACGTAATTCGCTGATCATGTCACCCATCTCATCTTCATTGCGAGGTACATTACAGCCAGTTAAAGCTGCGCCTTCAGGTAGGTTCGGGGTGATCAAATCGGCTAATGGTAGCAGTTCTGATTTAAGCGTACTGATCGCAGATTCTTTTAGCAATAAATCGCCGCTAGTGGCGACCATAACCGGGTCAACAACTAAAAAGGCGGGCTTATATTGTTTTATTTTAGCGGCAACGACTTTGATAATATCGCAGTCTGCCAGCATCCCAACTTTAACGGCAACGATGTTTAAATCGCTAAATACGGCATCAAGTTGCTTTTCAACATGTTCCAGTGGAATGGGGAAAATAGCGGACACGCCAAGGGTATTCTGTGCGGTAATGGCTGTTATGACAGTACAAGCGTAACTACCGGTTGCCGATATGGCTTTGATATCAGCTTGAATACCTGCACCGCCACCACTATCAGAACCTGCGATCGTTAATACGATAGGTATTGATGGGCTTTGTTTTAATGAAGCTGGTGTTGATGTGCCATTTTTTGAAATACTGTGTTTTGATAAAACGTCAGTGGGTGTGACCTTTAGCATAAATATCCCTAGTACAGACGTATAGGAACTTTATCAAGCCAAAGATTGAGAGACGTAGAAGGTCAAATCATGAGAAGCAAGACTGATAGTTCCCTACGTCAGTGTTAACTGAATCAGGTTCAACGGGTCTCGCAATTAATGTGCGATCTCAGCCTATTAGGCCCCCCGACTATATAAGCTGCAATAGTAACAAGTTTTGTTGAAATCGCAATCAAACAATTAAGCCATTGTTATGATTGTTCGAATTCTAGTGTCTTTCATAATGGTTCATGTTGTTTTTGATTAATAGATTATTATTTGTCGGCGCTGTCACAGTTACCCATAAAGGAGTGGTCGCCATGCTTGCTATAATAATTAATATAAATAAAATCAATATGATAATGTATTTTATCTTTTGCGGATTGCAAGCGTTAAATAAATTATAGATACGACTCTTGATTATTATAAAAACAAAGGAATGAAAATGAACGTAGTTAAAAAGACATTGGTAATTGCAACGTGTTTATACTTAGTTGGTTGTGCGTCGGGTGCGCAGGTTGAGAATATGGTGTATCAAGGCGAACAAAAAGTATATCCAGCTGCAGTACAAAATAACTTGGCCTTGTCGTCAGTTTCGGGTGGTGAAGATACAAATGCTGCTTGGACGTCAGAAATTAGTGATGTTGCGTTCTCTGATGCAATTAAAGAGAGCCTATTGGAGCAAGGACTTTTCTCTGAAAAGGGGAAATATCAACTATCAGCTAAAATAGTGGATGTTGAACAGCCATTGTTTGGCCTTGATATGACAGTCACGACAAAAGTTAACTATACGCTGACAGATACGTTAAGCGGTAAAGTGGTACTTGATGAAGTTGTGGTGGCCCCACATACAGCTACTTTTGGTGATGCATTCTCTGGTGTTGCGCGCCTACAAATGGCCAATGAAGGTTCAGGTAAGAAAAATATAGAAGCCCTACTTAATAAGCTTGCAGAATTAAACATTGAAGCAAATGAAGTTCATTTAGTACAATAATATTGCGACCGGATTTTATTCGGTAGGTATCATTGGTGTTATTTGATACAAACAACACCAATGTGCACAGACCATTATTTACTGTGCATCGCAAGCGAGTGATGCATAGCATTATGGACAGGATATTCTCCTAACGTCTTAGGTTTTCCTTTTTTTGATAGTCAACCTGAACTGGGCTCCAAAAAGTTTTCATATAAGCAATTACCGCATCAATTTCTTTTGGATTTAATGCATTCTCAAAAGCAGGCATGGTAAGGCGTTTGGTTTTATTAAATGGATCTCGCCAGCCTTGTTTTATCATACGTTGCAGCATGTTGTCGCTATGCCGCCACGTATGACCCTCCTCATTGTGTGGTGGGGCTGGTAGCTCTCCATATCCATTTTGTATTTTCCAATTTTCAGCCCCTTCAGCATTTTGACCATGGCAGACACTGCAATTTTGTTGGTATACTTGTAAACCCAGACTATCGGGTAAACTATGTGGTGCTGCATAGCTGTTTGGCGTTGCAGTACTAATCAGCGTAAATAGCATTAAAATCAGTGCTTTATCTGACATCAATAGATTCCCAGCTTTGTGCATTGTCGACACTTTTAATAATATGACCATCTTGGGTGCCCGCATAAATAACACCTGATGCTGTAATATGCAAAGTGCTGATGGTTGATTTAAGCTCACTGATTACTGCCCAGTTTTGGCCTCCGTCTTTGGTTAAATAGAGGCTATTGCCAGACGCTGCATAGATATGCTTAGGCTGTTGAGGAGCATAACTTAGGGCGGTTATTTCTCCTTGTAACTCTCCAGCTTGGCTCCAGAGGCAGAAGCAATCCATTGAACGACTGACTCCGTTGTTGGTTGCTGTAAAAACCCAGCCTGTTTGCATGCTGTCTGGCATATCTGAATGGATAATGGTACTGCCCATATCGATTGGACCTGCATCCATTAATAGCCAGTTTTCGCCTGCATCTTCAGTACGATAAATCCCTTGTTCAGGAACAATTGAATATAAAGTCTCAGCTTGTTGTGCATGCTGGGTTAATGCCGTCGTTGTGCTGCCGGCAAGTCCATTATTACGGGCGATCCAGTTTTTACCTTTATCCTGACTAGAGAGTATTCCCTGATGCTGAGTGGCGATAAAAATAACACCGTTTGATTTATTTACCGCCGCTCCTGTTAGTACGATAGCAGGGTCCGGTAATGTAATTGGCAACCAACTATTGTTGCTTGTATTGAGCTGATACAAAGCCCGAGGGTAGGCCACAATCAAGGTATTACTTGAACTGCTCGTAATCGCTACAACACCTTGTTTTGATAATGTCTCAGCTGTTGTCGCCATACTTGTACTGGCGAACAATATAAACACCAAATAGTGGGTGCTTTTGCGTAACAAGTTAAATATAAGTGCTGACATAATTATAGACTCCTAAATTATTACTTTTGATGATAAGCGTATGACATGAATGATTTAGTCTTTCGCGTAAACAAAAGTATCGGATGAGCCTTTTTGGAACCCGTAGCTAATTAATGGTGCGCTTTTAGGGCGACTATCCATTCCTGGCGCACCCCAAGGCATCCCTGGTAGTGTAATACCAGTGATCTCTGGACGTTCATTAAGTAACTTATTAATGGTATTTACAGGTACCAATCCGTCTACGACATAGTTATCCACAAAGAGGGTATGACAGCCTTCATAGCCTTGCGGAACACCTGCTGTTCGTTTGGTTTGAGCAAGTGAACGCATTGATTTTATCTCCACCTCAAAGCCATTTTTTTCTAAGTAAGCGGCATAATCATCACAGCAACCGCATTGCAGAGGTTTGTACATTGTTGCTTTGATTACGCTTTCTGCTTTTGATGTAAAGCTTAGCAACCCCGTGATAAGTAGAGTGATAGATAGGATTATTATTTTATTTGTATTTGATATTGTCATTTTAATTATCTCAATTTAATCGTTATGAATCTGTATGCGCTATACGCATCAGTATTTAAATATGTCATAGGAGAGCGCGATGCGTTGCATAGGCGAATTTAGGTGTGCGTGATAATGCATGACCAGATATAGGCCCATTGCATCAATTACACTTGCAATATTTAGCGCTTAAATTGAGAGACTAGGAGGACGTGGAATAAGATTTAAATAATAATTTTGATAAGTAAGAGGTTGGAATATAGGGGGATTCTCGGATAAGGTGTTATTAGTTTGGAATATAGGGTTGCCAATTAGGTTGTTACATTGGCCTGAGGAGCAAGTCGTGCTGTCACAAGTCGCACCGGCACTGTTATTACAAGTCATGTCTGAAACTGTTAAACACTGAATGCAATCTGTGTCCATTTCGGTAATAGCTGTTGATACATTCATATCATTTTTAAAGGCGGCGCCTGTATCAAAATTAAAATTTACGCCAGCAGAAGCCTCACTCAGAAGAAGAATGAAAACCAGTACAAGATGACATAACGGCTGTTTTAAAAAATGCATGGGAAAATTATGACATTACTTTGAGAGGGTTGTCAATTGGGCGTACTATAATTGAGACGATAAATAATTGAGAGGAGAATAGCTGCCAGTAAATACTGACAGCTTTTATTTTTAACCCGAGGTTAATATATCATTTGGAGGTTTGAGCTTGCTTAGCGATTATACTGTTCTGTTCTCAAACCCATTATCAAGCTCACACACATCACTAACAAGATAATAGTGAAAGGTAGTGCGGTTGAAATCGCACCAGCTTGTAATGCTTCAATTGCTTGCGTGCCGCCAACCCAAAGTAGCGCAGCAGCAATCGCACCTTCAATTAATGCCCAGAACACACGTTGTGGTATTGGCGCATCAACTTTACCACCAGCAGTAATGCTGTCGATAACTAATGAACCTGAATCAGACGAGGTAATGAAAAATACTAATACCAGTATGATTGCCAGCATTGATAACACTTCGCCCATAGGTAAAGAATCAAACATTTGGAACATAGCTAAAGGTACATCCGTTAAGCCTTCACTACCTAAAGTACCCACGTTATTCGCTACTTGATCGATGGCTACGCCACCAAATACAGACATCCATAATACTGTCACACCAGTCGGAACAAGTAGTACAGCAGTGATGAATTCACGAATTGTACGGCCACGTGAAATACGGGCAATGAACATACCAACGAATGGTGACCATGAGATCCACCATGCCCAGTAGAATACAGTCCAACCGTGCATCCAAGCTTCGTCTTCACGACCAATTGGATTACTTAATGGGATGATATTTTCAACATAACCCATAATAGTCGTTGGTACTGTGCCCATTGAAACGGCAAATGTAACTAAAATAACGAATATTAACAGTACTAATGCAAGTAGCATGTTGATGTTACTAATTACTTTTACGCCACCATCAATACCACGAACTACCGATACAACAGCTAGCAAGGTAACAACTATGATGATCGTTATTTGTAAAAATAACCCGTTCTCAATACCAAATATATGATGGAAACCACTCGCAGCTTGTTGTGCGCCTAAACCGAGTGATGTCGCTAAACCAAACAAGGTAGCTAATACCGCTAGGATATCCACGATATGACCAGCCCAGCCCCACGTTCTATCGCCTAAGATAGGGTAGAATACAGAACGCATTGAAAGAGGCAGACCTTTGTTATAAGCAAAGAAAGCCAGTGATAATGCAACAACACCATAAATTGCCCATGGGTGTAAACCCCAGTGGAACATAGTCGCGCCTAATGCCAGTTTTGCCGCTTCGGGTGTATTTGCGGTCACATTAAGTGGCGTCTCATACCAACCTGTGTAATAAGCCACAGGTTCTGCAACCCCCCAGAACATTAAGCCAATGCCCATGCCAGCAGCAAATAACATCGCTATCCACGACATGCTGCTATAATCCGGTTTAGCGTCATCACCACCTAAACGAATTTTACCGTATGGTGAGACAATTAACCCGAGGCAGAAAATAACGAAGATATTTGCAGACCACATGAACAGACCGTCAAAAGCCCCAATGATCCACCATTTGATGCCGTCCAGGAATGATTTCGATGTTTCCGGTTCTACTAATAAAATAGCGACCAAGAATAGGCCAATTAACGATGCACTGATACCAAACACTGGGTTGTGTACATCAAACCCCCATTTTTGGACGTTATCTTGTCCGACAGTATAATCAGTATTATCAATACTGTATTTATCCTTATTAATACTCATTAATCCTCAGTTAGAACAGTCCTGTTCTATATCGTATATTTATTTGTTATCGATAAGTTTAGCAAGTATCAGGTATAAATACCGGATAAATATCAATATAAAGTGTATTTAACCATAACGATAGAATAGTTATTAATAACGGGATAGCAAATTAGTTTATCGTAAAATGTATTCGTATAGCAGGTAGTTGAGGTGTGAAAAGCGCGTCGAGAATTAGCTATTACAGGGTTCTGCTTCTTTCTCGTTGGCCACGTTTCAAGCCCAGAAACTGACGCGGTTGCTTATCCACCTCACCATTAAGGTTTATTGGTAGAAAAAACGCTTCTCAATATTCAGTATAGACCAGCTCTAATCACTGTCCAGTTCACCAAATTAAGCACATTTACCGTTTAGCCAATAACCGTGCAGCGTACTAAATTGGGCATTCACATTATAGATTTAATTACCGCTCTAAATAGAGAGTTTGGTTACTAAGATGTTGACAATTTGTAAAAAGATAATAGTATTGAGTTAAATTTAAACATTGTCGACAATCTTATGCCTTTAGATGATCCAACAAAAATAGTCGCTGTGACTACAGCCGATAAAGTCTTTGAGCAAATGCAGCGTGCCATTGTTGAAGGTGAGATCCTTGCTGGCAGTAAGATCAGTGAGCCAGAACTCGCAAAGCAATATCAAGTCAGTCGTTCAACCCTTCGTGAAGCGCTAAACAGATTAGAAAAATGCCATCTAATTGAACGTAAAGCCAATGTCGGTTCACGGGTAGTGCAGTGCACCACTCAAGGTTTACTCGATCTGTATTTTGTACGTGAAGCGCT
>NZ_ABCQ01000031.1 GCF_000170855.1 Moritella sp. PE36 | reverse complement strand
GCAGACAAGCAGCAGAGAACATGAGTGATGCTGAAATTGTCGACATGAAGGCCATGCTTAATCAACACGCGACGTCACAAGCACTGAAAGATGGCGTTGCTTATTATCAAGAAGAAAGGTGATTTAGATTTTCATTATAAAGTCATCTTGGGCAGTCATAATGCGCAACTTATTCAATTAATATGTGGTCAGCTCTATCATTTAGTGCGTATGTACCGCTGTCAGTTTGGTATGCACAGCTCCAGAGCCAGCCGCGCTTTTTCAGAACACGCCCAGATTATCGAAGCCATCAGTGATCGAGATGGAGAGTTAGCCGAAATGCTGATGCGCCGTCATATCGCCGCTTCACGTAAAAACATTGAAAGTAAAATTGCACTTCAACTAGCCGCAGAATTAAAGACAGGCACCACATCAGTTCAAGGAGAGAAATAATATGTCTACAGAATCATCGTCTCAGCGCTTATCCCCCGGCGCTAAATTCCGTTTAGCCCTGGCTAATAATAAACCATTACAAGTAGTGGGTACGATTAATGCCTATTGCGCGATGATGGCTGAACAATTAGGCCATCAGGCGATCTATTTATCTGGTGGCGGTGTGGCGAATGCGTCTTACGGTTTACCAGATTTAGGCATGACGTCATTGAATGATGTGATCGCTGATGTGCAGCGTATTACCGCCGCGTCTAACCTACCTTTACTGGTTGATATTGATACTGGTTGGGGCGGGGCTTTTAACATTGCTAAAACCATTCGAGATATGGAAAAAGCCGGTGCGGCAGCGGTGCATTTAGAAGACCAAGTCGCACAAAAGCGTTGTGGCCATCGTCCCAATAAAGAAATTGTGTCGACAGAAGAGATGGTTGATCGTATCCGCGCTGCTGTAGATGCGCGTACTGACGCTGATTTTTTCATTATGGCGCGTACCGATTCATTCGCACAAGAAGGCTTGGAAGCGGCGATAGCAAGAGCACAAGCCTATGTTGAAGCGGGGGCTGACGGTATTTTTGCTGAAGCGGTGAAAACAGAAGCGCATTACCGTGCATTCTCGGCAGCGTTAGATGTGCCTATTTTGGCCAATATCACAGAATTTGGGCAAACCGAGTTATGGAATAAAGCGCAACTCGGAGAGTGGGGTTGTGCCATGGTGTTGTATCCATTATCCGCATTCCGCGCGATGAATAAAGCCGCTGAATTAGTTTATAAAACTTTGCTGGTTGATGGAGACCAAAAAGCCGTGGTTGATACGATGCAAACGCGTATGGATTTATACGATTATCTCGGTTACCACGACTACGAGCAAAAATTGGATGTATTGTTCTCGGAAGGCAAGAATAAATAACCGCTATGATTAAAGTAATGTGAAACAAAAATTCAAAAATCGGACAAATAATAGCAAGCAGGATGTTGCAGGATTATAGGTTTTAGGATGCATACCCAAGCTACTTCAATATGCATAATCAGCAAACCGAATGAAGGGTATATTCAAGGCATGAAGTCGAGGATTTAGTTATTCTAAATCAAGACGTCATAACGCCGAAGATGCCTTCGTTCGGCTTGCCCTGCGGGAGGCGAGCTGGAATAACAGCACAGCGTTACAATATTTGAAAATGGAATAACCATTCTCTACATATTGCGCCTTGTTCTGATATCCCTGCTCGTCTCTGATATAGCATCTTGAAGTAACTTGGGTATCGATTGCTATTAACAGTTTGAAATTAATTAAGGGAATAATTATGACAGATAAAAAACTATCAGGTGCAGGCTTACGTGGTCAAAGCGCAGGTGAAACAAAATTATGTACGGTGGGTAAATCAGGCAGCGGCTTAACGTATTGCGGTTATGACATAGCAGACTTAGCCGAAAATTCTACATTCGAAGAGGTTGCTTACTTACTGTTTAACGGTGAATTACCGACGCTTGATCAGCTTGAAACATACAAAGCTGAATTGCATACCCTGCGCGATTTACCGCAATCTTTAAAAGAAGTGTTACAGCATATCCCTGCAGACGCGCATCCTATGGATGTCATGCGAACGGGCTGTTCATTCTTAGGTAACATTGAACCTGAAACTGATTTTTCAGCGCAAAATAAAGCGGCGAATCGTCTACTTGCTGCGTTCCCTGCAATCATGTGTTACTGGTATCGTTATTCTCATGATGGTGTGGAAATTGACTGTACGACGGATGAAGCATCGCTAGCTGGTCACTTCCTTAAATTATTGCGTGGTCAAACACCGTCAGCACAACATCGTCGGGTGATGGATGTATCCCTGATCCTTTATTCCGAGCATGAATTTAATGCTTCAACCTTCACTGCGCGTGTGTGTGCGTCAACTTTATCGGATATGTACTCGTGTGTGACAGCGGCGATTGGTACCTTACGTGGGCCTCTGCACGGCGGTGCAAATGAAGCTGCGATGGACATGATCCAGACGTTTACTTCACCAGCAGATGCGAAAACGCAGATGGCAGGCATGCTTGAACGTAAAGAAAAAATCATGGGCTTTGGTCATGCTATCTACCGTACTTCCGATCCGCGTAATGTGATCATCAAAAAATGGTCAGAAAAACTGGCTCACGAACACGGTGATACCGCGTTATACGATATCTCGGTGGCGTGTGAAGAGTTTATGTGGGATAGCAAGAAACTGTTTTGTAACGCGGATTTCTTCCACGCCTCTGCTTATCATTTTATGGGCATCCCGACTAAATTA
Organism: Moritella sp. PE36; assembly: GCF_000170855.1. Taxonomy (GTDB): domain Bacteria; phylum Pseudomonadota; class Gammaproteobacteria; order Enterobacterales; family Moritellaceae; genus Moritella. Next base: position 48,668 of record NZ_ABCQ01000031.1, on the reverse strand, counting down.
TTTACCCCGATTTTTGTCTGCTCACGTTTAACTGGTTGGGCTGCGCACGTGATGGAACAGCGGAGTAACAACCGTATTATTCGCCCTAGTGCAGATTATATTGGTGCAGAGCCAAGAGTTGTAACACCAATTTCAGAGAGATAATGGACTATGAATACTAACTATCGTAAACCTTTACCCGGCAGTGAACTGGATTATTTTGATACCCGTGCAGCGGTTGATGACATTACAGCGGGTGCGTATGCAACCTTGCCGTATACATCACGCGTATTTGCCGAAAACTTAGTACGTCGTTGCGCACCTGACGCATTAGAGGCGTCTTTAAAACAACTTATTGAACGTAAGCGCGATCTTGATTTCCCTTGGTTTCCTGCGCGTGTGGTTTGTCATGACATTTTAGGTCAAACCGCATTAGTTGATTTAGCCGGTTTACGCGATGCGATCGCGGCGAAAGGCGGCGATCCATCCAAGGTTAACCCTGTGGTCCCAACGCAATTGATTGTTGACCATTCATTGGCTGTTGAGCATGCAGGTTTCGACCCTGATGCATTTGAAAAAAACCGTGCCATTGAAGACCGCCGTAACGATGACCGTTTTCACTTTATTAATTGGACTAAAACAGCCTTTAAGAATATCGATGTGATCCCGCCTGGTAACGGTATTTTGCATCAGATTAATCTAGAGCGTATGTCACCGGTGATCCAATCCCTTCACGGCGTGGCGTTTCCTGATACCTTAGTTGGTACAGACAGCCATACGCCGATGGTTGATGCCTTGGGGGTGATTGCCATTGGTGTGGGTGGGCTTGAAGCTGAAAGCGTAATGTTAGGCCGTGCGTCATACATGCGTCTACCAGAGATCGTTGGTGTTGAACTGACAGGTAAACCACCAGCAGGTATGACAGCAACCGATACCGTTTTAGCATTGACCGAGTTCTTACGTGCCCAGAAAGTCGTCTCAAGTTATCTGGAATTTTATGGTGACGGTGTGCCGCATCTGACCTTAGGTGATCGCGCTACTATTTCGAATATGACACCGGAATATGGTGCGACTGCTGCATTGTTCTCTATTGATGAACAGACCATTGATTACCTTAAATTAACGGGTCGTGAAGACGATCAAGTTAAGCTGGTGGAAACCTACGCCAAACAAACCGGTTTGTGGGCTGATGACTTAGCCAACGTTGAATATGATCGGGTGCTTAAGTTCGACTTGTCGACAGTGTGCCGAAATATTGCTGGTCCATCAAATCCACATAACCGTGTACCTACGTCTGAATTAGCTAAGCGTGGTATCAGCGGTAAAGTTGAAAATGTACCGGGGAAAATGCCTGACGGTGCAGTGATCATTGCGGCGATCACCAGTTGTACCAATACCAGTAATCCCCGCAATATGATTGCTGCAGGTTTGATTGCCCGTAACGCCAATAAGCTTGGGTTAACCCGTAAACCTTGGGTTAAAACCTCATTGGCGCCGGGTTCCAAAACGGTGGAACTCTATCTACAAGAAGCCGATTTATTGCCAGAGTTAGAGCAACTTGGTTTTGGTATTGTCGCGTTTGCCTGTACCTCGTGTAATGGCATGAGTGGTGCGTTAGACCCGGTTATTCAGAAAGAAGTATTGGATCGTGATCTGTATACTACCGCGGTATTATCTGGTAACCGTAATTTCGATGGCCGAATTCATCCACATGCCAATGAAGCCTTTATTGCCTCGCCACCGTTAGTGGTTGCGTATGCGATTGCGGGTACCATCCGTTTTGATATTGAACGTGATACGCTCGGTTTAGATCAAGCTGGTAATGCCATCACCCTAAAAGACATTTGGCCTAGCGATGAAGAGATTGATGAAGTGCTTAAAGCGAGTGTCAAACCAGAACAATTCCGTCAAGTCTACAACCCGATGTTTAGCAAGGATATCGAGTGTAGCGTTGAGTACGGTGATCAAATTGATCCGCTGTATGACTGGCGTAAAATGAGTACCTATATTCGCCGACCACCTTATTGGGAAGGGGCATTAGCAGGTGAGCGTAGTCTTAAAGGCATGCGTCCTCTAGCGGTATTGGGTGACAATATTACGACCGATCATTTATCACCTTCTAACGCCATTATGCTGGATAGTGCAGCAGGTGCTTATTTAGATAAGATGGGCTTACCTGAAGTTGATTTTAACTCATATGCCACCCACCGTGGTGATCACCTTACAGCACAACGTGCGACGTTTGCTAACCCGAAACTAAATAATGAAATGGTGTTAGAAAACGGCCAAGTTAAGCAGGGATCATTAGCGCGTGTTGAACCAGAAGGGAACGTAATGCGCATGTGGGAAGCGATTGAAACCTACATGGACCGTAAGCAACCACTGATTATTGTTGCAGGTGCCGATTATGGCCAAGGTTCTTCACGAGATTGGGCGGCGAAAGGAGTTCGTCTGGCGGGTGTCGAAGCGATTGTTGCCGAAGGTTTTGAACGTATTCACCGTACCAACCTAGTCGGTATGGGCGTGCTACCACTTGAATTTAAAGCCGGTGACAACCGTAAAACTTATGCGATTGATGGCAGTGAAACCTTTGATGTTATCGGTGAACCGACCCCTGGATCAGCGTTAACCCTCATTATTAACCGTAAAAATGGTGACACTGTTGAAGTGCCTGTGACTTGTCGTTTAGATACCGCGGAAGAAGTGTCTATCTACGGAGCCGGAGGCGTGTTACAACGCTTCGCGCAGGACTTTCTTGAATCAAGTGAGGCTTAATGAATAATAGTATGGCGTATTCACCTCAACTAAAGATCCCTGCTACTTACATGCGTGGCGGCACCAGCAAGGGCGTTTTTTTTAATCTTCAAGACTTGCCGGAAGCGGCGCAAATACCGGGCGCAGCGCGTGATGCGTTGTTGCTGCGGGTGATTGGCAGCCCCGATCCCTACGGTAAGCAAACAGATGGTATGGGCGGAGCAACGTCGAGTACCAGTAAAACTGTGATTGTGTCAGCAACGGATAAACCCGACCATGATGTTGATTACCTGTTTGGTCAGGTATCAATTGATAAACCGTTTGTGGATTGGAGTGGTAACTGTGGCAATTTATCTGCAGCAGTCGGCTCTTTTGCCATAAACAGTGGTTTGGTTGATGCTAGCCGAATTCCAGACAATGGCATCGCAGTGGTACGTATTTGGCAGGCGAATATTGGTAAAACGATTATCGCCCATGTGCCAATTAGCAACGGCCTAGTGCAAGAAACGGGTGATTTTGAACTTGATGGTGTTACCTTTCCAGCGGCAGAAATACCCGTTGAATTTATGGATCCTGCCGATGGGAATGGTTCAATGTTTCCTACTGGTAATTTGATTGATGATTTGCTGGTACCTGAGTCTGTAGTCGCTGGTGGACGGTTAAAGGTAACGATGATTAATGCGGGTATACCGACTATTTTTGTTAATGCTGACGATATTGGTTATACCGGCACAGAGCTACAAGATGCCATTAATGGTGATGTTGAAGCGCTCGCTATGTTTGAAACGATCCGAGCTTACGGCGCTGTGCAGATGGGGTTGATATCAGACATCTCAGAAGCCGCGCAACGTCAGCATACCCCTAAAGTCGCATTTGTTGCTAAGTCGGCCGATTATGTGTCTTCCAGTAATAAACACGTTGCTGCAGGTGACATTGATTTATCAGTGCGCGCTTTGTCTATGGGCAAACTTCATCATGCGATGATGGGTACTGCGGCTGTTGCAATTGGCGCAGCGGCAGCAGTTCCTGGTACACTCGTTAATTTGGCTGCAGGTGGTGGTACGCGTGATTCGGTGAATTTCGGCCATCCTTCGGGATCATTACGTATTGGTGCACAAGCAAGCGAAGTGAATGGCGAGTGGACGGTAACTAAAGCCAGTATGAGCCGCAGTGCACGTATCTTAATGGAAGGCTGGGTACGCATTCCTAGTGAATAACCCCTACAATTGTACAGCAGGGGTTATGTATAATTTTATTCGAGGTTAGTTACTTTCTTCTGGTCATTTTTAGCTGTTGTGGACTGTCTGTTCAGCCATTTACTAATGGCAATTGTAACGGAAACAGGCAGGAGCCAACTGGCGTATGTAGAAAACAGTGGCACATACTTTGTTAGTGGAGTCGAGAGATACTCGGGTAATAAACCCAGAATATGCAATGCATCTAAGCCGCCAAGTATCACGGTAAGGCCAACGATAGTAACGTAAACCGGTAAATATGATTTTGTCGTTGGTAAGCACAAGGCTGTTAACACAAGTGCAATAGCAACGGGACATAATACGATTATGGCAGGTAGACTAATTGCTAGGATTTGGTCTAACCCGAAGTTAGCAATGATACCTGTCACGCAAGTGGCAATTACTGCCGTGATCGCAAACGGATAATTGAATGTCTGTTGGTAATATTCAGCGCAAGCATTAGTTAGTCCGACCGTTGTTGTTAGGCATGCCATGATAATGATAGTGGCGAGTAGATACTGACCCATTGGACCAAATATCTCTGCCACGTAACGAGTTAGCAGTTCACCGCCATTGGTAGTGCCTTCTGAAATCGACGCAGATGTAGCACCAATATAAGCCATAGCCAAATAACATGCTGATATTAGTAGGGCATAAATTACCGTCACTTTTAGTGTGGCGATAAAGACTTCGTTAGGTGACTCGTAGCCTTGTTCGCGGATAGCTTTAATAATAATCCAACCAAATCCAACCGCCGCAATTGCGTCCATAGTCATATAACCTTGGATTAAACCACTGGTAATTGGTTGATATTGGTAGTCTGCAGTGGGGGGATTTAAGGTGCCTAGTGGGGAGATTACCGCAGCCAATGCCAATGCAACTAACATCAATATTAATAGTGGTGTCATTATTTTACCAATGTAGTGAACTAATTTACCTTGTTGAAAGGACAGTAGCAGGCTTGCAATAACAAAAATAATGGAAAATAGCAGTAGGTTATCACCAGAGAAGAATGGTTTTATCCCCATTTCATAGGCAACAGTAACAGCTCTAGGCATACCAAATGCAGGTCCAATCGCGGTAAGCAGTGAGACCCAAAAAGCAATTGCTAACGGTTTTGGTAGGGCGTTGGTCAACTGACCACTGTTACTGAGTCGCCCTAAGACTATTAGAGTGAGAGAAGGAAGTCCTACAGCGGTAAGTGAAAATCCCAGCATAGCCGGAAGGTATTGTGTGCCAGCTTCTAGACCAAGAAAAGGCGGGAAAATGATATTTCCAGCGCCAAGAAACATAGCAAAAGTCATTAGACCAATCGCAAGTAAGTTATGATTTTTCAATGTACAAGTCCTCATGCTGTTGAGCAGTGCTCAGTCAGCGTTGTTATTGTGGACCGTCAGATTGGCTGAAGAAAAAATGAGAAAGAAATAAGATAATCCCTCCGTCAGCCAGGCTGACGGAAGTAAGCGTCAGCCTAGTTAATAATGACTCGGATGACAGTAATAATGGTAGATTTTACGCACGACACAGCATCAAACATAACTTTGTATAAAGCAGTAGATTGTTGAGCTGAAGAAGAAAGCATGAATGAACCCTAGTTATTTATCGTGGTAACCAATTCAATATACAAAGAATAAACTGCCACGTAAACCCTTTGTAGTTAAATGTATTAATTTATTTATTTTTATGGTTCTGTTGTGTTGTCTAATCTGTGTGTGGGGGGGCTATAGACTCCTTATTTCTGGTTTGGTGGAAAAGGGGAATAATATTTAGTCTAGAACGCCAAACTAATCAAACCAGTTAATAGAATAATTGGATTAATGTTCAGATACCGCTATATTGTCAGCCTATTCACTTATAGGCTGACAATATAATGGTAAAGGTAATTACATTCTTAATTATGAGTGTCTGCAGTTTTGCGACGATGGCGGCATCGGTAGACTGTGATAAAGCGTTTAATACATTAGAAATTAATTACTGTGCTAAAGTGGAGTTAGACCAAGCTGAAGCTGAAATGAAGCTATATCTCGATAAAAGTATCGCGCAATATATAGCTGATACGCATGTTGTCGAGTCGATCAACATCGCACAATCAGCATGGCAATCGTATAGTAAATCACAGTGTGATTCGGTATTTACTATGTTCAGAGATGGTTCGTTGCGCGTTGTGATGACGTTAAGTTGTCGAACTAAACTTACCCAACAACGTACCTATGAACTTTGGTCACAGTACTTAACGTATATGGACAGCTCAGCACCTGTACTGCCCGAACCGACCGCTTCAGATTTAAGCTAGCTTTTATCATGTCAAACAGGGCTATCAAATACATCCTCGATAGCCCCGTATTTATTTCTATTTCTATTTCTACTTCTACTTCTAATCCGAATCCTTAATTGTGTTGAAATAATCGTATTAGCATTATGCATATTGGAATATGTATTTCGCTATATGCATTGCAAATTGCAAATCAGACATTTCAAATCACACTAGTTTATCGTTTATTGACAGCATGTCTAAGCGAATTCATTAGTATGTATTATTAACCTATCTCGTTGCTTCCCCTTATCAAACCGTGGCTTAACATCTTCATTGACTCTGTTTTAACATCTAATTTATTTATATTTTTCAATTGGCGCAAACATTGCAGCTGTGTAAGTCACGTAAGTGAACATTGAGATTAAAGATTAAAGATTAAAGATGAAAATTAATGGTTGGACTGAAAGGTTGGTTTCCGTGACGCTATAAATGTGGTGCTTACCTTGCGTCCACTTAATTTGGTCAAAAGGATATAGAGCAATGGGTAATCTGAGTCGATTGATAATACATGGTTGTGCTGCCTCGTTGATGATGATTTCTATGGGGTGTTCAGAGCAAGGCGGTTCACCCCCATCAGGCTCTGTGAGTGAACCCTCCCCAGATATAGAGCCAAGTCCGACTGTGGTTCCGGCGCTTAACTTAGCGGAATCTTTTGACGAACTTATAATCGAAGATGGTTTTACGTTTGCTATGCAAAGAACGGTGAACGTTGACATTTCTTTTAGTCAGAGGCAAGGATTCACGGAAATTTCAATTTTTTCAGCGACGGACCCGAATACAAATATGCCAATCAATTTGTTAGAAAAAGCTCAGATCTACAATGCGATAAAATTTTCGACTTCGTTGCCTGTCCCCAGTTATATCGAATCTATGGTAGTCGTTATTAATGGCGATAGTTATGCCGAGCTTGAACTACCTATAGATGAAACTAATCATATTAATTATCTAGTTGAGTAATCGCTATGCTTAATATAAAAAAATATTCAGACGTGCCTTTATTTACCCTGTTGTTGATGACGAGCTTATTGTCTGTTTCTGTCAATGCTGAGCCTATACTGCAGAGTCAGCTAGCTAATGATGATACTAAATCATTTGCTAATTTTGGCACGTCAGTGGCTGTTACTGAGTCTTTTATCGTTGTTGGCACGCCGGGAAAACAAAGTGATCAGGGGGAAGCGTGTGTTTTTTTACGCAATCAATCCACTTGGTCAATGATGAGTTGTCTAGACCCTATTTCAGATACGATGACAGCAATTAAACAGTTTGGTAGTGTTGTGGCGATTTCAGATCAGAGTGTCATTATCGGTGGCAAGCTTCAAGGCGGACTAACTGGCGCTGTTTATATTTTTAAATACGAAAATGGTAACTGGAATCAGCAGAGAGAAATGACGAAACCGGGGGCCACGGGTAATGATTTTTTCGGACAATCAGTCAGTATATCCGGCGATCTTGCGGCAATTGCTTCGCCAGGAAGCTCGAATGATGATGGTGCAGTTTATGTTTACAAACGTACGGGATCTAATTGGATATTAAATACCACTATCATTCCTGATTCAGAATTCAAGAGTAAACAATTTGGCGCCGCGGTCAGTATCTATGAAGGATACTTGATCATTGGCGATGGTGAGTCTGGTAAGACGAAAGAAGGTTCTGCTTATATTTATAAATATGATGATTATGATGATACTTGGACTAAACAAGCAACACTAAAAGGAGGCTTAGTTACTCGTGCGGCCAATTACGCATTATCAGTCGCTATATCTAAAGATTATGCGGTTATTGGTGCTAGGATGGAAAATGATCCACATGGAAATAATGAGATTAAAAAGGGGGCTGTTTACGTATATAAACGGAAAGATAATGTATGGATGAATCAAGCCAAGTTGACCGCTAATGCTGGACTTTCTGGCGATCAATTTGGTAATTCAGTAGCGATTGTTGGCGAACATATAGTGATTGGCGCTGAAAATATGAATTCATCATCAGGAGCAGTTGTTCTGTTCAAGCTTGTTGATGATGTTTGGCAGGAGCAATCTTCATTTATAGCCGCAGACGGTGCGTCACAGGATAATTTTGGGCATGCTGTGGGTGTTTCTGAAAGCTATGTTACCGTTGGAGCACATAATAAAAAGATTAAAAAAAGTTTATCGGGTGATGTTTATGTTTATGCATTGAATGTACAAACACAGCAAACGCAAGCTGAAATAGATTTAGAAAATACCTTAGCAACATTGAATAATCCCAGTGCAGAAGCGACTGTAAATCCAGATGATCTTGATGGCGATGGGTTATCTAATAGCGATGAAACTTATATTTTAAATACATCACCGACAGATCCAGATACTGATAATGATGGGTTAACTGATTTTGAAGAGGTGACTATTTACGGGACTGATCCGCTATCAAGTGATACAGACCAAGATACGTTGACTGATTTAGAAGAAATTATATTTTACAATTCAGACCCTACTTTAATAGATACGGATGAGGATGGGTTTTCAGATGAATATGAAGTGAATGTCCTTAAGACAGATCCGGGTTCAATGGATACCGATGGTGATGGATTACTTGATCAAGTTGAAGTGAATGAGTTAGCAACAGACCCGACGCTGGCGGATACCGATGGTGATGGTTTGACCGATAATGAGGAACTTAATCTTCATCTTACCGACCCATTAGATGCTGATAGTGATAACGATAATTTTAGTGATGGTCTTGAGGTTAATTATTATGATACATCGCCGTTAGAAGTAGCCGATGTACCTGTACCGTTAGTCACTAGTACTGCTTACTCACCCGCGGAGAATCAGATGGGTACTATGGCGTTTGAAGATTATTGGCCCAGCAAAGGTGATTATGATTTTAATGATGTGGTGATTAATTATAATGCGGAAGAGACCAAAGTGGACGGACAGATAAGTAAAATTATCCTTAAACTTCAACCGGTCGCGAGGGGCGCTTCATATAAAAACGCACTGCAGATAAGTATTAATACCCCCATTACCAATATTGCATCTGCAACCATGGGGCCACCTTCTAATGCCGTTCCATTAACGCCAATTGCAGATGGTAACCAGACGATGTTTGTTATTATCGGTGATATTGAAGATGCTTTACCGGCCCCAAAAGGTTTTAAATTTGCGAATACCGAATCGAATAGCCCTAAAGTCACAGGTTCTATGTTTACTGTGACCATCAACTTAAAAAATCCAGTGGATGAGAATATATTTGGTTCCGCACCTTATAATACCTTTATTTCACGCAAACTGGGTAATGGTGAAGTAATTGAAGTGCATTTTCCTGGCTATCGGCCAACGAAGTTTGCATCGAAAAGACAATTTGGAACTGGTCATGATGATACCGATAAAAGCACGGATAAATATTACCAGACCAAAGATAATTTACCTTGGGCGATGATCATTCCGCAACTATGGGAACACCCAAAAGAGAAAGTGGATTTATCTCAGGATTACCCTGAAATCTTAGATTGGGCTTCAAGTCGAGGTAAGAGTAAAAAAGACTGGTATAAGAATAAAAAGGGCAAGGGGAAAGCAAAATAACGTCAGTGTTCCTAATTTATCGCGACAAACTAAACTCAGGGTATCCAAACATATTGGATACCCTGAGTTTTTATGGTTAGAAACTTTTATAATACGGGTTAAGCATAGCCTTAATACCTTCTTGCTTCCTATCTGTATATCTATACAGAACATTCTTCTGTTTATCCAAATACCATTCGATCTAAATTTCACTTTCATCATTATCTATTTGTAATTAATAGTAAATTTGGTACTGTTGATCGTAATTAAATTAAGATTGCATTCACGTTATACGGAATTATGTGTAGTAAGCAGTTTCAATCTTTGGTTACACAAGTATTACCTTTAATGACATAAGTAGGACAAACATGAAACTATCAGGAAAAAAAGCATTTATTACAGGCGCGACCTCTGGAATAGGTTTAGCGATTGCCCAGCGTTTTTTTGAAGAAGGTGCGACCATTGCCATTAATGGCAGAAATGCTGATAAATTAAGCCAAATCAATCAAGAATTATTTTCAGGTAAAGCACTTGAAGTGGTTGCCGATATTGCATGTGTGAGTGATATCGAAGCCGCCTATGCGCTACTAAGCGCCGAATCTTTTAAGTTGGACATTTTGGTTGTCAATGCAGGGACTTATCAGTTAAAACCGTTTTGTGAAACAACAGAGCAGGATTTTGATGCTATGTTCGCGCTTAATGTTAAAGGCGCATTTTTTACAATGCAGTATGCAACGCCATTATTAAATGACGGTGCATCGGTTATTGCCATTTCTTCTGTTGCGGCCATACATGCTAGTTGGAACCAAGCACCTTATAATGCCTCAAAAGCCGCGCTTTCTTCTTTAACTAAGAGTTTTGCTTGTGGGTTGTCAGATAAAAAGATTAGAGCTAATACTATTTCACCTGGTGTTACGGATACTGGAATTTGGGATAAGGTTGATTACCGAGAACAAGTTGAGCAAGCGGCTAGGGAAGGTATACCTTTAGGGCGAAAAGGTGCTGTTAACGAAGTTGCTGGTGCCGCTTTGTTTCTTGCTTGTGACGATTCTGCCTTTATGACAACGAGCGATATTATGATGGATGGCGGCGTCACTTATGTAAGTGATCCAAAAGAATGGGGACATAAGCAGTAAATGCAGGCGCTAGCTGAGTTTCGTGCATCATTTTAATGTAAGTCGGCTTAAGTGGATGTTATATGTTTTCACTGAAATTGCGTTAATGGAGTAATGATGGTTTTAATTAAAGAGGTTGAAATTAACTCGCCTCACTTAATTATCTGGGTATAAAAATGTGGATAGTCCAACTGTCCTTAAACACTCATATCGAACTGAAAGACAAATCGAATGCAAGATGTTATATCGAAGGGCTTTCTCTTACTCTCTCAAATCCCAAACCAATATTATTCTTTATGTCCTTATTTCCGCAATTTATTGACTCTCAAGGAAGCTATATCAGTCAATTTATTACTTTATCTTTAACATTTTGTTGTTTAGTCATGACCATCGAGTAAATAGGTGTAATAAATATCTAAGTTAAGGTTCATTTATTCGTATCAACAACAAACAGGCTTATCGCATAAGAGGATTCATGGAAATAACGTTACTCGCGGATCATCCGCATGAAACAAAGAAAATTGCTCAATGGTATTACGGAGAGTGGGCTTACGTATTCCCAAATATGACCGTAAACATGGTGTTAGAAAAAGTGGTAGAAAAGTCGGTAAATCGCACTGAAATTCCGTTGGCAATTGTGATTCATGATAATAGCGAACTTGTTGGTGTTGCCGAACTAAAGATCCGTGAAAATGCTAACTACCCACAATATGAGCACTGGTTAGGCGGTGTCTTTGTTGACCCTTTAAGTCGAGGGCGTGGCATTGGAGGCTTATTAATCTCAGAGGCTAAAAGTAAAGCCGTGAGTTTAGGGGTTAAAGAGCTGTATTTACAATGTGAGAGTCACAATGTTGATCTTTATAAAAAACATGGTTTTAAAGAGTTACATCAAGCTGAACACAATGGCATATTAACAACAATAATGAGATGGGTAGAAGCTATATAATCGATTCAGAAAAGGGTTAATAAGCGACATCTAGCTGACTTTTGGTTGTTGGGCTGTGTTAACGAATCTTGTAAAAGGAAGTATCATGCAAGAATTAATAGATCAATATACAGGCGCTAATGAAGATAGCCGTCTCACTCGGCAGTACATTGCTCAAATGGAATTTGATACCACAATGGATGCCTTGAAAGCGTATCTTGTTCCAAACGTAAAAGTCATTGAACTCGGTGCTGCAACCGGACGTTATTCTCTCCACTTTGCGAAAATGGCTTGTGATACAACTGCGATCGAACTGGTACCTGATCAAGTCAACATTCTGAAGCGTAAAGCTGAAGAACAAGGTTTAACACTTTCAATTCATGAAGGTAATGCTTGCTCAGTTCCGTTTATTGAAAGTAATTCACATGATCTTTGCGTTATTCTAGGGCCTCTCTATCACTTACAGACTCAAGAACAGCGCGACCAAGCAATCTCTGAGGCTTATCGAATCCTAAAGCCGAATGGGGTGTTAGCTGTTGCTTACATCTCGCGTTATTTTATTGCTGGTATGTTTGCTCAGCAATTTCCTAAGCTGATTACACCAGAGATTCTCTCCACGCTCCTAGAATCAGGCTTGGTCCCAAGTCAGCTCGCTGATAGTTTTTTTAACGTGGGCTACTTTGCCACTCCAGTTGAAGTCGAAGAGTTGGTAAGTGCACATGGTTTTACTCAATTACGCCATGTAGCGACTGATGGTTTTAATCGATATATCTCGTCAGGGGTTAATAACTTTACCCCAGAACAATATCAAACATGGCTAAGCTATCATCTAAAAACATGTGATGAACCGTCTCTGTTAGGGTCAAGTAATCATGGTTTAGTCATCGCTAGAAAATTAGGTTAGCAAAACATAAAAATACGTACTGAGTTTTGTATTCAGGTAGGATAAAATTCAGGTTTTAAACCAGAGTGAGTTTTAAATGAGTAAGGTTATCGAACAACGAATCGGAAATGTAGCGTTAGTTGTTGAAAACTACGATGACGCTATTGAGTTTTATACCAAGAAACTGCAATTCGAGCTTGTGGAAGATACTGATTTAGGTGGTGGGAAACGTTGGGTTCAGATTTGTCCTCCTAACTCGACTGGAACTAATTTATTATTGGCTCAAGCGAGTAATGAAGAACAGCAACAATCTGTTGGTAATCAAACAGGTGGTCGTGTCTTCTTATTTCTACAAACGAATGATTTTCGGCGTGATTATGAATTCATGAAAAATCAGGGCGTTGAGTTTACTGAAGAACCCCGCTCCGAAGCGTACGGTACGGTTGTAGTATTTAAAGACTTATATGGTACAAAATGGGATTTGTTGCAGCTAACTAAGTAGCTAATTAAGTCGACGTATCTTCGAATATATTACATGTTTATTTTCCTTTCGACATAGAATCCAATTTTCATTCTTACTTCATTCGCATTACCGGTAATCGTTCTGATATTTTTATTATTTCTGGCTTATTTACTGCGGAAATGAAGATTAATCGACTTTTAACTACCTATATCAACAATATTATTCTGTTACAAGCGGTGTCGACAATGTCTAATTGACATTTTATTTATGTTAACTCACTGTAATATAAGTATATACAGTGATTTTTAGTTCTTTAAATTGCTGGCGAAGTATTACAAGTTATACGGGAAATGATACGCCTAATGGAAGTCGAGCAAGGCAGTTCGGACACTTATGTCCTGAGATAATTCAAAATAATTAAACGTGGAAAAGGAGTTTTCATGAGTACCCATACTTCAAATAATAAAATAACGACAACCAAGATCCAGAGTATGAAAGGTAAGGGAAGTATCGTGTCTCTTACTGCATACACAAAGCCTATGGCTCAAATGATGGATCAATTTGTTGACTTGATTATCGTAGGTGATTCTACAGGTATGGTGGCATATGGTTTCGATTCAACTTTACCTGTTACTTTGGATATGATGATTGCTCATGGGGCTGCGGTTGTAAGAGGTGCTGAGCGAGCATGCGTGGTGATCGATATGCCATTTGCTACTTACCAAGAGTCTAAAGAAATCGCTTATAGAAATGCATCAAAAGTTTTAATCGAGACAGGAGCACAGGCAATAAAGATTGAAGGTGGATTAGAAATGGTTGAAACCGTTCAGTTTCTTGTAAAACGAGGTATTCCTGTTATGCCTCATATTGGGTTACGACCACAGCATGCAAATACTCTGGGTGGTTTTAAGGCTCAGGGTCGAGATGATGCAGCTGCAAATCTGCTTGTGCAAGAAGCAAAAGAGTTTGAAAATGCCGGTGCTTTCTCATTACTTGTGGAAGGTGTATTTGAAAATGCAGCGAAAAGAGTAACCAATGCAATTAAAATTCCAACGATAGGAATTGGTGCTTCACCTGAATGCGACGGTCAAGTGCTAGTTACAGAGGATATTCTGGGTTTGTTTTCTGACTACACTCCAAAATTTGCGAAGAAATACATTGATTTAAGTATCACAATCAAAGAGGTTTTTGCTGAGTACGAAAGAGAGGTTAGAGGCGGCGACTTCCCAACTGCAGAGCATTTTTTCGGGGTTAAAGTTGAACATAACAAATGAATTATGGTGAAGTATTAGGCGTAAGATAAGCGTCATTTATTGTATTTTTGCATATCAATTTGTTCCTCTACGAAGGGCTTAAGTCAGGCTTAATGGCATCTTTAGGTTAGGTCTTAAACTTCGCTACTAGTTATAGCGAGGTAAAAACACCACAGGAGTAGTATTAATGGTTACTGTTGAAGAGCATTATGAAAGTTTATTATCTGATGTATATACATGGTTAATGGGTGGGTTTGATGAAGCTAAAAGCAATAATGTTGAGTTCTTTAAAAGTAGAAATATTACTCCCTCATCCTCTGATATCGCTGTTGATTTAGGGGCTGGTTCTGGCTTTCAATCGATCCCTTTGGCTGAGCTCGGTTTTAATGTAACAGCAATAGATCTTAGCCAAAAATTATTGAATGAGCTGAAGTCTAATTCTAATAACCAACCGATCATTACCATTAATGATGATATTTTGAATTTCAAAGATCATGTCAGTGCTAGCTGTGAATTGATAGTTTGCATGACGGATACGATTACGCACCTAAAATCGAAAGATGATGCCTTAAAAATATTTCAAGATTCATTCAATTCACTTGAGGATGGTGGGAAGTTGATTTTAACTTTTCGTGACTTATCGACTGAACTTAAAGATACGGATAGATTTATCCCTGTGAGAAGTGATGAAAATATCATCTTTACCTGTTTTTTAGAATATGAGCCCACAACGGTTAAGATCCATGACATTGTTTACATAAAAACACATGGAAAATGGGCACTGAATAAAAGCTGTTATCGCAAAATTAGGTTATCTGTAGAGTGGGTTGAAAACCAGCTTTTAAGTATTGGGTTTAAACTCGAAGAATCAAGTAACAGTAACGGATTTCAAACAATCGTAGCGGTAAAGTAAAACAATATTACACGGAGAGAATAATGATTGATCAAGCATGGATAATTGAAATATTTTCGCATTTGGAAAACGGTAATCCTCAAGTTTTTTTTGAACATGTGAGTGATGATGTTGTTTGGGAAGTAACGGGTACTCATCCGCTTGCAGGGCGTTTATACATCAAAACAAGACTTCATTACTGGAACCATCTCAAAATTAAATGAAGTATTAGAGTCATCTCTATCGTTAAAATTACTTTCTTGTATAACCGATGGGCGCTCCGCATCTGTTGAATTGGTCGCAAATTCAATAACTAAAAAAGGAGCTGAGTTTCATAATCGCTATTGTTGGGTTTGTGAATTTGAGAATAATAAAATAGTACGGGTTCGAGCATATTTAGATTCAGCGTTAGTTGCAAAAACGTTGGCTTAACGATACCAATATTATTTTAACTAACCTACTTAATCATTTACTGAACTCAGCGTTATATCCTAAGAGGACATCATGAAAATTGCTGTATTATCAGACATTCACAGTAATGTGTTTGCATTGGAAGCCGTTATTGCTGATGCAAAAGAGCATTCGGTAGATTTAATGGTCAATCTTGGCGATATTCTTTATGGGCCTATTGCACCAAAGGCGACTTTTGATCTTTTAATGCAACATGAAATAGTTACTATTTGTGGTAATCAAGATCGTCAAATATTCGAAGCCACAAAAGCAGAAATTGATTCTAATTCAACAATGAAATTTATCATTGATGATCTTGGTGCAGAGCCTATTCGCTGGATGAAATCCTTACCGTTTGACGTTCAATTAAACGATGATGTTTATTTGTGCCACGGTACGCCTGATAATGATTTAGTCTATTTATTAGAAAATGTTGAGCTTGGATATGCTTGCCTGCGTAGTGATAGCGAGATTATAACACTGTTAAATGGGCAAGGCTCCAAGCTTATCTGCTGTGGTCATACCCACACCCCTAGAGCCGTGACTTTAACAACAGGACAAATTATCGTAAACCCCGGCAGTGTTGGTTTGCAAGCATATACAGATGATGAACCTATTGTTCATTCAATGGAAAACTTTAACGCTATGGCATCGTATTCGATCGTTGAGAAAACGGGAGGTAATTGGAGTGTTCTACATATTAAAGTGCCTTATGATGTAGCCTTAGCTGTTAAAGAGTGTGAGAAAAGAGACAGGATGGATTGGGTTCATTCTTTAACAACTGGACGGAAAGTGTAAGCCGTATACTTTCCATGAGGGAAATATAGTTCGCAATGCTGGCACACATCGGCTAATGCTTTTGCCTTAATCTTGATTTATTTTCAGATTTATTCAGTTTTTAGTTTGATGATTAAAGAGGTGTAGTGTGATGATGAAAAGCATTATTTTTCGAAGTTGAAGTATGTGAAACTAAAATGATATAACTTTTGTCATCATAAACTGAAGTTTTCCTTTTTAATTTATATTTATGAACAAGAGCTTAGATTAATGCCCGTTGAATAAATATGAATTATGGAGAACTTTTGATGAACAAAATAGTGGAATTGAGGGATGACAACTTTGAAGCGGAGTTAATAACTGGCAGCCAACCGGTATCAGTTGAATATTGGGCGTCTTGGTGTGCTCCTTGTTTAAGGGTAGGCCCTGTGTTGGAAGAAATAGCTTTTGCGTATAGCGGTAAAGTGAAAATTGGAAAACTGAATATTGATACGAGTCCCCAAATCGCGGCCAAATATGGCATCCGTGCTCTTCCTGCAATGATGTTGTTTAAAGATGGCGAAATTTTGTCGTCAACAGTGGGAGTATTGAGTAAAACTCAGCTAACTACTCTGCTAAGTCAGCATATTTAACATATTCAGCGGAATTCTTCGACCATAGCCATTGAGTTTAAGCGAACATGGTTTGGTGGGTGATGGATAGCGAGCAAGGCAAAGCCTTTCTTATTAGCCGACTGCTAACCGTCTTGAGACTGTTTATAAGCTTTGCAGGCGTGACGCTGGGGTGTATCAAGCATTAAATGGACGTGATCAGGCTCACCGCTGTACATCCATACCGTTAGGTTGATAAGGGTGCATGACTAATAAAAAATAAAATCAGAGTTTGATAACTCCAGCTGAGTCATGACCGTTAATGTCAAAAACAACTCCGACAACCATAAGTCCGCAAACGATTAACACAGATTTCAAGACGGCTCTCAAACCGCAAAGACTGTTTACATCCCTGTTAGCAGTTTCAAGATTGTTAATGCCCACATTGTTTTTGCTAAGTCATTGGGCTTGTCGCCTGTTACTTGATAAAAGCTCATTCTATAGCCAATAGGTGGAGCCATTTAATGGTCTGCGACTTCGTCATTTATCCTCTTCGTTAATATTTATCAACCTATGTGATACGTACATCATCCGTTAAAGTAACAATGTGTAATGTATTGTTTAACATACTATTTTAGTGTAACCTCACTCGTTGTCGAAACAATATATTAACATATTTACAGGGGTTTTTATGATTAACCATTGTGTTTTATACCACCAATATGAAACGGAATTGAATGAGATCGGATTGCATTCAATCGCTGATATCGCCAACATGAGCTTTCGCTTATTTAGAAAAAAGACACACCATTTTTTAACGTGGCATCTTTCTCAGGATTTACACCGAGAAGCAACCACCCATGTTGCGCAATTAAAAGCGGGTCGCCGCAAAGTCTTCACCCATAAAAACCCTCAACTTAAACATGCCATGAAAAATGCGTTGTCAACGACAACGGTTTACCATGATCGCGCGGTTGGAGAAAGTTTTGATCATGATGATGATGCACGTGTGAAAAAAGATTCTGTGGCATCGATGTTTTCACCAGCGGCTTATTTAACGGAATTATATCGAGAATCGAGAATACTGCATAAAAATGACAGTGTTTTCCATATTGATCAACGCCGTCCTGATCTGAAAAGGATCACGTTAAGTCAAAGTAACCAAGACACTGAAATGAGTACATTAGCGTTAGCGAACGATATTTTGCTTCAAACGATTTGTACGAGAGAAGGTAAGATACCAGAAGAAGTAAAGTCAGCGCTGAGCGATAAATACTATCCTTTTGAACTGCCGTATAATCATGCTTATACTTTGATTTATAACACACTTCAAATTCAGGATTCGAGTTATGGCGATATTGTTGTCACGTTGAGTGATACTTTGACATCAGGAACGACTGTTAATGAGAACACAAAATTAGCATTTGCTAATCAGATGTCACCTGAATTATATGGTTTATTGATAGCGCCTATAATGACCTCTAGTAATGGTGATGATGAACTCATTAAACATTTTGGAACAAGTGATATTTATGAATTAAGTAAAGCAGATGTATTTTGCCAAAAAACCGGGATCACACGTGATGAGTTAAATCAATTTTTAGCGTATCCAGGGTTTAGAAAAAGTATTAATAGTTTCGAGTCTGGGCTTACTGAGAAAGATCCTAAAGTACCCCCACAAGAATATGGTGCCAAATATCTCAATGATCCCACTCAAACGGGATTTATTAGCTGCATTGATGGTCAATTGAAACGTAATAGCACTATGATGGAGCTGCAATCAGGCTCTTCAGCCACGCTAAACATACTACCAAGTGATACTGCAAATGTGATCAAATTTAATTATAGATGTACGGCTCTTGGGGAAACGGACGCAGCGCTTGTATCAGCACATAGCAATTTATATTCAAATCCAGACTTCCCATTTTTTCCATGTGATAATGGAGGTAATAATATAGTTGAGATCTATTTTCAATCGAAATCTCAAACAAGAGATGTAGCTGTTACTGTAGGGCCTGAAAACCCTGGAACGTATGCTTATACGACAACAACGTATACCCATACTCGTTCAATACAGACTTTAACTGCCTCTGATTTTATTCGTTTAAGTAAGCTAATTCGATATTATAAATGCACAAGTCTAGATCCTGTAACGTTAGACACCTTAATTATATTATCTTCTCAAGTACAAGCCCTCGCATCTGTTAATGTCGATCCTATGTGGATCGCATTGGCTGCACAAGTAGAGAATTATATTGAACACCACAGTAGTGATGAGGATAGTGAGGCACTGGCGTTAGCGCATGATTTATTAGCGTCTTTGCTTATACGCGCAGCACCAGCAACAGTAACGACTGCATCCAGTATTATACCTGAAACATTAGCCTTAACTGCTCAGGTATTGCAGTATATGGAACGCTATGGTGTGAGTAAAGATGATGCCGTGGTGTTAGTGGGTGGCGCGATTAACTGCTACGCAGTGGACGGCGAACTGAATCAATTTGATCGTTTATTTAATAACCCTGTTCTGAATGATACCGCGTTTACTGTTAATGATACTGCTGAAATTGATTTAACTGCAACTGCAACAACCAATAGTCATGAACGTGCAGTATTAAAACGTGCATTGGGTGTGGATGATGTTGGCTTATCTATATTAGGTAGCCTAGTGATAGATTCGGGAAGTAAATTTACACAGAGCCTTGATAACATCAGCGCACTTTATCGTGTCGGGCTGTGGGCAAAATTGCATGATCTGGATGCTGGGGCACTGCAATGTTTACTTAATTTGAATGGTAAAGCACACAGTGATATCACGGGGAATGCAGCTGCATTGGTTGCTTGTGTTGAAGCAGTCCATCAAACGTGTCAATGGATAAACGAACAGGACATGGCATTAGATGTGTTGGATGCCATGACCACCACCACCTATTCAGATACGTTAATTCCACCTATTGAACGATTTGTTTACGATGTGTATGGATCTATTAAAACGCCGAATCCATTATGGGCTACTTATGCACATAGTGCTGTGACAGACCAGATGAAGGTAGTGGCCCCCCACATTTTATCTGCGTTTGGTTTGGCTGATATGGAAACAGCAATAGCATTACAAGTTTGGATTGAACAAATAGCAGGGCAATTAAAATTACCTTTCAGTAATATTCAGGGATTTTGTCAAAGTGTTACCGAGTATTGTGGAGACCCAAGTCTAGAGACTGAAGCTTCGAAAATCGCTAAGTTTTGTCAGGCATTAGGGCAGTTGGCGTTAATAATCAAGTCTTGGTCGCTGAGCACAGTCGAGCTACAGCTGGTGATTGACCACGCAAAGCTGGAGTCTGGTAGTACAGCACTTGCTCCGACACTCGCAACATTACAGTTATTGAGTGATTTGAAAGCGGTGCAACGACGTGCAGGAGAGCAAACTGACAAGTTATTCACTTTATTATTGTCGGGAACACTCACAACATCAGCGTTAGCAGATATATTAACCATTCCTGAACCAGAGATAGCAAACATTTCCACCTATATCGGCGCTACTGGTGGCTATGATTTAGCGCAGATTACACAGTGTTTGTCTTGGTTGGCTGTTAGTGCGGAATTAGGGGTGTCGGCACAAGCGGTGGGTGAGTTACTCATGCTTAATGATAATGATACTGCTTGTGAAAAATGGACTCATAGTGCGAATAGTATGTTGGCGGGCGTTAAACCGCAGCAACGAGGCAGCTTGAATGCGATATTAGATGAAACGCTCAGTACTGCGCTGTGTGCTTATTTTATATCCGGAAACTTTTTGGCAAGAAGTAATAAATTTACAAGTCGTAATGATATTTACAGTTATTTATTGATCGACAATCAAGTGTCGAGTGACGTGATGACCAGCTGTATTGCTGAGGCAATTGCCAGTGTGCAGCTGTATATTACGCGTTGTTTACAAAATATAGAAACGATAGAGCCAGTAGCGCCGAAGACTGTTGATGACATTCTAAGCCGTCCATTTTTTAATGATTGGGACACTTATAATAAGCGTTATAGCACTTGGGCTGGTGTCTCACAATTGGTTTATTTCCCAGAGAACTATATAGAGCCAGATCTTCGCTATAATCAAACACGCTTACAGCGTGCGTTGTCTGATGAGCTATCTCAGGGACAATTAAATACCGATCTCATCGATGAGGCTTACCGTAACTATTTGGATGGATTTGAGGAAATTGCGAATTTAGAGACCTTATCTGCGTATCATAATGAAACTGACTTAAAGGCAGGAATAACGTATTTTATCGGCCGAAGTCGCGCTAAACCCTACCGTTATTATTGGCGTCAATTAGATCATACAGATCGTGATGAATTAGGGGAGTATCCTGCATCCTCATGGAGTGAATGGGAAGAAATATCGTGCCCGATTAATGCAGCTAGTAAGCAGGTTAGGCCAATTATTTTCAATAGTCGTCTTTATATTGGTTGGACAGAGTGTACCACTAAGGCTAAGCCTGATGTACCTGGTCTTTTTAAAGACGAGATAGAGATAAAGAAACCTGATGTAATTAAGCAATATAGCCTACATCTGAGTTATCGAAAGATTAATGGTACGTGGTCGCCAGCCAGTAGTTTTGATTTACCATTTAATAAACCGACAGAAAAATATTCACCTCCTGACTATAATGCTGGTTATGATTATAGTGTCTCTTATGTGCATTTTAGTTATGATCAACTGGAAGATGCTATCATTGCGCTGTATTACAAGCCTGAGACGACAACCGTGCTTGATGTTGGGGTGAGGATTAATCATGAGCTGATATTATCTGAGGTTGATAAAACTAAATTTGATGCTTATATAAGTTATATGACACACACTGTAAATAAAAATACCGATGAGAATAAGGTTATTTTACCGATTGTCGGAAAGTCTTTTACAATTGAAAATATATTTGACCCTTTAGACACTGCCAGCCTCCCAGGAGACATTGCGCTGAGTACAGTCAAATTTGAACAGAGTATAGATAATACGCATTTCCCGGCTATGTGTCAGTATAATGTGGAGATGAGTGGGATTATTACGTCTCTAAATGGAGCGAATACAATTGACTTCGAGATTACTCAGGTATCTAACCATGGCGGGCTTCATTCTATGGTGGTTGTGGCAGAAGTAATTAAGCAGGAAATACAAGATTATAATATAGTTGTTGATATGAAATTGACAATTACATATGACAATACTTTCTGTCGTGATGCTTTTTTAGATGTATTTTTGAGCGATAAAGATGGTAGCCCATATGATGGAGAACTAGTCGCTGAGGGTCATCTTGATGGGAACAACCACCTTCCCAATACTATTGATTTGAAAGGTATCACGTTCCCATTTTTAACCCATGGAGAAAGTCAAAAAATATTACATTTTGACTTTTATGTAGAGAATGACGGTTATAAGGAAGATTGGGGCGGGTATGTTACAATAGTACCTAAATGTGCAAACTATACATTGATATTGGGTGAGAAAAAACAAAATATATTGATTGGGTCTGCTGACGAAATCGATATTTCGCTTATAGTGGCGAAGGACATGGTGATTCCGAGTGGCGGTACAAATATAGGTATACCGCTACAGTTATTACAAAATGGTAATAGTCTCCTTGATAGTGCATATAGATTTAATGTTATTCCTGATACTGGTCAAAATTCCATACCAGAGCATACGTATCAGATAGTTAATTGCACGAATGGGGCCGCTTACTTAGAAGCGACTAATCATCCTAAACGTATTCGTCTTAACACATTATTTGCTAAAGAACTAATCCACCGTGCAGATAAAGGTATAGACCAAGTGTTGAGTTGGGATACACAACAATTGCTTGAACCAACATTAGGGAAAGGGTTTTATACAAAGATAATACTTAATGCTTATAATTCAAATATTCATGGTGATGAACGCTGGTTTAAGTTCTATTATGCCGAGTTTTACTCTAGTACTGATGAATTTTTGTGTTATGAAGGGATGCTGTCAGATGAGGAAACGACAGTCATACTATTTTTTCCTTATCCTGATTCCTTGGGGGGATGGATACATAATACTGATACAGACTCTAGTTCTGATCCTGATACTGATACAACTCTACAAAAAGCATATTTAGAAGTTGAGTTCGCTAAGCATAAGAGTACTGCTAAGGCTCAAGAGTCTATTATGTTCATGTTTCATTATGATGCAAATATAGATCCAATTTATAGGGGGGACGAAATAGACGGTATTAGTGATGTCCAAGTGGTCGCTCCGATTCATGTTGAACCATTGGATTTTAATGGGGCATCACAGGCACCGCAGGATCTGATGGATTTTAATGGGGCAAATGGCTTGTATTTCTGGGAGTTGTGTTACTACACGCCGATGTTAGTCACCAATAAGTTACTTCAGTCTCAGAATTTTGAAGAAGCTGAAAAATGGTTGAAATACGTATTCAATGTTGGAGGCTATGAAGACGACAGAAACCGATACTGGAATGCACGTCCACTGGCAGAAGACACGGCCTGGAATGAGAATACAAACGGTTCAATAACAGACCCAGATAAAGTCGCACAAACTGACCCCATGCATTATAAAGTCGCGACTTGGATGACTATGTTAGACTTGTTAATTGCCCGTGGGGATATGGCATACCGTAAATTGGAACGCGATACGTTAGCCGAAGCTAAAATGTGGTATGTATTAGCATTGAAACTGATGGGGCCTCAACCGGATATTCCTTCTGATGCTAATTGGTATGATATTCCGTTATCGGAAGCAGCTAAGCAAACTAAACCTACAGTTGCTGAGCAAGAAGGAACCAAGCAAGTTTTATCGGATTCAGAAAAAAGTATCGCTGAACAAGTTCGCACGGCGAATAGCTTGAAGGGGGTCTTTCTTCCATGTGAAAACGAAAAACTCAATGAATATTGGCAAACACTGGACATGCGTTTGTTTAATCTACGCCATAATTTAACCATTGATGGGCAGGCACTTAATTTACCTTTGTTTGCTGAGCCTATTGATCCTAAAGTATTACAGTATGCAGCGGCCAATGGCTCCGCAGGCCGCAGTAGCGGTAATCATGGCGAAGCGAGTATTCAGCGTTTTCCTATGTTGCTGGAAAGTGCACGAGGGTTAGTGGGTCAACTCATGGACTTTGGGCGAGCACTGGCTGGTGCGATCGAACGTAAGGAATCAGAAACACTCAATACCCTGTTACAGACACAAGCGAAAGCACTGCATGATTATGGTCTGCAAATACTGCAACAGAATTTACTCTCGTTAGATCAAGATGAGGTTGCGACTCAACTTGATGCTGAGCAACAGAAAGCCACGTTTGATCGTATGTCATCGTACTACAATGAGAATGTCACGGATAATGAAATGAGATCGTTGCGATTACGCACTTCTGCGTCATCGACATTAGCATTGAAGAAAGGCTTTGAGATGGTTGCCGCGGGGTTAGATGTGATCCCGAATATCTACGGTATGGCAGTAGGTGGCGGAAAGTATGGTGCCTTGGTTTCCGCAGCAGCATCAGCGCTAGATATAACCAGTACAACGCAAAGTATTATCGCTGATTCGCTTGAGCAAAAAGAAGTGTGGAAGCGTCGCCGTGACGAATGGAAGGCGGAGCAAGAAGCGGCTGAAAGGGGCATGCGTATTGCTGACACGCGACTTGAGAATATCAATATTCAGAAAAAAGCGCTGCAATTACAAATAGATCAACAGCGTTTACAAATGGAACAAACGCAAGCACAGTTGGATTTATTGCAGGCTCGATTCAGTAATGATGCCTTGTATTCGTGGATGCAAGGGCGTTTATCAACCTTCTATTATCAGTTTTATGATCTTACGGCTAGCCGTTGTTATAAAGCGGAAACGGGGTATCAATGGGAAACGCAGTATAAGGATACGTTTATTCAACCGGGCGTCTGGGACAGCAACTATTCAGGGTTATTGTGTGGTGAACAGTTAATGTTGAACTTAACACAAATGGAAAGCAAATATTTAGACTGGTATAGCTCGGCGTTGGAAATTAGGCGTACCGTGTCTGTGGCGAATGAATTCCCAGGCGAATCAGGTAGCTTTAATGGTGCGGTTAATGACCGATTAGATAAGAATGATGAAAGTGGTAATCCAGGTTGGACTAATATTACATGTAATTTACACAAGTTAGTGATTGCTATTGATTTAAATGCATTAGCTATTCACGATGATTATCCTGATACAACAGGAACTCGTCGAATTAAGCAAATGAGTGTGTCATTACCTGCACTTATCGGGCCTTATCAAGATGTTCAGGCAATATTGCAATATAAGGAAAGTGGTGGTAATCCGATTCATAATTCGCTTAAAAGTATCGCACTGTCTCATGGCATGAACGACAGTGGCATGTTCCAATTGAATTTTCATGACAGTGATTATTTACCATTTGAGGGATTAGAGCTTACTTCTGCGTTTACATTGACTTTTCCAAATGCAATAGCAGAAGATGATAGCAAGGGTCAACAAGCAGCGTTATTGCGAACGTTGAGTGATATTATCCTTCACGTTAACTATACCATTCGTGAATAAGCTTATTGACACATGGCGATGGTTAAGCATCTATAATTTTGTATAAAATAGCTTTTTTCACAATAATAATTATTATAACGCTTATGTTTGAGGCGTTTTACACCATGGAGAGGTATAAATGGTATCTGCTGATCTAAATGTTTTTAAAGGGACACCAACGGTAGCCGTAATGGATAATCGCGGCCTCCCTATTCGTTCTGTACAGTTTAATCGTAAAGTCGCAGGTGAAGCCTTAGATACGCTTATTACCCGTTCGGTCTATAATGCCATTGGCCAACCTAAAACGTCGGCAGATCCGAGATTATTTGATAGTGGGAGAGTAAACCAGACTCAAACCCAAAGTCTGGCTGGACAGCTGCTTTGTATCGACAGTGTGGATGCCGGTTCGCGGATTGAGCTTACGGATATTACGGGCGCACCTTGTCTGGAGTGGGATTCGCGTGGTACGACGCGCCGTTATGAGTACGATGACACCTTACATCGTTCTGTGGCGATACATGAACGCTCGGAAGCGAATGGTATGACGGAACAAATTTGTGAGCGTTTTGTATATGCAGGCCTCGGAGATTCAGATAAAAACCTAAATGGCCAATTGCTTTGTCATTATGATCAAGGTGGTCTGACAGAGGTAACCAGTATTAGCCTAACTGGTCAGCCGTTGAACCAGCAACGTAACTTACTGAATGATAAATATATCGACAGTGATTGGCAGGGTAATGATGCAGAGGCGTGGAGCGAATTACTGGATAACAATACGTATTCAACTGCATGGATATATGATGCCTTGGGTACGGCCCTTAGTCAGAAGGATGCCAACGATAATGTTCAATATAGCCAGTATGATGTCGCGGGTTTACTAACCGCCACATACTATCAAGCGTCGGGGCGTGCTACACAGCACGTATTATCAGCGATACACTACACTGCGAATGGTCAGGTGATGTCAGAAACGGCAGGGAATGGCGTCGTCACGACTTATGAATATGATAAACAAGATTGGCGTTTAATGCAGGTGCTGACAACAAGGCCTGAAAAAAACCGGCGAAATACCCTGTTGCAAAACTTGAATTATACCTATGATCCGGTAGGAAATATTGTTTCGGTTAATGACAGTGCACAGGCAACACGGTTTTATAAAAATCAGCGAGTGACGTCGAAACAGGCTTACACCTACGACGCGATTTATCAACTAATTACGGCGACGGGACGTGAGAATAGCACGCATTTATCTCAAAATGGGTCTTTGCCATCCGCTTTGCCAATCGGCGATAAGTCACAATATACGCGTTATACCCGAAGTTACAGTTATGATCGTGGGGGTAACCTTTATACCGTAACACATAATGGTACTAATACTTATACATTAGATATGGTGGTATCAGATAAGAGTAATCGTGCAGTGCAGCAACGTAGTGTAAATCCAATAGCAGAAGATAAGGTGGATAGCTACTTTGATGCACACGGCAATTTAATGAAGCTAGAACAGAGTAAAAACCTAGTTTGGGGACGGCATGACCAGTTGAAGCTGGTGGCGGTTACGGGCAACCAAAACGAAGTTTACCAGTACTCGGGACAGGGATCGCGTATTCGTAAATACCTGTCAGATAACATCAATGAGTCTGAGGTGATTTATCTCCCAGGATTAGAGCTGAGAATGAAGCGAAACAATGGTAAGTTAACGGAAGAGCTGCACCTTGTTACGCTAATGAACACTGGGCGTAATAAAGTACGGGAATTGTATTGGCCTGAAGGTAAAAATAAACCCGAAAATATGAAGGATCACCAGCTTAGATACAGCTTAGATAATCACCTTGGCAGCAGTAACTTAGAGCTTGATGAGAATGCTGATATTTTGACACTGGAAGAATATTATCCATTTGGTGGTACGGCACTTTGGAGTGCAAAAAATGACACTGAAGCTAAGTATAAATACGTGCGTTATTCGGGCAAAGAGCGGGATATGACCGGACTGTATTATTATGGTCATCGCTATTATATGCCATGGATGGGACGGTGGTTAAATCCAGATCCAGGTTGGACGGTAGATGGACCGAATCTATATTGCATGGTAAGGAACAACCCTATTACTATGTATGATCCTTCTGGCTTAGCTACGACACCGACTGCTTTTGGAAATATGAAGCCTAATACCAGTCTAAAGGATATAGCTATGCTGGGTAGTCACGATTCAGGAACGCACGATATAGATTTTTTGAAGGGGATCAGTGTTTGTCAAAACAGTAATTTAATAGAGCAGAAAAATGCGGGGGTTCAGTATTTCGATCTTAGAGTGAGATCGAACACAAAGAATGATTGGCACTTTTATCATGGAGAAAAAAAGTTGATGGGCGCCATAAAAGGATTTACAAGTCCATCAGACGCGTTACCTCAAATTCATGAGCTATTAGATGCAGCAGTGGCAGACAAGAATAATATTTTTATTTTCAAATTTCATTTTGATAAAAATACGAATGGAAAGCATGATATTAAACGTTTTATGTCGAGTGTGATTACGTCACACGCTGGTAGCATTGTTGAAAGGGATAGCCACAACAGTCGATTAGCGGATGTGACCCCGAATAATTCTGTTTCAGCAGGAAAAAACCTCATTATTCTCGCGCATCATGCGAAAGGTACTCAGGATGATTCATTTATATGGAATTATGAGGATAATACCTATGGAGGATGGGGTAAGACCCCACTACGTAAAAAATTAGGTTCTTTTTTGCAAAAAAACATGAGTATGGGAAATACGACAAGGAGACTATTGATTTCTCAAATGAACCTTCCTGCTTGCCTCCCTCCTCAATTGAAAATGTTTATGACATTCAGATCGTTTACAGGATTAAGAAGGCTTGCAAAATTTAGTCATAGACATGTTTCCGATAACGTGAAATCTAAAGCTGGTGAAGGGTATAACCCTGGGATATTATCGGGAGATTACGTCGGTAATCATAAAGCCTCTTCCACCGATCAGAATATGGAAACGGTAAATCAACATAATTTACAGCATAGGGCATAGTCTTATCTCATTATGTTCGCCTTTTGCGTGATCCTGATGCAAATAATGTCATGCTGACAGCAAAGGAATTTGAGCATAGCTGAATGGGCGTATAAATGCGGAGCTATACACGATAGAGATCATAATGCTGCTATCAATCCCTCATCACTAGCATATTATCTTGCTGCTGTGATAGTAGCAGGA
The DNA here is from genome assembly GCF_000170855.1 of Moritella sp. PE36. GTDB lineage: Bacteria > Pseudomonadota > Gammaproteobacteria > Enterobacterales > Moritellaceae > Moritella. Next base: position 19,719 of record NZ_ABCQ01000031.1, on the reverse strand, counting down.
TGTTCTTGGTATTTTTATGCATGACGTCCATTTTTATTATTTTCAATAGACATAAACAAACATAATTACTATATTAACCATTTGAATAAGCAGAATAATATTAATTATTCCACATGTTTTTTTGTGTGAAATATACTTTAACTTCAGGATAAAGTGTGTTTTAAATAGTAGGGATAATCTATGAGATCGAGTATCTCGAATCAACGAAAACGAACCAACCATGCGGACCCGCTTAATAATCGTCGCCCTGATTTATCATTTGCAGGATTGGATATTAATTCAACATTTACGCTCATTTCTCCTAATGCAGACTCACTATTCAAACAACATGAGTTATTAAAGACATTAAGTAACGTTAGTCTGCCCATCAATTCTACTATCCATTAATTATATATTCATTTTTCAGTTAAGCTCTATTTGAGCCTATATGGAGTATTTATGCAAAGCACAGATAAGGTTCAGTTACAAACGCCGTCACTACCGAAAGGAGGGGGCACTATCAATGGTATGGGTGAAACACTGACCGCGGGTGGTCCTACAGGGATGGCGTCGTTATCGATACCGCTGCCAATTTCAGCTGGACGTGGTAACGCACCTGCGCTGGGTTTATCTTACAGTAGTAGTGGTGGTAATAGCCATTTTGGTATTGGTTGGCAATGTGGCACGATGTCAATCAGCCTCAGGACATCAAAAGGAGTGCCTAATTACGCAGGAGAAGACACTTTCTTAGGCCCATCTGGGGAAGTGTTAAATGCGGTTGTAAATAACAAGGTGCCAATTCAAGAAGTGAAAAATGTATTACAGGGAAGTGACTTGGGGAGTGATTGGCAAGTCTCTCGTTATCAACCGCGTATTATAGGTGATTTTAGTCAGTTGGAATACTGGGAGCCAAAATCAACAAGTAATAACGCAGATAATAAAGCAGTTGACGAGAGCCCATGTCAACCATTTTGGGTATTATATACTGCAAATGGCGAAGTGCATTTGTTTGGTAAAAATAGTCAGGCTCGTGTGGCGAATCCAGATAAACCAGAACAGATCGCTCAATGGTTACTGGAAGAAAGTGTAACGCCTAGCGGTGAACATATTTATTATCAATATAAAGAAGAAGATGATAATGGCTGTGATCAGGTTGAAATTGATAAGCTGTCTTCAAGCAGTGCACAACGATATTTAAAACAGGTTAATTATGGAAATATAACTTCATCGCCAGCATTTTTTTCGTTGAGTGCGGCACCTGATGATGATCAGTGGTTGTTTCATTTAGTGTTCGATTATGGGGCGAGTTCCAGCAGCATTAATGATGTGCCTGAATTTTATCCTAATGCAACAAACTGGATGGTTCGGCCGGATTGCTTTTCTCGTTTTGAATACGGCTTTGAGATCCGAACGCGTCGTTTGTGTCAACAAGTACTCATGTATCATCGTTTGCAAGCATTATCTGCTGGTTCGGTTAACGTCAGCTTGGCTGATGAAGTACCTGCTTTGGTATCGCGTCTTATATTAACTTACGATCTGAATAGCAGAGCCAGTACATTGACGTCTGCCCGTCAGTTAGCCCATGAAAACGGCAAGAAGCCCGCTCAATTACCTCCTTTAGAGTTGGATTATCAACGGTTAGATCGAGATCATGCTCATGATATACCGAGTGGGGCTTGGGAAGAAATGCCTCAACTGAAAAAGTTAAATCAATACCAGCCATATCAATTGGTTGATCTATATGGCGAAGGGTTACCTGGGATCCTTTATCAAGATGGTCCTGATGCGTGGTGGTACCGAGCGCCAATTCGCGGTGACGGTGACGCTAATGCAGTCGATTATGATGTAATGACATGTTTACCCCAGATCCCCGCCTTGCAAGGTAGTGCTTCTTTACTCGATTTTAATGGTGATGGTAAGCTAGATTGGTTAATAACCTCTGCGGGTGTGAATGGTTTTCATAGCATGGCATCGGATGGGCAGTGGTCATCGTTTATTCCGTTATCAACACTTCCTACTGAATACTTTCATCCTCAGGCACAATTGGCTGATTTAACTGGTTCAGGGCTTGCTGATTTGGTTATGATTGGGCCACGCAGTGTACGGCTTTATGCGAATGAGAGAACTGGCTGGGCTCAGAGTCATATTGTTGAACAATTAGCGGGTATCACATTACCTATTTGGGGCCGAGATGAAAGACGGCTGGTGGTTTTTGCTGACTTATTAGGTTCAGGTCAACAGCATTTGGCTGATATTTCTGCCACAGAGGTAACATGCTGGCCTAATTTAGGTAATGGCCATTTTGGTCAACCAGTTAAGCTGCCAGGATTTAGTCCTGAGACTGACATGTTTAATCCTGAACAGGTTTATTTAGCGGATATTGATGGTTCTGGTACAACGGATATTATTTATGCGCACAGCACTCGCCTTGAATTGTTTATTAACAATAGCGGCAATAAGTTTAGCGAGTCGGTTACAATTGCTCTTCCGGACGGCGTGATATTTGATAATACCTGTCAATTGCAGATAGCGGATACGCAAGGGTTAGGGGTTTCGAGTTGCATACTGACAGTACCGCATATGGAACCTCGCCATTGGCGTCTTGATTTCGCAACAGATAAGCCCTGGTTGCTGAATACAGTCAATAATAATATGGGGAAAGAAACATCACTGTTTTATCGCAGTTCAGCTCAATTTTGGCTAGACGATAAGAAAAAGGCCAAAGAGAGCGGTAACACACTGAGTAGCCACCTGCCATTTTCGATTCATTTATTATGGCGTACCGAAGTGTTGGATGAGATTACCTGTAATAAATTGACCAGCCGACAGCAATATGCGCATGGTTGTTGGGATGGTAAAGAGCGAGAATTCAGAGGATTTGGTCGGGTAACGCAGACAGATACCGATACGTTTGCTCAAGGAGTCGGAGGTGAGATGCCAACACAGCATCCTGCACGTGAAGTGAGTTGGTTTGCTACGGGCATTGAGGACATTGATAAGCAATTTCACTTGGAATATTGGAACGAAGACAGTGACGCGTACCCAATATTCACGCATAGATATACTGAATTTGATGACACGACTGGTATTGATAATGAGATATTGCTGACGGATCAGCAAACTTATTGGTTACAACGTGCACTTAAAGGTCAATTGCTACGTAATGAAGTATATGGTGAAGATGGTACAACTAAGTCACCGTATTCTGTATCTGATCATCGTATTCAAGTTAGAATGATTGAGGGTGCCGCTACTGACGAACCTTTTGCTTGGGTGAGTGAAATTGAAAGCCGTAGCTATCTGTATGAACGAATAAAAAATGATCCACAATGCAGCCAACAAATTTTACTCGCGAGTGATGCCTGGGGGATACCGATAGATAGTGTGAGTATTGCTTATCCGCGTCGTGCTAGTGCAGACCAAAGTTTATATCCAACGAGTATTACAGAAAATCAATTTAACAGTAGCTGTGATGAGCAACAACAGATGCTTAGACTCACTCGTCAGCGTCAATCGGTACATCATTTTACTGATATTCATGAATTTATATTAGGTGTCCCGGATATTGCTCGAAGTGATGTGTGGGAATATGAGCAAGCTATAGCAAAAGATTTTGATTTAGAAGATTTTCTTGATAATGGTGGCAGTTTTTCATTAATTACATCTAGTGATACAAGTTATTCAGGTCATCAGCGCACACAATATTTACCGATGGAACAAGGTATTGAAAATGCGACTTTTCCACCCTTTGTTGCCTATATTGAAACGGCAGAGTTAACGGAACAAGATTTAACTGTGTTTAAGGACAAATTAGATCTGGATGATTTGAATAAAACGTTAGAAGACGCCGGTTATATACCTGTTGTAGTCCCATCTTTTTCTACGGATACAGGTGCAGACTCTCAGCATCAGGAACACACAGTATGGGCTGCACGCCGAGGTTATACTGAGTATCATGATGTTGATCAATTCTACCGAGTCAAAAACCAACAAAGTTCATTACTTACAGGCAAGACGGAAATTACGTGGGATGCACATTATTGTGCTGTAACGAAAGTCACCGATGCGATTGGACTCACTGTTAATGCTAAATATGATTATCGTTTTCTTGCACCATATGAAATAAATGACACTCAAAATAATAATCACTATGCGACATTTGATGCATTGGGACGAGTGACGTCAGCTCGCTTCTCAGGAACGGAGAATGGTGTTAAAACTGGTTACTCTAGTAAAGACTTTGAGGTGCCAACTAGCATTGATACGGCATTAATACTCGTTCCCGGGATCCCTGTAGCAAGTTTTCAGGTAAGTATTCCGGACAGTTGGATGTACAGAGTTACAGATGCGCAGTTGAAGGAGGTTGGTGATAGTATGACGTGGTCAGCGTTGCGTGATGCGAATGCTGTCACTGAAGATTGTTACGTTTGTGCTTTAGCTTATCGTCGTTGGATAGAAAGAAACGATATCCAAGAATCGTTACAAAATACGTTATCTGACCTATTTTCACAAACACCGCGTATACCACCTCATGGTTTGGGCGTGGTGACGGACCGTTATGATAAGGATCCAGAGCAGCAGTTGCGCCAGACGATACAAATGAGTGATGGGTTTGGTCGGTCATTACAAACGGCAGTACGTTTTGAAAACGGGGATTCATGGGTACGTCAGGATGATGGTAGTTTGGAGGTGGTCGAAGGTAAAACACCTACAGTTAAACCCAGTGAGTTTCGTTGGGCGGTTTCCGGACGAACTGAATATAACAGTAAAGGATTGCCAATACGGAGCTATCAACCTTACTTCTTGAATGATTGGAACTATGTGAGTGATGACAGTGCAAGAGGTGATTTGTACAGTGATACTCACTGTTATGATCCTTTAGGGCGTGAATATCAGGTAATTACGGCCAAAGGGTTTTTACGTCGTTCGACAGTAACTCCTTGGTTTGTTGTCAGTGAGGATGAAAACGATACTTACTTAGATAGTGGGCACTCATTAGGTCGGTAATGCGATGTCACCTGACTTAACGAATAGTTCCTTCTTTTGGATGATAAATGTAAGCCTATTATGTAAGTAATAGGCTTACATTTCATGTGATTCGGTAAGGTTAACGGAATAATATCACTTCTAATTGACATTATACTTAAATGCTTTTAGAGGTGTCCTATAGAATTAAACCACATCACTGTACTTGTTGAATGGTAGGGGAAACACCTAAGCTAATATGTCTTATTTAGATGTCATGCTAAAAGTGAATTTATAATGTTCTAAGCGTGATAACAATAGTTATTTACTATCAATAAGTTAGAGCTAATGTTATGTTTAACTTTGATAATTAAAGCGTTAAATAGAACAAGGATAGTCATGAGTAAAAGTACAATTCAGTATTGGAATACGTTAGCTGCGGCGAATAAAAGCCAGTGGAGTGTCATTGCGGATACAAACGGTGAGCTTGAGCAATTAACTTTATCGATGGATGAAGTCACAGGAGATTACACACGTTTAACTCGATTCAAAGCGGGCGCTGATACTTCAATGTTTGGTGGTAAGTCTCATGATTATCCGGAAGAAATATTCATAGTATCTGGTCGGCTTTTTGATGTGGCTTTTGGTATTTGGTTAGAAGCAGGGGATTATGCAAGTCGTCCTCCCGGAGAAGTTCATGGGCCGTTTATTTGTGAACAAGAATGTTTGGTTTTGGAAATATCGTTCCCAAGTCAAGCTGTTACCTCAGGGTGATACATTGGAGCTTGTTCTTTGCTCTGTATTTGATGGAATAGTTTCTGGTAAGGTGTTGTATTTTAGTGCTTTTATGTTTACTGTGATTAAAGGCTAAATTTACGGGGAGTGTTAATGAAATATCCTAAACCACTACAACAAGGTAGCACTATCGCTATTACTGCGTTTTCATCAGGCATTGAAAAAAAACATGACGCCAGGTTTAGAGTTGTGCGAGAGAACCTTGAATCTAGAGGTTTTAATGTGGTTGTAGGTAAATGTCTATACGGGCAAAGAAAACACGTAAGCGCACCGGCACAGAAACGTGCGGATGAGCTGATGTCATTTCTTATGGATGACGAGATTGACGCTATCTACCCTCCCTGGGGCGGGCAGTTAGCGATTGAACTCCTTCCGCTTATAGACTTTGCCAAACTTCAAACCGTACGGCCAAAATGGATCTTAGGATTTTCCGACGTGAGTACGATAGCTGCCGTTTTCACGAGTAAACTGAGCTGGGCTACCGGACACTGTTCAAATTTGATGGATTTAACCAGCGAAGCTAATGATCCCTTAACAGCTAATACACTTATGCATTTAAGTACTTCTATAGGTGGATCTTTTTCGCAAACTGAATCGAAATTATATGCGAGTAGCTGGCCAGATATAGTCACAGAACCAACCTCTGGAATCATGCCTGATACCCCAACTAACTGGAAGTGGTTGGTAAAACCTGAATTTGGTTCATCAATAGAGGGAAGATTAATTGGCGGGTGTTGGGATACACTGTCTCATCTATTTGAAACTGAGTATTTAGATCTAAAAGGACTATCGCAGCGTTACTCTGAGGGGATCGTCTTATATCTAGAAAATGCTGAAATGTCACCAACTGAGCTAGCCAGAACAATTTTAAACATGAAGTTTAGGGGCGTGTTCTCATGTATCAGCGGGTTGCTGCTCGGTCGAAGTGCAGCTGCTGTACCGAAAAGTGATCAGAGCCTTAGCTACTATGAGGTATTGGAAAAATACCTGATGGATATAGGGATTCCAGTGATGATAGACCTGGATATAGGTCATGTTCCACCAAACTTAACATTAATCAATGGCGCAATCGTAAAGGTTGAACTAAATGAGACTGGAATATTGCATCAATACTTAAAGTGATGAGTTGCTATTTTACTGATAGAGAACAATAAGTATCATCAACGAGCGTTGGTAATTTGCAATATCAGAACTTATCTAAAGGCGAAATACTTGTGCGCTCAATAAATGGCATTGTTACTTATTTGTTGGTAGTGTCACTCGATGTTATTTATATTCAATGAGGTGATACGGAAGTATATTGCAGCAACAAATAAAATGATCTTACTTTAGGAGATATTCATATCAAGAAATATATTTACGATGTGTTCTGCGGTGAGCAAGCTTTAGGTAACCCATGTGGCGTCGTTTTTCTCGATGAGTGGTTAGATAGTTCAAAGCTACTAAATATTACTCGAAGCCTATCTCAACCTGTCACGTCTTTTATCGTTGAAAACGCTCTTGGTTATTCAATCCGGTGGTTTTCAAACACGGCTGAAATAAACCTATGTGGTCACGGAAGTCTGGGTGCTGCGGCTGCAATTTTAGAAAAGACAGGTGAGGAAAGGGTTTTATTACAAAGTCAGTATGGTGATATTGAGATAACCCAACAGGATAGTTTTTATCAAATGGAACTTCCTGCGTGGACTCCTGAGTTCATTCATCACGGGATAGATTACCAAGAGCTAAATATCGATCCAATTGAGGTTTATGCGACAAGAGATTTGGTTTTAGTTGTAGAGTCAGAGCAAGCAGTCCGTGACTTTATCCCAAATCATGCATGGTTTGAAAAGTTTGCCGATTACCACGCACTAATCGTAACGGCTCAAAGTGATAGTTACGAGTATGTGCTAAGATATTTTGCGCCTCGTATCGGCATACCTGAAGACTTAGCAACGGGTTCTGCTCAGTGCTCTCTAGCACCGTTTTGGTTTAGTAAACTTAGCGCTCATAACTTGAAAGTGCGTCAATTGTCTTCTGCTGGTGGCGTCTTTGAAGTAAGTTTTAAAGATGAAAGCACGATACGCTTATCTGCTCAAGCGATGAAAAGGAAGGCTTAAGGGGATTGAGTATGGTGGTAAATACGGTAAGGTTATATTGATAACTGAAGGAATATTTTTGTAGTCACTAAAAAGGAGTAAATAATAGTGAATGACATATTAGCTTTTAGCTTAATTGCGTTACTTTTAGTTGTATCACCAGGCCCAAATGGTGTATTGATTTTAAAAACGGCATCATCGCAGGGGCCGCGTGCTTCCTTTCTGAATATTTTTGGATTAACGACCGCAACCTTCTTTCACGGTGCGCTTTCCATTTTTGGTTTTTCTGCATTATTGATGCAATCTGCGGAGTTGTTTTTCATCATTAAAATACTCGGTGCAGGGTACTTGTTTTATATTGGTGTAAAAGCAATTATTAGCTCTTATAAAACAACGAGTAGTGATACTGACACGAATAAAAAAATTAACGCGAAGAAGAACGGAGTTGGCTATTTTAATGAAGGGTTCATCACTCAAATCCTAAATCCTAAAGTGTCGATGTTTTACTTGGCGGCCTTTCCTCAATTCATATCTCCTGACAACTTCTCGTATTTCAATGCATTTTCGTTAGTATCAATTCATGCCAGCATCATATTTATGTGGTTTGTCGGCGTAACCTTAGCAATAGATAAAATAAAATCATCGGCTAAAAATACCAAAATGGGCAATTGGGTTCAAAGGCTCTCGGGCACTGCTATGATATATTTCAGTTCAATGATTCTTACACAAAAATAACAGTAAGTATCATAAGGACAAACCTTGAATTACAGATTAGACAGTAATGATTCAACCCTATTTCTTATGTCCATTGAGTAGTCGATTACTTTATGATCTTTGAATCATGATAATGGCCTTAAGCAAGAGTAAATAAGTAGTTTCATGGAAAAAATGCAGATGTTTGGCGTCAATATTACGAAAAGGCGTTAACGCGTAAACATAAACCAAGCACTGAATCCGCGGTTAAGCTAAACACATCTAATTATAAAACAGTAACGGGTTGTGGCTGTGGGACAGGAAGTGATATTTATTACCTGAGTGATTTAGGTTATCAAGTTTCTGGTTTTGGCTCATTCGAGTCTTTATTTTGCCGAGCCTAGCGAGTTTCAAAACACATGGATAAATATCATCCAGTTTAGCCCAAGATGGTGTGTTTGCTGGTGATTTTATGGGGGTGAATGATAGCTGGGCTGCTGGGTATCGTAGTGCAACAAACCCCATGAACAAACAGCAAGTTTTAAATTTGTTTGACGAGTTTGACATTATAGAATTTCACGAACGTGATGAGAAAGGACGAACAGCCATAGGAAAAATCAAGCATTGGCATACTCTCTCTGTGATTGCGGTAAAGCGAGCATAAACGTTGGCTGATGGCTTTTAAAGGAGATCAATATGGAACCCGAACATTTAGCATCTCAACTTCGATGTCCGAGCGGAGATAAAGCGCTTGAAGTTGGTATTAGTATGAATAAAGCCAACTATAATCTTAATCGAGAATGTATAAACCTATTAGAATTAAATGACGAAAACGTGGTGCTAGAAATTGGACCCGGTAATGGAGCATTCGTACAAGAAATTTTGCAAGAAGCCAAAGGCATTAATTATGTGGGAATCGATATTTCAACAGCGCTCGTTGCCGAGGCTAATAGGCTTAATGACACTCAGGTTAGAAAAGGGATTGCTAAATTTGAGTGTGGTGACTCACGGGCACTTCCTTTCGAAGCGGGTTATTTTGACAAGGTGTTTACGGTACACACCATATATTTTTGGGAAAAACCTTATGAACATCTTTCTGAAATCCGACGAGTATTGAAGCCTTCTGGCACTTTTTGTATTGCTTTCGGAAACCGAGATTTTATGAAAAACCTTCCTTTCGTGAAATATGGTTTTGAACTGTATGATGACTCTAGTGCTTGTCATCTTTTACGCGAAGTTGGTTTTAAAATTGAAAGTGTCCATAAATTTACTGAACGTGGCTTAAGTAATACTGGTGAGAGTGTCGATAAACTTGTGCATGTTATTGTATGTAAAGCCTAATATATCCTCTATCGTATGGAACGGTTAAACGCAAAGGAGTGCCTAATGGCTAAGATTTATCTGTTTGATTGGGGTGGAACCTTAATGGTTAATCCCCCAGACATGAAAGGTAAAATGTGTGATTGGGAACACGTTGAAGCGATAAACGGGGCGCATGATACCTTGGCTTTATTGTCACAACAGGGCTGTAAACTTTATGTGGCGACTGGCGCTGCAGACTCAAGTGAAGACGATATTAAAGCTGCATTTGAACGAGTTGGACTTGCAGGGTACATATTGGAATTCTTTTGCCAATCAAACTTAGGTATTGGCAAGGGAACAGCTGCTTATTATCAAGCGGTGGTCGAAGCGCTTGGTGTTGACGCAAGCGAAGTTACCATGGTCGGTGATATATTACATCGCGATATAGAGCCTGCGGTTGAGGCCGGGTTGAATGCGATTTGGTATACCCCAGATGCCTCACGGGCAGAGGTGAGTGGAGATTATCAACAAATCCAGCATCTCAGTGAATTGTGTGATTTATGAGTTAAGGAGAAATGATGAAGTTAGAAATATATCAAGTTGACTCATTTACAAATGAAGCTTTCACGGGTAATCCTGCAGGCGTATGTATAACGGAACATCCACTTGATGAATCATTGATGTTTTCTATTGCAGCTGAAATAGCTGTATCTGAAACCGCATTTTTGTCATTGAATGATTTTAACCTAAGGTGGTTTACACCTGAGGTAGAGGTTAACCTTTGTGGTCATGGGACACTTGCCATGGCACATATCCTAAAGCAAAAAGGGTTAGTTGCTATTGGTGAGGGTATTGTTTTTGAAACATTATCAGGGCCGTTAGAGGTGACTGTTGGTGAACATGATATTGACATGTTGTTTCCAACGGCTGAACTTGAGTTTGATACTCTGGTTAATACAGTACTGCTAGAATTGCTCGGTCTTAAATTGTCTGATGTCGTTTCTTATGTGCAATTTGGACCTAAGTATCTAATCGAAATTAGAAATGAAGAAATATTGCGGTCATTATCGCCTAACTTTGATGGCTTGAACGAATTGGAAGGGCGTGGTGTCGTTGTTACAGCCAAGTCGGATTTCAGCCATGTGGATTTTGTGTCTCGGCATTTTGCTCCTTGGGTTGGTATCAATGAAGATCCCGTCACGGGCTCGGCACATTGTGCTTTAGCTGTATATTGGGCTGAAAAATTAAATAAAGTGGCATTAAAAGGTTTTCAAGCATCTAAACGAGGCGGTTTTGTTGGTGTTGAATTAATGCCAAACAAAAAGGTTAAACTGACTGGCAGTGCGATAACTGTCATTGAAGGTGTTATACATGTATAAATTGAAGGACGTCAAAATGTTAGCACTGAGACCGAATTGCGAATGTTGTGATAACGAAAGGATGCCATAATTAAGTTACGGCATCCGCATACATTATTTGATGACTACTTTTTTAATTATAATGGTTTCACTTGGTACATCTTCGTGACCTTTTACTGTGGCTGTTCTAGAACATGCAATCATGTTAACTACATCTATGCCCGCGGTAACAGTACCAAAGGCCGTGTAGCCCCAGCCAGCGTTTGTCGTCGCTGTATGATCAAGAAACGCATTGTCATCTAAGTTAATAAAGAATTGCGCTGTTGCAGAGTGTGGCGAATCTGTACGTGCCATTGCAATTGAACCAATCACATTTTTAAGGCCTCGATTAGCTTCGTTAGCAATGGCTGGGCGAGTCTTCTTCTCTTGCATATTTTCAGTAAAACCACCACCTTGGATCATGAAGTCTTTAATCACTCGATGAAAAATAGTGCCTTCATAAAAACCGTCTTTGCAATAGCGTAGAAAGTTCTTTGACGTGACAGGCGCTTTCTCCATATTCAGTTCAATTTCGATGTCACCTAAGTTCGTGGTAAAAATAATCATTGTGTTGCACCATCTTTGTATTAGTGTTGGTATTAATTTAATCGCTGCAGTATACGCAAACATAACGCTAAACTGTAGTGGTGATGAGGGAGTTTATTATAATGAAAGTTGTTAAGTTAATTACGATAGCCTTGTTTTCAGTTGTGGTGGTTGCTTGTTCTGTGAGTGAAAATAGTGCGGGTGGTCGAGATGATAACAATCTGGATCCAGTACTGAAAACAAGTGTTAAGGCGCAAACTTGTTCAAATAAATGGTTCACTAAAATAGAAAGCCAATGGATGACAGGTGATGGGCAAGGGCACGGACCCGATTTAGGTTCGTCAGAATGGCGCTCTGTTATTGAATTTAAGTTAGGTATTCGGGGTGACCCAAGCGTACCACCACGTAATTCTGAGCTATGGTGCGCTTACATTAATAAGATTAATAGCATTGATAAGATTAATACAGCTAGATAACTATTTGAAACTGCTTTCATTTAGATGATTAGTTTTATAGAATCACGATCCTAATCATTTGAAGTTAATCACATTCTATGCCTATTCAATTTATAAATAATATCCCTGTTAGTGTAAGGTTTATGCTGATGTCTGCATTGGCTTTTGCGATCATGACGAGCTTGGTTAAATTAGTCAGTACTTATGGTATTCCGGTTTTTGAAATTGTCGCAGCAAGAGCGATGGTGTCATTGATTATTAGCTATGTGGACGTACGTCGTAAACGCATATCCGTTTGGGGCCATAATAAAAAACTACTTATGGCGCGCGGTGCTGTCGGTTCATTAGCCCTCATCTGTGTGTATTTCGCAGTGACGACTTTACCTTTAGCCGAAGCCACTATTTTACAATATTTACATCCGGTATTTACGGCTATACTTGCCTTAATTTTTCTTAAAGAACGTATTCAACGCTCGACTATTATCTGCATTCTGTTTTGCATCGTTGGATTATTACTTATTGTTAGCCCAAGCCTGACATTCTCTGGGACAGCTGAGTTACCTTTATTCAGCGTTGTCGTTGCACTGTTGGGCGCGTTGGGGAGTGCGATTGCTTATGTGATTGTTAAACGTCTTAGTGGTACTGAAGATAGCTCTGTGATTATATTTTATTTTCCACTTGTGGCATTACCGCTATCATTAATCTTACTCGGTGATGATTTTGTTGTGCCTAATATAGAAGCGTTTGTATTGTTGATCTTTATTGGTATTTTCACTCAAATAGGGCAGGTGGGGTTAACCAAAGCCATGCAAACAGAAGTGGCGAGCAAAGCAACGGCGTATTCTTATGTGCAAGTGGTGTTCTCAATTATATTCGGTTGGTTATTGTTTAGTGAAGTACCTTCTCTGTGGACTTGGATTGGCGGTAGTTTAATTATTCTGGGTGCGTTAATTAACGTGTTTGGTAGCCTTAATCTAAGATCATTAAAACCAAAGCAAGCAGGCTGATCATAAAGCATACTTGACTAAAGACGCTCAATGATGGAGTAATAGAATGCAAAAGGTATTTGATGACGTGAGCGCTTTAGATAAGCGATGTGTTGATAAGTTTGGGTTAAGTGAAGATTTACTGATGGAGCATGCCGCTGCGTCGATGATGCAATATATACGCGGTATGTTTTCAAATAATGAGACGATACTAATCGTCTGTGGCGCAGGCAATAATGGCGCCGATGGCATCGCGCTTGCCAGACTTTTATATTCACAATACGATGTAAGCATACTTGTGCCGTATCACGTGAAATCGGCGATGGCCAAACTGCAATATAAAAGAGCTAACCTGCTAGGCGTCAATATTATCGATTCCTTATCTGAGTTATCAGTTGAACACGGACCCGATGTCATTGTCGATTGCCTTTTTGGCTCTGGATTAAGCAGAGATCTGGATGACGAGTCACAACGTCTGATCACACGACTAAATTCTCGGCCTGGACATAAAATTGCTTGTGATATTCCGTCGGGAATAAACAAGCAGGGCCAAGTAACTACCGTCGGTTTTTGCGCTAACATAACCATCACTATGGGTGCGTTAAAAACGCCACTTTACAGTGACGTTGCGAAAGATTATACGGGTAAAATTATCGTCAGTGACTTAGGCGTGCACCGCAGTATTTATGAAACGGCCACCAATACCTTTCTTTTAGACTCCTCTGATATAAAACTACCATTACGAATAAAACAAAACTCGCACAAAGGATCATTTGGCCATTTAAGCGTCATTGTCGGTAATAAAACAGGGGCGGGTATCATTGCCGCGGAGGCCGCCTTTGCATTTGGTGCTGGTTTGGTTTCTGTGATTACGGAGCAAGAGGTCAATGTACCGTATCATATTATGCAAAAGTCTGTCCTGCCAGAAAACTGTACTGCGGTCGCTATCGGTATGGGGCTTGGTCATGATCATGATAGAAAAGCACAAGTGAAACAGATCTTAAACAGGGATATAGCAAAAGTTGTTGATGCAGATTTGTTTCATAACGATATTGTTCTCACTGTCCTAAATAGTGAGAATGTGGTGTTAACGCCACACCCTAAAGAGTTTTGTTCTCTGTTGAAACTGACCAAACTAGCAGAAATAACCGTAGCAGAACTGCAAAATAATAGATTCAAGTATGTAAGACTCTTTGCCGTAAATTATCCCCAAACTGTGCTGTTGTTAAAAGGCGCGAACTCACTTATCACCTATAATAATATTATCTACATCAATCCCTTGGGAAGCAATGCTTTAAGTAAAGGTGGAACTGGAGATGTGTTAACGGGATTGATTGCAGCACTGTTAGCACAAGGGGTCAGTGCTGTTAATGCGACGATCACAGCAAGTTTAGCGCACTGTATGTCAGCAACAAACTATCCAAAAAATAATTACTCTTTAACACCGATGGATGTTATCGAGGGGGTAAAAGTACTGTAAAGACCATTACTATTTTAAATAATCGCTATCTTAAATAATCATTAATTTAAGTAATTGATAGCATACGAAATTTATCAGCGTTTGGAGCATGTTATGTCAGTAAGAAAGCAAAAGCGTAAAGCAGCAAAGCATTCACATAAACATCTGGGTTCAAAGAAATCGGCTAAACAGATTGGTTTTGTCAGTACTCATCCGCGAGCTGCAATGTTCACTGGTTCATCACTTATTGTCATCGGTTTGTTTTTGCTCATCACTGGTATGGGAAGTGACGCTAAGTTTGGATTGGCGATGTTATCAATGGCAATTGGCACAATTATCCTTTTTTTCGCAAATTCAGCGTTACCTAAGAAGACGGTAAAGTAACCTAAAAATATTATTATACCCACTCACGCACGCTTCCTATAATATTGAGTTTCGTTAAAGCATTGACGTAACTCAACGCCCCCTGAGACACGACCTACTCAGTCAGTTTTTTTGGCTTGCATACCAAGCAAGCGTTGCATCAACCGCGATTTATTTACATTAAAATAAAGACTTTAAAAAACAACATTAATGGCTTACATTAGATAGTCACTCAATAAGGGTTTAAAGCGTTTAAGCTGCTTTGTTAACAAGGATTATGGATATGAGTCAGACTTATAACTTTTGCGCTGGTCCCGCAATGTTGCCACATGCAGTGATGGAACAAGCCCAAAAAGAATTTATTAATTGGAATAATACTGGTGTATCGGTGATGGAACTCAGCCATCGTAGTAAAGACTACATGGCCGTCGCTACAGCAGCAGAACAAGACTTACGTGATCTATTAGCGATCCCTGATAATTACAAAGTTATTTTTTCCCAAGGCGGTGGTCGTGGTCAGTTTGCTGCTGTGCCACTGAATATCCTTGGTGATAAAACCCAAGCCGATTACTTATTAACAGGCCAATGGTCAAAATCAGCGGTTGTTGAAGGTAAGAAATACTGTCAGGTTAATGAATCCAACATTCTAATGCCAAGTACCGATGGTATTGTTGCCGTTAAACCTGCATCACAATGGCAAGTATCAAGCAAAAACACGGCTTACGTACACTACTGCCCGAATGAAACTATCGAAGGTATCGAGATTAATGATATCCCTGACACAGGTGATATCCCGCTTGTTGCTGATATGTCATCAAACATCCTTTCTAAACCATTAGATATTAGCAAGTTCGGTATCATTTATGCGGGTGCGCAAAAGAACATCGGCCCATCTGGTTTGGGTGTGGTGATTGTACGTGATGACCTGCTCGACAAAGCCAAACAAGAAACCCCATCAATCTTTAACTATAAATTGATGGCTGAAAATGACTCAATGTTTAATACACCGCCGACCTATTCTTGGTATTTAGCTGGGCTTGTGTTCAAGTGGTTAAAAGCTCAAGGCGGCCTATCTGCTATCGAAGAAATTAACGCAGAAAAAGCCAAGCTACTTTATGGTTATATTGATAGCAGTGATTTTTATGGCAATAATGTCGCGACGGTTAACCGCTCAAAAATGAATGTACCGTTTACATTAGCATCAAGTGATTTGGATACTGCGTTCTTACAGCAATCTCTAGATGCGAATTTAATGGCATTAAAAGGTCACCGTATTGTCGGAGGTATGCGCGCAAGTATTTATAACGCGATGCCAATCGAAGGTGTTAAAGCACTTATTGGTTTTATGGAAAAATTTGAACGTCAACAGCGCGGACTATAAGGATTTATTATGAGTTGTGATTTTTTTGCTTTAGCAAATACAGGGGTACAAGGTTTACACCCTTATCAAGCGGGAAAACCGACTGATGAATTAGAGCGTGAACTAGGATTAACAGATATTGTTAAATTAGCATCGAATGAGAATCCATTGGGTGTTGGTGAATTAGTTAAAGCAGCGCTAGAGAAAGAACTATCGGGTATCACCCGTTATCCAGATGCGAATGGCTTCTACTTAAAGCAAGCACTGGCAGATAAATACGATCTTGCGCCAGCACAATTTACGTTGGGCAATGGTTCTAATGACGTACTGGAACTTATCGCTCGCAGCTTTGTGACGGCAGAGCACGAAGTTATTTTTGCTGAGCACGCATTTGTGGTCTATCCCTTAGTGACACAAGCGATTGGCGCGACAGGTATTGCGGTTCCAGCGAAAGACTGGGGACATGATCTAGCCGCTATGTTGGCTGCTATTACAGAACGTACGCGTCTTATCTTTATTGCCAATCCGAACAATCCAACGGGTACGTTTTTAACCGCAGAAACGTTATATGCATTTTTAAATAAAGTGCCAGAAAACGTGATTGTGGTATTAGATGAAGCGTATTTTGAATATGTTGATAAAGAGTTACAAGCGCCGTCTATTACGTGGTTAACTGAGTTTTCAAATCTAATCATCACACGTACTTTCTCTAAAGCTTATGGCCTTGCTGGTTTACGTGTTGGTTATAGCATGTCAGGTCCAGATATCGCCGATATATTAAACCGTGTTCGCCAGCCGTTTAACTGTAACAGCTTTGCGTTAGCAGCGGCACAAGCAGCATTGTCTGACCATGATTTCTTAACCGCAAGTGTGGCGTTAAATAATCAGCAGCGCGCAGTATTAGAAACATTTTTCAGTGACCAAGGTATAGGTTATATTCCATCTAAAGGTAATTTCATTACCATGGAACTAGCTCAAGATCCGACCGTTGTGTATCAAGCTTTATTACACAAGGGTGTGATTGTTCGTCCTGTTGCGGGTTATGGTTTAACCAAGCACCTACGTGTGAGCATAGGAACCGAGCTGGAAAATGAAACGTTTATGCAGGCGCTACTGACAGTGCTGGCTGAGTTAGCCGCATAGCAAGTAACGCTAGCGACTATTTGTTGTATTAATTAAAAATTAAGTGAATAAATTTATGGAAAAATTAACATTACAACCAATTGGTAAAGTATCAGGCACTATTAACTTACCTGGCTCTAAAAGTGTTTCAAATCGTGCATTATTACTTGCTGCACTTGCTAAAGGCACGACACGTTTAACGAATCTATTAGACAGTGATGATATTCGTCATATGTTAAACGCACTGACAAAATTAGGTGTGCAGTATGATCTGTCTGCATGTAAAACAATTTGTACCGTCACTGGTTTAGGTCGTGCATTTTCTGTAAATGAAAAACTGGAATTATTTTTAGGTAACGCTGGTACAGCAATGCGTCCTTTATGTGCGGCATTATGCCTGAGCGAAGGTGAGTTTGAATTAACTGGCGAACCGCGTATGGAAGAGCGTCCAATTGGTAGCTTGGTTGATAGCCTACGCCAAGCGGGTGCGGATGTTACTTACTTGAAAAATGAAGATTACCCACCAGTGCTAATTAAAGGTACTGGCTTGAAAGGCGGTAATATTAAGATTGATGGCAGTGTCTCTAGCCAGTTCTTGACTGCATTCTTAATGGCTGCACCTTTGGCTGACAATGATACGACGATTGAGATCGTTGGTGAGCTTGTATCTAAACCGTATATTGAGATCACGCTTCACATTATGCAGCAGTTTGGTGTGACGGTAACGCATGATAATTATCAGACCTTTACCATTAAAGGTAAGCAAACCTATCAAGCTGCTGGTGACTTTTTAGTTGAAGGTGATGCGTCTTCCGCGTCTTATTTCCTTGCTGCTGCGGCAATTAAAGGTGGTAAGATCCGGGTAACGGGTATTGGTAAAAAATCAATCCAAGGTGATATCCAGTTTGCAGATGTGATTGAAGCAATGGGCGGTAAAATCACTTGGGCTGATAGTTATATCGAAGCTGAAGTGGGTGAATTAACAGCCGTTGATATGGATATGAACCATATTCCGGATGCGGCGATGACAATCGCGACAACCGCATTGTTTGCAAAAGGTACAACGGTTATTCGTAATGTATACAATTGGCGCGTGAAAGAAACTGACCGTTTAGCGGCGATGGCGACTGAATTACGTAAAGTCGGCGCTGAAGTAGAAGAGGGTCATGATTACATTAAAATCACCCCACCTGCACAGTTAGTTCACGCTACCATTGATACTTATAACGATCACCGTATGGCAATGTGTTTCTCACTAGTAGCATTAAGTGATACACCAGTAACGATTAATGATCCTGGTTGTACCTCAAAAACCTTCCCCGATTATTTCGAACGCTTTACCGGTTTAGTTCAAGCATAAGTCGAAATACACTATATTTGATGCAGTGACGACAGTATCAATCTTAAATAGCGAGGTATTACTGATAAGGTAATACCTCGCTTTTTTTTATTTACGGTTATTATTCCATACTATCTTTATGAAGATCCGTTATAATCGCGACCAGATCCATACAGCACAATTTAAAGTTGTATGTTAGATATTGAGTTTGGAGAATTTATGACAGCAATAGCACCGATTATTACGGTTGACGGACCTAGTGGTTCAGGTAAAGGCACATTATGCCAATTACTTGCGGCTAAGCTAGGTTGGCATATACTTGATAGTGGCGCAATTTATCGTGTATTAGCATTAGCTGCGCTGCACCATAATGTTGAGTTAGATAACGAACCTGCTTTAACTATACTTGCTGCAAACTTGGATGTACGTTTTGAGCCCACTGATAACGGCTTACAAGTGATCCTTGAAGGCGAGAACGTATCACGTGAAATTCGGACAGAAGAAGCGGGCTTTGCAGCCTCTCGAACAGCCGTTTATCCTGCGGTACGTGAGGCATTGTTACAACGTCAACGAGATTTCCGTGTTGCACCTGGTTTAATTGCAGACGGCCGTGATATGGGTACTGTTGTATTCACTGACGCCAACGTAAAAATATTTTTAGATGCATCTGCTGAAGAAAGAGCCATTCGCCGCTTTAATCAGTTGCAAGACAAAGGCTTCGATGTTAGCATGTCAGCCCTTCTGGGAGAGATCGAGAAACGTGATCATCAAGATCGCAACCGCTTGGTCGCGCCATTAAAGCCTGCAGATGATGCACTTGTTATCGATTCGACATCTATGTCGATTGAGGACGTAGTTGCTAGTGTGTTGGCTTTGCAGA